>NZ_DAIRVN010000085.1:0-21479 GCF_036802785.1 Pararhodobacter sp.
CTTCATCTTGCCGGAAATACGCCCGGGGGGTGAATTTGGCGCAGCCAAAGAGGGGGGCGGGAAGCCCCCCTTCGGCCTCAGAACGCGCTCAGTAGCCGCGCCAGATCCAGCCGCCGCCAAAGACCCTTGTGCCGTCGGGGGCGTAGAAGACACAGGCCTGTCCGGGGCTGACACCCTCTTCCGGGGTCAGCAACTCAATCTCGGCGGTGGTGGGGCCGGTGGGCCGCACGATTGCTTCAGCCGGCAGTCGGGTGGAGCGGATGCGCACCCCCAGCGACCATTCGGCACGGCTGTCAAAGGGCACATCCCCCAGCCAGTTGATCTCGCGCACCGGGACAATCCGGGTGGAAAGCGCCTCTTTCGGGCCGACGACAACATGGCGCTTGTCCGGGTCCAGCCGCACCACATAAAGCGGGTCCGCCAGCCCGCCGATCCCCAGCCCGCGCCGCTGGCCGATGGTGTAATGGATCACGCCGCGATGCGTGCCCAGCACGGTGCCGTCCATATCGACAATTTCCCCCGGATCGGCCGCGCCGGGGCGCAGCTTTTCGATCACGGCGGCGTAATTGCCCCCCGGCACGAAGCAGATATCCTGGCTGTCGGGCTTGTCGGCCACCGCCAGCCCATGTTTCAGGGCCAGCGCCCGGGTTTCCGCCTTCGAGGTCAGATGCCCCAGCGGAAAACGCAGGTATTCCAGTTGCTCCGGCGTGGTCGAGAACAGGAAATACGACTGATCGCGCGCCGGGTCGGCGGCCATATGCAGTTCCGGCCCCTGTGCGCCCATGGCGCGCTGGATGTAATGGCCGGTCGCCATGCAATCCGCCTCGAGATCGCGCGCGGTTTCCAGCAGGTCTCGGAATTTCACGCGCTCGTTGCAGCGGATGCAGGGCACCGGCGTCGCCCCCGCCAGATAGGCATCGGCAAATTCCTCGATCACCGCCTCACGGAAGGTGTTTTCGTAATCGAGCACATAATGCGGAAAATTCAATGTTTCTGCCACACGGCGCGCATCATGGATGTCGCGCCCCGCACAGCAGGCACCTTTCTTCGCCAGCGCCGCACCGTGGTCATAAAGCTGGAGCGTGACGCCGATCACGTCATAGCCCTGACTGGCCAGTTCCGCCGCAACAACAGAGGAATCCACGCCGCCTGACATGGCGACGACCACGCGGGTTTGCGCGGGTGGCTTGGCAAAGCCGAGGGAATTCACGCCGATATCGCGTGCCATGGGGACTCCGGGTTTCGGGGACGGGCAGATTTGCAACGAAATATAGGAAAAAGCCCCGCACTCTCAACCCCTGAAGTCCGCCCTTTTCAACCGCCCGTTAAGCCACGATTGCGAGTCTTGCACCCGGGATGATGGAAAGGGTGAAAATCATGTATCTGAAGAAAATCGACGGCCTGCGCGCCGTGACGTTGCCGGACGGCTCAATTCTCAGCCGGGCAGACCTGCCGCCGGTCTCCATCCGGCGCTGGGTTGCCAGCCGCAAGGCCGTGGTGGTGCAGGCGGTTGAACACGGGCTGATCTCGCGCGATGAGGTGCTGGAGCGGTATGATCTGACGGAAGAAGAGCTTGAATCGTGGTGCCGGGCGATCCAGGTGCACGGGATTCAGGCGCTGAAGGTCACCGCTTTGCAAAAATTTAGACAGCATTAATTGTCGACTTTTTTGGCGCATATGTGTTTTGCTCAGCAGATAGTAACCGACCGTTAATGATTATTGGACAGTGTCGGAATCGATCAAGGTTAATGTGGAGTTCCGGCCTATGCGTGTCCTGCTTGTCGAAGACGATCCGACCACCTCGCGCAGCATCGAGTTGATGCTGACGCACGCCAATTTCAACGTCTATTGCACCGATATGGGGGAGGAGGCGGTCGAGCTCGGCAAACTTTATGATTATGATCTTATCCTGCTGGATCTTGATCTGCCGGATATGACCGGGCTCGATGTGCTGCGCCAGATCCGTCTGGCGCGGATTGACACGCCGATCCTGATCCTCACGGGCGAGGACAGCACCGATGCCAAGCTCAAGGGCTTTGGCGGCGGTGCCGATGATTATCTGACCAAGCCGTTTCACCGTGATGAGCTGGTGGCGCGCATTCACGCAATCATCCGGCGCAGTCAGGGCCATGCGCAATCGGTCATCCATACCGGCCAGATCACGGTCAATCTGGATGCCAAGACAGTTGAGGCGAACGGGAAATCGGTGCATCTGACGGGCAAGGAGTACCAGATGCTGGAGCTTCTGAGCCTGCGCAAGGGAACCACCCTGACCAAGGAGATGTTCCTTAATCATCTCTACGGCGGCATGGACGAGCCCGAACTGAAGATCATTGATGTTTTCATCTGCAAGCTTCGCAAGAAACTGGCCGAGGCGACGCTGGGGGATAATTACATCGAAACGGTGTGGGGCCGGGGCTATGTTCTGCGTGATCCCGCCAGTCCGCAGGTCCGCGCACCCAAGGCCATCAGCGCCTGACGGCAAAGGTTCCGTTCCCGCGCAATGCCCCGGCGCCCGCAAAGTTGGTGCTGGACCTTGGGACCGCGCGCCCCTATCACGGGGTCATCTTGCGGGTTCACTGTATGGCTGAGGGGCAGATGGCACAGGGTCGTCCGATCACGGCTTTGACCGAGGCAGAGGCCTCGGCGGAACTTGATCGCCTTGCGGCTGAAATCGCCGAGGCTGATCGCGCCTATCACCAAAGGGACGCACCCGAGATTTCGGATGCGGATTATGATGCGCTCAAGCACCGCAATGCCGCAATAGAGGCGCGGTTTCCCCATCTCAAGCGCGCCGACAGCCCCAGCGAGCGGGTAGGGGCCACCCCGGCCGAAGGGTTTGGCAAGATCCGCCATTCGGTGCGCATGCTCTCGCTGGCCAATGCTTTTTCCGCCGACGATGTCGCCGAATTTGACACGCGGATGCGCAAATACCTCGGGCTTGCCCCGGACGCCCCCCTTGCTTGCACGGCGGAACCCAAGATCGACGGCGTCTCGCTCTCGCTGCGCTATGAGAATGGCGTGCTGATCCATGCCGCCACGCGTGGCGATGGCGAAACCGGCGAGGATGTCACGGCCAACGCCCGGGTGATTGCCGATATCCCGGCCCGGCTGGAAGAGGCGCCCGCCCTGCTGGAGGTGCGTGGCGAGGTCTACATGCGCCACGCGGATTTTCAGGCGCTGAACGCGCGGGCGGGCGAAGGCGGCGGGCGCACCTTTGCCAACCCGCGCAATGCCGCCGCCGGATCGCTGCGCCAGCTGGACGCAGAGATCACCCGCACCCGTCCGCTGAGCTTTTTTGCCTATGGCTGGGGGGCGCTGTCTGCGCCGCTCGCCGATACGCAAAGCGGCAGCATCGACCGGCTTGCCGCTCTTGGGTTCCGCACCAACCCCTTGACCCGGCTGTGCGACGGGGTCGATGCCCTGCTGGCGCATTACCGTGAGATCGAGGTGCAGCGCCCCGGGCTGGGCTATGATATCGACGGGGTCGTCTACAAGGTGAACGATCTGGCGCTTCAGGCGCGCCTCGGGTTCCGCTCGACCACACCGCGCTGGGCCATCGCGCATAAATTCGCCGCTGAGACCGCCTGGACCCGGCTGGAGGCGATCGACATTCAGGTCGGCCGCACCGGCGCGCTGTCGCCGGTGGCGCGGCTGGTGCCGATCAATGTGGGCGGCGTGCTGGTCTCGAACGCGACGCTGCATAATGAGGACTATATCCAGGGCCGCGATTCGCGCGGCCAGCCCATCCGCGAGGGGCGCGATATCCGGGTGGGCGACTGGGTGCAGGTGTACCGCGCGGGCGATGTGATCCCCAAGATTGCCGATGTCGATCTGTCGCGCCGCCCCGACGGTGCCGAACCCTATGCCTTTCCGCAAACCTGCCCTGAATGCGGCTCGCCCGCCGTGCGTGAGCCCGGCGATTCGGCGCGCCGCTGCACCGGCGGGCTGATCTGCCCGGCACAGGCGGTTGAGCGGTTGCGCCATTTCGTTTCGCGCAACGCCTTTGACATCGAGGGGCTGGGCGCCAGGCAGATCGAGGCGTTTTTCAATGATGATCAATTGCCGATCCGCGAACCCGCCGATATTTTCACGCTTCAGGCGCGCGATGAGGGGAACTTTAGCAAGCTGAAAAACCGCTCTGGCTGGGGTGAAACCTCGGTGCGCAACCTGTTCCGCGCGATTGACGAACGCCGCCGCATCCCGCTGCACCGGCTGCTTTTCGCGCTGGGCATCCGCCATGTTGGGGAAACCGCCGCCACGACCCTTGCGCAGCATTTCGGCACGTGGGCCGCGTTCGAGGCCTGTGTCACCGGCCCCGCAGAAGATGCGCTGGCGGAGCTGACCAATATCAACGGCGTCGGCCCGGTCATGGCGCAGTCGCTGATTGACGCTTTCGCCAACACCGCTGAGCGCGCGGCCATTGATACGCTGGCGGGGCATCTGGAGATTCTGGATGCCGAGGTGCTTGAGGTGGAAAACAGCCCCGTCACTGGCCTGACGCTGGTTTTCACCGGCACACTGACCCGCATGACCCGCGCCGAGGCCAAGGCGCGGGCTGAGGCGCTGGGGGCAAAGGTGGCGGGTTCGGTGTCGGCGAAAACCGATATTCTGGTGGCGGGCGAGGGGGCGGGCTCCAAGGCCACCAAGGCCGAGGCACTGGGCGTGCGCGTCATTGACGAGGATGCCTGGCTGGCGCTGATCGGCGCATGAGCGGGCGCCCGGAATCGCTGTTTCCGTTGTTCGGGGAACTGGCCGGGCTCAAGGGCGTCGGCCGCAAGACTGTCCGGCATTACACCGCTCTGGGCATCGAGACGCCGCGCGATCTGGCGTTCCTGCTGCCGCATTCCGGCGTAAACCGCAGGCTGCGGGCCACGATCCGCGATGTTCAGGCGCCGGATGTTGTGACCGTTGAGGTGGAGGTCGGCAATCACCTGCCGCCACGCCAGCGCGGGCGGCCTTACCGCATTCTGGTGCGCGATTCGCAGCAGGAGTTCATGCTGGTCTTTTTCCATGCCCGGGGCGAATATCTGCAAACCCTGTTGCCCACCGGCCAGCGGCGGCTGGTGTCGGGCAAGGTGGAGCTGTTCGATTCGATCGCGCAAATGGTTCACCCTGATCATGTGCTGCGGCCGGAAGAGGCCGATACCCTGCCGTTCTATGAGCCGATCTATCCGCTTTCTGCCGGGCTGACCCAGCGCGCCGTGCAGCGCTCGGTCACCGCGGCGTTGGAGCGGTGCCCCGATCTGGCGGAGTGGATTGACCCGCGGCTCAAGGCGCAGATGGGCTGGCCGGACTGGAAGGCGGCGGTTCATCAGGTGCATGCCCCGCAATCGGCGGCTGATCTGGCCAACACGCATCCGGCGCGGCAGCGGCTTGCTTATGATGAGCTGTTGGCGCATCAGCTGACGCTGGCGCTGGCGCGCGCTGAGCGCAAGCGCGCTGCGGGGGTTGAGACACGGGGTGACGGGCGGCTGGTGAGCAAGGTTCTGGGGGCGCTGCCTTTCGCGCCGACCGGGGCGCAGCAGCGCGCCATTGCCGAAATCACCGCCGATATGGCCAGCGCGCAGCGGATGAACCGGCTTTTGCAGGGCGATGTCGGTTCCGGCAAGACACTGGTGGCGATGGCCGCCCTGCTGACGGCGGCCGAGGCCGGGGGGCAGGGCGTGCTGATGGCACCGACCGAGATATTGGCACGCCAGCATTTCGAGGGGCTGGCACCGATGGCGGCCAGCGCCGGGGTGCGTATTGAGCTGCTGACCGGGCGCGACAAGGGGCGTGAGCGGGCGCGCAAGCTGGGGGATCTGGCGGGCGGGCAGATCGACATTCTGATCGGCACCCACGCGGTGTTCCAGAAAGACGTGGCGTTCAGCGACCTGCGGCTGGCGGTGATCGACGAGCAGCACCGCTTCGGCGTCGCGCAGCGCATGGCACTGGGCGAAAAGGGGGCGCGGGCGCATGTGCTGGTGATGACCGCCACGCCCATCCCGCGCAGTCTGGCACTGGCGCAATATGGCGATATGGACCTGTCGCTGCTGGATGAAAAGCCGCCGGGGCGGGTGCCGGTGGTGACATCGCTCGCCTCGACCGAGCGGCTGGATGAGGTGGTGGCCCATCTGGCGCGCGCGGTGGCGGAGGGGCGGCAATGCTACTGGGTCTGCCCGCTGGTCGAGGAAAGCGAATCGGTCACGCTGACCGCCGCGCAATCGCGCTTCGAGACATTGCGCGCCGCGCTGGGGGAGGGGGTTGTGGGGCTGGTGCATGGCCAGCTTCCCCCCGCCGAGAAAGACGCGGCGATGGCGGATTTTGTCGCCGCGCGCACACGGGTTCTGGTGGCGACCACGGTGATCGAGGTGGGGGTGAATGTGCCCAACGCCACCATCATGGTGATTGAGCGGGCCGAAAGCTTCGGGCTGGCGCAGCTGCACCAGTTGCGCGGGCGTGTGGGGCGGGGCAGCGGGGCCTCGACCTGCCTGTTGCTCTATGATCCGCCGCTGGGCGAGGCGGCGGCGCGCAGGCTCAAGCTGATGCGCGACACGGAGGACGGCTTTCGCATCGCCGAGGAAGATCTGGCGATGCGGGGTTCGGGCGATGTGATCGGCACCGCGCAATCGGGCCTGCCGCGCTTCCGGCTCGCGGATATCGAGCGGCAGGCGAACCTGATGGCCATCGCCCAGAGCGATGCGCGCAAGCTGCTGGCCGATGACCCGCAGCTTCTTTCACCGCGCGGGCAGGCGGCGCGGGTGCTGCTGTGGCTGATGGAGCGCGACAAGGCGATACGGCTGATCCGGGTGGGGTGACCCTTTTTGTTCTCCTTTGTTCTCATAAAGTTCTTGCGTTCTTATGCGAGATGTGAGAACAAAGGGTCAACAGAGAGCGGAGAACAGCGATGTATGACAACCAACGCCACCCTTTCCGGAACAGCGAGCGTGCCGCGCTCATCGCCGATGCCCTCGGCGCGATGGCACTCTTCGTATTGCTTCTTGCAGCGCTGCATCTGCCTGTGTTTGCCTGATCTGCCCGATTTACTGCCTGCCTCGCGGTCTGGCCCGGCACCACGCCTGTCCCGGTGCCGAAGGTCATGAACGACCCCAACCAGACACGCTACTGACCGCCGCATCGCAGGATGCGGCGGTTTTTTTATCCCGTTGGCAGGATGCTGGTTTTGCTGGCAGATCCGGGCACTGCCGGTGAAAGCGCGGGCCCAACTGCTTCCCGCTCTCATGTCTTGCTCAGGCAGATGCGGAAAACCGCGCCCCCGCTTCCCGTTCTGAGGGCGGCTTACGCTGTCTTGCGTTCGGTCAGTTGCTGGATGGCGCCGATGACCAGCAGATAGACGCTGCTTGCGATCAGGCCCCATGTCACCAGTTGTGGCTGGTCGAAATCAGCCCAGGCTGCCCAGGCCGCCAGCACCGTCCAGACAATGGCAACCGGCAGCGACACGCGGCGCCAGCGCACGGTCCGCACCGGGTGAATGAACTTCACCTGCCGGAACATCGTGACTGCCAGCACACCGACCAGCACCAGAATCACCCAGAAATCCGGGCGGGTGGCGAAGATCACAACCGCCACCATATTCCAGCAGGCGGGAAAGCCAGAGAAGGAATAGTCGGCTGTTTTCATGCGCGTATCGGCAAAATAGAGGACGCTGGCGAAGGTGATGATGATAATCGCGATCCAGCCGGCCCAGCCGGGAAGCAGGCCCGAGTTGAACAGCGCGAAAGCCGGAATGAAAACATAGGTGAGGTAATCGATGATCAGATCCAGCAAAACGCCGTCGATGATCGGGGCCTTTGATTTCACATGATAGCGCCGGGCCAGCGGGCCATCGACGCCGTCAACGATGAAGGCCACCACCAGCCACAGGAACATCAGGCTCCATTCGGCATCGACGGCGGCCAGCATGGCCAGCATGGAAAAAACCGCGCCGGTGGCGGTGAAAAGATGGACGGAATAGGCGCGCCAAGTTTCATACATCAGGTGTTTTTCGCGCAGTTGGGACCGGGGCGCAACCGCTACTTTGCGTCCGCAGCAGCGGTGGTATGGGCGCGCGGATGGGCAGCGCGGTAGACATCCATCATCCGCGCCGTATCGACGCCGGTATAGATCTGGGTGGTCGAAAGCGAGGCATGGCCCAGCAGCTCCTGAATCGCGCGCAGATCGCCGCCCGCGCCCAGCAGATGCGTGGCAAAGGAATGGCGCAGCGCATGCGGGGTCGCCGTCGCGGGCAGGCCAAGGCGCAGGCGCACCCCCTCCATCGCGCGGGCAATCAGGCGCGGGTTCAGCGCACCGCCGCGCGCGCCGCGGAACAGCGGGCCGTCGGCCTCCAGCTCATAGGGGCAGAGCCGCGCATAGGTGGCGACCGCGCTGGCCGCGACCGGGATCACCGGCACCAGCCGTTCCTTGCCGCCCTTGCCGGTGATGTGCAGACTGTCCGCCATGCGGGCATGCCGCCCGGTCAGCCCAAGCGCCTCTGAGATACGCAGGCCGCAGCCGTAGAGCAGCGTCACCACGGCAATGTCGCGGGCGCGCTGCCAGTCACTTTCCTTGTCGTCGCTGACGCATTCCAGCACCGCGCGGGCATCACTTTCCGACAGGGGGCGGGGCAGGGGGCGGCTGAAACGCGGGCCGCGCGCGGCCAGAATGACCGAGGGGTCATAGCCCGGCTCACGCTCAGCCAGCCAGCGGGCGAAACTTTTCAGCGATGACAGCCCCCGCGCAACCGAGCGCGCGGCCCTGCCTTGCGCGCGGGCCTGCGCCATCCAGCTCCGCAGATCGGTCTGGGTGACAAGGCGCAGTTGCGCCAGCCCCGCAGCCTCGCCGTGGTGCCGCGCGAGAAAGTCCAGAAAGCCCGCGACATCGCTGCAATAGGCCCGGATCGTATGCGGCGAGGCATCGGCCAGCCCGCGCAGCCCCGCCAGCCAGTCAGACAGGGCCTGGCGCAGCGCCGGGCTGATCGCCAGCCCCGCACCGGCCTCTGTCATGACAGCCAGCGGCGCAACACGCGCTCGAACACGCCGGTGAAGAAGGTCAGAAGGTCGGTGCCCTGCCCGGATTTGAAGCGATGCGGGTCTTCCGAGCCCATGGCAAGCATCGCCGCCAGCCGCCCCGGCCCCAGATCAAGGCGCATCAGCGCTTCCGAGCGCAGATCGCCCGCGCGCCGGGCATAGGGGCTGCCCTCAGCCGGGATGCCCTGACGCAGCACGATCGGGCGGGGCGGGGCGTTGCGCCCCAGACTCATGTAGCTGTCCACGAAACCCGGCGCGCGCACTTTCAGCACGTCATCCAGCCTGCCCAATGTGCCGCTTTCGCCGCGCTCAGGGCTTTCCAGCACCAGCCGCAGGCAATCCACCCGCAGGATATCGGCCACCTCACCGCCCAGCACGACCACAAAATCCTCGAACCGTTCGGCATCGAGCATCCGGATCAGGGCGCGGTGAATCTGGTTGGTGGACGACAGGTTTTCATAGGCGGCGGCGATGACGGCGCGGTGGGTCTCCTCCAGCCGCTCCATCCGCGCTTCCAGCCGGTCCATCGCCATGGCGCGCAGATCGACGACATTGCCGCCCATCGCGCGCTCGGATGCCGTGACAAGGGCGCGCATGATGACCGGATCATCCAGCACAAGGCCCGGATCCGCCAGCACACGTGCGCGCCATTCTTCCTGTTCGCCCGCCTGTTTCACGGGTCCGGTGACTGCCATCTCTGCCCCGATCTTGTTGTCGCTTTTGCGATCTTATATCAGATCAGAGAATTTTCTGACCGGTTTTTTCCCAGTCCTTCATGAACTGTGCCAGCCCCGCATCGGTAAGCGGGTGCTGCGCCAGCTTGCGGATCACCTCGGGCGGGGCGGTCATCACATCGGCACCCGCAAGGGCCGCCTGCGTGACATGGTTCACCGTGCGCACCGAGGCGGCAAGGATCTGGGTTTCATAGCCGTAATTGTCATAGATCTGGCGGATATCGGCGATCAGGTCCATGCCGTCGATATTGATGTCATCCAGCCGGCCGATAAAGGGGCTGATGAAGGTCGCGCCCGCCTTGGCCGCCAGCAGCGCCTGATTGGCGCTGAAGCACAGCGTGACATTGACCATCTTGCCTTCGCCCGACAGCACCTTGCAGGCTTTCAGCCCGTCCCAGGTCAGCGGCAGCTTGACGGTGATATTGGGCGCGATCTCGGCCAGTTTGCGGCCTTCGGCGATCATGGCATCGGCATCCAGCGCAACCACTTCGGCTGAAACCGGGCCTTCAACGATCCCGCAGATCTCGCGCGTGACCTCGATGATGTCGCGGCCTGATTTCAGGATAAGCGACGGATTGGTTGTCACGCCGTCGACCATGCCAAGGTCGTTCAACTCGCGGATCGCCGTGACATCGGCAGTATCGACAAAGAATTTCATCGCGCTCTCTTCGGGTTGCGGAAGGGTATAGGCAGCGTCATACCGTATGCGACACCCGCCCGAAACCCCTTTGCCATCGCCTCGCATGGATTTGCCCGAAGATCACCACTTTCCCCCCGATGCACCGCTCGCCGTGCTGACCACCCAGCCGCTGGACCGGGTGCTGGATTACCGTGCACCCGAAGGCGGCGCGCGGATCGGCGATTTTGTCGAGGTGCCACTGGGGCCGCGCAAGGTGCTGGGCGTGGTCTGGGGCCCGGCTGAAAGCAACCTGCCCCCCGCCCGCCTGCGCCCGGTTGAGCGGGTGCTGGATGTGCCGCCGATGCGCGATGAGCTGCGCGCCTTTGTTGCGCGCGCGGCGGATTACACGCTGACCCCGCGCTCGCTGATGCTGTTCCTTGCCACCCGCGCGCCGGGCCTGTTTCAAGGGCAGGCGATGCGACGGGTCTACTTGCCGGGCGATGCCCCGCCCGAGCGGATGACCGATGCCCGCGCCCGGGTGCTGGCGGTGATGAAGGGCTATGGCGGCGCGGCGCTGACCCTCAGTGAGATCACGCGCGCCGCCGGGGTCTCGGCGGGCGTGGTGCAGACCATGGCAAAGCAAGGTGCCCTGATCGAGGCCGAGACACCGCGCGACACCCCCTATCCGCGCCTTGACCCCGCGCGCCCCGGCAAGGATCTGTCACCTGATCAGGCCGAGGCGGCGGCGCGCCTTTGCGCCGGGCAGGGCGCATTCGGGGTGACGCTGCTGAAGGGCGTCACGGGTTCGGGCAAGACCGAAGTGTATCTTGAGGCCGTGGCGGAATGCCTGCGCAAGGGGCGGCAGGCGCTGGTCCTCCTGCCCGAGATCGCCCTGACCGCCGGTTTCATCGAGCGGGTCGAGGCCCGGTTCGGCGCGCGCCCCGCCGAATGGCACTCCGGCGTCACCATGACCGAGCGACGGCGCCTGTGGCGGATGGTGGGTCAGGGCGGCGCGCAGATGGTGGTGGGCGCGCGTTCGGCGCTGTTTCTGCCCTACCGCGATCTGGGGCTGATCGTCGTCGATGAGGAACATGACAGCAGCTACAAGCAGGAAGACGGCGTGCTGTACAACGCCCGCGATATGGCGGTGCTGCGCGCCTCGCTGGCGGGCGCGCAGGTGGTGCTGGCCTCGGCCACCCCGGCGCTGGAAACCTGGGTGAATGCCGAGACCGGGAAATACGCGCGCCTTGACCTGCATGCCCGCTTCGGCGTCGCGGAACTGCCCGACATGCGGGCGATCGACCTGCGCGCCGAGGATGTGCCCTCGGGGCGCTGGGTCTCACCGACGCTGCAGGCGGCCGTTGAGGCGCGGCTTCAGGCCGGGGAGCAGTCGCTTCTGTTCCTCAACCGGCGCGGCTATGCGCCGGTCACCACCTGCCGGGCCTGCGGGCATCAGGTGCAGTGCCATCAATGCGATGCGCGGATGGTCGAACACAGGTTTCAGAAACGGCTGATGTGCCACCAGTGCGGGGCGACCGCGCCGATCCCGACAGCCTGCCCCAGTTGCGGTGTCGAGGGGCGGATGCATGCGGTGGGGCCGGGGGTGGAACGGCTGGATGAAGAAGCCCGCGCGCTCTTTCCGCAGGCGCGGGTGGCGGTGCTGTCCTCGGATCTCTTCGCCTCGGCCCGCGCGCTCAAGGCACAGATCGAGGCGATTGCGGCGGGGGAGGCGGATATCATCATCGGCACCCAGCTTGTCGCCAAGGGCCACAACTTTCCGCTGCTGACACTGGTGGGGGTGATCGACGCCGATCTGGGGCTGCATGGCTCTGACCTGCGTGCGGCAGAGCGAACGTTTCAGCTGATGCGGCAGGTGGCAGGCCGGGCGGGGCGGGCGGAACGGCCGGGGCTGGCGCTGCTGCAGACCCACCAGCCCGACCACCCGGTGATCCGCGCGATCCTTTCGGGCGACGAGGAAGGCTTCTGGCGCGCCGAGGCCGAGGAGCGGCGGGCCCTGGGCATGCCCCCCTACGGGCGGCTGGCCGGGGTGATCCTGTCCTCGCCCAAAGCCGAGGAACTGTTCGCCTATGCCGACGCCCTCGCCGCGCGCGCCGAGCCGCTGTTGCGCATCGGCGCGCAGCTTTTCGGCCCGGCCCCGGCGCCGGTCGCGCGTGTCCGGGGGCGGCACCGGGTGCGCATGCTGATCAAGGCGGCAAAGGGTGTGCCCCTGCAGGCTGCCATCACCCAATGGACCGCGCAGCTCAAACCGCCGCATGACCTGCGTGTCGCGATCGATATTGACCCGCAGAGCTTCTGGTAAGGGCGGAAAGGGGGCTTTGCCCCCCGCGCGTGCCGCGCTCCCCCAGGATATTTTTGAACAGATGAAACGGGGCGCGGTTTTTTCATTCATCTGTTCAAAAATATCCTGGGGGGTGAATTGGCGCAGCCAGGAGGGGGGCAAAGCCCCCCTTGCCGCCTGTCGCGGTTTGCGCCAAACATCGGGCATGGAGACACCCCGCTATACCCGCCTCGTCCAGTCGCTGCCCGCCTCGGTGCCCTTCGTCGGCCCCGAGACCCAGATCCGCGCGCGCGGCGCCGATTTTGTCGCGCGGCTGGGAGCGAATGAGAACGGCTTTGGCCCTTCCGCCCTGGCCATTGCAGCCATGCAGCGCGCCGCCTCCGATATCTGGAAATACGGCGATGCCGAAAGCCATGATCTGAAAGCCGCGCTGGCGGCCGAACTGGGCGTGACGCCCGCGCATCTGGTGGTCGGCGAGGGGATCGACGGGCTTCTGGGGTATCTTGTCCGGCTGATGGTGGAGCCCGGCGATGCGATTGTCACCTCGGACGGGGCTTATCCCACCTTCAACTACCATGTCGCGGGCTTTGGCGGCGTCCTGCACAAGGTGCCCTATCTGGGCGATCACGAAGACCCTGCCGCGCTGGTCGCGCGGGCGCGCGAGACCGGGGCGAAGCTGGTCTATCTGGCCAATCCTGACAATCCGATGGGCAGCTGGCATCCGGCCCCGGTGATCGAGGCGATGGTGGCGGCGCTGCCCGAGGGCACGCTTCTGGTGCTCGATGAGGCCTATATCGAATTCGCCCCTGAGGGCACTGCACCCGTCATTGCTGCCGATGACCCGAGGGTGATCCGTTTGCGGACGTTTTCCAAGGTTTACGGGCTGGCGGGCGCGCGGGTGGGCTATGCCCTTGCTGCGCCCGGCCTGATTGCGGCCTTTGACAAGGTGCGCAACCATTTCGGCATGAACCGCGCCGCGCAGGCCGGGGCGCTCGCGGCGCTGGCGGACCGCGACTGGCTGGCGCAGACCGTGGCGAAGGTTGCCGCCGCGCGCGACAGTCTGAGCCGCATCGCCACCGACAACGGCCTCAGAGCGCTGCCGTCGGCCACCAATTTCGTCGCCATCGACTGCGGCGACGACGGCGATTTCGCGCGCCGTGTTCTGGCGGGGATTGTGGCGCGCGGGGTTTTCATCCGCATGCCCTTTGTCGCGCCGCAGGACCGCTGCATCCGCATCAGCACCGGGCCGCAGGATGAGATCGCGCATTTCGCCCGCGCCCTGCCCGAGGCCTTGGCCGAGGCACGCACCCAAGGGTAACGCGCGCGTGATTTGCCTTCCCCTTGCTGGAAGCCGCGATCCTGTCTGATCTGTCAACAACGGAGGCTGATATGCGTGTTTTTCTGGCGGGTCTGTTCGGTGTGGCGCTTCTGGCCGGGGGCCTGACCCTTCCGGCGCCGCAGGCGATGGCGCAGCATGCCCATGGTAGTTCTCATGATCACGCGGCGGCGGAGGAAGCCGGCCTGCCCGCCTCGACGCGCGAATACCGGGCGATCAATGACTGGATGCATGGCGCGATGGACATCGACTATACCGGCGATGCCGATGTCGATTTCATGCGCGGCATGATCCCGCATCATCAGGCGGCGGTGGAGATGGCGCTTGTGGTGCTGGAGCATGGTACAGACCCCGAGGTGCGCGCGCTGGCCGAGGCGATTATTGCGGCCCAGAATGACGAGATCGCGCTGATGCAGCGCTGGCTTGAAAGCCGCTGAGGGGGGCCGGACGGTCGGGTGACGCGGCGTTTTCGGCGCAGGTTCCGGCTTGGAGCGCCCGTCGCTGCGCGCTAGGCTGCCGGCCTGTGCACCGCGTCAGGAGAGACCGCCCATGCCCGAACAATATGTCGCCCGCCGCCCGGCTGACCTTCCCGGCCCGGAGGAGGTCAGCGCCCTGTCCGGGCTTGAATACATGCGCGCCATTCTTGAGGGGCGCATGGCCGGGGCGCCGATTGCGGGGGTGATGGATTTCTATCTGCATAGCGTGGAGGAGGGGCGGGTGGCCTTTCGCGGGCGCCCGGCTTTTGAACATCTGAACCCGATGGGCGGTGTGCATGGCGGCTGGTACGGGACGCTTCTGGACTCGGCGCTGGGTTGTGCGGTGGCGACGACCCTGCCCAAGGGGCGGGTTTACACGACGCTGGAATACAAGGTGAATATCACCCGCGCCCTGAAACCCGGCACGCTGATCGAGGCCGAGGCGCGGGTCACGCATGCCGGGCGCACCACCGGCGTGGCCGAAGGCTGGCTGCGCGGTGTCGAGGATGGCAAGCTATACGCGACCGGCTCGACCACCTGCATCATCATGGGAGCGTGAGGGCGCGCTCCGGCGGGGCCGCGCTGCCGCTCAGTCCGGCTTGGCGACCAGCAGATCGGTGGGCGGCGCGCGCATCAGGTCGCGCGCGTATTTGCCAAGCTGTGCAGGGTTGCGCCCGGAATGGGTGCCGATGCAGACTAGATCGGCCTGCAACTCGTTCTGGCGGAAGGCGAGGATCTCATGCACCCCGCCCGGCACAATCTCGGGCGGTTCGGCAAAGTCGGGCAGGCCGGGAAGGGCAAGGAACGCCGCACGCAGCTGTTCGGCGCGGGTGATCGCGGTATCGGTGGCGGCATCGCCGGGGCTGAAACGCGCACCCAGCGGCAATTGCAGCGCGTGAATGGCATGAAAGTTGGCCGATGGGGCGATGCGCGCGGCGATGCGCAGGGCCGCGGCTGAGGCGGGCGAGAAATCGGTGGGGGCCAGCACGCGGCGGTAGGTATCGCGTGGGCGTTTGTGGGCGATCAGCACCGGCATGGTGGCATCGAGCGTGATGCGCTCCATCGTGGTCAGGCGCAAAAGGTCCAGCACCCGGCGCTCACGGTGCAGGCCCAGCACCAGCAGCAGCGCGTTCTCTTCTTCCGACAATTCACAAAGCGCTGTGTTCACCGGGCCCGGCAACAGCCGTACTTCGACACGTGGCCCAAGCTGGCGGGCCAGTGTGTGCAGTTTCTTTTCGGCGTTGACCGGCTTGCGCGGGCGCATCAGCAGGCCGCGCCCCAGCTTTGCCAGCGCGCCGGGGGCTTCGGCGACAGTATCGGCAGTAACATCGACAGCGACAGCATCGCCCGCCGCGACGGCAGGTTCAGCATTCTCGGCCGGAAGTTCGGCAACCGCGTGGGCCAGAACCAGCCGGGCTTCCAGAACCCGCGCGATCAGCGCTGCGCGCTCCGGCACATGGGCAGAGCGCTGGGTAAAGTCGGTGGCGGCGACAATGGCGGGCGTGGGCATGGGACATCCTTGGTCGGGTCAGCCCTGAGAACCGGCGGCGGAGCGGGGCTGGGTGGCTAAGGCACGAAAGGGCTGGCCAATATTGCGCCAGTATGCAGGCGCTGTTCAAGCCCCGGGAAATTGCGTCGGAGATCCTCCGCCAATGGCGCGGGAAGGTGGGTTACGGTTTCGGGGCAGACCAGCAGGCTTTCACAGGGCACACCCTCGGCATAGATGATCTCGTGGCGGTCAAAGACAAGGCTGAAATACTCAATGAATCCACCTTCTTCCTGAATGATCCTGCGGCCATCGACCAGATGGCGCGCCTGAACCAGCAGTTCGGCCATGCCAGCAAGCGGCCGGGCCTCGCGCCGGTAGAGGAACAGCCGGTGGTAGGGGCTGACAACCAGCGGGGCCGGGTTGCCCATGACACCCGCCCGGATGGTCACCGGCGCGAAGCTGCCCGTGGCGCGCAACCGCACCGCGCCTTTCCAGCGCAGAAGCTGCGCGCCATGGTCGCGGGTGATCACCTGCTGGCCGGGCATCAGCGCCTCGACCGGCAGTTGCCGCCCGTCCTGCAGCGCGATGCATGTGCCGCGCGCGAAAGCGCCGGTGACCAGACCGGCCAGCCGCAGCGGGCCGGGGTTTTCGTTGGCGGCGATCAGCGTATAGCTTTGGCGCGGGCGCAGCGGTGACAGGGGCAGGGCAAGGCGGCCGGTGCGCGGGCCTTCCAGCACCAGCACCTCGACCAGATCACCATCGGGGGCCATCAGCGACAGGCTGCCGCACAATGTGACCGGGTCGCCGGGCCGGCCAAGCGCCGAGCCCGCGCCGATGCGGGCGGCGCTGTCATCGGCAGGGGCGAGCTGTAGCATCAGCGTGGCGGGGCGGGCGTCATCGGCCAGCCGGTAGTAGTCACCCGCGATACTGTCCGAGGGCAGTGGCAGCGCATCCCCTGCATTCGCGCCCGACAGGACGCGCAAAGCATCGGCGGCAAAAACCGGGACGGCATGCACCCCGCCCGCCGCTTGCGTGCCTTCTGGCTTGGCGCGGTCCATGGCTGCTTGTGTTCCTGATGATCTTCCGGGCTCATCCTCCGGGAAGGCATGGTAGATTGCGCGCGAAGGGGCGTCAATTGCACCCGCCGGTGGGCGATGCTAGGTCTGAGCGAACGGGAAAATCATCGGGGAGACGGAAGCGATGGATCTGGGAATCAAAGGCAAGCGCGCACTGGTCTGCGCCTCAAGCAAGGGTCTGGGACTGGGCTGCGCGCAGGCGCTGGCTGAAGCGGGCGTGGATCTGGTGATGAATGCGCGGGGCAGCGAGGCGCTGGAAGCCGCCGCCGCGCAGATCCGTTCTGATTATGGCGTGAATGTCACCGCTGTTGCCGCCGACATCACCACCGCGGAAGGCCGCGCGCAGGTGCTGGAGGCCGCAGGGCAGGTGGATATCCTGGTCACCAACGCAGGCGGCCCGCCCCCGGGCATGTGGCATGACTGGGAGCGCGCGGATTTCATCAAGGCGCTGGATGCCAATATGCTGACCCCGATCGCGCTGATGAAGGCGCTGCTGCCGGGGATGATGGAGCGTGGCTGGGGCCGGGTGGTCAACATCACCTCGCAATCGGTGAAATCGCCGATTGCAATGCTGGGCCTGTCGAACGCGGCGCGGGCCGGGCTGACCGGCTATGTCGCGGGCACCGCGCGGCAGGTTGCGGCCAAGGGCGTGACGATCAACAATCTGCTGCCCGGTATCCATGACACCGACCGCGCCACCTCGCTGGATGGCAGTGCGGCCAAGGCTCAGGGCACCACGCCCGAGGATGTGCGCCGCGCGCGCGAAGCCTCCATTCCGGCGCGGCGCTACGGCACGGCCGAAGAATTTGGCGCGGCCTGTGCGTTTCTGTGCAGCAAGCATGGCGGGTTCATCGTCGGGCAGAACCTGCTGCTGGACGGCGGCGCGACGAACGCGACGCTCTGAGGGCGGAAAGGGCAGAAGGGGGCGTTGCCCCCTCTGGCCTGCGGCCATTCACCCCCGCGTATTTCCGGCAAGATGAAGGGGAAGGGTCGCTCAGGGAGGGGTCACACCCGCCTGGGGCAGCAATGTGGCGATCTTGTAGAGCAGGCTGCGCGCGGGTTTGCTGCGCGGGTGGGCGGGGGTGTCGGCCATGGCGCTCAGCGCCTCGACCAGCGCCTCCAGCTCTTCGGGGGTCAGCACGGTGGGCGGCAGCACCAGCGGCGCGCGCAGAATATAGCCCATCCCGCGCTCACCCTCCACGGGCAGGCCGGTTTCAGCCATGATCGCCATATCGCGCCAGATCGTCCGGGTGGAAACCCCCATCACCTGCGCCAGTTCGGCGGCGGTACGCAGTTTTCCGTCGCGCATGAGCTGCACAAGGTCATAGAGGCGCTGATCGCGTTTCATGGCCGTCTCCCGCCGGGGTCCAACTGACAAAATACTGTCAGGAGACTGTCTGCGCCAGCCCCTGAACGGTGGATTCGGGCTTTGATCCCTGCGCGCGGGGTCATAAACAAGGATAGAACAATCCCGGGACGCGCCGCTTTCACGCGTGCCTCTGACGTCAGGAGACATCCATGGTCACCACAAATATGGTTGCGCCGCTTTTCATCAATAACGCCGGTCCCTGGGGCCTGCTGCTGATTGCAGTTGTCGTGCTGGTCCTGTTTGGCCGCGGCAAGATCGCCGGTCTGATGGGCGAAGTCGGCAAGGGCATCACGGCCTTCAAGAAGGGCGTGAAAGACAGCTCGGAAGAGATCGAGAACAAGAACGACGATCTCGGCGCCGAAGCCGCGCGCGATGTCACGCCCACGCGCGACCGCGACAACGTCTGACATTTTCCGCGCCGCCCCTTGCTGCGCTTGCAGCCTGAGCGGGTGCGCGCGGATCACCGGGGCCCGCCGGCTGTGCAGGCCTGAGCGGGCGGAGAGCATGCAATGCTGGATATCGGCTGGACCGAACTTCTGATCATCGGCGTGGTGGCGCTGATTGTGGTGGGCCCCAAGGACCTGCCAAAGATGTTCCGTACCCTGGGGCAGGTGACCGGCAAGGCCCGCTCCATGGCGCGGGAGTTTCAGCGCGCGATGGATGCCGCCGCCGATGAAACCGGCGTCAAGGACATGGCGCGCGATCTGCGCGACACGGCCTCGGGCCGGAAGTTCAAGGATGAGATGGGCCTTGACGGGCTTGACCGCGATCTGCGCTCGATGGGGCGGCCGGATCAGTGGGGCAGCGAGAACAAGAAGCCCGGAGCGGGAAAGCCCATGACGGCAGCGCAGCGCAAGGCGCAGGACAGCGCCGCCGCGCAGGGCGAGGATGATGACGACGAGGCCATGGCCGCCGAGCATGATGCAGGGCTGGCTGCGCGCAACAGCAAGACAACGGCGCTGGATGCCGAGCGGATGAAAGCGGCCGACCGGGCCGCCGCCGCGCGCCGCAAGGCCGCCGAAATCCGCGCCCGGCGTGCGGCAGAGGGCGGGAGTGCGGCGGGGACAGAAACGGCGCCTGCGGCGGCGGAGCCTGCACCCCGGACGGCAACGGGTGCGGCACCCCGAACCGGCACTGGCAGGCCCGCAACCGCAACGCCGGCGGCTGCTGCCCCCGATGGCGCGGCACCTGATGGCGGGGCGGCGACCCCGGCCGCACCGAAAGCCCGCAAGTCACGCCGCGCGGCACCCGGCCCCGAAGCAGAAACCTGACAGTTCAAGGCCGCAGCATGCCCGCCCAAACCAAGAAAAATGACGCGATCGAAGACAGTTCGGCCCCGCTGATCGAGCATCTGGCCGAACTGCGCTCGCGCATCATCAAGTCGATCCTCGCCTTTCTGGTGGGGATGATGATCAGTTTCAGCGTCTGGAACCCGATCTTCAACTTCCTGACCCAGCCGCTGTGCGATGCGCTGCTTGCGCGCGGGCAGGAGTGCAACCTGATCCTGATCCAGTTGCAGGAAGGCTTCTTTGTCGCGGTGCGTATCGCCATGCTGGGCGGCTTTGTTCTGGCCTTTCCGGTGATCGCCACGCAGATGTGGCGCTTTGTGGCGCCGGGGCTGTACCGTTCGGAAAAGGGCGCGTTCCTGCCCTTTCTGGTCGCCTCGCCGGGGATGTTCTTTCTGGGCGCGGCATTCGCGTTCTACATCGTCACGCCGCTGGCCTTCACCTTCTTTCTGGGCTTCCAGCAGCCCGGCGTGCTGACCGGCGAGCTGCCGGCTGATCTGGCCGCCGGGGAAAACCCGCTGGCCCGCGTGGGCATCGCCTTTCAGGGCTCGGTCAATGAGTATCTCTCGCTGACCACGCGCTTCATCGTGGCCTTTGGCCTGTGTTTTCAGTTGCCTGTCCTGCTGACGCTGATGGGCAAGGCGGGGCTGGTCTCGGCGGTCGGGCTGCGCGCGGGGCGCAAATGGGCGGTGGTGGGTATCCTGACCCTTGCGGCCTTTGTCACGCCGCCGGATGTGATCACGCAGATCATTCTTTTCGTCGCGGTCTACGGGCTTTACGAGATTTCAATCTGGCTTGTGGCAAGGGTAGAGCGCAAGCGCAACGAAGAGCTGCGCGCTGAAGGTATCCTTGACGAGGACGAAGAGATTTGACCGATCCCCTGATGACCCGGATTGCCGAGGCGCTGGAACGACTGAGCCCGCCCCCGTCCCCCACGCCTGATTTCAGCAGCGCGGACGCCTTCATCTGGCACACCCGGCCTGACCGGCTGGAGCCCGTGGCGCAGGTCAGCCGTGTGGCGCTGGACCTGCTGCTGGGCGTGGACCGCGCGCGCGATATCCTTCTGGAAAACACGATGCAGTTCGCCTGCGGCTACGGGGCGAACAATGCCCTGCTGTGGGGGGCGCGGGGGATGGGGAAATCCTCGCTGGTGAAGGCCGTGCATGCCGCCGTGCTGGCCGAGGGGCTGGCCTGCAAGCTGGTGGAGATCCAGCGCGAGGATCTGCCCTCGGTCGGGCGGTTGCTGAGCCATCTGCGCAGTGCGCCGGAAACGCGCTTTGTGCTGTTCTGCGACGATCTGTCGTTCAGTCATGATGACACGCATTACAAATCGCTCAAGGCGGTTCTGGATGGCGGGATCGAGGGGCGGCCGGAGAATGTGATTCTCTATGCCACGTCAAACCGCCGCCACCTGATGCCGCGCGACATGATCGAAAATGAGCGTTCGACGGCGATCAGCCCGTCGGAGGCCGTTGAGGAAAAGGTTTCCCTGTCAGACCGGTTCGGCCTCTGGCTCGGCTTCCATCCCTGCACGCAGGATGAGTATCTGGCGATCATCGACGGGTATTGCCGGGCGCATGAGATCGTGTTGCCCGCAGAACAGTTGCGGGCCGAGGCGATTGAGTGGCAGGCGACGCGCGGCGCGCGGTCGGGGCGCGTGGCGTGGCAGTTTTTCTGTGATCTGGCCGGGCGGATGGGCCGGGCGGTCTGAGCATGCTCTGAAACTGTCGGGACACTGCCCGATCCGGGGTTTTCCGGGCTGGTGTTTGTTTCGGGGGGGTGCGGGG
>NZ_DAIRVN010000086.1:0-21293 GCF_036802785.1 Pararhodobacter sp.
CTCTTGGCCTTCGGCCAATTCACCCCCCGGCGTATTTATGGCAAGATGAAGCGGCGTGGGCTGCGTTGTTCAGTCGAGCGGATAGCGGCGCTCAAGCTGGCCGGTGTTGCGGTCGAAGAACAGGATCTCGGTTTCGCTGAGCACCAGCATGAAGCCCGGTGCGAGGGTGACCGCCTGCGCCGTGGCGCCATCCGGCAGGGTGATGCTGTCCGGCAGTGCCAGCGGCACCGGCGCCGCGCTCAGGCGGATGACAAGCAGGGCGATGATGGTTACAAGCCCGACAATCATCACGCCCGCAAGCGTGGTGACGAGAATTTTGAGAAACCGGAGATCGGGCGGCAAGGGGCCGGGCGGCCCGGGATCAGGCGTAACGCGCGGGGATGACGGTGACATGGAGACAGACCTTTCGGTAGTGCGCGTGGTGATCGGGGATAATCCGCCTGACCGTCTGGATAAGGCCTTGGCGCGCGATGTTCCAGAGGAAGCGGCGCTGTCGCGCTCCCGCCTGATGCGGCTGATCGCCGAGGGGGCCGTAACGCGCGCGGGGGCGGTGCTGCTGGATGTCCGGGCGCGGGTGGCCCCGGGCGATGAGATCGCCATCGCGGTGGAACCCGCCGTCGAGGTGACAACGCGGCCCGAGGCGATTGCGCTGTCGGTCGTCTTTGAGGATGAGGCGCTGATTGTCATCGACAAGCCCGCCGGGATGGTCGTCCACCCCGCGCCCGGTTCCAGCGACGGGACGCTGGTGAATGCGCTGCTGCATCATTGCGGGGACAGCCTTTCCGGGGTGGGCGGCGAGAAGCGGCCCGGCATCGTGCACCGGATCGACAAGGATACGTCGGGCCTGCTGGTGGTGGCGAAATCGGACCGCGCGCATCACGCCCTTGCCGCGCAGTTCGAGGCGCATACCGCGCGCCGCCGCTACCTTGCGCTGGTGCATGGCCTGCCCGATGCCGGTGATCCGCGCCTGCGGGGCACAAGGGGTGTCAGTTTCGAGGCCGGTGGGATCATGAAAATCACCTCGCGGCTGGACCGCCACCGCCATGACCGCCAGAAGCAGGCCGTCTTTTTTGACCGGGGCCGCCATGCGGTCACGCGCGCGCGTGTGCTGGAGGCCTTTGGTGCGCCGCCGCAGCTGAGCCTGCTGGAATGCTGGCTGGAGACCGGGCGCACGCATCAGATCCGGGTGCATCTGGCGCATGCCGGGCACGGGCTGGTGGGCGATACGGTCTATGGCGGCAGGCGCAAGCTGTCGGCGGCAGCACTGCCGGAAGGGGCGGCTGAGGTTGTGGCGGCTTTTCCGCGTCAGGCGCTTCATGCGGCAAGCCTTGGTTTCACCCATCCGCTGAGTGGCGAGGCGATGGACTTTGACGCGCCTTTGCCGCCTGACATGGCCGCTTTGCTCGCGCCGTTGCGCAGCACGGTCTGAAGCGGCGCGCCGATGCGGTGCCGGGCGCCGTTGTGCGCGGTTGCGCTCAGGCGCTTGTCGGTCGGTTGCTGGTCAGCCCCGCCCGCGACCGCGCCCGGCGGGATCGGCGTAGGGCCCGGTGTCTGAATCGGTGACGCTGCGGCGCCCGCGGCCATCGCCGACGGGGTCGGCATTCCGTCCGGTATCGGAATCGGTGATACCTGAGCCCCGGCGCCCGCCACGGCCACCCCGCCCATCGCCGACCGGATCAGCGCGCGGCCCGGTGTCGGAATCCGTGATGCCCGAGCCCCGGCGCCCGCCGCGACCATCGCCGACCGGGTCAGCACGCGGGCCGGTGTCCGAATCGGTGATGCCGGAGCCGCGCCTGCCGCGCCCGCGCCCGGCCGGATCGGCATAGGGCCCGGTGTCGCTGTCGGTAATGCCCGATCCCCCCATGCCGCGACCGCCGCCCGGCGGGTCGGCATAGGCGCCGACATCCGAATCCGTCATCCCGCTGCTGACGCAACCGGCAAGCGCTGCGGTGCCACCAAAGGCGCCCAGAAGAAACGCCCGACGACCCATGCTGCTGCGGGTCTTGATCTTGTCGTCGGACAATGTCCGGCTTTTCTTTTTGGGGTCATCGGTCACATGAAAAGCTTTCACAATGATATTCGCATATCTAATATAGGTGGATGAACGGCGCCCGGTCAAGCAATGGCTGCGCGGCGCATGGCGGGCAGTTGAGGGAGTGTCCAGATGAAGGATAGCGTGGTGCCACAGGCGCGGATGGACTTTCCCCGCGCCATAGCCCCCATGACACCCGAGGCGTTCTTCTCGGAGTATTTCGAGAAGCGGCATCTCGTTGTTCAGCGCGCGGACCCGGGCTATTACCGTGACCTGCTGACGATCGACGATATCGACCACGTGCTGACCGCAATGGTTCTGCCCGTGAGCGATCTGCAACTGGTGAAAGACGGCGCCGGGGTTGATGAAGACCATTATTCGCTGTCCGCAGGCCAGGTGGACCCGGTGCGCGTGGCAGAGCATTTTGCGCAGGGCAGCACGATCATTCTGCCGCAGCTTCAGCGCCGCCTGCCGAAACTTGCCACCTATTGCCGGGCGATGGAGGGGGTGTTCAGCTGCGATCTGCAGACCAACATCTATTTCACCCCGGCCAATGCGCAGGGCTTCCTGACGCATTATGATTCCCATGACGTGTTCGTGCTTCAGACGCATGGCACCAAGACCTGGCGCATCTACGAATCGCCGATGGTGCTGCCGTTGCGCAGTCAGGCCTTCGATCCGGCCGGGTTTGAGGCGGGTGCGCTGATCGACACCTTCGTTCTGGGCCCGGGTGACATGGCCTATATTCCGCGCGGGGTGGTGCATGATGCCACCGCCACCGATGAGATGTCGCTTCATATCACCACCGGGCTGCTGACCCCGCGCTGGATTGATCTGCTGGTCGAGGCGCTGGTGCAGCAGGCGCTGGTTGAGCCCGCGCTGCGCGCCGCGCTGCCGCCGGGCCATGCCAATGCGGGTTTTGACAGCAGCGCCATGGCCGCGCAGTTTCACCGACTCATGGCGCAGGCCGCAGAGCAGATTGACCCAGTGAGCACCTTTGAAAGCTTCGCCGCCGAGTTCCGGCAGCGGCGTCTGCCGGTGGTGCCCGGGCAGTTCCTGCAACGCGTGGCCGTCGATGGCACAGGGCCGGACAGCATGGTGGCGCTGCGCCCGGACCTGATCTGGCGGATGGTGGCGCGCCCGGCGACGGAGGAGGAGGGTGACGAGGGCGAGATTGTGCTCAGTGTCTATGACGTGGACATCGCCTTTCCCGCCTATGTCGAAGAGGTGCTGCGCGATGCACTGTCGCGCCCGCAATTCCGCGTTGACGATCTGGCGGGGGATCTGGACAGCGCAGGCAAGGTGGTTCTGGTGAAACGCCTGATCCGCGAAGGGGTTCTGTCGCTGACCGGCTGACGCGGGGCGGAGTTGCCCGAAAGGTTACACCTGATCCCATCTGCGTGAGCGGGCTGGACGCTTCTCGATGTGAAGCGTTAGTCTGTTCATGAGATCTTCAGTCATCATGCGGATGATCTTGAAGTTACGCGCCCGCGTCCCTAAGTGGATGTGAAGGCAATTAACATAAGCAGGAGTGGGACTAACGTGAGCACCTATGCAAATCTGCCCGCCCCGTCACCCGAACAGGGGATGAACCGATATCTGCAGGAAATCCGGCGTTTTCCGATGCTGGAACCGCAGGAAGAATACATGCTGGCCAAACGCTGGGTGGACCATCAGGATACCGAGGCCGCGCATAAGCTGGTCACCAGCCATCTGCGGCTGGCCGCCAAGATCGCCATGGGGTACCGCGGCTACGGCCTGCCGCAGGCCGAGGTGATTTCCGAGGCGAATGTGGGCCTGATGCAGGCCGTCAAACGATTTGACCCCGAGCGCGGTTTCCGGCTGGCGACCTATGCGATGTGGTGGATCCGGGCGAGCATTCAGGAATATATCCTGCGCTCATGGTCGCTGGTGAAGCTGGGTACCACATCGGCGCAGAAGAAGCTGTTCTTCAACCTGCGCAAGGCCAAGTCACGGATCGGCGCGCTGGAAGAGGGTGATCTGCGCCCTGAGAATGTGACCAAGCTGGCGCAGGATCTGTCGGTCTCCGAGGCTGAGGTTGTCGCCATGAACCGCCGCATGGCGGGGGCGGATGCCTCGCTCAACGTCACGATCGGCGGTGAGGAGGGTTCCGGCAGCTGGCAGGACTGGCTGGAAGATGAGGATGCCGATCAGGCCTCCAGCTATGCCGACCGCGAGGAATTCGAGACGCGGCAGGTGTTGCTGATGGGGGCGATGGAAGCGCTGAATGAGCGGGAGCGCGACATCCTGACCGAGCGCCGCCTTGCCGAGCCGCCGGTGACGCTGGAAGAGCTTTCGGCGCGCTATGACGTGAGCCGCGAACGAATCCGGCAGATCGAGGTGCGGGCGTTCGAAAAGCTGCAGGACCGGATGCGGGAACTGGCGCGCGAAAAAGGCATGCTGGTTCCGGCGCGCTGAGCCGGGTTGCGGTCAGGCTCGTTTATCGTCCGTCAGGTTTGCTGTCCGGCAGGGCTGGAAGCAGTGGCCGGGCCGGTGTTTTTTCCGCGAAGGAAGGGCGCGCACGCACCCTTGAAGGGGGGCGTTGCCCCCCTCTTGGCCTGCGGCCAATTCACCCCCCAGCGTATTTGCGGCAAGATGAAAGGGCGCGGCGTGCTCTGTTCATCTGCTCAGAAAGATTGCGGGGAAGGCCGGTCCTCGCCGAGGGGCGGGAGGCTCAGGGGCGGGCGCCGTGATCTTGCGAGGCTGAGCTTCGTTGCGGGCCGGGGCCGATCCCTTGGCCGGATTCAACCAGTCAGCACCGGGTAGAGAGAGGCCACCAGCAGGAGGGCCATGGCGTAGTTGAAAAACCGCAGCCGGGCCGGGTTTTGCAGGGCGCGTTTCAGTGCCATGCCCAGCACTGTCCAGCTGGAGATGCAGGGCAGGTTGATCATTCCGAAGACCGCAGCCACCCAGAGCACCGCCGCAACCTCCTGCCCCGGGGCGTAGAGGGCGACGGCGCCCAGTGCCATCGTCCATGCCTTGGGGTTGACCCATTGAAACGCCGCCGCCTGAAGGAAGGTGAGCGGGCGGGCGCGGTTTTGTGCCGCTTGCGGCGCGGTATCGGGCGCGCTTGCATGGGCGATTTTCCATGCCAGCCACAGCATATAGCCCGTCGCCGCGATTTTCAGCAGGGGCCGGGCCGGAGGCCAGGCGGTGAAGATGCCTGCCAGCCCCAGCCCGACCAGCGCCACCATCACCGTGAAGCCGATCCCGATGCCCAGCATATGAGGCACGCTGCGCCGGAAGCCGAAGTTCACCCCTGAGGCGAGCAGCATCAGGTTGTTCGGCCCCGGGGTGATGGAGCTGACAAAAGCGAAGGCGATGAGCGCGGTGAGGATGTCAGGGGGCATCGGTGGCCTTTTTGCTTGAGGACGCAATGATATGTGGCCATGAGCGCAATAGGGTTGCAAATAATGTGCAACTGGCTTTAATCTAACAATCCATGAGCGAAATTGACGCCATCAACGACAGAATACTGCGCGTCCTTTCGCGTGAGGCACGGATTTCCAATCTGGAACTGGCGGAGCGGGTGGGGCTGTCGCCCTCTGCCTGCCTGCGCCGGGTGCAGGAGTTGGAGCGGCGCGGGGTGATCGCGGGCTACCGCGCGGTGCTGGACCCGGCGCGGATGGGGACCGGCTTTATCGCCTATGTCACCGTCGGCCTGTCGCAACACACCAAGGCCGCGCAGGAAGGGTTCGAGCGGGCGATCAGCACCGCAAGGCAGGTGCGCGAATGCCACAACATCACCGGAACCGTTGAATATCTGCTGCGTGTCGAAGTGGCGGATCTGGCGGCCTACAAGCATTTCCACACCGAGATTCTGGGCACCCTGCCGCAGGTCAGCGCGCTGACGACCTATGTGGTCATGGGCTCGCCCAAGGATGAGCGGGCCTGACGCGGGTGCGCTGGACCGGGGCTGCGCCTTGCGCTATCAGCGGGGCCGAGCCAGCAGAGAGAGGCGCGCATGTCCGGCCATGATACCCCGATCCCGATGCAATCCGCCCGTTCCGGCCCGCTGCGCGGCGTGGCCGAGGTGCCGGGCGACAAATCCATCAGCCACCGCGCGCTGATCCTGGGGGCGCTGAGCATCGGCGAGACGCAGATCACCGGCCTGCTGGAGGGGCAGGACGTGCTGGATACCGCAGCGGCGATGCGGGCGTTTGGCGCCACGCTCACCCGGCATGGCCCGGGGGAATGGTCGGTGCAGGGTGTCGGTGTGGGCGGCTTTGCCGAGCCTGCGCAGGTGATTGACTGCGGCAATTCGGGCACCGGCGTGCGGCTGATCATGGGCGCGATGGCGACCTCGGCGATCAGCGCCACGTTCACCGGGGATGCCAGCCTCAACAAGCGCCCCATGGGCCGGGTGACCGACCCGCTGGCGTTGTTTGGCGCGCAGGCCTACGGGCGCGCGGGCGGGCGGTTGCCGATGACGGTGGTGGGTGCTGCCGACCCGGTGCCGGTGCGCTACACGCTGCCGATGCCGTCGGCGCAGGTGAAATCGGCGATCCTGCTGGCCGGGCTGAATGCGCCGGGCGAGACCGTGGTAATCGAACCCGAGGCGACGCGCGACCATACCGAGCGGATGCTGCGCGGCTTTGGCGCTGAGATTGTGGTGGAGGACAGGCCAGAGGGCCGGGTGATCACCCTGACCGGCCAGCCGGAACTGCTGGCGCAGCGGGTCGCGGTGCCGCGTGACCCTTCGTCGGCTGCGTTTCCGGTCTGTGCCGCGCTGATTGTGCCGGGGTCAGAGATCACGGTGCCCGGTGTCAGCCAGAATCCCACGCGCAACGGCCTGTTCACCACGCTGATCGAAATGGGCGCGGACCTGACCTTTGAGAACCCGCGCGAAGAAGGGGGGGAGCCGGTGGCAGACCTGCGGGTGCGCTACTCGCCGGGCCTGAAGGGCGTGGAGACGCCGCCCGCGCGCGCGGCCAGCATGATTGATGAATTCCCCATCCTGTCGGTGGTGGCTGCAGCCGCCGAAGGGCGCACGGTGATGAACGGCGTCAGGGAGTTGCGCGTGAAGGAGAGCGACCGGATTGACGCCATGGCGCGCGGACTGGAGGCCTGTGGCGTGCGGGTGGAAGAAACCGAGGATACGTTGATCGTGCATGGTTGCGGTGCCGGGGGCGTGCCGGGCGGCGCCTTGACCGAAAGCCGGCTGGACCACCGGATCGCCATGTCGTTTCTGTGTCTGGGGCTGGTTGCTCAGAAACCGGTGAGAGTGGATGACGCAGGGCCGATCGCCACCTCTTTCCCGGTGTTCGAGCCGCTGATGGCCGGGCTGGGCGCCAGCATTACGCGGAGCAACGCATGAGCGCCTTCACCGTGGCCATTGACGGCCCGGCGGCGGCGGGGAAGGGCACGATCAGCCGTGCGGTGGCGGCGCATTTCGGTTTTGCGCATCTTGATACCGGGCTGCTTTACCGCGCGGTCGGCGCGCTGGGCGGTGACCCGGTTGCTGCCGCGCAGGGGCTGCGGCCCGAGGATCTGGCGCGCGATGACTTGCGCAGTCTTGAGGCCGGAGAGGCCGCCAGCCGCGTGGCGGTGATACCCGAAGTGCGCGCGGCGCTGGTGGATTTTCAGCGCGCCTTCGCCCGGCGCGAGGGGGGCGCGGTGCTGGACGGGCGCGATATCGGCACGGTGATCTGCCCGGATGCCGAGGTGAAGCTCTATGTTACCGCCAGTGCCGAGGTCCGCGCCCACCGCCGTTGGCTGGAAACCGGCGGGCCGGACAGTGCGCCCGGCAGCCATGAGGCGGTGCTGGCGCAGGTGCGTGCGCGTGATGCGCGCGACATGGGCCGCGCCGATGCGCCGCTGCGCCCGGCCGATGATGCGGTGATGCTGGACACATCGGAACTGAGCATCGGGCAGGCGGTCGAACGGGCCATTGCGGTGATCGCCGCGCAGATGGTCGCTGCCGGGCTCAATCCGCATCCCCCCGCATGAGCGAAGGCGCATCAAGGCTTGCCAGAGCAGGCTATTCTGGCCTATAGACGCGCCATCGAGCGGAAGCATCAGGCGCGGGCGGGGCCGGAACGGGCCCGGGCTGCGTTTTTGCCGTAGGATAGTCAAAGACCGGCGGAACCAACCGTCAGGCCAGTCAAACAGAACCGAAGGAACTGATTTATATGTGCGCTAAAGCCACCATGGAAGAATTCGAGGCTCTGCTCAACGAGAGCCTTGAAATCGACACGCCGAACGAAGGCAGTGTCGTAAAGGGCCGGGTCATTGCCATCGAGGCGGGCCAGGCCATCATCGACGTCGGCTACAAGATGGAAGGCCGTGTCGATCTCAAGGAATTTGCAAACCCGGGCGAAGCGCCCGAGGTTGGCGTGGGCGACGAAGTCGAGGTCTATCTGGAGCGCGTCGAGAATGCGCGCGGCGAGGCCGTGATCAGCCGCGAGAAGGCACGCCGCGAGGCCGCCTGGGACCGTCTGGAAAAAGCCTACGAACAGGAAGCCCGTGTCGAAGGCGCGATCTTTGGCCGCGTCAAGGGTGGCTTCACTGTCGATCTGGGCGGTGCCGTGGCCTTCCTGCCGGGCAGCCAGGTCGATGTGCGCCCCGTGCGTGATGCCGGCCCGCTGATGGGTCTGAAGCAGCCGTTCCAGATTCTGAAAATGGACCGTCGCCGCGGCAACATCGTTGTCTCACGCCGCGCCATTCTGGAAGAAAGCCGCGCCGAACAGCGCGCCGAAGTCATCGGCAAACTGGCCGAAGGTCAGGTGCTGGATGGTGTGGTCAAGAACATCACCGAATACGGTGCGTTCGTTGATCTGGGCGGCGTTGACGGCCTGCTCCATGTCACCGACATGGCCTGGCGCCGCATCAACCACCCTTCGGAAATCCTGTCGATCGGCGAGACCCTCAAGGTTCAGGTCATCAAGATCAACAAGGACACCCACCGCATCAGCCTTGGCATCAAGCAGCTGCAGGCCGATCCGTGGGATGCCGTGGAAAGCAACTATCCGCTCAACTCGGTCCACAAGGGCCGCGTGACCAACATCACCGATTACGGCGCATTCGTTGAGCTGGAAGCCGGTGTCGAGGGTCTGGTCCATGTCTCGGAAATGAGCTGGACCAAGAAGAACGTGCACCCCGGCAAGATCGTTTCGACCTCGCAGGAAGTCGAAGTGATGGTGCTGGAAATCGACAGCGCCAAGCGCCGTGTGTCGCTGGGCCTGAAGCAGACCCAGCGCAACCCGTGGGAAGTGTTCGCCGAATCGAACCCGGCAGGCAGCATGATCGAGGGCGAGGTGAAGAACATCACCGAATTCGGCCTGTTCATCGGCCTCGAAGGCGATATCGACGGCATGGTTCACCTGTCGGACCTGAGCTGGGATCAGCGCGGCGAAGAAGCCATTCAGGATTACCGCAAGGGCGATGTGGTCAAGGCCTCGGTACTGGAAGTCGATGTCGAGCGTGAGCGTATCTCGCTGTCGATCAAGGCACTGGGCAATGACAGCTTCACCGAAGCGGTTGACGGCGTGAAGCGCGGCTCGATCATCACCGTCGAGGTGAGCGCGATCGAGGATGGCGGGATCGAAGTGGATTACAACGGCGCCAAGTCGTTTATCCGCCGCTCGGATCTGGCCCGCGACCGTGCCGATCAGCGCCCTGAGCGCTTCCAGGTGGGTGACAAGCTTGATGTCCGCGTCACCTCGGTTGACAGCAAGACCCGCAAGCTGGGCCTGTCGATCAAGGCCCGCGAAATCGCCGAGGAAAAGGAAGCCGTCGAGCAGTATGGCTCGTCGGATGCCGGTGCCTCGCTGGGCGATATCCTGGGCGCCGCGCTCAAGGATCGCAGCTGATTTCAGCGGCCTGAGAAAAGGCGCATCGCGCCACGAAGGCCCCGCTAGTGCGGGGCCTTTTTTCGCCCGCGCAGACCCGCAGGGCGATTCGCAGACTGCCCCGGGTGGGCAGATTGCGCCGCACCCGCCGCTCTTGCGGGCTGGTTGGCCATGGTCAGAGGGCGGGGGGCATGCGAAACTGTGCGGGGTCTTGCCCGGTTCAGCGGCAAACCCGCGTATTCGCATGGTTTTTGTTTGTGCGAAGGGGTAGAACACCTGTAGTCTGGGCCTCTGTCTGAGGTGTTCGCAGAAATGCCCGACAAAAAGCAACACTCGCGCCACCGGGGGGTAGGCTATGATTCGATCCGAACTCATCCAGAAACTCGCCGACGAGAACCCGCATCTTTATCAGCGTGACGTCGAGCGTATCGTGAACACGTTCTTTGAAGAAATCATTGAAGCCATGGCGCGCGGCGAGCGTGTGGAATTGCGCGGATTTGGCGCATTCTCGGTCAAGGGCCGCGATGCGAGAGTGGGGCGCAACCCGCGTACCGGCGAAACCGTCGATGTGGCCGAGAAGCATGTGCCGTTTTTCAAGACCGGCAAGCTGCTGCGTGACCGGCTCAACGAGACAGAAAGCTGAACACACCCGATGACCTATCTGCGCTATGCCTTTCTGGCGATCATTGTGGCGATTGCGGTCACGGTGGCCTTGGCCAACCGTGCCCCGGTGACGCTGTCTTTGTGGCCTGAGTCGGTGGCCTCGGTTGTCGGGGCCAGCTACACGCTGACATTGCCGCTGTTTCTGGTGGTTGGTGCTGCCGTGGGTCTGGGGCTGGTGCTGGGGCTCGTCTGGGAGTGGCTGCGCGAGCGGGGCCAGCGGGTGGAAGCCGCCCGCGCCCGGCGTGAGCTGGAGAGGCTGCGCATGGCGCAGGGCGTGCCGCAGGATGCTCCTGCGGTCCAGCCCCGTCGTGATGAGGTTCTGGCGATCCTCGAAGAACCCGCCACCCGCTGATGCCCGAAGCGGTGAGGATCGGCGCGGTGAAGACGGGTGCTGTTCGGGTCAAGATCTGCGGTCTGACGCAGGTACAGGATATGCACGCGGTGGTGTCGGCGGGCGCGTCCTATGCCGGGCTGGTGTTCTATGACCGCTCGCCGCGCTTCCTGACGCCGGAGGCCGCGCGCGCCATCGCTCTGGCCGCTCCGGCCGGGCTGGCAAGGGTCGGGCTGTTCGTTGATGCCACGGACGCGCGGCTTGATGCGGTTCTGGCAACCGTCCCGCTGGATTTTCTGCAATTGCATGGCTCTGAGAGCCCCGAACGTATGGCCGCGCTGCGCGCGCGCTATGGCTTGCCGCTGATCAAGGCGGTGGGCGTGGCCGATGCCGCTGACCTTCCGGCGCTGGACGAATACGGGCGGGTGTCTGACATGCTGCTGGTCGATGCCAAGCCGCCGCGCGGGGCCGCGTTGCCGGGGGGTAACGGGCTGGCCTTTGACTGGCGGCTGATTGCCGGGCGGCGCTGGTCCTGCCCCTGGATGCTGGCGGGCGGGCTGACGGCTGCGACGGTGGCGCTTGCGGTGCAGATGACCGGCGCACGGCAAGTTGATGTTTCATCGGGTGTGGAAAGCGCGCCGGGGGTGAAGGACGCGGCGCGCATTGCCGAATTCGTGCGTGCAGCCGGGCGGTCTGCGCCGTGATCCGGTGGCGCGAGGCACGGCGCGGCGATGTGCCGGCGGTGGTGGCGCTGCTGCGCGAGGATGTGCTGGGCGCCACGCGCGAGGGCGATGAACTGGCGCCCTATCTGGCCGCCTTCGACCAGATGGCACAGGAGGGCGGCAACCGGCTGATCGTGGCAGAGCAGGGCGCTGATGGGCCGATCGTCGCCACCTACCAGATCACCTTTATCTCAGGGCTTTCGCTTCAGGCCGCGCGTCGTGCACAGATCGAAAGTGTGCGCGTTGCTGAGACGCAGCGTGGAAGCGGGCTGGGTGCGGCGCTGATGGCCGATGCCGAGGTCCGCGCCCGCGCTGCGGGCTGTGCCCTCATGCAGCTGACCACCAACCGCGCCCGTGAACGGGCACAGGCGTTCTATGAGCGGCTTGGCTTTACCGCGTCGCATATAGGCTATAAACGGAAGCTCGACTGACAGGGAGTGCGCGCGATGGCCGAAGACGGGATCAACAGCTTCAAGACCGGCCCCGATGAGCAGGGCCGCTTCGGCATCTTTGGCGGGCGTTTCGTGTCCGAGACCCTGATGCCGCTGATTCTGGAGCTGGAAGCGCAGTATGAGCATGCCAAGACCGACGCCAGCTTCTGGGCCGAGATGCAGGATCTCTGGACCCATTATGTGGGCCGCCCCAGCCCGCTCTATTTTGCCGAGCGCCTGAGCGAACATCTGGGCGGCGCCAAGGTCTACATGAAGCGCGATGAGCTGAACCACACCGGCGCGCACAAGATCAACAATGTGCTGGGCCAGATCATCCTTGCCCGCCGCATGGGCAAGACCCGGATCATCGCCGAAACCGGCGCGGGCCAGCACGGCGTCGCCACCGCCACTGTCTGCGCCAAGTTCGGCCTGCAATGCGTGGTCTACATGGGCGCGCATGATGTCGAACGTCAGGCGCCCAACGTCTTCCGCATGCGCCTTCTGGGGGCTGAGGTGGTGCCCGTCACCAGCGGGCGCGGCACGCTCAAGGACGCGATGAATGACGCCCTGCGCGACTGGGTGACCAATGTGCGCGACACCTTCTATTGCATCGGCACCGTGGCCGGGCCGCACCCCTACCCGGCAATGGTACGTGATTTTCAGGCGATCATCGGCAAGGAAGCCAAAGAGCAGATGATGGCCGCCGAGGGCCGCCTGCCCGATACGCTGATTGCCGCCATCGGTGGCGGATCGAACGCGATGGGCCTGTTCTACCCGTTCCTTGACGACACTTCGGTGCGGATCATCGGGGTTGAGGCCGGGGGCAAGGGCGTTGATGACAAGATGGAGCATTGCGCCAGCCTGACCGGCGGGCGCCCCGGCGTGCTGCATGGCAACCGCACCTATCTGCTGCAGGATGACGACGGCCAGATCCTTGAGGGCTTCAGCATCTCCGCCGGGCTGGATTACCCCGGCATCGGCCCCGAACATGCCTGGCTGCATGAGATCGGCCGCGCTGAATATGTCGCCATCACCGACACCGAGGCGCTGGAGGCGTTTCAGCTCTGCTGTGCGCTGGAAGGGATCATCCCGGCGCTGGAGCCCAGCCACGCGCTGGCGCATGTGATGAAGATCGCCCCCGGCCTGCCGCGCGACCATCTTATCGTGATGAACATGTGCGGGCGCGGCGACAAGGACATCTTCACCGTCGCCAAACACCTTGGCTTTGATATGAAGATCTGAACGGCGCGATAGTCGGCGCGATCTTCAGGGCGGGGGCCTCAGCCCTCGCCGCCGTTCTCGCCACCCCCGGTCTCATCCGTCGCGTAGCGGCGCAGCACCTCCAGCGGCACCACGTCCAGCGTGCGCCGGTGCGTGGCGGCAAGGCGGATGCGCGGGGCCGCGCCCTCGTCATGTGCCTGCACGAAGCGTTGCGCACAAAGGCACCAGCAATCGCCCGGTTTCAGCCCGGCAAAGCCCCATTCGGGCCGTGGTGTGCTCAGGTCGTTGCCCAGATATTTCGACATCGCCAGAAACTCGGCCGTCATCTCGGCGCAGACGGTATGCAGACCCCGGTCCTCGGGTCCGGTATCGCAGCAGCCGTTTCGGAAGAACCCGGTCACCGGCGCGGTTGAGCAGGGTTTCAGCGCGCCCCCCAGAACATTGACAGACGGCTCTTTCATGGTGCTGCCGCGGCAGTGCTGCGCCGCGCCTCCTGGTTGCGGGCGATGGCGCGGAACAGGGCGACGTTGCTGTCCATTACCCCGGGCTGGCGAAAGGCGCGGTCGGCGCTGTTGACAGCGATGACCACGTTGCGGTTCTGATCGATCCACAGAAACTGTCCATAGACACCGCGCGCATAAAACTCGCCCGGCACCGGGTTGTCGGGCAGCCACCATTGATAGCCGTAAAGCGCGCCACCCGGTGCGCTGGCGGTGGTGGATTCGGTGATCCATTCGGCGGGGACAATCCGGCGGCCCTGCCATTCGCCGCCCTGCGCCACCATCTGGCCAAGGCGCGCATAATCGCGCGTGGTCAGGTTCAGCCCGCCCAGCACGAATTCCACGCCGTGGCCATCGGTGACGTAATAGGGCGCGCGTTCAAATCCCAGGGGGATGAACAGATGTTCTTCCATCAGTTCGGTGATGCTGCGCCCTGTCGCGCCGCGTATCACCATGCTCAGCACATGCGTGTCGATCGACACATATTGCCAGTCCGCACCCGCCGCGCCGCGCTGCGTTGTCTGTCCGGCGGAAAAGTCGTCCATCGCGCCGCCAAGGGCCAGCACCCGGCCCATGCGGTTGATGTCAGAGTTGTAATCCAGATAATCCTCGTCAAAGGCCACGCCCGAGGCCATCTGCATCACCTGCCGGATCGTCGCGCCCTGATAGGCCGAGGTTGCAAGTGCCGGGGCATAATCGCTCACCGGGGCATCCAGATCAGCGATCGTGCCGTCATGGTGCAGAATGCCCATCAGCAGCGACAGCGCGCTTTTCGCCACCGACCACGAGATGCGCAGATCCTCCGGCCCGGTGCCCAGCAGATAGCGCTCATGCACGATCTGCCCCTGATCGAGCACAACAATACCCGTGACGGCACGGTCTTCCAGCCAGCGCTCATATCCTTCGGGCATCTCGGCCGGCGGGCCTTCGGGCAGGGGGCTGGGGCTGCCCGCCTCCATGGCGCGGTGATGAAACAGCCGGTCCATGCCCGAGAAATTCGCCACGATCCGGTCTTCGCGGAACAGCGTGTTCACGGCCAGCAGGCGCGAGATTTCCTCACGCTTCCAGAAGGCTGCCGCCGCCGCAACCACGACCACCACCAGCAGGACATATCCCAGAGCCTTGAAAATCCGCCGCATTCGCATCTCCATCCGTGGCGGAAACAGTGGCAGGATGCGCGCCGAAAGCAAAGGGGCAAAGATGCGGTGCCTGTCGGGGAAGGGCCGAACCGGGGGGATGGCCGCGCCCCGATCCCCTGTTTAAGTTACCCTTGGGGCAGGGCGGCGGCGGGAAATGGGCAAAGGCCCGGCGCGGTGAAGCCCGATGAAAAGCCCTATGGAAAAGAGGGGGCAAAGCCCCCTCTGCCCGTTCGCACTGCGGGCAACGCCCTGACCTGCGCTCACTCTGGCAACAGACCCTCCGGCAGGGGGGCCGGCGTGCCGCCAAGCGCTTCGGTGATGGCGGTAACATTGGCCACGATCATGCCCGGATAGGTGTCTGCGCCGCTGCCAGCCTCACCCAGCGCATCTGAGTACAGCTCCCCCCCCAGCGCCAGCGTGTGACCGCGCGCCGCAGCGGCCTCGATCAGCGCGCGCACCGCGCGAGGGTTGAGCGTGGTTTCGATGAACACCGCCGGAATGGCGCGCTCCGCCGCTTCGCGCGCCATCGAGTCAATCACCGCGATGGAGGGTTCAGATTCGGTCGAAATACCCTGAATGGCAAGGTTTTCCAGCCCGTAGCGCGCGGTGAAATAGGCAAAGGCGTCATGCGCCGTCAGGAGCACCCGTTGCCCATCGGGGATGGTGGCCAGCGATTGCGCGGCCCAGTCATCCAGCGCTGCCATCCGCGTGGCCTCGGCATCCATCCGGCTTGCGATATCGGCGGCGCAATCCGGTGCCATTGTGCTCAGCGTATCGGCGAGGGTGGGCAGAATGCTGCTCCACAGGTGGGGGTCCATCCACAGATGCGGGTCCGGTGCGCCCTCAGCCTCCAGCAGCCAGCCCGGGTCAAGGGTATCGCCCAGCATCAGCGCGCCGGTCCGCGCCAGCACGTCGGCCAGCCGCCCTTCCAGCCCCAGCCCCAGCGCCATGATCCGGTCCGCCGCCTGAAGCCGCCCGATGTCGGAAGGGCGCGGCTGGTAAAGATGCGGGTCCAGCCCCGGGCCGATCAGCGCTTCGACCTGAACGCAGTCACCGGCAATTCTTGCCGCCGGGTCAGCGATCATGCCGATCGTTGTCAGAAGGCGCGGGGGCTCGGCATGGGCGAGGGCAGGGGCCAGCGAAAGGCTGAGCGCGAGGGCAAGAAGCGGGCGTTTCATCATTGTGTCCGTTATCAGAGATACCTGCACCCTCTCTAATGCGAATGATTATCAATTGCAACATCTGTCTTGCGCAAGGCTCTAATCGGAAAATCCGATTATTTTTGCCCTCTCTGTCGAATTGCCTTTTGCCCCCGTCCCGCGCAATGATCATCCTGACAGACCGGAGGCAGACATGGCGGAAACGGCGCGGGTTGTGATCATCGGGGGCGGGGTTGTCGGGACCTCGGCACTGTATCATCTGGCGCTGGCGGGCTGGAGCGATTGCCTGCTGCTGGAGCGTAACGAGCTGACCGCCGGTTCGACATGGCATGCGGCGGGGAATGTGCCCACCTTCTCGTCCTCATGGTCGATCATGAACATGCAGCGCTATTCGGCCGAACTCTATCGCGGGCTGGGCGCGGCGGTGGATTATCCCATGAACTACCACGTCACCGGCTCGGTCCGGCTGGGGCACAGCCGCGAACGGCTGCGCGAGTTTCAGCGCGTGGTGGGGATGGGCCGCTATCAGGGGATGGAGCTGGACATTCTCGCCCCCGATGAGATCCGCAGCCGCTACCCGTTCCTTGAAACCCATGACCTTACCGGCGCGCTCTATGACCCCTATGACGGCGATATCGACCCCGCGCAGCTGACGCAGGCGCTGGCCAAGGGCGCGCGCGACAAGGGCGCACGGATCGAGCGGTTCCGCCCGGTCACCGGCGCGCGGCGTGAGGGCGGGGAATGGGTGCTGGAAACCCCAAAAGGCCCGGTGCACTGCGACTATGTGGTGAATGCCGCCGGTTATTACGCCGCCCGCGTGGGCGCGATGTTCGGCCGCCGTGTGCCGATGATGGTGATGAGCCACCAATACCTTCTGTTCGACACCATCCCCGAACTGGAAGCATGGACGCGCGAAACCGGCCACAAGCTGCCGCTCCTGCGCGATGTCGATTCAAGCTATTACCTGCGGCAGGAAAAGGCGGGCTTCAACCTTGGCCCCTATGAAAACCCCTGCCGCGCGCATTGGGCCACCCCCGATGACCCGATGCCTGAGGATTTCAGCTTTCAGCTTTACCCCGATGATCTGGAGCGGCTGGAGTGGCATATCAACGATGCCATGGCCCGCGTGCCGCTGCTGGAGAAAGCGCGCCTGCAAAAGGTCATCAACGGCCCCATCCCCTATACCCCCGATGGCAACCCGCTGATCGGCCCCATGCCCGGCGTGCCCAACGCGTTCGAGGCCTGTGTCTTCACCTTCGGCATTTGTCAGGGCGGCGGCGCGGGCAAGGTGCTGGCGGAATGGATCACGCAAGGCGCGACCGAATGGGACATGTGGTCCTGCGACCCGCGCCGCTTCACCGGGTTTGAGGATCATGCGTATTGCGTGCAGAAGGGGATGGAGGTTTACGGCCACGAATACGCCATTCATTTCCCGCATCACAGCTGGCCCGCCGGGCGTGGCAGAAAGCTGTCGCCGGTCCATGACCGCGTGGCAGCACTTGGTGCGCAGTTCGGCGCCTATAACGGCTGGGAACGCGCCAACTGGTTCGCCCGGCCCGGCGATGACACCTCGGAAGCCGCGCAACAGACATGGAACAGGGAAGGCCCGTGGTTTGGTGCGGTGAAGGCCGAATGCGCGGCGGTGCGCGACGCGGCAGGCCTGCTCGACCTGCCGGGCTTCTCGCGCTTCAGCGTTTCGGGCGCCGGGGCGCGGGCCTGGCTGGAAACCATGATCACCGGCGCGGTGCCCAGACCGGGGCGGCTGGGACTGGCCTACTTCGCCGATGACAAGGGCCGGATCGTCACCGAGATGTCGGTCATGGCGCTTGATGACGATCTCTTCTTCCTGATCACCGCCGCCGTTGCGCAACGCCATGACCATGACTGGCTGACACAGCACCTGCCCGAAGGCGCGGCTATAACCATCACTGACATGACTGACGCTTTCGCCTGCCAGATCCTCACCGGCCCGAAATCGCGCGCCGTGCTGGCCGGCGTCACCGATGCTGACCTCAGCAAGCCCTGGCTGACCCACCAATCCGCCCAGATCGCCGGGCGCTGGTGCCAATTGGTGCGGGTGTCCTTCGCCGGTGAATTGGGCTGGGAAATCCATACAAAGACCGAGGACACCGCGCCGGTCTGGGATGCGGTGATGGCGGCGGGGCAGCCGCTGGGCCTCAAACCCTTCGGCATGTTCGCGCTCAATTCCCTGCGGATCGAGAAGGGCTATCGCGCCTGGAAGGGCGACCTTTCAACCGATTACACCCTGTTGCAGGGCGGGCTGGAACGCTTCATCAAATGGGACAAGCCCGCCTTCACCGGCAAAGCCGCCCTTGAGGCGGAAAAGCAGCAGGGCAGCAGCAAACGCTTCGTCCTGCTCACACTCGAACCCGGCGACAGTGACCCGCCCTATATGTCCACCCTCTGGCATGACGGTCAGGTCGTGGGCGAAACCACCTCGGGCGGTTTTGGCCATCGCACGGGCCAGTGTATCGCGCTGGGCATGCTGCGCGCCGATCTGGCCATACCGGGCACCGCAATCGACATCGAGGTCTTCGGCGAAAAGCGCCGCGCGATTGTCCAGCCCGATGCGCCACTCTGGGATCCGTCCAACGAAAGACTGCGCGCATGACGCCCTTCATCTTGCCAAAAATACGCACTTTTTCTTTCAAAAGGCGCGGCGCTGCGACCGTGCCGGGGGTTTCCAAAGGGGAAGCGTGCTTCCCCTTTGGCCGGGGAGCGCGAGGGGCGGGCAGCCCCTCGCCCCACCGCTGAACAGCGGGGCCCGGCCATGTCCCCCACACTCCCCACCCATGCCCGGGTCGTCATCATCGGCGGCGGCATCTCGGGCTGTTCGCTCGCCTATCATCTGGCGAAAGCGGGGTGGCGCGACATTCTCCTGCTGGAACGCAAGCAACTCACCTGCGGCACCACCTGGCATGCGGCCGGGCTGATCGGCCAGCTGCGCGGCTCGCTCAACATGACGCGGCTGGCGAAATACTCCGCCGATCTTTACACCCGGCTGGAGGCCGAGACCGGGATCAGCACGGGCATGCGCCAGACCGGCTCCATCTCGGTCGCGCTCACGCAGGCAAGGCACGAGGAACTGTTGCGCTCAGCCGCGCTGGCGCGGGCCTTCGATGTCGAGGTGGGGGAAATATCGCCTGCTGAGGTCAAGGCGATGTATCCGCATCTCAATGTCGCCGACGTGGTGGGCGCGGTGCATCTGCCGCTTGATGGTCAATGCGATCCGGCCAACATCGCCATGGCGCTGGCCAGGGGCGCGCGCCAGATGGGCGCCGTGATCCGTGAGGGCGTCAAGGTCACGCGGGTGCTGGACGATGGCAAGCGCGTGACCGGCGTTGCCTTTGAGGCGGGCGGTGAAACCGGCACCATCGCCTGCGAGCATGTGGTCAATTGCGGCGGCATGTGGGGCCGCGATCTGGCCGCCGCCTCCGGTGTCACGCTGCCCCTGCATGCCGCCGAGCATTTCTATCTTGTGACCGAGCCTATCGAGGGCCTTGGCCGCCTGCCGGTGCTGCGCGTGCCCGATGAATGCGCCTATTACAAGGAAGATGCGGGCAAGATGATGCTGGGCGCGTTCGAGCCAAAGGCGAAACCCTGGGGTATGAACGGCATCCCCGAGGATTTCTGCTTTGACAGCCTGCCCGAGGATTTCGACCATTTCGAGCCGATCCTGAGCGCGGCCATGAACCGGATGCCGATGTTCCAGACGGCGGGCATCCACACCTTCTTCAACGGCCCGGAAAGCTTCACCCCGGATGACCGCTATTATCTGGGAGAGGCGCCGGAGCTGGGCAATTACTGGGTCGCGGCGGGCTATAACTCGGTCGGCATCGTCTCGTCCGGCGGGGCGGGGATGGCGCTGGCGCATTGGATGACCGAGGGCGCGCCGCCGTTCGATCTGTGGGAGGTCGATATCCGCCGCGCCCAGCCCTTCCAGCGCAACCGCCGCTACCTGAAAGAGCGTGTCACGGAAACGCTGGGCCTGCTTTACGCCGATCACTTCCCCTACCGGCAGGTGGAAACCGCGCGCGGCATCCGCCGCTCGCCGCTGCATGAACATCTCAAGGCGCGCGGTGCGGTCTTTGGCGAGGTCGCGGGCTGGGAGCGCGCCAACTGGTTCGCGCAGCCGGGCGAGGCGCGCGCATACCGCTATTCCTGGGGCAGGCAGAACTGGTTCGACAACCAGCGCGCCGAGCATATGGCCGTGCGCGAACGGGTCGGGCTGTTCGACATGACCTCGTTTGGCAAGATCCGGGTGGAGGGGCGCGATGCGCTGGCGTTCCTGCAACGGCTCTGCGCGAATGAGATGGATGTGGCCTCCGGCCGGATCGTCTATACCCAGATGCTCAACGCGCGTGGCGGGATCGAAAGCGACCTGACGGTCACGCGCCTGTCGGAAACAGCCTTTCTGCTGGTGGTGCCGGGCGCGACGCTGCAACGCGATCTGGCCTGGCTGAAGCGCCATCTGATGGATGAGTTCGCGGTGATCACCGATGTGACGGCGGGCGAGGCCGTCTTGTGCCTGATGGGCCCGCAGGCCCGCGAGGTGCTGGCGCGGGTGACGCCCGATGCGCTAGATAATGAGCGCTTCCCTTTCGGCACGGCCCGCGAAATCGAGATCGGCCTTGGGCTGGCCCGCGCGCACCGGGTCTCCTATGTGGGCGAGCTGGGCTGGGAGCTTTATGTGTCGAGCGATCAGGCCGCGCATGTGTTCGAGGCCCTGACAGAGGCTGCGCCGGAAATCACCCTGTGCGGCCTGTACGCGCTCGACAGTTGCCGCATCGAGAAGGGTTTCCGCCACTTCGGCCATGACATCACCGATGAGGACCATGTGCTGGAGGCGGGCCTTGGATTTGCGGTGAAAACCGCCAAGGGCGCGTTCATCGGCCGCGAAGCCGTGTTGCGCAAGCGCGAGGCCGGGCTGGAGCGGCGGATGATGCAGTTCCTGCTCAATGACCCTGAGGTCATGGTCTACCACAACGAGCCGGTGTTGCGTGACGGGCGTATTGTGGGGACCGTCACCAGCGGCAATTACGGGCATTTTCTGGGCGGTTCGGTGGCCCTGGGGTATGTGCCCTGCGCGGGCGAAAGCATCGCGGCGCTTCTGGAGTCGCATTATGAGATTGATGTGGCCGGGCGGCGCGTGGCGGCCCGCGCCTCGCTTGAGCCGATGTATGACCCCCGCGCCGGGCGTGTGCGCCTGTGACAAGGCTGCGGGGGGCTGCCCGCCCCCCGCACCCCCCGGCCAAGAGGGAC
>NZ_DAIRVN010000087.1:0-21283 GCF_036802785.1 Pararhodobacter sp.
GCAAGTACCTTGCCGGGGTTCATCAGGTTATGCGGGTCGATTGCCGCCTTGATACTACGGCAAAGCGCCAGCGCCACCGGGTCTTTGTAGCGCGGCAGCTCATCGCGCTTGGCCAGCCCGATCCCATGTTCAGCCGAGATGGAGCCACCCATGCTGGCAACCAGATCATGCACGATTCGGTTGAACGCGGCGTAATGCGACAGGAATTCGGCGTCGCTCATGGCGGCGGGGCGGGTCAGGTTGAAGTGGATGTTGCCGTCGCCGAAATGGCCAAAGGGGCAGGGTCGGACCTCGGGCATATAGGCCTTGCAGGCCGCGACCCCCTCAAGAATGAAGCGGGCCACTTTTGACACCGGCACCGCGACGTCATGCTTGATGGAGGCCCCGGCGGGTTTCTGCATTTCGGACATGCTTTCACGCAGGGTCCAGAGGGCGGCACTTTGCCCCTTGGACGCGGCGATGACGGCATCGGACACCAGCCCCTCTTCCATCGCATCCGCCAGCGCAGCTTCAAGGCGGTGTTGCAGGTCAGCATCCGGGTCAGGCGAGGACAGCTCGATCAGCGCATAGGCGGGCCAGATGCTTTCCAGCGGGTCACGCGCGCCGGGCAGATGGTCCAGCACCATTTGCAGGCCGAAACGCTCAAGATATTCAAACGCCGTCAGGGTATCACTGCACCGGGCGCGCAGCAGATCAAATATCTGCAAAGCCTCGGTGGGGCCTGCGCAGGCGATCATCGCGGTGGCCTGCGTGGCGGGCATGGGGTGCAGCTTCAACACAGCGGCGGTGATGATGCCCAGCGTGCCCTCGGCGCCGATCATCAGGTCCTTCAACGCATAACCGGTGTTGTCCTTGCGCAGCGCGCTCAGCGCGTTCAGCACCGCACCCGAGGGCAGAACCGCCTCCAGCCCCAGCACCAATTCCCGCGTGGTGCCGTAGCGCAGAACGGCGGTGCCCCCGGCATTGGTGGAGAGGTTGCCGCCGATCTGGCAACTGCCCTCGGACGCCAGCGACAGCGGGAACAGCCGCCCGGCGGCCTCGGCGGCCTGCTGGATCTGGGCCAGCGTGCAGCCCGCCTCAACCGTCATGGTGGCATTCATCGCGTCCAGATCAATGATGCGGTTCATCCGCGACAGAGAGATGACGATGCCTCCCTCAGGCGAGCCACCGCCCACCAGCCCGGTGTTGCCGCCCTGCGGCACCATCGCCACACCCGCGCCGGCGCACAGCCGCACGCAGGCGGCCACCTCGGCAGTCGTGGCGGGGCGGACAACGGCGGGGCTGTTGCCGAACCAGCGCCCGCGATCCTCGTGCAGATGGGGGGCCATGCGCTCCGGGTCGGTCCAGACATGGCCGTCGCCCACCACGCCGCGCAGGGCAGTGATCAGTTGGTCCATGCCGCTCATGCTGTTGCGGCCTCGCGCAGGCGGGTGATGGTGGTGCGCGACGAGATCTGTTCAGGGTCCGTCACCAGCTCCAGCACCGCCGCCCGGCCCGAGGCCCGCGCCCGCGCCAGTGCCGGTGCGAAATCGGCGGTGCGGGTCACGCGCTCGGCGTAGCAGCCATAGCCTTCGGCCATGCGCACAAAATCCTGCCCGCCCAGCGTGGTGCCTGACAGGCGGTGCGGGTGTTCACGCTCCTGATGCATGCGGATGGTGCCGTAGATGCCGTTGTTGAACACCAGCACCACCGGCGTGGCGCCGTATTGCACGGCGGTCGCCAGCTCCTGCCCGCTCATCATGAAACCGCCATCGCCCACCATCGCCAGCACCAGCCGCTCAGGATGCACAAGGCTGGCGGCCACAGCGGTGGGCACCGAATAGCCCATCGCGCCGCAGGTCGAGCCCAGCTCTCGCCCCGGGCGGCCAAAGCGCAGGAAGCGCTGCGCCCAGCCGGTGTGGTTGCCCGCGTCCAGCGTGATGATCACGTCATCGGGCAGATCGTCGCGCAGCGCGCAGAAGGCCTGCCCCATGTCCAGCGCCCAGCCGCCATCCGCGGGCATGGCGGTGTCGGCAAGGTATTCCTGCCGCAGCCTGCCCACCCAGTCGCCCCAGACATTCTGCCGCGCAAGGCTCAACCCCGCCAGCGCGGCGGCAGTATCGGGGATGTTGCCCGCAAAGCCCAGATGCGGGCCGTAAACCCGGCCAATCTCATCGGCATCGGGATGGATGTGGATCAGCCGTTGCGGCAGTTCCGGCGGCACAAGGTTTTCATAGCCGTTCGAGGTCATCTCACCCAGCCGCGCGCCCAGCACCAACACCACATCCGCCTCATTCAGCCGTTTGCGCAGCGCGGCAGGCGTGGCGGTGCCGAATTCGCCGACATAGCTGTCAGAGCGGTTGTCGATCGCATCCTGCCGCCGGAACGAGGTGGTCACGGGCAGCTTGTTGGCCTCGGCAAAGCGGCGGATATCGGTGGCGGCCTGATTGGTCCAGCCGGAGCCGCCCAGCAGCAGCAGCGGGCGCTCGGCGGTCTCCAGTTCCGCGAGGATTTGTTCCAGTGCGCCGGGCACAAGGCCTGCCTGCGTGGCGGTATAGGGGCGGGTGTCAGGCACCGTGACCGTGGTGGTCAGCATGTCCTCGGGCAGCGACAGAACCACCGGCCCGGGCCGCCCGGATGTGGCGACGCGAAAGGCGCGGGCGATGTATTCCGGCACCCGCTCAGGCGTGTCGATCTGCGCAACCCACTTGGCCAGCCCGCCGAACATGGCGCGGTAATCCACCTCCTGAAAGGCCTCGCGGTCAGTCATGGCGCGGCCCACCTGCCCGATCAGCAATATCATCGGCGTGCTGTCCTGTTGCGCGATATGCACCCCGATGGAGGCATGGCAGGCGCCCGGCCCACGGGTGACCATGCAGATGCCGGGCCTGCCGGTCAGCTTGCCATAGGCTTCGGCCATATTGGCCGCGCCTGCCTCGTGGCGGGCGTTGATCAGCGTCAGGCGGTCGGGCACGTCATGCAGGGCATCGAGCACCTCAAGGTAGCTTTCGCCGGGCACGCAGAAGGCCATATCGGCCCCGTGCACCAGAAGCTGGTCCACCAATACCTTGCCCGCGGTGCGGGGGCCGGGTGTGGTTGCGTGCGGCATGGCTTTTCTCCTCGTTGTCACAAAGTGTCTGACCTGAACTGGACAGGCTTGTCAATAATGTTTACAACAGCGCGGACCGGGTGCATGATCTGACAGGCCCCGGTGGGAGGAGTTGCCTATGGTTCCGGAAGCGTTGCGCGCGGCCTTGTCCGGCGCGGACACGCTCGTGATCGCCGTCAGCGGCGGGATCGACAGCCTGACGCTGGCGGCAGCAGCGGCACAGGTGCGCGCGCCGGGCACAACGGTTCTGTGCCATGCCCGCTCACCCGCCGTGCCCGCCGATGCGCTGGGGCGGGTGCAGGATATGGCGCTGCGCACCAGCCTGCCGCTGAGGCTGGTGGATGCGGGGGAATTTGACGACCCCGCCTATCGCGCCAACCCGGTCAACCGCTGCTATTTCTGCAAGGGCCATCTCTATACCACGCTCTCAAAGCTGGGGGCGGTGGTGGCCTCGGGCACCAATCTGGATGATCTGGGCGATTACCGGCCGGGGTTGCAGGCCGCCGCGCAGCATGGCGTGCGCCATCCGTTTGTCGACGCCGGGCTGGACAAGGCCATGGTGCGCGCGCTGGCCCGCGCGCTGGGGCTGGGGGCGCTGGCTGAACTGCCCTCGTCGCCCTGCCTGTCCAGCCGGGTGCGCACCGGCCTGCGGATAGAGCCAGAGGCCTTGCAGCAGATCGACCGGATCGAGGCGGCATTGCGGGCGCGGCTGGGGGGCGTGGCTCTGCGCTGCCGTCAGGAGGAAGCGGGGCTTGTGATCGAGATCGAGGCCGCAGCGCTTGAGGCGCTGGACGCGGGCGCGCGCCTTGCCCTCTCAGCGCTGGCCGGGGAGCTCGCCGGTGCGGCCCCCCTGCCGCTGCGGCCCTATCAGCGCGGGAGCGCGTTTGTTCATGCCTGAAGGGTCATCACATCTGAATTTCGACACCAGCCGCGCGCAGCGCATCGGGCTTGAAGAGGCCATTCTGGCCGAACCAAAACCACTGCCGCTTCTGGTCAGTATCCTGACGGATGCCCATGCCGCCGGACACCGCAGGCTCATCACCCGCCTGACCGCCGCCCAGCATGAAGCGCTGCCTGATCCGGTACGCGATGCGCTGGACTACTGCGCGCTGTCGCGGGTGGCTTATCTGGGCGCGCCTGCCCCCGTGCATGTCGGCCTCCGGGTGGCGGTGGTCACGGCGGGCACCTCGGATGCGGGACCGGCGACCGAGGCGCAGCGCGTGTTGCGCTGGTCCGGTATCGAGGCCGCGATGGTCGCCGATGTCGGGGTGGCCGGGTTGTGGCGGCTGATGGAACGGGCCGGGGAACTGCAACAGGCCGATGTGCTGATCGTCTGCGCAGGCATGGATGCGGCCTTGCCCAGCGTCGTGGCCGGGCTGGTGCCGGGCTGTGTGATCGCGGTGCCGACATCGGCGGGTTATGGCGTCGCGCAAGGCGGCATGACCGCGCTCAACGCCGTGCTGGCTAGCTGCGCGCCGGGGGTGCTGGTGGTCAATATCGACAACGGATACGGCGCGGCCTGCGCTGCCCTGCGCATCGCAGGGCGGTGGCGGGCTGCTCAGACGGGAGAGGGCGCGCTATGACGGCATCGGACGATCCGCTTCTGAACACATCCATCCGCAAGCGCGAAACGCTGGCCGATCAGATCTATGGCCGGATTCTGGAACTCATCGCCTCGGGCCAGATGGCCGAGGGTGAAAAGCTGCCCTCCGAGCACCAGATCAGCGCGCGGTTCTCGGTCTCGCGGCCCGTGGTGCGCGAGGCGCTTTTGCGGCTGCGCGAGGATGGTTTCGTTGCCGCCCGGCACGGGGTGGGCAGCTTCGTGCGCCGCCGCCCGCCGCAGGGGCTGATCGAACATGCCCGCGCCGATGACGTGGCCGGGTTGATGCGCTGCATGGAAGCGCGCCTTGCGGTAGAGGCCGCGACCGCCCGCCACGCCGCCCTGCGCGCCACCCCGCAGGATCTGGAGCGGCTGGAAGAGGCGCTGTCGGTGATGAAGACCACGATGCGCGCCCGCCAGCCGGTGCGCGAGGCGGATTTTGACTTCCACATGGCCGTGGCGCGCGCCAGCGGCAATGAGATTTTCTGCGAAATGCTCAATGCCACGCGGCCCCTGATGCTTCAGGCGATTGCCGTGGCCCAGAAACTGACCAGCGAAGGGTCCGAGGCGCGGATTGAAGCGGTGCTGGACGAACACCGCCAGATCCTTGAAGCGATCCGCAGCCGCGATGCCGAAGGGGCGGGGCTGTTGATGAGCATTCACATTGTCCACGCGCGCCGCCGCGTCACGGATATGGGGCGGCGGGTGTGAGCATGCACTGCGCCACTCTGCCCGCCCGCCCCGGCTCAGCCTTTGACGCGGGCCAGCAGCCCGTCCATCTGCCGCGCCAGAAGCCAGCTGTCACCCGCCACCGCGACAAAATCAAAGCCGCGCGCGAAATAGCTGCGGGCCAGTTCATCGCCGAAACCCAGAATGCCGATGGGCTTGCCTGCCGCATGGGCCATGGCGCAGGCCTCGTCGATCAGCGCCTGTGCTTCGGGCGCGGTGGGCTGGCCCAGATGGCCCATCGCCGCCGAAAGGTCCGCCGGGCCGATGAAGATGGCGTCGATCCCCTCGACCCCCGCAATCGCGGGAATGGCGCGCACGGCCTGCGGGGTTTCGACCTGCACGATCACGAACAGATCAGCGGTGTAGCTGGTCAGGTAACCGGCGTTGCGGCCATAGCCATTCGCGCGCGTGGTCATCGACAGCCCGCGCATGCCCTGCGGCGGGTAGCGGGTGTAGCTGATCACCCGCGCGGCATCTTCGGCGCTTTCGATCATGGGAAACATCAGGCTGCGCGCGCCCATATCCAGCAACCGCTTGACGATCACCGGCTCGGCCGCAGGCACCCGCACCACGGGTTCCGCCTGCGCGCCGCGCGTGGCGCGCAGATGGTCGGGGATGTGGGAGAGCGCGGTGGGCGAATGCTCCATGTCGATCAGCAGCCAGTCGGCGCCGCTGTCGGCGGCCATCTCGGTAATCGCGGGCGCGTCCAGCGACAGCCAGATCCCCGCCATCCGCCTGTCCGCCGCGATCCCGGCCTTGAGTTGGTTTTCCGTCATGTCGCCTCCCTCTTGCGCTGCCAGCCCGCAGGCCACCGCGCAGTTAGCCCGGCTTGCGCGCTGATGCCAAGCCACCGGGTTGCCGTTGTTCACGTTTTCCAGAAATGAGGCCTTCATGACCCGCAAAGCCCCGTCCGACCTTCGCTCTGCCCGCTGGTTCGCGCCCGATGACCTGCGCAGCTTTGGTCACCGCTCGCGCATGATGCAGCTGGGCTATGCGCCCGAAGAGTTCATGGACAAACCGCTGATCGGCATTCTGAACACCTGGTCCGAGATGAACTCCTGCCACGCGCATTTCCGCGAACGGGCCAAGGATGTGAAGCGCGGCATCCAGATGGCGGGGGGCTTTGCGGTGGAGCTGCCGTCGCTCTCGGTGGATGAGAGCTTCACCAAACCCACCTCGATGCTCTATCGCAACATGCTGGCGATGGAGACCGAAGAGATGATCCGCTCACACCCGTTTGACGGCGTGGTGCTGATGGGCGGTTGCGACAAAACCACGCCAGGGCTGGTGATGGGCGCGATCACGGCGGGGGTGCCGATGATCTATCTGCCCGCAGGGCCGATGCTGCGCGGCAATTACCGGGGTCAGCATCTCGGCTCTGGCTCGGACGCATGGAAATACTGGGATGAGCGGCGCGCGGGCAATATCTCTGACGCCGAATGGGAGGGGTTGCAGGGCGGTATCGCGCGCTCGCCCGGCGTGTGCATGACGATGGGCACCGCCAGCACCATGACCGCGATCACCGATGCCATGGGGCTGACATTGCCCGGCGCCTCGTCCATCCCGGCGGTGGATTCAGGGCATCAGCGCATGTCAGCCGAATGCGGGCGGCGGATTGTCGGTATGGTCTGGGAAGACCTGACACCGAACCGGATTGTCACCGCAGCCTCGGTGCGCAATGCGGCGATTGTGGCCATGGCCACCGGCTGTTCCACCAATGCCGTGGTGCATCTGATCGCCATGGCCCGGCGCGCCGGTGTGCCGCTCACGCTCGATGACCTTGACGCGCTGGGGCGGGTGACGCCGCTGATCGCCAATGTCCGCCCCTCGGGCAAGGATTATCTGATGGAGGATTTCCACTATGCGGGGGGCCTGCGGGCGCTGATGGCCCAGATCAGCGACCGGCTGGAGCTTTCCTGCCTCACCGTCAACGGCCAGACGCTGGGTGCCAATCTGGAGGGCGCGAAGGTCTGGAATGACGATGTGATCCGCCCGCTGTCGAACCCCGTCTATCATGAGGGCTCGCTGGCCGTGCTGCGCGGCAATCTGTGCCCCGATGGCGCGGTGATCAAACCCGCCGCCTGTGATCCTAAGTTCCATGTCCACGAAGGCCCGGCGCTGGTCTTTGACAGCTATCCCGAAATGAAGAAAGCCATTGACGATGAGGCGCTGGAGGTCACGCCCGACCATGTGCTGGTGCTGCGCAATGCCGGGCCGCTGGGCGGGCCGGGGATGCCCGAATGGGGGATGCTGCCGATCCCCAAGGCGCTGATCAAACAGGGCCACCGCGATATGCTGCGGATCTCGGATGCGCGGATGTCGGGCACATCTTATGGCGCCTGCGTGCTGCATGTCGCGCCTGAGGCCTATGTGGGCGGGCCGCTGGCGCTGTTGAAAACCGGCGATATTGTGCGCCTTGATCTGCCCGCGCGGCGGCTGGACATGCTGGTGGATGATGCCGAGCTGGCGCGGCGGCACAAGGCATGGCAACCGCCTGAACCCCGCTATGCGCGCGGCTGGGGCTGGATGTATTCAAAGCACGTCACCCAGGCCGACACCGGCTGCGATTTCGATTTTCTGCAACGTGATTTCGGCCCCGCTGCGGGTGAGCCGGATATTTTCTGAGAGGCACAGATGGCTGATACACTTGATAAGGCGCTCAGCGGTATTTCGGGAATCCTCGTAACACCTTATGACGCGGCTGGCGGCATCGCGCCGGAAAAGCTGGCGCCGGTGATTGACCGCGCGCTGGGGGCGGGCATGCATATCCCTGTGGTGAACGGCAATACCGGCGAGTTCTATGCGCTGACCACCGACGAGGCATGCACCATGGCGCGCGAGGTTGTGGCGCTGGTGGATGGCCGCGCGCCGGTTCTGGCCGGTGTGGGGCGCGGTATCCGCGATGCCTGCAAACTGGCGCGGGTGTCTGCCGATGCCGGGGCAACCGCGCTGATGATCCACCAGCCGCCTGACCCCTTTGTCGCGCCGCGCGGGATTGTCGATTATCTGAATGCCGTGGCGGATGCCTCGGGCGGGTTGCCGATGATGCTTTATCTGCGCAACGACAGCATCGGCACCAAGGCGATTGCCGATCTCTGCGCCGTGCCGGGGGTGCGCGGTGTGAAATGGGCCACGCCGAACCCGTTGAAACTGGCCGAGGCAATGGCGGCCTGCGACCCCTCCATCACCTGGGTCGGCGGTCTGGCCGAGGTCTGGGCACCGCCGCTCTATGCCGTGGGGGCGCGTGGCTTCACCTCGGGGTTGATCAATGTCTGGCCTGAGCGGTCCATGGCGATTCATGCCGCGCTGGATGGCGGCGACTATGCCCTTGCCAACCGCCTGATTGCCGGGATGCGGGTGTTCGAGGATATCCGCGCTGAGGAGATGAACGGCACCAATGTCACCGGCGTGAAGGCCGCGCTGATCGCCATGGGGCTCGATTGCGGCCCCACGCGGCCCCCTTCGGCATGGCCGCTGACGCCGGATCAGCAGGCCCGGCTAGATGCTTTCCTCAGCGCCAATAATCTGAAACAGGGGAAACGGACATGAGCGACTACACCCTTTCCGATGAGACCCGCGCCCGCCTGAAGAAGGTCTCAACCGCCTCGGTGGCGACCGCGCTTTACAAACGCGGCCTGCGCAATCAGTTCATTCAGGGCGTGCAGCCGGTGGCCGTCAAAGGCGAGGTCATGGTGGGACAGGCGTTCACCCTGCGCTACATCCCCGCGCGCGAAGACCGCAACGGGATTGAGGTGTTCCGCAGGCCGGACCATCCGCAGCGCGTGGCGATGGAGACCTGCCCGCCGGGCCATGTGCTGGTGATGGACGCGCGCGGCGACGCGCGTGCGGCAACCGCGGGGTCCATCCTGATCACCCGGCTGGCGCTTCGGGGTGCGGCGGGCGTGGTGTCTGACGGCGGTTTTCGGGATTTCGCCGGGATCGGCGCGCTGGACATGCCCGCCTATTGCGCCCGCCCCTCCGCCTCCACCAACCTGACGCATCATGAGGCGCTGGAGCTGAATGTGCCGGTGGCCTGCGGCGGCGTGGCGGTGTTTCCGGGCGATGTGCTGCTAGGCGATGGCGATGGGGTGATGGTCATTCCCGCGCATCTGGCTGAGGAACTGGCCGAGGAATGCACCGGCATGGAATCATTCGAGGATTTTGTGCTTGAGCAGGTGCAGGCCGGGGCCGGGATCATCGGCCTTTACCCGGCCACCAAGGATGAGAACGTGCAGAAATACGCTGAATGGCGTGAAAAGAACGGGCGCTGAGGAATGACCCCACCCGTACCCGCCTATGTACGGCTGATCGCCGACACGCCCCTGCCGCGCATCGCCCTCTGCCGCCAGCGCTTTGACGCGCCGCGCATCGACAACCCGGCGCAGGGACTGGCCGATGCGCTGGCCGCCGCGCCGTTTGTCGCAAAACGGGTGCGGCCCGGCATGCGCATCGCGGTGACCGCTGGCAGCCGGGGCATCGCCAGCTTTCCCGAGCTGTTGCGCGCCATTGTCACCGGTCTGGCGGCGCGCGGCGCGCAGCCGTTCGTGGTGCCCGCGATGGGCAGCCATGGCGGCGCCACCGCCGAGGGGCAGCGCGCCCTGCTGGCCAAGCTGGGCATCACCGAGGCAAGCATCGGCTGCGCCATTGAAAGCAGCATGGAGACGGTGGAGATCGGTGTACTCGACAACGGCATGTCGGTGCAGATCGACCGGCTGGCGCAGGAGGCTGATGGCATTGTGCTATTCAACCGGATCAAGCCGCATACCTCGTTCCGCGCGCCCTTGGAAAGCGGGCTGGCCAAGATGCTGGCGATCGGGCTGGGCAAGCAATCGGGCGCGGAAAGCTGCCATTCCAAGGGGATTGACCGGGTGGGAGAGTTCGTGGCGCAGATGGCCGCCATGAAGCTGGAGCGCTGCAAGGTGCTGTTCGGCATCGGCACCATCGAGAATGCCTATGACCAGCTTGCCCGCGTGGTGGTGCTGGACCGCGACGGCATGCTGGAGGCCGAGCAGCCCTACTTGCGCGAGGCGATGGCGAACATGCCGCGCCTGCCGCTGGGCGACCCGGCGCAACCCTTGGCCAATGGCCCGCTGGATGTGCTGGTGGTCGATGAGATCGGCAAGGAGTTCTCGGGTACCGGCATGGACCCCAATATCACCGGCCGCTTCTCATCGCCGCGCATGACGGGGGGGCCGCAGATTTCCCGGCTGGCGGTGCTGGGCCTGTCTGAGCGCACGGCGGGGAACGGCAATGGCGCGGCGCAGGCCGACGTTGTCACCCACCGGCTGGTGCAGGCGTTTGACCCTGAACAGACCTATCCCAACGCCTTCACCTCGACCGTGCTGCGCAATGCCGGGCTGCCGATGGCCATGCCCTGTGACCGCACGGCGATCCAGGCGGCGGTGCGCACCTGTCTGGCTGACCCGCCTGACAGGGTGCGCCTGCTGCGCATCGCCAATTCACTGCAGCTGGAATGGCTCTATGCGTCCGAGGGGATGCTGGATGAGCTGGCGGCGCGCCCGGGGGTTGAGGTTGTGGGCGGGCTGGAAGAGATGCGGTTTGAAGAGGGGCGGTTGATGAACGGCTGGCCGGAGGTGCACGGATGACCGGGGCAGGGCTGCACCTGCATCTTGATCCGCAGGGCGGTGTGGCGGGGGATATGTTCACAGCGGCCCTGCTCGATGCCCGCCCGGACCTGACCGCCCGCGTCATGGCCGATATCGCCGCTGTCCTGCCGCCTGAGGCCGGGCAGGCGCTGCTGGAACGTGTGGTGCGCACCGGCATAACCTCGGCGCATTTCCGGCTTGTCCCCGGCACCGCCCCCGCCCGCAAGGGAGCCGAGACGACCTGGCTGGCGATGGACCAATTGCTGGAGGGCGCCGCCACCGCGCCCGGCACCGCCCGCCACGCCCGCGCCATTCTGCGCCGTCTGGCCGTGGCCGAAAGCGCGATCCACGGCATCCCGCTTGAGCGTGTTCATTTCCATGAGATCGCCGATTGGGACGCGCTGATGGATGTCACCGCAGCGGGCAGCCTGCTGGCGGCACTGGAAGGCGCCACGTTCAGCCTGTCGCCACTGCCCCTTGGCGGCGGGCAGGTCCGCACCGCGCACGGGCTTCTGTCCGTGCCCGCCCCCGCCACGCAAAAGCTGCTGGAGGGCTATGTCTGGCACGATGACGGGATCAGCGGCGAGCGGGTAACGCCCACGGGTGCGGCGATTGTGGCGCATCTGACGCAGGGGCAGCACCCTCAGCGGCGTCCGTCCGGGCGGATGATCGCCACCGGCTACGGCGCGGGTACGCGTGAGATGAAGGGCGTGCCCAATGTGCTGCGGGTGACGGTGTTCAAAGGCGATGCGGATGGGTTTGATGAGGACCGGGTTGCCATGCTGGTCTGCGATGTCGATGACATGACCGGCGAAGAGATCGCCACCGCCGCCGCGCATCTGCGTGCGCTGCCCGGCGTGGTGGATCTGGCGCTGCTGGCGCTGCAGGGCAAGAAGGGCCGCCCCGCCACCCGGTTTGAGCTGCTGGTCACCCCTGAGGCCGAGGAAGCGGCGTTGCAGGCGCTCTTTGTCCAGACCAGCACCCTGGGTATCCGCCGCATGGCGGTGCGCCGCGCGGTTCTGGCGCGCGGGCTGGCAGAGGGGGAAGGGGGCCTGCCGGGAAAATGGGCGCGCCGCCCGGATGGCACCGTCACCGGCAAGATCGAGGCTGATGCGCTGGCTGCACTGCCGACATTGGCAGCGCGCAGGCGCGCCGCGCAGTGGGCGCCTGGAGACGACTGAACACAACTGCCGCACTGGAAAGAAAGAACCCCGGGCCATCTGCCCGGGGTTCTTTCATCATGCTCAGCTGCTGCGGCTCTGATCGGCCGCTGTCGGTGGGGGCGGGATATAGGAGGTGTCCACAATCTCGGGCTCGGGCACGACCTCTACCTTCTCGCGGCGGTTCAGAAGCGTGGCAATCAGGCCCAGACTCAGCCCCGCAAAGTCGGTGTAAAGCCCCGGGTTGATCAGGGTCAGCGCCGCCGCGATCAGCAGCAGCCGCACCAGCCAGCCCGCCGGGCGCAGGAAATACCCCGCCAGCCCGCCCGCCAGAAAGCTCACGCCCATGGCGGCGGTAAAGGCGGTCAGGATCACCTCGGTCCAGGTGCCGATCATCAGAAGCGACGGGCCATAGACAAACATGAACGGGATGATATAGCCCGTCAGACCCAGCCGCACCGCCAGCGCCGAGGTGCTGACCACCGGAGATCGCGCTATGCCACATGCGGCATAGACCGCGATGGCCACGGGTGGCGTGATGGCCGAAAGAATGGCGAAGTAGAAGACGAACATATGCGCGGCGGGCAGCAGAACCCCCATGTTCACCAGCGCAGGCACCAGAAGCGCCACCTGCACGATATAGGCGGGCGTGGTGGGCATCCCCATACCCAGAATGATACCCGCCACCATGGTGAGGATCAGCGCCAGAAGCAGGTGATGCCCGGCAAGCGTGCGCACCAGCCCGGTAAAGGTCAGCCCCACGCCGGTCTGCGCGATCACCCCGATCACGATCCCGGCCGAGGCACAGGCCAGCGCCACCGGGATTGAATTGATGGCACCCGCGCGCAGGGCATCAATCAGCTTTGGAATGCTGAACTCGCCGCGCGTGGTCTTGCGCGCCAGCACCACCGGCACCACCGACAGGATACCGGCCAGCGCCGAGAAGGGGGCGGAATAGCCGCTCATCAGCGTGGCGACGATGATGAAGATCGGCAGGAACAGATGCCCCTCATCCTTGATCACCTTGCCCAGCCGCGGCAGATCGGCCTTTGGCAGGCCCTTCATGCCGTGTTTGCGCGCCTCGAAATGGACGGCCAGATACACGGCAAGGAAATAGAGCAAGGCGGGCAGCAGGGCGTAACCGGCCACGGTCAGGTAGCTGACACCCATGAATTCGGCCATGACGAAAGCCGCCGCGCCCATGATCGGCGGCATGAGCTGCCCGCCGGTTGATGCCACGGCCTCAACCGCGCCTGCGAATTGCGGGCGGTAGCCGATGCGCTTCATCAGCGGGATGGTGAAAGTGCCGGTGGTCATGACATTCGCCACCGCCGAGCCCGAGACCGAACCGAAGAAACCCGAGGTGATGACCGCAACCTTGGCCGGGCCGCCCGCCGCCTGGCCGGTCAGCGCCAGCGCAAAGTCGATGAACAGCTTGCCCACGCCAAAACGCTCGGCCATCGCCCCGAAGATCACGAAGAGCACCACATAGGTGGCCGAAACCTGCGCGGGCACGCCGAACAGCGCGTCGGTTGTCATGTACTGGTATTCAAGCAGGCGCACGATCTCGGTATTGGTGAAGAATACCTGATAGGCGAGGAAGGCCAGCGCGGTCAGCGGCAGGATGATGCCGATGGCGCGGCGCGTGGCCTCCAGAATGGTGCCGATCATGATCAGCGCCATCACCTGATCCATGACCGACACAGGGCCGACATAGGCCATGCGGGTGTTGAAATAGGTCTGGTTGACGATCGGATAGCTGGCAGCGGTCAGCGCGGCGATCAGCAGCACAAGGTCGAACAGCCCCGGCCCCTTGGTGGCGTTGCGGCTGGTCATCGGCAGGCTGATGAAGGCCAGCGCCAGTGCAAAACCGAAATGGGTGGCGCGCAGCGTGAAGGCGTTCGGCGGGCCGAACCACGCGACATAAAGGTGAAAGAGGCTCATCGACACGGCCACAAGCGTGGCGAGGTGCCGCAGCCAGACGTATTTGGCCTGCATCACACTGCTCCGATCAGGTCAGGAAGCGCCCGGCCCGTGCAGGCACGGCCCGGGCGGCACTGGAGGCCGGTTTACTGGCTGGTGTGCTCTTCGTAGAAGGCGCGTGCAGCGGCGTGCAGCGGAACGCCGCCTTCCTCCATCATGTCTTCAAGGGTGATGTCGCGCATCACCGCGTTGATCGAGGCCATGTCGCCACGGTTTTCCCACATCCGTTCCAGCAGGGTGCCGACCACCCCGTCATCCAGATCGCAGCGCACGATGATCTGCGTGGTATAGCCCACCACGATCACCTCTTCGTCCTGCCCGGGATAGGCGCCTGCCGGAATGACCAGCGAGGCATAGCCCGGGTTGATCTCTTGCTGCATGCGCCCGATGAATTCTTCGGTCAGCGCCACAAAGTTCAGCCGGGTGGAGTTGGACAGGTCCATGATCGACGAGGCCGGAACCGTTGTGCCCAGCGTGAACACTTCGGCATTGCCATCCTGCAGCAGTCCCACGGCATCGGAATAGGACACATAATCAACGCCGCGCATGTCGGCATAGGTCAGACCGGCGGTCTCAAGCACGGCGCGGGTGACCTGCTCGGCGGTGTTGCCGACCGGCTGTGTGACAATGCGGCGCCCGCGCAGGTCTTCGGGCGTTTCAACGCCGCTGGCCCGGGTGGCGACGATATGGAAATACTGCGGATAGAGCGTGGCCAGCAGGCAGATGTTGTCCGCCTGGCCTGAGAAGGGTTCACGCCCCTCCAGCGCATCGACCACCGAGATCGAGTTGCCGAAAGCGATATCGGCCTGCCCGCCCTGAACACCCTGCGCATTGGCGACGCCGCCGCCGGGAAGCACCTGAATGCTGATCCCGTCATTGGCGACCATGGCCTGAATCGCCCCGCCCAGCGGGTACCATGCACCGCCCTGTGGCCCTGTCATGAAGCGCAGTTGCTGGGCATCGGCCTGTCCGGCCATGGCTCCAAAGGCAATAATGCCCGTAGCGAAGATTTTGCGCATGAGTTCCTCCCTGTGAACGCAATCGCGCCGCCCTTTGCGGGCCGCACCGTATTCTGTTGCGGCAGGCAGTTCACGCCCGGTTCCGGCAATGCCAGCCCGTTGATGCGTGCCGCGCCCCCTTACCGGCGCTGCCTCCTCGCAGGCCGATAGGGGAACATCAACAGATCACCTTTTACTTGTCAAGTATATTTACAACAAGGCGTGGGGCGTCTGGCAGAGGCGCGGCGGCCTTACCCGCCACGCCCTGTGCGGGCAGGTTCCCCGTAAGGTTTCCCGGCACCCTGACGCTCTGGTGCGTTGTGGCGCAGATAGACCTCTGCCATGGCGATCAGGTCGCCGTCAGGGTTGCCATCGCACAGAAGCTGCACCAGCGTACGGGCGCGCCCGGTCTGCCCGCGGCGCAGCGCCTCCAGCAGGGCCATCATCTGGCGTTCTTCCGGCGTCAGCCAGTCACGGCAGCAGGCGCAGCTTTCGGGGTTGAACCGGAAAGGCGAGCTGCGCGCGGCGCGCAACGCCTGCACCAGCGCAACAAGGTCATAGCAAAGCGCACCCGCCCCGCGCGGACCCACCTGCGCCGAGGCCACCCGCAGCGCCATCAGCCAACCCTGGGTTTCAGGCGCAGCGAAGGTCTGGAAGTGCCAGCGCATGAGCCCCAGTGTCATACGCGCAAAGTCATCCGCTGCAAGGCTGGACAGATGCACCTCATCCGGGCGGCCAGGGCGGGCGCTGCCGTGCTGACCGGCATGGTCGGGGATGGCGGGCCGCGCACCGCCTTGCGTATGCGGCGTCCGGGGGGCGACGCGGCGGGCAGACCATGGGAACGGACGGGGTTTAGCGCCGGACATGGCTTGCCTCCTGCGCTGAGCGGGGGGCACCGGGAAGCGGGCCAGAAACCGGGCGGGAATGGACAGCAGGGTGGGGCCATTGCCTGCCGCGCGGCACAATGCTGTCGCGATCAATGAGCATTTCCAGCAGGCGGGGTTCAAGCCCGCAGCCATGCGCGCAGGCCTGCGCATCGGCTTCCAGAAGGTCGATCAGAAGGGAGGGGGAGCGGTGGGTCATCGGCAACTCCGGCGCGGTGGGGTCTCTCGGTTGCCGGGTCTGGCCGCGGGGAAAGGGGGAGGCGGCCGGATTGGGTATGCATTACCTGACAGATTTACTCGGACTTGTAAAGAGACCCACTTTGCCTGCCCCCCGTCTGCCCGGCAACCTCCCGCCCGGCGCGCAAAAGCGCCTCACGCTCAGCCGCGCCCGAGGTCTGGCCGATGTTGTCAACCGTGGTCATGACGCAAGTAATTTCATTCTGCGCGTCAAACACGGGCACCGCCATGCCGCGCACATCGCTCAGCAGGTGGCTGGACAATGCCGCGATTCCCTCCTTCCGGATCGCCTCAAGCGTTTGCGCGGCGGGGGGTGTGCCGCGAAAGGCGGCGGGCTGGGCCTTGCGCACCGCTTTGATCTGCGCGGGCGGCAGATAGGCCTGAAACGCCAGCCCGCAGGCGGTGTTATCCAGCGGCAGAATATCGCCCAGCCCCAGCGAGCTGATGGAGAACTGCGTGCTGCGATACCAGCGCACCAGCGTCGGCCCCCGGTCTGTCCAGATGGCGACGCCGCCGCTGGCCGCGTGACCGGCGACAAGCTGTTTCATCCGCGCCGCCGCAATCTCGATCGTATCCACCCGTTTGAGCGCGGCAATACCGATCCCGAGCGCCATCGGCCCCAGATCATAGTGCCCGCTGACCGGGTCTTGCTGCGCAAGCCCTTCGCGCACCAGACTTTGCAGATACCGATGCGCGCTGGACCCGGCGGTGCCGGTGGCACGCGCCAGATCGCCAAGGGCCTGCGCCTCGGGCGCGGCGGCAAGGGCCTGCAGGAACCGGGCGGCGATGGAGACCGATTGAATGGTGCCGGTGCGACGCTCAGGCGGGGTGGTGGGCTTGGACGTCCTGGGCAAGGGAGGGGTGTTCCTGGGAAAAAGGTGGTCGGCGGGGATCATAGGGGCAGGTGTCTTTTCCGGCAAGCGGGGGGCGCTGATGCGTCGATGCCACAATCGGCAGGCGGCTGTTCGCATCCGCTTGAAATTCAGAATGCGTTCTGCAATGTAGAATTCGTCAGCAAGCCAGTGCGCCCGGCCGCACCAGCAAAGCCTCCCCACGCATAACAACCGCCGTGTGCCGATGGCCGGCGCGTCGGCAAGGAAGAGCCCTGATCATGGCACCATCCCGAATCGTTTCGCCGCTGGCGTTAAGCGCGGCACTTGTGCTTGCGCCCTTTGCTTCCAGCCCCGCAGCCGCCCAGACCACGGCCCCAGCAAGCGGCGCAGCCCCGGCAAGCCTGTCGCTCGGCGCGCTCTATCTGCGCGGCGAGGGGCTTTTGCGCCGGTCTGAAAACACCGCTTCCTCCGCCGCCGTGCTGGAGGGCGAAGACCTTGCCGAGGACACCACCCTGACCACCGTCACCGAGGCCGTGGCCGAGGTGCCCAACGTGCTGGTCTATTCCTCGGTCGGCACCGCGCCCACCATCCGCGGGCAGGACAGTCAGGGCCCGTCCACCGGGGCGCTGGCGTTCTTTGGCGGCACCACCCCGCGCACCTCGATCGTGTTCGACGGTCGCGCGCTGAGCTATAATGAATTTGTCTACGGCGGCTCAAACCCCTGGGATGTCGAGGGGATCGAGGTGTATCGCGGCCCGCAGACGGTGGCGCAGGGGGCCAATTCGATTGCCGGCGCGATCATCGTGCGCAGCAACCGGCCCAGCTTCACCCCTGAGGGCGTTGTTCAGGTGCAGGGCGGCAATCTGAATGCACGGCGCCTGTCGCTGGCCTATTCGGCACCGCTGAGCGAGGATCTGGCGTTCCGCATCGCGCTGGACCGCTCAAGCCGCGACAACTTCATCACCTATACCAACCCGGCCTTTGTGCAGGATGACCATTTCAGCCGCGATCTTTCCAGCTTCATGGGCCGCGCCAGCCTGCTGTGGCGCCCGGCGGATAGTGCGGGGCTGGAGGTGCTGCTGTCCTTCTCGCACAACCGCTCGAACCGCCCCACCTCGGAAGCGGCCAACCTGCCCTATGAGGATCTGATCAATGGCGCGACCACCAGCCCGGTGTGGAACCAGAACACCTCCAACGCAACGCTGGCCATCACGCATGATTTCGCCAACGGCTTCGTGCTGAATTCGACCACGCAATACACCTACAATTCAGTGCGCCGCCGGATGTATCCCGCCAACTATGCCTCGGCCGATATCGACACGCGCAACTATTCCAACGAAACCCGCGTAACCTATGGGCAGGATGGCGACATCCTGTTCGCCACCGCCGGGATCTATGTGTCGCGGACCGAGCAGCGCGATGTCCTCAATCAGGACCCTTTCCTGTTGAGCGACATCTATTCAACCTTTGACGATGACCGCCGCTCTTACGGTGCCTTTGGTGAGGCCACATGGCGCATCGCCGACCGCTGGTCGCTGACCGGCGGTCTGCGGTTGCAGCGCGACGATATCCACCGGCAGGGCATCGCCTATGAAGGCGCGAACCCGGCACTGCCCTATGCCAATGCACGCGTCAACTTCAGCCAGACCTATGATGCCGTGCTGCCGCGCCTGTCGCTGGCCTATGAGGCAAACCCGAACCTGACCTTCGGTGGCCTGATCTCGCGCGGGTATAACCCGGGCGGGGTGACGCTGAACTTCACCACCGGGCAGTATGTGGAATATCAGCCTGAATACCTGTGGAACTATGAGCTGTTCAGCCGTGCCACGCTGCTGGAAGGCCGCTTGCGGCTGAACGCCAACCTGTTCCGCATGGACATCACCGATGCGCAGCGCTTCGTGGCGGTGATGGTGTCCGGCGTGCCGCAATCCTACACCGTCAATGCCGAGCGCGCGCGTTCCACGGGGCTTGAGCTGTCGGCAGACTGGGATGTCAGCGCGCGGCTGCGCATGAATGCGGGGGTTGGCCTGTTGCGCACCCGGTTTGAAGAGTTCAGCGCCATGCCCGGGCGCGAAGGCAACGTGTTTGCCATGGCACCGTCCAGAACCCTGACGCTGGGGGCAAGCTGGGAAGTGTCTGACGGGCTGACGCTGAGCGGGCAGGTGCGCCACGTGGCGGGCTATTTCTCGGAAGACGGCAATGCCGAGGTCTACCGGATCGACCCGCTGACACTGGCCAATCTGCGGCTGGATTACGTCACCCGCTCTGGGGTGGAGCTGTTTGGCTATGTCAACAACATCTTCGATACCCGCCAGCCCACCTTCCTGCAGGTCAACCGCGTTGTCGGCGGGCTGGAGGGCTACATGACCACGCCGCGCGAGTTTGGCATCGGGGTGCGTTACCGCTTCTGAGTGGTATTTCACGAAAACGCGAAATGCCCGCCCCATCCGGCGGGCGTTTCCTTTCCGGCCCCCCGCCGGTCGCTTCACCCGCCGGTTGCTTCACCCGCCCGCCTGCGCCCATTCGCGCAGCGCGCGCAGCATATGCTCGGCGCTGGCGACAGAGGGGGTGGAGACCAGCGCGCTGTCCACAAACACAACCCGCCCCTCGCGCACCGGCCGCATGAACCTGTCCCAGCCGGGGGCGAGGCGGTCCAGCGTGGCGCGGGCCGTGGCCTCATCGCGGACAGGCAGGCCATAGCTGGTCATCACCACCAGCAGATCAGGCTCAAGCCGCAGAAAGGCCTCGGCGCTGACCGGCGCGATGAAGTTTGACCCCGGCCCGCTGAATGCGCCGGTGGGGCCGACGGGCAGGGGCGTAAAGCCAAGATCCTCCAGCGCCTGCACCAGCCCCGAGGTGCTGCCGACAACGCCGATCTGCTCGGTCAGCAGAACGGCAAGATAGGTGGGCGCGTCGCTGGTGGGGGGCATCATCTGCCGCGTGGCGTCAAGGGCCGTGGCATAGTCAGTCAGCCGGGCCGCCATCGCTGCCTCAAGCCCCAGCAACCCCGCCAGATCGCGCTGCACCTCGATACCCTGCACGCGCCCGGTGCCCACATTCTGCACATAGACCGGGGCCACGCTGGACAGGCGGTCAACCATGTCCAGATTGTATTCGGTGGCGACGATCAGCCCGGGGGCCAGTTCGCGCAGGTATTCAAGGTCAATCGCGCCGACCGGGCCGATACCCGGGGGCGAGGGGCGGGGCGTGCGCGCGCCCAGAACGGTGGCGACAAAGTCAAACCCGGCAAGGCTGGTGCCATCCGCCGCCCGCCCATAGGCCCCCGCCAGCCTCTGCCCCAGATCCAGCAGTGGCACACCCAGAAGCGGCTCATGCAGCACCACCACGCGCTCCGGTGCGGTGGCAAAGCTGACCGTGCGCCCGGCGTCATCGGTTACGCTGCGGGTTTCGGCTGCAAGCGGCAGGGCGGCCAGCAGGGCGAGGGGGAGGGAGAGGGACAGGCGCATGAATTCACTCCGGCTTTTGTCAGATATGGGCGCGCGCGGCGGTTCTGAGGCGCAGCACGACAAGGAAAAACGGAACGCCGGTTACCGACAGCGCCAGCCCGATGGGCACGGCGATGCCCGGGTCCGCCAGCCGCGCCAGCAGGTCGGCGGCCACCACCAGCAACCCGCCGGTCAGCGCTGACAGGACAAGCCGCGCGCGCCCGGATGCGCCGGTCAGCGCCCCGGCAAGCTGCGGCGCCATGATCCCCAGAAAGCTGAGCGGGCCCACCCAGAGGATCGCGGCCGAAGACAGCAGCACCGCCGCGCCCAGCACACCCGGCCGCAGCAGCCCCACCCGCACCCCCAGCGTGCGCGCGCGGTCCTCGCCCAGATCGAGCGCGCGCAGGCCCGGCCCCAGAATGATCACCGCCGGAATTGCCGCCAGCGCCCAGGGCAGCAGCGCGCGCACGGCCTCGGGGCTGGCGCGGAACAGCGAGCCGGCCATCCACTGGCCCATCTGCAACGAGGCCTCGGGCGGGGTATAGACCAGCAGCAGCGTGCTGACCGACGAGAGCACGCTTTCAACCCCGATGCCCAGCAGCAACACCCCCAGCCCCGCCGCCCCGCGCCCTGCCCGCCCCAGCAGGAACCGCGCCACCGCCGCCCCGCCCGCCATCGCCGCCGGGACAACCAGATGCGCCGGCGTGGCGGGCGCGAAG
>NZ_DAIRVN010000088.1:0-20077 GCF_036802785.1 Pararhodobacter sp.
CTGCGCATGGGGCACGCCCGCCCTTTGCCCATTGGGCGGGCGTGCCCCATGCGCAGGATGCCATGGAAACCCGCGCGGCGCTGGACAGCGGCACCGACTGGCTGGTCGTCGATCACTATGCGCTGGATGCAAGGTGGCAGCGCGCGGCCCGCCCGCCCGGCGCGCGGCTGATGGTGCTGGATGATCTGGCCGACCGGGCGCATGATTGCGATCTGCTGCTGGATCAGACGCTGGGGCGCGACAGTGCTGAGTATGACGCGCTGCTGCCCGCCCGCGCCCATCGCCTGATCGGCCCGGCATTCGCGCTGCTGCGCCCCGATTTCGCCGCCCGCCGCCCGGCCAGCCTGAAGCGGAGGGCAGAGGGGCAGTTCAGGCATATGCTGGTGCTGATGGGCGGGATGGATGCGGAAAACACGGTCAGCGATGTGCTGGCGGGTCTGGCGGCAGGGCCGCTGCCGCCCGACGCGCAGCTCACCGTCGTTCTGGGCAGCAGCGCACCGCATCTGGCGCATGTCCGTGCGCTGGCCGCAACCATGCCCTTTCCGGTCGAGATCCGCGTCGATATCACCGACATGCCCGCACTGATGGAGGCCACCGATTACGCAATCAGCGCCAGCGGGCTGATCAGTTATGAGCTGATCTGCATGGGGGTGCCCGCGCTTCTGGTGCCGGTTTCCGCCATTCAGGAAAAGGTCGCGCTGGAGACCTGTCGCATCGCCGAAGCGCGCGTGGTAGAAGGCTGGCGGGCTGCCCCTGCCGCCCGGATCGGCGCGGCGGCTCGGGAATATCTGGCGGATCTGCGCCGCCAGCCGCCTGCGCACCGCCGGTCAGTGTCAGCCGAGGCGGAGGTGGTGGCAGGCTCAGTGGACGGGTTAGGCGCGGCGCGGGTGGTCGCCGCGATGTCGGAGGTACAGGTATGAGTGATCAGTCCCGTTGGGATAACTGGAACCGGGCGGGTGGGCCGCGCTTTCCCAAGGAAAAGGTGGTGCAGTTCGTGCTGCGCCGCTTTCCTGACCGGGCGGCACGCGCCGGGCTGAAGGTGCTGGATCTGGGCTGCGGCAGCGGCGTGCATACGCTCTTTCTGGCGCGCGAGGGATTTGCGGCGCATGGCTGCGATATCTCTCCTGTCGGAGTCGCGAACACGCGGGCGCGGCTGGCCGAGGCGGGATGCGCGGGCGATGTGGTGGTGGGCTGCGTTGAACATATCGCCTGGCCCGACAATCATTTCGACGCGCTGATCTGCCTGGGGGTGCTGGAATGCGCGGGGCCGGCGCTGCTGACAACTGCCCTGTCCGAGATCATGCGCGTGCTCAGGCCCGGCGCACCCGCGCTGGTGCTGTTCGCCGCGGATACCGATTTCCGGCTGGGGAATGGCAACCCGCTGGAGCTTTACGGCTTTACCGATGCCGAGGTGGAAGCTGCCCTTGAACCCCTGCGCACGACGGCGCAGATATGGATGGACCGCCATATCACCACGTATGAAAACAAGCGCATCGAGCAAAACGAACATCTTCTGACACTGATCAAAGGCAAGGCATGACCCGGCGTATCGCAGATCACTACCGCGCGCTTTTGCGCGAACATGGCGACAGTGCGGAGGCCGCGCAGTATTCCAGCCGCGAAAGCCAGTTCCGCCGTTTCGCCGCGCTGGCCCCGATCGCCGATCTGCGCGGCAAGCGGGTGCTGGATTTCGGCTGCGGCACGGCCTCGTTCCATGAGTATCTGGCGGGTATCGACCAGACCCCGGCGCAGTATACCGGCGTCGATGTCGTGGGCGAGTTCTTTGATATCGCGCGTGAAAAGGTGCCGGGCGGGCATTTCTGCCTGCCTGACGCGCTGGGGGATGCCGAATTTGACTATGCCTTTGTCTCAGGCGTGTTCAACAACCGCCGCAAGGGCAACCGCAAATTCTGGCAGGAGACCGTGCAATCGCTTTTCGCGCGTTGCCGGGGTGGCGTGGCGTTCAACATGATGAGCACCTATGTCGATTTTCAGGACCCGAACCTGTTCTACGAAGCTCCCGAACGCGCCTTTGGCTTTCTCAAGCGCGAAGTGACGCCCTATGTGGTGCTGCGCCATGATTACCTGCCCAAGCTGGGCTCCGTCCCGTTTGAATTTGCGCTTTATGCCTATCGGGATGCGCCCGGGCTGAAGGTCTGAGATGCGGTGCATGATCTCGCAGCCCACGTTTCTGCCCTGGCTGGGGTGGTTCGATCTGGCCGATCAGGCCGATCTGCTGGTCCTGCTGGACACGGTGCAGTTTGACAAACGCTCATGGCAGCAACGCAACCGCATCCGCACGGCGAAGGGGCTGGAATATGTCTCGGTCCCGGTGAAAAGTGCGGGGCGGTTTGATCAGGTGATTGCCGATGTGGAGCTGGCCGACCCGGCCTTTGGCACCCGCCTGTTGCGCACGATCCGCGCCAATTATGCCCGCGCGCCGCATTTCACCCCGGTGATGGCCGATCTGGAAACCGCCCTGCCCGGCCTGATCGCCACCGGCCAGCTTGCCGCGCTCAATGAGGGGCTGATCCGGATTCTGGCAAGCTGGCTGGGAATCGACACGCCCATCCGCCGGGCCAGCGCCATAGACGCAGGTGGCAAGCGCGGTGAGCATCTGGCGCTTCTGTGCAAGGCGGTGGGGGCAAGCGGGTATCTGTCCACCGCCGGGGCGGAAGAATACCTGCGCGAGGATGCCGGGCATTTCGCGCATCATGGCGTCAGCGTCCATCTGCATGAATACGACCACCCCGAATACACCCAGCTGCACACGCCCTTTCAGCCCTATGCCTGCGCCCTTGATCTGGTGATGATGGAGGGGCGCGGCGCGGGGGCCGTGATGCGCAGTGCCACGCGGCACCTGCGGGCGCTTGAAACCGGAGGGAACGCATGAAAATCGCCAACCGCCCCATCGGCGCTGACCATCCGCCTTATGTGGTGGCGGAAATCTCGGGCAACCATAACGGCCAGATTGAACGCGCCCGCGCCCTGATTTCCGAGGCCGCGCGCGCCGGGGCCGATGCCGTCAAGCTGCAGACCTATCGCCCCGACACAATCACGCTGGACAGCGACGCCGAGGGTTTTGTCATCCGTGGCGGGTTGTGGGACGGGCGGCGGCTGTACGATCTTTACGCCGAAGCGCATATGCCCTGGGACTGGCACGCGCCGCTGTTTGACCATGCCCGCGCCGAAGGGATCACCATTTTCTCGTCGCCCTTTGACAATACCGCCGTGGACCTGCTGGAAGACCTTGGCGCGCCCGCCTACAAGATCGCCTCGTTCGAGGCGGTGGACCTGCCGCTGATCCGCTATGCGGCCTCGACGGGCAAGCCGATGATCATCTCCACCGGCATGGCCGATGCCGAGGAAATCCACGAGGCCATCGCCGCCGCGCGCGAGGGCGGCTGCCGGGAGCTGGCGGTGCTGCATTGCGTTTCGGGCTATCCCGCCCCTGCCGGTGACTACAACCTTCGCACCATCCCCGACATGATCGCGCGTTTCGGGCTGGTGACCGGCCTGTCCGACCATACGCTCGACAATACCACCGCCATTGCCGCCGTCGCCGTGGGGGCCTCGATCATCGAAAAACACGTCACCATGGACCGCACAGGCGGCGGACCGGATGACAGCTTTTCGCTGGAACCGCCCGAGCTGGCCGCGCTCTGCCATTCCGCCCGCACCGCGTGGGAGGCGCTGGGGCGGGTGGATTACGGCACCAAATCTTCCGAGCGCGGCAATGTCACCTTCCGCCGCTCGCTGTATTTCGTGAAACCGCTGAAAGCGGGCGATGTGATCACCCCTGATGCCATCCGCTCGGTCCGCCCCGGTCTGGGTGCCGCGCCGCGCCATTATGATGCGATCATCGGCAAGCGTGTGCGCGTCGATATCACCGCTGACAGCCCGGTGCGGCTGGACCAGATCGACAGCTGAACCGACCTTCCCCGCAAGCCCAGAACCGGAGGCCACCATGCCCGCCCTTCACCAGCATATCGACCCAAACGGCCTTGACGAATTCTCGGTCGTCTTCACCGACCGCGCGCTAAACCACATGTCGGCCAATTTCCAGACGGTGATGCGCGATATCTCGGCCATCGCCAAGGCGGCCTACAAGGGCAGCGCCGTGGCGCTGGTGCCCGGTGGCGGCACCTATGCCATGGAATCGGTCGCGCGTCAGTTCGGTCAGGGCCGCGTGCTGATCGTGCGCAACGGGCTGTTCTCCTTCCGCTGGAGCCAGATTTTCGATGCGGGCGGCATGGCCTCAGACGTCGAGGTGGTGATGGCCCGCCCCTCCGGCAACGCCCCGCAACCCGCCTTCGCCCCGCCCCCGGTGGAAGATGTGGTGGCGCGCATCCATGCCACGCGGCCTGAGGCGGTTTTTGCGCCGCATGTCGAAACCTCGGCCGGGCTGCTCCTGCCCGATGATTACATTGCCGCGATTGCTGCCGCCGCGCATAAGGTCGGCGCGCTGATGGTGCTCGATTGCATCGCCTCGGGCTGTGTCTGGGTGGATATGGAGGCGTTGGGGGTCGATGTGCTGATCTCCGCCCCGCAAAAGGGCTGGAGCGCCACGCCCTCTGCCGGGCTGGTGGTGCTGGGCCCGCGCGCCGAGGAAAGGCTGGAGGCCACCAGTTCCAGCTCCTTCGCACTCGACCTGAAGAAATGGCGCGCGATGATGGCCGCCTATGAGGGCGGCGGGCACGCCTATCATGCGACCATGCCCACCGACGCCCTGCGCGGCTTCCGCGATGCGATGGTTGAGACGCAGGCGATGGGTTTCGAGGCCACCTGCGCCGCGCAATGGGAGCTGGGCAATGCGGTGCGCGCAGCACTCAAGGCGCGCGGGCTTGCGCCGGTCGCGGCTGAGGGCTTTGGCGCGCCGGGCGTGGTGGTCTGCTATACCGACGATGCCGAGGTGCAGAGCGGGAAGAAATTCCTCGCCGCCGGGGCACAGATCGCCGCCGGGGTGCCGCTGCATGTCGGCGAGGGGGCGGATTTCCGCACCTTCCGGCTGGGGCTGTTCGGGCTGGACAAACTGAAGGACGTGCCCGGCACGCTGGCGCGGCTTGAGGCCGCGCTGGATGCCGTCTTCCCGGCTGCGTGAATGCGCCTGTTCCTTTTGTCGGCGCTGGTGATGACCGCCTTCGCCGCCAATTCGCTCCTGAACCGCGCCGCGCTGGCGGATGGGCTGATCGACGCGCTGCCCTTCGCGCTGATCCGGGTGCTGGCGGGGGCGGTGGTGCTGGCCCTGCTGGTGCGCGAACGGCCCCGGGCGGGGCGCGCGCAATGGGGCGCGGCGGCGGCGCTGACCGCCTATCTGGTGGGCTTCTCGCTGGCCTATGTGGCGCTTGATGCGGGGATCGGCGCGCTGATCCTCTTCGGGCTGGTGCAGGTGACGATGCTGGCAGGCGCGGTGGTGCTGGGCGAGCGGCCTGCACCGCACCGCTGGGCGGGGGCCGCGCTGGCCATGGTAGGGCTGGGCGCCCTGCTGCTGCCCGGCGTCGATGCGGTGCCTGACCCGGTTGCGGCCGGGCTGATGGCGCTGGCGGCGCTGGGATGGGGGCTTTATTCGCTGGCCGGGCGCGGGGCGGCGCGGCCACTGGCGATGACCGCCACAAATTTCGCGCTGGCGGTGCCGATGGTGGCGGCGCTGGCGCTGCCGGGGCTTTTGTCGGCAAGCCTGAGCGTGCCGGGCGTGGCGCTGGCGGTGCTCTCGGGCGCTGTGACCTCGGGGCTGGGCTATGCGCTCTGGTATCAGGTGCTGCCCGCGCTCGGCGCGTCCCGCGCGGCGGTGGCGCAGCTCAGCGTGCCGGTGATCGCACTGGCGGGCGGCGTGCTGCTGCTGGGTGAAAGCCTGACCTGGGCCAGCGCGGCGGCATCGCTGGTGGTGCTGGCAGGTGTCGCGCTGGCAATCCTTCCCGGGCGCAAAAGCCTGCCACGCCTGAGCGGAAGCTGACAGCGCCACCGGGCCGGAAGGTCGCGGCGCCAGCGCGCGGCCTGACCGGGCGGGCGGGGCTCGATGCCCCGCCCGCCCGGCGCCCCCTTCGGTCAAAGGGCGCGACAGGTCAGCCGGTAAAACTCAGCGCTTGCGGTCCAGCTTGCCGAATTCACTTTCCAGAAGGTTACGCAGCTTCTTTGCCGCCCCGCGCACCGCCGCCTCAACATCGGCGTCATTATTCGTCACCGCCTGCGGATCCATCCCTTCGGGCCGCGCCTCCATCATGCAGCGGATGTCATCGGCCCCGCCCTTCTGCGCATTCTCGTCCTGAAGATGCACCTCAACCCGCGTCAGGCGCGACAGAACATGGCCCAGCCCCTGCTCTGTCAGCCCGCGCACAACGTCTTTCAGGCGTTCATCGCCCTGAATATTGTTGTCCGTATTGATCTTGATCTGCATGCATACCTCCAGTGTTACCCCTTGCACCTAAGGGGCAAGCGGGCCGGCATCAAGAGCGCTGCGCATGCTCACCATTCCAGAAAGCGGGTCTCCGCCATCTGCCCCAGCACCATCACGCCATATTCTGCTGGCACGATAGCAATCTTCGCGCGTTGCGCTCAGCAGATCCGTCATCAACCTTGGCTTCTCGCGTCATCCAGAAGAAGTGCCACTCCCGCCAGCATTGCCATATGCTGCGCAAGGCACTGGTTCGAGTTGAGCACCGGCAGACCAAGCTCTCTGGACAACGGAGCAAGGATATCGAGCGTGCGCAGGTTGGTGCAGGACAGGCATGATCCGCCCGTCGCCCGTCACACAGCCCGGTTCAAGCGTCAGCACCATACCCGACCGCAGCGGTGTGTCATCCAGCGGCGTGAACGAGGGTCAGTCGGTCAGTGTTGCACCCAGCCCATGCCCCAGCCGCCCGCCTGACGGCACCATGCCGCGTTTTTGCAGGCCATCGCACAGCAGCGCATGCACATCCCGGGCGCGCAGGCCGGGACGCAGGGCGGTAAGCGTCTCCCCGGTCGCCTGCCAGAGCGCGGCGTGGGCACGGCGTGCTGTTTCCGTGGCAGGACCGATGGCGAAATTGCGGTCGAAATCGCAAAAATAGCCGTCTTTCAACGCCCCCGTGTCCAGCATCAGGACATCGCCCCTGCGCAAGCGCTCCGGCCCGGCCGGCGAGATGACATCGCCGTAGCCATCCTTCCCCGCGCCGCCGGCAACATAGCTGACCCAGTCGCCCCCTCGGCCAGCAGGGCGATCTGAAAGTCGCGGAACACCGCCGCCAGCGAACGCCCCGGTTGCGCGAACGTCGGCACGCGGTCGAAGGCGCGCGCCGCGATCGCGCAGGCCTCGCGGATTTTCGCGACCTCGGCTTCGGATTTCACCTCGCGCACCCGCTGGAGGCAGCCGGTCGCATCGACAAGGTTGCGCGGCGCCAGTCTGGCGCACAGGGCCTCAAAATCTGCCAGCGGCATGCGCAGCTGGGTTTCCGGCCCCATCGGCAGACCTGTCTTGCCGCGTTCCGGCATCAGTGCTGACAGGGTATCGGTCAGCTGGGCAGCTGCAATAGGCGCGGTGTCTCAGATGACCCCCGCGTTACGCAGCTTTTTTATCCTGTCTTCATCGACACCGATCATTGCCAGGACATCGTCGGTGTCCGCGCCCAGTTCCGGGGCCGCGCGGCTGGCAGTCTGCGCTTGACCGTCAATCTTGAAGCCCAGTGCAGGGACATGGACCGTCCGATCGGTCACGGTAAACGACATCTCGCTCGTCAGGCACCGGTTCGCAATCTGGGGGTGGGCAAGGATCTCGTCGAGCGTCCGGACACGCCCGGCGGGAACCTCAGCCACGGCAAGCAGGTCTTCCCATTCATTGGCCGGGCGGGTGAGGAAGGTCTGCTCAAGCGTCTCGCGCAGGCTGCGCCAGTTGCTCAGCCGCGCCGTCAGTGATTTCCAGCGTTCGTCATCAAGAATGTCGCTGCGACCGATCGCCTTGCACAGGTTCTCGAACTGGCGGTCGTGATTGGCCGCCAGCATCAGCGTGCCGTCTGCCGTCCCGAACGCGCCCGAGGAGGGGCTTGCGCTCCAGGCTTCGTTTCCGTTCTGCACGGGCTTCCAGCCGGTGGTGAGGTGCTGGGTGACGAGCGACCCCATAAGCATGAGCGCGGTGTCCAGCATTGCGACATCCACCTGAACGCCCGCCCCGCTTTGTTCGACCTGCCTGAGGGCCGCCATGATTGCCATCGCCGCATTCATTCCTGCGGCATAATCGATGTAGGGCGCCCCCACCTTTACCGGCCCGTCGCCGGGCTTGCCGGTGGTCAGCATGATGCCGCACATGCCTTGCACGACATGGTCATAGGCGGGGCGGCCCCGCATCGGGCCGTCCTGTCCGAAGGCCGAAATTGAGCAATAGACAAGCTTCGGGTTCAGTTGCCGCAATGCATCCCAGCCAAGACCAAGCCGCTCTGCCACCCCCGGCTTGAAGTTCTCGACGAACACATCCGCCGAGGTGACCAGCTCACGCAGCAGCTCAACCCCTTCGGGCGATTTGAGATCGACCGTCACGCTTTTCTTGTTGCAGTTATGCGTAAGGTACCCGAGCGCCATATTCCGGGCAGAGAGTTCCGGCATGGAGCCACCGCGCCGGGTCCAGTCGCCTTCACCCGGCTTTTCGATCTTGATCACCTCGGCCCCCATGAGCGCAAGCTGATAGGTCGCGTAAGGGCCCGCCAGAACCTGGCTGAGGTCGATCACGCGGACACCCTGAAGTGGCTGGAACATGTCTTTCTCCTGATAGAAGTCAAATCGGGAGGGGCAACGCCCCTCCCCGAGCCGCTCAGCGCGGCTCGATACCGGCGGCAGCGAAGATCGCCAGGTTGGTTTCATAGCTCCGGTGCACCTCTTCGGCGGCCTGATCGAGGTCAAGATACATGATCGGAATGTCGGCACTCCCGGTGATCCGCTGGAACTCCTCATCGGTCTGCGCAGCCGCCAGCGCGTCGCTCAGACGTTCCAGGATGGCCCGGGGCGTACCTCTGGGCAGAATCAGCGTTGTCCGGGTGTCCATCGCCAGCGGATAGCCCTGTTCGTTGATCGTTTCGACGTCGGGGGCGCTGGGATGGCGGTAGGTGGTGGTGACCGCGATCGTCTTGATCTCATCGGGATAGCGGTAGTGGAGACCCCCGGAATAGGCCAGCACCACCTGCCGGCCCAGAAGCGCGTTGATCATGTCGCCGCCACCCTGCAAGGGAATGATGTTCGCCTGAAGACCCTCGGCTTCCGCTATCGCCTCCATATAGAGGCGTGCGCCCGGGCCGAGCGAACCGTAGACAAAACCCGGATTGTCGCGCGCCCATTCGACGAACTCCGCGAGCGTGTCGAAAGGCGCGTCGCGCTGTGTTGCCAGTCCCAGCTGGAAGGCCGTGATCATGCCGGCATATTCGAAATCGTCCGGCACAAAATCTACCTGCGCCACGAGGAAGGGATCGGCGTTCACGACGCTGTGCCCCTGAAACAGAATTGTGTAGCCGTCAGGCTGCGTGCGTTGAAGCGCCTGCGTGGCGACCAGTCCGCCGCTGCCGGGCCTGTTGACCACGTTTACGGGCACGCCAAGCTCGTGCGAAAGAACCCGCGCCGCCCCACGCCCCACAAGATCGGTCTGTCCGCCCGCCGCGTATCCGATCAGCATGGTGATCGGGCGCGTCGGATAATCCTCCTCCGTCCAACCGGCCCCGGGCGCAAGCGCACCCACGGCGAAGGCCACTGTCGCTGCAAGCGCTGCCGTCATCATGCGCCGCTTCGGAAAATCCGTCATCTGCTCTCCTCCTCCAGTTTCCGCGGATTTGATGGTGCTGCACGTGCAGCAAGCTCTTCCCGCACCGCGACGCGGGAATTGCTGAAGGCTATTGCGACAACCACGACGACCGTCAGGACAAGAAAAACCACCGCCACCGGATGCCCGATCAGGCGCATCGGATCATGGTTGAGAATCTGAAGGGACTGCCGGAAGGTAAGCTTCAGGTTCGGTCCGATGACAAAACCGATCAGGAAGGTCACAAAGGAAAACCCGAGCTTGCGCGAAAAATAACCCAGGACGGCGAAGAAGAGCATCACATAGATCGAAAATATGCTCCCGCTGTCCATGTAGGCGCCGACGCAGCACAGAAAGAGTACGATCGGGATGACCAGCCGCAATGGCACCCGGATCACCTGGGCAAAAAGCTTCTGCCCCAGCAGGCCGATGGCCAACATGACCACACTGGCGCACAGCATCGCGGCATAGATGTTGGCAACCATCTGAGGCTGCTCGGCGAACATTCTCGGCCCCGGTGTCAGGCCATGCATGATCAGCGCGGCAATGAGGATCGCCGCGATCACACTTCCCGGAATGCCGAGGGCAAAGAGGGGCACGAAGCTGGACGGCACGACAGCGTTGTCTGCGCTCTCTGACGCCGCGACGCCTTCGATCATGCCGGTGCCAAACGCTTCGGGGGTTTTCGAGAGCTTCCGCGCAACCCCATAGGAAAGGAAAGAGCCGACACTGGCGCCCAATCCGGGCAGGATGCCGACGGCAGAACCGATTGCGGTTCCGCGCCCGATCGCAGGCAGGCAACGCAGCCACTCTGCCCATGTCACCCTGCGGTCGTCCGGATGTGCGCCGTCAACGATCGTGGCTGCGGCGCTGTCCAGCTCGCGCATCCTGCCCGCCTGCACGGCCATCTCGGCAACCGCCAGCATGCCGATCGCCATGGGGACAAGCGAGATACCGTCGTCCAGCTCAAGTATCCCGAATGTCATGCGGGGGATGAAGGTCTCAAGCTCCAGTCCTACGGTCGCAAAGAAGACCCCTAACGCGCCGGCAATCAGCCCCTTGATCATCGAACCGCCCGCCAGCCCGCCAATGAATGTCAGCGAAAAGAACAGGATCGCGCACAACTCTACGGGCCCGATCAGAAGCGCATATCTTGCCAGTGGCGCTGCCAGGGCGATCAGCAGAAGCGTCGAGAGAAAGTCGCCGATGACAGAGGCGAAGAGGCCCATCTTAAGCGCCTTTTGCGCCTTGCCCTGCCGCGCAAGCGGATAGCCATCAAGGGCAGTCGGTGCAGAGGATGGCTCCCCGGGCGTGTTCAGCAGGATCGCCGAGACTGCGCTTCCGGCCGTACTGCCCTTGGCGATGCCGATGAGCATCGAAATCGCCGCGACCGGCTCAAGATAGAAGGTCAGCGGGATGGCGACCGCTACACCCGTTGCCTTGCCCAGCCCGGGCATCGCGCCGAGCATGTATCCAAGACTTACGCCGATCACGATCCAGATCAGCGTGGCGGGCATCAGGACGTTGGCGAAGCCTGCGATCAGATGTTCCATGTCAGCCTCACAGAATTGCCGTGCCGAGCAGCTGGTAAAAGAACAACCAGACCCCCAGAAGCAGCGTCACCGGCATGACCACCAGAGCAACCGGACCGCGTTCGCCCAGTGCAATCAGCGTCCCCACGATCAGGACGACACCGGCCAGAAGCGGCGACAGCCATACGAACACAGCGATGGCGATGGCAAAGATCATTGCCAGCCGCAGGGCCATGCGCACCTCATGGCGCGAGAACAGGTTTTTATCCCGATGAGGGCCATAAGACATGCCGCGCAGCGCCTTGAGCATGAGCAGGACCGACAGCCCGACGACCGCGATCATCATCATGTTGGGCACCAGGCGCGGCGAAACAAACCCGGCCGGCGCCTGCGCGATGTGCGACGGGATCACGAAGATCAGCATCCCCAGACCCAGCAGGCAAAGGACCACCCCCGAAACGAAGTCGGCCTGACGCATATTCTTTCCCCCTCCGCGCAACCGCAGGCAAATGTTTTTGCCAGTCCTGTGACAGATGCCCCTCCCGGGCTTGCGGTGCTATTAAATGTTAGGCGCCTCCAGACAAAAGTAGTAGTCGGAAGTTTCTTCAATGTGATAACTATTGCTTATGTCTAACCTCTCCATCCGGCACGAACGTCTTCGGCTTCGTCAGCTGCGCTTACTGGAACTGATCGAAAGCCTCGGCTCGCTGCGCGTTGTCGCCGAGGCGCTCAACGTAACGCAGCCCGCCGTTTCGCAGATGCTCAAGGATCTTGAGCAGACCTTTGGTGTGGATCTTGTCGTGCGCTCTGCACGCGGCGTCCGGCTGACACCCGCGGGCCAGCTGGCCCGGGAGCGGGTTGGCGCGGCCCTTTCCATCCTGAGCAATCTCGCCGCCGATCTCGCCGATGGTTCGCCACCCGTTCTGCGTGTTGGCGTGAACCCGGCCGTTCTGGAGCAACTTTTTCCTGCGGCCCTCAAGATGTTGGCCGCCGCCAGGGAAGATATCCAGTACCGCCTTTTGACGGGAACGGTGAAAGACATGCTCGACATGCTGCTCACCGGATCGCTGGACTGCTATATCGGGCGCGTGGACTGGACGGATTCGGATCTCGACAGAGACAAGTCCCTGTCCATAACCCCGCTCGGACAGACAGAACTTGTCATCGTATGCGGCCCGGAACATCCGTTGGCGGAAAAGAAGGATCTGACCACGGAAGACCTGCGCCATGCGGATTGGGCCCTCCAAAGTCCGACCAGCAGCCTGAGGCTTACAATAGAAACCATGTTTCGCAACAATGGGCTTTCACCCCCTGTTCCGCTCTGCGAGGGGGCTGCGGGCCCGCATGAAATGATGCGGCTGGCTCAGTGGCTCAAGGTATTGGTTTGCGTGCCGAGAATAGCAATTGAGAAAGAGATCGCGCAGGGTGATCTCTGCGTCCTTGAAGTACCGGGCATGGCGCCACCGTCGTTCAGCATCTGCTTCGTCAATCTCCGGGAGAATGAGGACTTCGCACCCCTGCAACGCCTGCGAAACGCTGTGCAGATGGTGATGGAGGCGTCAGGCGCTGCTTTAGCTGTTCAACCGTGAAGGCCATGATCCCCCGCCCGCCGGGCGCAGTAGCTGCGCCGCGCGGTTGCGCGCCGCTTCACGACCCGCCCGGCGGGCGGGGGATCATCCTAAGGTGGCAGATCTTCCGGCACCGGACGGACCTGCAGCTCAAACTTCTGCCATTGCCGGTCATCCCAGCGGGCGATCCCCATGCCCGTGAGAACGTCGAAGAACTGGAGAGCGTGTGAACGCAAACGGCCCCGGGGATGCGGGGCCCGGGCGATGATTCTTCTTGAGCGAATCAATGACTCGTATCAAAGCAAGGCGACACGTTGTCGCATGATAAGGAGAGTCAGAATGCCCCTCATTGCTGAGTACTTCTTCAAAGCCGCAATCTGTTTCCTCATTGGCGGGATCGCGATGGGTCTGCAGATGTCTATTTCTGGCGAACACAATGTCATCGGTGCACACGCGCACACCAATCTTCTGGGCTGGGTCACCATGGCCCTCTTTGGCGGCTACTATGCCCTGAACCCGGCCAAGGCACGCACACGGCTCGCCCGCCTGCACTTCTGGTCGTATCTCGGGTCAGTGGTCGTGATGTCGCCGTCCCTGTATTTGCTGTATCTCGGCTACGCCGCCATTGAGCCGCTGCTCGCCCTCTCGTCGGTCGTCGCCTTCGCGTCGGTCATCATCTTCGCGGTCGTGGTGTTCAGCCGCGCGGATCTGGTTGTCCGTCACGGAGACCCCTCCGTCCCGGCATGATCGCCTGAATGGCTAGTCCGACAACTGGTCGTCGCTGACTGACAGGGTCACTATCAGCCCGTCGGCGAGCCAGTCATAGCTTATTGAACCACCGAACTGCGACTCCATGGTCTCACGCACCAACCGGCTTCCATACCCGTCTCCTTCCAGCGGAGCACTGACGGTCGGCCCGCCATGCTCTTTCCAGACAATGCAAATCCCGTCACCCTTCTTGGATCCAGAGATGTCGAGTGTGCCGGTTTCTGCCGAAAGGGCACCGTACTTGAGCGAGTTCGTGGCGAGTTCATGAACCACGAGCGCCAGACCCGTCGCAGCCACTTCGCCAATACCCATCCGGGGCACGGCAACCCTGATACGGCCAGCGAAAGCACCATCTTCGTCGTATGGTGACAGCAGCACGGCAAAAAGATCGCCGAGCAGTGCCGCCTTTCCCTGGCTTCCCGGCAACGGGCGCACAAGATCGTGGGCGCGCCCCAGGGCCATCAGCCGGTTCGTCAACTGCTTTGACATGTCTTCGGTCGAGCTTGAGGACCGTGACGTGATCTTGGTCAGGGCAGCCGCGATCGCCAGAAGGTTTTTCACGCGGTGGCTCATTTCGCCCGCCAGAAGCTCGTTGCCTTCTTCAGCATGCTTTCGACCGCTGATGTCGATGAAGATACCCGTCATTGTGCGTCGTGCGATATCAGTCTCGCCCCCGCGACCACGCGCGGATATCCAGCGCACTTCGTCGCCAACAAGCGTCCGGAAGTCGATCTCGTAAGCACCTTCGAGCGCCTTGGTGGCAGAGAAGGCTTCTCTGACCCGATCCCGGTCGGCGGGATGAATCTTCTCGGAAAGGCGCTCAAACGTCACTTTCCGCCCGGGCGGCACATCCCAGAGCACGTAGCCATGCGGATCCATGGCAAGAATGTTCGAGTCAATATTCCATGACCAAAGCGCCACTCCTGCCGCATCAACCGCCGCGCGAAGTTCGGCATGCCCCCATGTTGGGAGATCGGCGTTACTGGATGGCATAAAGGCCCCTTTCTGAGCAAACCGACGCAAATTCTTGTCCTGCAATTTGGCCGACATCGAAACCCCGTACCAAGCAGGTTTGAGTTTCAGTCACTGCACTGTGCGCAGAGTTGCCGACCGAAATCAAATCAGCCCCCTCAGACCCTCCGTGGAGCGTTCCCCTACGCCACAGGCCCGGCGCATCGTCGCGTGGTTGTCGCGCCCTGCGCGCTCGCGTATTGCCGTAGGCTGGACTTGTCCCAAGAAGCACGGGCGAAAAAAAGGATGACGGCATGCGCAACGCGGCGTTGATGTTGGGAGTGATCGGCGGATTGATCGGGATGCTGGTTGGCTTCTTCGGTTACGGCTACACTGAACTTGTCGTCCGACATGCCGAGGTCGGCGAGATCTTCGGGCAGTTCGACAATCCGCAGCTTATCCGGCTCGCCAGCTTCCTCGCTCCCCTGCTGGCGATTGCCGGCGGGGCCATGGCGAAAATCCGGGCGCTCGTCGGCGGCGTGCTGATGCTGCTCGCCGGGGCGCTGATGTATTTTGCCTTCGGCTTCGGCGTCTTCACGATGTTTCCAATCGGGTTTTGCATCGTTGGCGGCCTGTTGGCGCTTGCAGCAGGCAAGCCTGACGAGCCGAAGTCGCACTTTTAGCAGCCCGTCAGAGACCCCCGCACGTGACGCGATATGCGCCGCGCGCTGACCTTCCAGAACAAGAAAGCCGGGGTTTGACGCCCCCGGCCCTATCGATGCGGGCGTTTGCGCCCGTTTGGGTTTCCACGCTCGCGCGCCGGGTGTTGATCGCCCGGAAGAGCCCCAGCGCCAGCCGCTCCGGGCAGACCGAAGCCCCGATCCGCTGGCCAACCCGCTCGCGCCAATGCGCGGTGGCCCGGGCCGGGGTGCTCATTCCCTCGCGCGCCTCCATCAGTCATTCGATGAGATCTACGGCCACCTTTCAGCACCGCCTTTATCGTCGCCCTCACATTCTTGTGACATTTTGTGCAAAATTGTCTAACGTAGTACAAGAAGCATGGTCAAGGGGCGGGCTTCCGCTTGGTGCCGGACTGCACCGGGTGGAATCTCGAACATGAGCAACAAAAATCGACTGGCTTGAGAACAGGGCGAGAGCGATGAGAATGCTGATTCTGGCGGCGCTTGTCGCCGCACTTCCAGGCCTATCCATGGGCGCCGAAAGGCTTACACCTTGGCCAGCTGCTCCCGCGCCGCAAGGCCTTCCATCCCTGAGCGAGCGACTTCTGCCTGTGCAGCGAAGCTGTTGTCGGGTTTGCTCCCGCGGCCGCGCATGCGGGAACAGCTGCATCAATCGCAACTACACTTGCAGGCAGCCCCCCGGCTGCGCCTGTAACGGATGAGGCGGTCCTCTCTAGCCTCATGCGTTGAGAGCACATAGCACGACCTCTTTCCAGATCATCGGCCGAAGGCGTCCCTCCGGACAATCCCGGTCCAGCCGATGGGCAAGAGAATAAACTTCATCCAAGAGGGTACTGAGAGGACAGCCATGATCTATCCCCAGACAAGCCTGCCCGGTGCACCCGCCCTTTGATGGCCGATGCAAGCCTCATGGGAATCGCCACGGCGATGGGTTGCTCGCTCAAACACGCGGCTGCAGCGATCGAGCGTTACACCGCCCTGTCGCCCGAGATGTCGGACGGAATAGCCGATAAACTGGCAGTCACCCGGAAGGGATCATGAACAGATATGTAAACCGAGCTACCTGAAAACCTGCTAAGTGATGGTCGGGGCGATAGGATTCGAACCTACGACCTACGGTACCCAAAACCGTCGCGCTACCAAGCTGCGCCACGCCCCGACTTGCTGCTCCTTAGCCGATGCAGCGGCGGCTGAAAAGGCCAAACCGGCGCGCTGCTTATTCTTCGCAGGGCCAGAGCGCCTGTGCCGGGTCAAGCCGTGGATGGCGCAGTTCGCTGCCCTCGGCGATCCCCAGCCTTCGGGCCATGCCGCCGTTGATTTCCAGCACCATCAGCACATCCACGCCGCCGTCGATGGGCGTGCGGTCAAGGGGCCGGGCTTCATGGTGGATGTGGCTCACGCGCCCGGTCTCATCGACGAACAGCATGTCCAGCGGGATAAGGGTGTTTTCCATCCAGAAAACCGCACGGTCGGGGCGATCGTAGATGAACAGCATGCCGGAAAAGCGGGGCATCGTTTCGCGGTGCATCAGCCCGCGCGCGCGGGTTGCATCGGTATCGGCAATCTCGACCGCAAAGCGCGCCTGCCCCCAGCCGCCGCGCAGATCCACCTGATCCTCGCGGCAGGCGCTCTGCGCATCCGCAGCGGCACCGGCCATGACGCCGCCCGCCAGAACCAGCGCGGCAAAGGCGCCCCGCAAAAACCCGCGCCGCAGCATCAGGCGGATTTCCTGACAGCGGTTTCCCAGGGGGCGATCACCACCGCCATGCGCCCGCGCTCGCCGTCGGTCACGCGCAGACCCACCGCCTCGCCGGGTTGCAGATCGGCAAAGCCCGAGCGGCGCAGCGCCTCCATATGGATGAACACATCTTCCGGGCGGCCAAAGACATTGGCAAAGCCGAAACCCTTAACCTTGTCGAACCATTTCACGCGCGCAGGCTCAAGCGGCAGGGCCTGAACATCGATATCGGCCATCGGGCTGTCGAGCTGTTCTTCGGAATACTCGCCTTCGGGCGGCAGGATATCGAACACCTCGACCACCTGAAGCCCGCGCTGGGTCTGCTGCACCGTCACCTCGACCACGGCACGGTCACAGACCGAACTTTGCCCGAAATTCCGCAGCGCATTCACATGCAGCAAGATATCGGGCCCGCCGGATTCAGAGACGATGAAGCCGAAGCCTTTCCCCGGATCAAACCATTTCACGCTGCCGCGCACACGTGGCAACCCTCGCTCTATCTCAACCATTTTTTGCCCCAACCCGGCACATGTTGTATGTCAAACCTTAACATCTTCGCATTTTGCATAGATTACAACCCCGGTTTCGGATGGAGGAATCCACCTTCGGGGGCCCTTTTCATTAGTTGTTATAGTGCCTTGGGTCTTTTCCCGAAGGCACCCGCGCCCCTGGCCGCAGTAACGTGTTTCAAGGGCTGAGACGCGTCACCTGCCAGGGCATTTCCGGCGCACGCCGGGCCCAGCGGAAGCGGTCGTGAAGTCGAAACGCTCCGTCCGCCCAGAATTCAATCTCAAGCGGAATGATTCGGTACCCTCCCCAAAACGGCGGGCGGGGGGGGTTGGTTCCATGGCGCAGGGTCTGGCGCGCCACTTCGGCCATCAGCGTCGCCCGCGAGGCAAGCGGCTGAGATTGCTGCGATGACCATGCGCCCAGCCGCGACTGCAGGGAGCGCGAGGCGAAATAGGCATCGGCAAGCGGGCCCTCTACGCGCTCCACCGTCCCGCGCACCCGGATCTGCCGGCGCAAGGATTTCCAGTGCAGCACGAAAGCGGCCATGCCTGCGGAGTCAATCTCCTGCGCCTTGGCGCTGGTGTGATTGGTGTAGAACACGAAGCCGGCCGCCTCGATCTCTTTCAGAAGCACCATGCGCACATTGGGCAGGCCCGAGGCATCGACGCTCGCCAAAGCGATGGCATTGGGGTCATTGGGTTCTGATGCCTCGGCCTCGGCCAGCCAGCTACGGGCCAGCACGAAGGGGTCTTCACCCGCGAAAATCCCGGAGCGTGCCTCGCCTTGAACCTGAACACCGTCTGTCATCGCACTCACTCTTACGCCGTTTCGTCACGCGCCCTTGCGCGCGCTTCACTGTTCACTGTCATTACGTCTGACCAGATTGGCACAAACATCCCAAGGAACAACCAGCATCAAGGTTAAAATGTTCGTCATCGCCATGTCTCGGACAAATTCCGCCGACTTTTTCCGGCGACTTTGCGCCGTATTTCGCCTCCGGCGGTTCCCGGCGCCCGGCGGCTCGCCAGCCGGTTGCGCGGCGGACCATGGGGCCCCTGCCCGCGCGGCCTTGATGGCGCCTTTCCTTTGGCCTATTGCTTGACAGAACAACGCAACAGCCGGAGACGCCAATGTCAGCAGGGTTCATGGAGGGCAAACGCGGCCTCATCATGGGGTTGGCCAACGACAAGTCCATCGCATGGGGCATTGCGCAGGCGCTGGCAGCGCAGGGGGCCGAGCTTGCTTTCTCCTATCAGGGCGAAGCGCTGAAGAAGCGCGTCCTGCCACTGGCCGAGCGGCTGGGCGTACCGCGCGTCTTTGAATGCGATGTGTCGAGCATGGACTCGCTCGACGCGCTGTTTGCCGAGCTCAAGGCGCTCTGGGGCCAGATCGACTTTGTCGTCCACGCCATCGGCTTTTCCAACAAGGATGAGCTGCGCGGCCGCTATGTCGATACCACGCGCGAGAATTTCCTGATGACGATGGATATCTCGGTCTTCTCGTTCACCGCCGTGTGCAAACGTGCGGCGGCCATGATGCGCCCGGGCGGCAGCCTGCTGACGCTGACCTATTACGGCGCCGAAAAGGTGATGCCGCATTACAATGTGATGGGGCTGGCCAAGGCCGCGCTTGAATCCTCGGTCATGTATATGGCCGAAGATCTGGGCAAGGACGGCATCCGCGTCAACGCCATTTCCGCCGGGCCGATCAAGACGCTGGCGGCATCGGGCATCGGCGATTTCCGCTATATCCTGAAATGGAATGAGCTGAACTCGCCCCTGCGCCGCAACGTGACGCAGGATGAGGTCGGCAAGGCCGCGCTTTACCTGCTGTCCGATCTGGGCTCTGGCACCACGGGTGAGGTGCTGCATGTCGATGCGGGTTATCATGTGGTCGGCATGAAAGCGGTCGATGCGCCCGATATCGCCACCACGGGCCTGCAACCCACCCCCAAGGAGTAGGCCGATGAGCAGCGACAGGCTTCCGCACGAAAAGGGCTTTCACGTCAGCTGGGACCAGTTGCACCGCGATGCGCGTGCACTGGCGTGGCGGCTTCAGGGGCTGGGCCCTGAGGGCGGGAGCTGGCATGCGGTGGTGGCCATCACCCGGGGCGGCATGGCCCCGGCGATGATCGTCTCGCGGGAGCTGGACATAAGGGTGGTCGATACAATCTCGGTGAAAAGCTACGACAAGCAAAGCCGGGCCGAAGCCCGCGTGATCAAGGCCCCGCAAGAGGCGATCATGGGCACCGATGGCGAGGGCGTGCTGATCGTCGATGATCTGGTCGATACCGGCAAGACACTGGAACTGGTGCGCGCCCTGTTCCCCAAGGCGCATTACGCCACCGTCTATGCCAAGCCCAAGGGCAAGCCGATGGTGGAAACCTATGTCACCGAGGTCAGCCAGGACACCTGGATCTTCTTCCCGTGGGACATGGCGCTGCAATATGTGGAGCCGTTCCGGGGGAGTGATTGAAGGGTCTTGCCGGTAACGGTAGGAGTGCGGACGGAGCATGGGTAATCGGGCGGCCCGTGCCACAGGGTCAAGCTCTGGATAGA
>NZ_DAIRVN010000089.1:0-19667 GCF_036802785.1 Pararhodobacter sp.
CCAAATGCGCTCGGAATGCACAAGCTGCCATCGTTCTCTGTCGGACCAGAATCCCTCGGGCTCTGTGCAGCATCAGAAATGCCTGGTCCTCGCGCGATTTGATCGGGACAAAGCGCAGCAAACCGCAAAGCTCCGCGCCAGCCCCCGTTGCAAAAACCGCCCAAATGGGCAAAGCTCAAACCCGGAATCTCGCTCACGCTGGATAAAAGTTGGGGGCAACGTCACCTGCAGGTGAACCTTGAGGATTGGAGCCGCGTTGCTCTTTATCAGCGCAGGATCATAATTCGCACGCCTGTGCGAGCGGCAGAGTAAGCAAGACGTCATCAATATCGAAGCAACTTTGACGGTGCGGTTGCCAGTTTCCCACTGTCTGCATCATCCGCGCTGCCAACCCACGGGAAAAAACGATGCTGCACGCCATCGCGAACCGTCGCTTTTGGAAGGCTGCAACGCAGCATGCGTCCGTCGATAAATGGCAGGTATGGACCGTTCTGGCTCATCTGCCAGTTGTCGCATTTTGGGCCGCCGCGTCTCTCACCATGGCAAGGAACGCCTTGAACCCTGCCGTCGGGTTGCGCGGTCCGGGATAATAAAGGCTGAATCCCGGTCGGGGCGGGGTCCAGTCGTCCAGCAGGCGGACCAGCCGCCCGGCGGCGATGTCATCCGCCACGTCCTGCTCGATGAAGAACCCGATGCCGGCGCCGTCCAAGACGGCTGTGCGCGCGATGGCGGCTTCGTCCAGGGTCAGGCGGCCCTGAGCCTCGATCTGAACCGCCTCTCCGTCGCGCTGGAACGACCAGCGGAACAGCGCACCGTTTGGCAGGCGCACGCGGATGCAATGGCGCAACGGCAGATCGGCCGGGGTCAAGGGCGTGCCATGGGTCGCAAGCCACTCGGGCGATGCGACCACGGCATAGCGCTGCGGTCGGCCAAGCGGCAGGGCGATCATGTCGCGGGGCACCAAACCGGCGGGGCGCAAACCCAGGTCGAACCCCTCGGCCACGATGTCGACCAGCCGCCCCTCGGTGACCAGATCCACCTGCATGTCGGGGTATCGGCGCAGGAAGGTCAGAACCAGCGGCGCGATTTCCCGTCCCGCCTGGACCGAGGCGTTGATCCGCAACACCCCCGACGGTGTCTGCCGCTGCGACTGCGCCACCTCCATCGCCCCGCGGATCTCGGCCACGGCGGGGGCGATGCGCTCGACGAAGGCGCGCCCGGCATCGCTCAGCGACACGCTGCGCGTGGTGCGGTTGAACAGGCGCACGCCAAGGTTCGCCTCCAGCCGCGCGATAGTATGCGACAGCGCGGTGGTCGACATGCCCAGATCCAGCGCCGCCGACCGGAACGATCCGCGCCGTGCGATGGCCAGCACCGCCTCCAGCCCCTTCAACCCATGGTCCATTATCCCGTTCCTGTCATCTCAAGATGCCGATTTATCCTGATTATCCGCATGCCCGTCCAGCGCTATGTTGAAGTCATCAGAACCGGAGAGGACCGACCCATGCAGCTGCCCCGCCCCATCCAGACCTATTTCACCGCCCGCGCGCCGCAGGATGGCGACGTTCTTGCCGCCGCCTTTGCCCCGGATGCCATCGTCCATGACGAGGGCCACAGCCATCGCGGCCCGCAGGCGATCCGCGCGTGGTGGTTGGCCGCCAAGGCCAAATATCGCCACCATGCCGAGCCGATGGATCTCGCGCAGGCAAGGGGAAAGACCGTCGTCCGGGCGAGCGTGATCGGCGATTTTCCCGGCAGCCCTGCCGTGCTGACCTTCACCTTCGGGCTGGCGGGCGACCACATCTCCGATCTGGAGATCGGCTGATGCCCGGGTTTCTGACGCTGAAGGGAAAGCGCGCCCTGATCACCGGTGGCACACAGGGCGCGGGCGCGGCCACCGTGGCGCTGTTCCGCGAGCTTGGTGCGCAGGTCCTGACCACGGCGCGCAAGCCTGTCGCCCTGCCGGACGCGCTGTTCGTTGCCGCCGATCTGACGACCCCGGAGGGATGCGAGGCCGTCGCCAAGGCCGTGCAGGACCGGATGGGCGGCACCGACATCATCGTCCATATGCTGGGCGGCTCCTCCGCGCCCGGCGGCGGCTTTGCGGCCTTGGGCGATGCGGAATGGCAGGCTGAGCTGGCGCTGAACCTGCTGCCCGCCCTGCGGCTGGATCGGGCGCTGGTGCCCGCCATGATCGCGCAGGGCGCAGGGGTGGTGATCCATGTCACCTCGATCCAAGCCCGCCTGCCGCTGCCCGAAGCGACCACCGCCTATGCCGCCGCCAAGGCCGCGCTGTCGGTCTACAGCAAGAGCCTATCTAAGGAGATCGCGCCCAAAGGCGTGCGCGTGGTGCGCGTGGCGCCGGGGTGGATCGAGACCGAAGCCTCGGTCCGGCTGGCCGAACGCGTGGCAGCTGAGGCAGGCACGGATCTGGACGGAGGACGCCGGATCATCATGGACAGCCTCGGCGGCATCCCCATCGGCCGCCCATCGAAGCCGGCTGAGATCGCCAACCTGATTGCCTTCCTTGCCTCGGACCGCGCAGCCACCCTAACCGGAACCGAATATGTGATCGACGGTGGGACGGTGCCGACGGCATAGCACCTCAATAGCATTGCGTGATCTATGCACCTTGCCGCGTGGGTGGACGACCATCAATGAACCCAACCACTCAACCGCATAACGATCGCCCTGGGAAGATCTGGAGTCCGGGTGGCGCGACCGATGACGCAATCAGCAGGCATATCGCCAGTGCCCTCGATTACTGTTTGTGCCGGTTCGACCCGAATCCCGGTGAAAGGATGCTCGAGGCTACTGGCGTCGGCTGGACCGCCCGGTCGCTGTGAGAGTGTGGCGCATACGGTCACCGTACGGCCTGGCCAGCGCACGCGTCATCTGTCATGCGCGCGCCCGAACTGGCCCAGGCCTGACCACGACCGAGGGGCTACCTGACGCTCTCCTTTGAAACGCCCGAGGCATTGGGTGGCGCAGGCAGCGCCCCGGCGCCGGGCGTTTATGGCTGTGCCGCTTTACTGGCCTGTTTGGCAATCGGGTTGCCAATAGAGGCCCTGCGCGCAGGGCCGTGTGGAGGCGGTGGCCGGGCCTGAGCCAGGTACGTGTGCGCTGGCAACCGCCTGCGGCAGCGGGCTGGTAACGGCACGCGTTGCCGAGGCGGTCGGGCGGGGCCGAATTCCTCGCCCCGGTCACAGGATTCCACAAGCCAGACTGCGGCTATGCCATTCCCAGCGTGTTCGTGACAATCACCGGGACGGTCGGCGCGTGTTGAGCAATCGTCCGGCGCGCGCAGCTTTCATGTCGCGCAGAGATAGTTCGATGATGACCAGGTTCGTCGTCCGGCCAAGGGCGCGTCGGAGGGCGGCTATCGCCCTCGTTGCTTTACATTGTCCTAGTGAGTTCATGCAGGAGGGGGGCGTAGTCGCCTGAGTTGAGCGCATCAAAAGCTCTCAGAAAGTCTGCCTGTCGTTCTGCACTGATAGTATTGCGCGTGGCCACGCAGAACTTCTTCACCAATTGGCCTCGGGGCATTGGATTGTCCGGATCGCCCAACGGATGGAGCACCTCACGCGTGTGTTGCCCCGTTGCGGTTTTCAGCACGATCCGCGCGCCGGTGGTCGCCGGAAACGCAGCGTCTATTTCCTCATCAACCAGAAGCGAGACACGGCCTGCAAAATCCACCGTCTCGGGCCGGTGCAAGCTCTCTTCGGTCAGCGGCAAAAGCGCGCTGCGCCCCTCGACAGCCGCCACACCCAGCACGAAGGGCACCGAATATTGCGCACCCTCCAGCGTGTTCGGGTCCGGTTCGTTGTTGAGCTTGAGCGCGCGCTCGAAGGTATATACCTCGACCGATTTCACCGCTTCCCAGCGCAGTCCGTCGCCCTCGAAGATGTCGGCCAGCCCGTCGATGGCGGCATGAGCCCAGCGGCAGCAGGAATAGGGTTTGAAATAGACCCGGTCGATGGCAAACGACCGCCCCAGCCCCCGCAGGATCGACGCGCGGTCGAAATAGGCGGGGTGGTCCAGAATGTCAGTCGGCCCGGTGAACCCCGCCTCAGCCAGCGACGCGGCCACGCAGCCTGTGACGGTGCTCCAGGTGATCCCTTCCTTGGCGTGGTTGCCCATGACCTTGGAATAACCCGCTGCCGACTGATTGGGGCCGTAAACGCCTGAGACCGCCATGGCCTGTATCATCGTCCCCCGTTTCAGCCCGCGCAGCCGGCTGACGGCGGCGGCAACACCATAGTTACACCACTTGCCGGTGGACATGGTGTCAAGGCGGCTGAAATCACGCCCCGCTGCAACCCGCACCGCGATCTCGTAGCCAATGACGATGGCGGTGATCAGTTCTTCCCAGCTTGAACCCTGCTCTTCGGCCACGGCCAGACACACCGGGATGATCGCTGCGCCGGGATGGCCAGTAGCGGCGCGGTGGCCGTCGTCAAGGTCAAGAATGCTGGCGGCCGTGCTGTTCGCCAGAATCGCGGCGGCCGTTGGCATCCGGGTGCCTGCAAACCAGACGGTGGAATGCGCGCCCTGCCCGAATGCCATACCCGCGGCCACGCGCGCCGCCCGCGCGCCGGGGTTATGCGCCCCGGCAATGGCCGAGGCGATGCAGTCCAGCACGCAGTTCTGCGCCGAAGCAATGGTCTCCGGGGGTAAGCGGTCAAAGCGCATGTCCAACGCATAGTCGGCCAGCAGTTCCAGCGCGTCATTGCGCCGGGGCGCAGCTGAGCCAGTCATTGCGTTGCGGGCAAGGCCGAAGGTCTTCATTATTTTTTCCCTTTCAGTCGTGGGTCGAGGACGTCGCGCAGCCCGTCGCCCACCAGATTCACAGACAGGATGGTTGCCATGATGGCAAGACCCGGCAAGGTTGCAAGCCACCAGGCATCGAGGATGAAATTGCGCCCCTCGGCCAGCATCATTCCCCAGGTGGGCGTGGGGGGCGGCACACCCATGCCCAGAAACGACAGCCCGCTTTCCCAGATGATGTAGTTCGCTGCCCGCACCGTGCCCAGCACCAGCACCGGCGACAGGATGTTCGGCAGGATATGGGTGCGCAGGATCACCCCGTCCGAGGTGCCGATGGACCGCGCTGCGGTGACGTATTCGCGCCCCTTGACCGACAGCACGCTGCCGCGCACGGTGCGCGCATAGGTTACCCAGTCCGACAACGCCAGCACCAGTATCAGCACCCACAGCGAGGGGCCCAGAATGGCGATCACCGAGATGGTCAGCAGCATGAACGGATAGGCCAGAAACAGATCGCCGACCCGCATGATCACGCTGTCCACCCAGCCGCCGAAATAGCCCGCCAGTGTGCCCAGCAGCAGCCCCACCGACACCGCCACCGACACCGTGCAGAAAGCCACCAGAAGCGAGACCCGGCCGCCCACCAGAATGCGCGCCATCACGTCGCGGCCCAGATTGTCGGTGCCCAGCGGATGCGCCCAGCTGCCGCCCTCGGCCCAGACGGGCGGCAGGAAGCGGGTCAGCAAGCTGGTCTGCGTGGCGCTGACACCCCAGATCCATGGCAGCACGAAGCACGCAAACACGATCAGCACCAGCATCACGCCGCCGATCATGGCACTGCGGTGATGGCGCAGTTCGCCCAGCATCCGACGCAGGCCATGCGGCGCGGGCACGGCGACCGGGATATCAATTGTATGCGTCACGCGCCGCTCCTGTCATAGCTGATGTTGGGGTCAAGCCAGGCGTAGAGCAGGTCAACCAGCAGGTTCACCACCACAAAGACAATCGCCAGTAGCATCACGGCGGCCTGCACCACCGGGTAATCGCGATCCAGGATCGACTGTACGATCAGCCGCCCCACGCCGGGCCATGCGAACACCGTTTCAATGATCACCGCACCGCCCAGCAAAAACCCAAACTCCATGCCGATCACCGTCACCAGCGGGATGAGCGCGTTGCGCAGGGCATGCTTGCCGACAACCAGCCCCTCGCCCAGCCCCTTGGCGCGCGCGGTGCGCACGTAATCCTGACCAAGAACATCCAGCATCGCCGAGCGGGTGAGGCGCGCAAACAGCGCGATCAGCGAAATTCCCAGCGCCATCGAGGGCATCACCAGTTGTGCCCAGGTCCCGCGCCCGGAGGTGGGCAGCCAGCCCAACTGTACCGAGAACAGCATGATGAACATGATCCCCAGCCAGAAATGCGGCATCGACAGCCCAAACAGCGCCACGCTCATGCTGATCGTATCCAGCCACGAGCCGCGCTTGACGGCGGCCAGCACACCGATGGGAATGGCGATCACCAGACTGAGCAGAAGTGCCGCAATCGCCAACTCAAGCGTGGCGGGCATGCGTTCCAGTATCAGCCATAGAACTGGCTCGCGCGTGTAGATTGAGCGGCCAAGGTCGCCCTGCAGCGCCGAGGTAGCGAAATGCCAGTACTGCAGAACGATCGGGTCATCCAACCGCATCTGCTGGCGCAACGCCGCGATCTGTTCACGCGTGGCATCCTGCGGCAGGATCAGGCCCACCGGGTCACCCGACAAATGCAGAAAGAAGAAACTGATCACCGAAATGCCGATGATCACCAGCACCGTGTGGGACAACCGCCGCAACAGATATCGGGACATGCGTGAACTCCGGTCTCATGCTCGAGATCACCGGCCCGGGTGCAGCGCCCGGGCCGGTGAAGGATGTGTGTGCTCAGTTCGCGGGTTCAGCGAAGCGCACGAACAGGAACCCGTCGCGGCGGCCCGTGTAGTTCACGTCGCTTGCCACGGCATAGGTTTCCGGCACGATATAGAGGTAGAGCCACGGCGCCTCGTCATAGAGCGCCCGGTCGATCCCGGCATAGATTTCCGCGCGTTCCTCACGGTCGAGGGTTGAGCGGCCAAGTTCCAGCGCGGCATCGGTTTCGGGGTTGGAGTAGTAGTAGTCGCGGCTGTTGGAGTGAAACAGCGAATACATGTAGCGGTCCGGCTCCGGGTTATCATCCCACCAGTAGATGAACATGTCATGCTCGCGGGCCACATAACGTTCCCACATCACCGCACGGTCCAGCGGCTGCAGGGCGGCGCGCACACCGATCAGTTCCAGATCGGCGGCAATGGCCTGCGCCTGTTCGTTGATCTGGGTCATGTTGGTAGGGTACGAGAGCGTGGTTTCAAACCCGTCCGGATAGCCCGCCTCGGCCAGAAGCTCCCGGGCGCGTTCGGGGTCATAGGGATAGGGCTCAAGCGAGAGATCGGCGCCAAAGGTGCGCGGGCTGATCGGCCCGGCGGCCAGAATGCCCCGCCCGTTGAACAGCGCCTCGTTGATCAGGTCACGGTTCACACCCAGGTTAACCGCCTGACGCACACGCTCATCGGTAAAGATGCCGTCACGAGTGTTCAGCCCGACATAAGGCATCACACCCATGCTGTCGGTCAGCGTACCCGCGCCGGAACGCTCGATGCTCTGCTGGCTGCGCACCGAGACGCCTTCGATGATCTGCACCTCGCCGGTGACGAATGACGCCACGCGCGCACTTTCCTCAGGGATGGTGCGGAAAATCACGCGGTCATAGCCTGGCGCGTCGCCCCAATAGCCGTCAAACGCACTCAGCACCACATCGCCGCCCCGTTCCCAGCTTTCCAGCCTGTATGGGCCGGCGCCGATGGGATTGCGGTTGAAAGCGTCGGTTTCCGTGGCAGCCGTGGCGACCGGCGGCACGATTGGCAGGTAATAGCTCATCAGATGCAGGATCGGCGCGAAGGGGGCCGAGGTGGTGAACTCCACCGTCATCTCGTCAACCACCCGCACCCCGGATACCTGCCCCATCCGCCCGCGATGCGGCGAACCAAGGCTTTCATCCACCAGCCGCTCGAACGAATAGCGCACGGCCTCGGCATCAATCGGCTCGCCGTTGTGGAAGGTCAGGCCGGGGCGGATTTTGACGACAAGCGTGGTGTCATCGGGGAAATCCCAGCTTTCCGCGATGCCGGGCGCGACGCCGCCATCTTCCAGCGGTTCGAACAGCCGGTCCTGAATGTTGAACGCCACGTTCAGCGAATGCTGAAGGTTGTTCTGCATCGCATCCAGCCCGACGGGTTCGCCGGACTGCACGACAATCAGCGTGCGGGTTTCTGAAAGCGCCGTGGTGGCGCATAGGGCAAGCGACAGCGCACTCAGTGCGGCGGTCACCTTTCTTGGCAGGAAGCTCATCAGCGGATACCTCTTGTTGAGCGTGCGTGACGGACCCTTGTCAGGCTCTTGTCGCCGTGGGCGGTGCCCCGGCGTTATTGATCGGCATCGGGCCGGCAGCGGGATCGTCCGCCGCGGTCAGAAGGTGGCAGGCAGCCTTGCGGCCCCCACCGATATCGCGCAGCACCGGCACCTCGGCGCGGCAGCGCGCGGTGGCGAGGGGGCAACGCGTATGGAAATGGCAACCCGGCGGCGGGTCCAGCGGCGAGGGAACCTCGCCGGTCAGCACCATACGCGCCTTGCGCCCATGGACGCGCGGCACCGGCACGGCGGAAACCAGCACCTGCGTATAGGGGTGCTGCGGGTCGCGGAACACGGTTTCAACCGGCCCCTCCTCAACCACGCGGCCCAGATACATCACCGCCACCCGGTGGCAGATATAGCGGATCGCGCCCAGATCGTGGCTGACGATCACATAGCCCACCTGCGTTTCACGCTGGATGCGCTTGAGCAGGTTCAGGATCTGCGCGCGCACCGAGACATCGAGCGCCGAAACCGGCTCATCGCCGATCAGCATCGCCGGGCGCAACACCATGGCGCGGGCAATCGAGATCCGCTGTCGCTGCCCGCCCGAAAACTCATGCGGGTGACGGTCCAGCACATGGCGGCCCAGCCCCACCACATCCAGCGCCTCTGCGATCCGCTCCAGCCGCACGGCATCAGCCGCGGGGGCATGGACGCGCAGCGGCTCATCAATGATCTGGCGCACAGTCATGCGCGGGTTGAGCGAGCCATAGGGGTCTTGGAACACGATCTGCATATGCTGGCGGGCGCGGCGCAGTTCCGCAGGCGTCATCGCCATCAGATCCTCGCCGCGAAACGTCACCGCACCCGAACTCGGCTCGATCAGCCGCATCAGCGCACGCGCCAACGTGGACTTGCCGCAACCGGATTCGCCCACAATCCCCAGCGTCTCGCCCGGTTGCAGGGACAGCGACACGCCATCTACGGCATGCACCACCTTACGGCTCCGCCCGAACAGCCCGCCGCCCATGGCAAAGCGCTTGGTCAGGTCGCGCACTTCCAGCAAGGCCGTCATGCGCGCACCTCCCAGCAGGCCACGCGGTGGGCGGGGACAATCTCGATGATCGGCGGTTCCTCGGCCCGGCAGCGGTCGGTGGCGATGGGGCAGCGCGGATGGAAGCGGCAGCCTGATGGCCGAGCCTCGGGCGGGGGCACGGTGCCGGGGATCTCGAACAGCAGGTCCGGCAGGGTTTCGGTATCGGGCTGCGGCAGCGCTTCCAGCAAGCCGCGCGTATAGGGGTGGCGCGGGTTGTCGAAAATCTCAGCGGTCGGCGCTTCCTCGACCACGACACCAGAGTAAAGCACCGCCACCCGGTCAGACACTTCCGCGATCACCCCCAGATCATGGCTGATGAACAGGATCGAGGTGTCGAAATCCTTGCGCAGGCTGCGCATCAGATCAAGGATCTGCGCCTGGATGGTGACATCCAGCGCGGTGGTGGGTTCGTCGGCGATCAGGATCTTGGGGTGGCAGGCCAGCGCCATGGCGATCATCACCCGCTGGCGCATCCCCCCCGAAAGTTGCGCCGGATAGGCCCTGATCCGCGTCTCGGGCGAGGCCACGCCGACCGCGCGCAGTGCCTCGACAGCCATCTGCCGGGCTTCCTTGCGTGACGCGCCGCGATGGGTGCGAAACACCTCGGCCAGTTGCGAACCCACGCTCAGCACAGGGTTGAGCGCGGTCATCGGCTCCTGAAACACCATGGAAATCTGATTGCCCCGCAGCGCCCGCAGCGCACGCGGGCTGAGGGTGGACAGGTTCTGCCCCTCAAGGCTGATCGATCCTTCGGTGATGCGCGCGCCATCAGGCAGCAGGCCCAGAACCGACAGCGACAGAATGCTTTTTCCGCAGCCTGATTCACCGACGATGCCAAGGGTCTCGCCCTTGTTCAGCACCAGCGAGACACCATCAATGATCCGCGGGCCCCGGGCGCCGCCAAAGCGGATGCCAAGGTTCTCGATCGCCATCAGGGGCTGGGCTGCCCTGCCGTCCATCGCCTGTGCCCCTCTCCTGATCCGCGGTTTCGCAACCTTTGTGCGATTTCCGCACATACTGCCGTTATACGCACACCTTATTGCCCGATTCCCTCTGCTGTCAAGCGGCTCAATACACCCGGCGTCACGGCGCAGGAAAAACCGCCCCGGCGGCCGCCAAGGCACGCAAAAGCCATCGCCCGCCACGCCGAATCGGCGGCGGTCAGATCATCGCGTCAGATTTTGGGGTCAGAGATGGCCGATCGGCCGCTCAATCTCGTTCGCCGCGCGGCGCAGCGCGATCAGCACCGCGCCGGTCATATCCTCGACCGATACGCGGCCGACATGTGCGCCCACGTTCAGCGCGGCAATCACCCGGTTACGGCGATCGCGGATCGGCACGGCGATAGAGCGCACACCGCGCTCCAACTCCTCATCGACCATCGCATAGCCCTGCTGGCGCACCTGTTCGATCCGCTCCAGCAGCGTTTCGCGGTCGGTGATGGTGCGGTCGGTCAGGGCATAGAGCGGATAGGCATCCAGCAGATCCGCCAGCTCATCATCGGGCAGCGCGGCCAGCAAAACCTGCCCCAGCGCGGTGGCATGCGCGGGCAAACGCAGACCCACTTCCAGCACCTGCTCCATGATTCGCTGCGCCTGAACGCGGGCGATATAGATGATCTCGCCCCGGTCCAGCACCGCCATGGAACTGCTTTCCCCCAGCTCGCGCGTGACCTCCTCCATCGCGGCGCGCGCCACCTCGGGCAGCCCGAACGAGGACAGATAGGCATAGCCAAGCTCCAGCACCCGTGCCGACAGTTCAAACATCTTGCCATCCGTGCGCGCGTGGCCGGTATGCACCAGCGTCAGCAGGATACGCCGGGCGGCGGCGCGGGTCAGGCCGGTCTTGCGCGCCACCTCGGTGGGCGTCATGCGCGGGCTGCGCCGGTCAAAGCAGGCGATAACCGCCAGGCCACGCGTCAGCGTCTGCAAAAGATCGCCTTCGCGCACAGGTTTGGGGGTCTCGCTGTCCATCGCCGCTTCCTGTGTGAATGAGTGCCGGACACCTTACCGCCGCCGCACCCGGACAGGCAAGGCAACGCACCGCCGCCAGAAATCGCCCGCGCGGCGCGATCTTCCAATTGACAGACAGGATTCGGACCAATATCACTTGTGGTGCGATTTGCGCGCTATTGTGCGATAGTCGCACAATATTAAGGAGCTGCGCCAGCAGGCGGCGACAGAGGAACAGAATCCATGACAGTGCAGATCGGCGTCGACACGGGCGGCACCCATACCGACATCGTGCTTCTTGACCGCGAGGACGGCGCGTTTCACACCCTCAAGGTACCGACGACCCCCGAAGACCTTTCCATCGGCATTCTGAACGGCGTCACCCGCATCTTGCGTGAAACCGGCAAGATGGGCACTGAGGGGATGGGCGATATCGCCTTTCACTATGGCACCACGCTGGTCACCAACATCATTGTCGAAGAGCAGGATCTGCCCATCGGCCTGCTGACAACCGGCGGTTTCCGCGATGTGCTTGAGATCGGGCGCGCGGTGCGCAAGCCCAATATCTACGACATCCATTGGCGCCCCCAGCGCCCGCTGGTACCACGCGCCCTGCGCCGTGGCGTCCCCGAGCGAATCGACCACAAGGGCCGGATCGTCACCCCGCTGGACGAGGCCACGGCCCGCACCGAGATGCGCGCGCTGCGCGAAAAGGGTGTGCTGGCGGTGGCGATCTGCCTGCTCAACGCCTATGCCAACCCGGTGCACGAACGCCGCCTTGCCGAAATTGCGCTTGAAGAGCTGCCGGGCGTCCCCGTCACCCTGTCATCCGATGTCGCGCGCGAGTTCCGCGAGTATGAGCGCACCTCGACCACCGCGCTCAATGCCTTCGTGCTGGCCCCGATGATTGCGCATCTCGATACCCTCACCGCCCGGCTGAAGCGTGAGGGCGCGCACCGGATGCCGTTCATCATGCGCGGCAATGGCGGCATCATGAGCTTTGATCTGGCGAAAACCCTGCCCGCCGCCGTCACCCATTCCGGCCCCGTCGCCGGGATCGTCGGCGGCAATGCGCTGGCGCGCGCCACCGGCGTCAGCGATGCGATCACCTTTGACATGGGCGGCACCTCGTCAGATGTAGCGCTGATTTCCGGCAATGTCCCCTTCTCCACCACACGCGGCAAGCTGGCGGGCTATCCGGTGCTGCTGCCGATGCTGGACCTTGTGACCATCGGTGCGGGCGGCGGCTCGATTGCGTGGATCGACAGTGGCGGCGGCCTCAAGGTGGGGCCACGCAGCGCGGGCTCGGTCCCCGGTCCGGCCTGCTACGGGCAAGGCGGTGAAAACCCCACGGTGACCGATGCCAACCTGCTCTGCGGGCGGCTGAACGGTGACTTCTTCCTCAACGGTGACCGCGTGTTGCGTCAGGATCTGGCCGAAGCCGCGATCCGCAACAAGATCGCCACGCCGCTGGGCCTGTCGGTGGAAGAAGCCGCGCTGGGTATCCTGGCGATTGCCGAGGCGCATATGGTCAACGCCATCAAGCTGGTCTCGGTCCAGCGCGGGATTGATCCGCGCGGCCACACGCTGATCGGCTTTGGCGGCGCGGGGCCGCTGCATGCTGTCAGTCTGGCCGAGGCGATCGGCATGAAGCGTGTGCTGATCCCGGCCGCACCGGGCAATGTGTCCGCCTCGGGCCTGCTGGCCGCCGAGGTGCGCCATGACATGGTGCGCACCCGCGTTCAGCCACTGGAAAGCGCCGCACCTGAGGTGCTGGCCGACGATTACGCCGCGCTTGTGGACGAGGCCGCGCAGGCGCTGCGTGACCAGTCGGTGCCCGAAGACCAGCTTCAGGTGCTGCGCGCCGTCGATCTGCGCTACCGGGGGCAGGCCTATGAGCTGACGGTGCCGCTTGCCGCAACCGAGATCACCGACGCGATGCTGGCAGGCCTCGCCGCGCGGTTCCATGAGGAACACCAGCGCGTCTATGGCTACCGGCTGGACCATCACTCGGTGGAAATCGTCAACCTGCGGGTCACCGCCACAAGCGCCCCGCCGCCCCTGCCATGGCCCGAGCACACCACGGCGCCCTCAACTCCCGCCCCCATCGGTACGCGCGCCGTGCTCTATGGTGCGCCCCAGCCTGATGACTGGCCGGTTTACCGCTTCACCGAAATCACGGCGGGCGCGGCACTGAACGGGCCGGCAATCATCGAATATCCGGGTTCGACCTGTGTGATCCCCCCCGGCTGGAACGCCACATGGGACGCCTGGCGCCATGCCCATATCACCCATGCGAACGCCTGAAGGGACCAGGGCCATGACCACGAATGCCACTCCCGTAAACCCGATCACGCTGGAAATCGTGCGCAACGCGCTGACCATGATCGCCGAGCAAATTGCGGAACGCATGATCCGCTCGGGAACCTCCTATATCATCAAGGAGATGGAGGATTGCTCTGCCGCGCTCTTTGACGGCAAGGGCCGACTCTTGTCGGAAAGCGCAAGCATCCCCATTCACCTCAACTGCATCGGCATCACCCTGCGCACGGTGCTTGATCATTACTTCCCGCTCGACACCTGGAAACCGGGCGATGTGGTCATCACCAATGACCCCTATGCGGGCGGTGAATCGCTGTCCTCGCACCATACCAACGACATCATCGCCTTTCACCCGGTGTTCCATGACGGCCAACTGGTGGGTTTCACCGCGCTGAACGTCCACCACATGGATATCGGCGCGATGTGGATGGGCACGCGCGGCTGGGGTGTGGAAATCTGGCAGGAGGGGTTGCGCATCCCGCCCCTTAAGCTGATCCGCGAGGGCAAGCGCGACGAATCGCTGATGGCGCTGATCCTCAACAACAGCCGGGTGCCGCGCATTCTCGAAAACGACCTGATGGGCGAGGCCGCGGGCATTCAGACCGGCGCCGAGGAATTCCGCAAGCTGTTCGGCACCTATGGCACCGAGGTTGTTCTTGCCGCCTTTGATGAACTCATCCGCCAGTCTGAGGCCCGCACCCGCGCCGAGATCCGCGCGATCCGCGATGGTGTCTACAGCCATGAGGAAACGATCCTTGATGACGGCGCCAAGGGCGGGCCTTACAAGCTGAAGCTCAAGATGACGGTGGCGGGTGACGAAGTAACCTTCGATTTCACCGGCACCGACACCCAGGTGGACGGACCGATCAACGCGCCTTTGTCGGCGACGATGGCCGCCACCTACTACGTTATGAAATGCATCACCGACCCCGGCATCGCCAATACCGAGGGGTGCAAGGCCCCGGTGACGATCATCGCGCCCAAGGGCACGCTGGTAAATGCCCAGCTTCCGGCGGCGTGTTTCCAGCGGATGATCGTCTGCCATTCCATTGTCGATCTGGTGATGGGCGCGATTGCGCAGGCCGCGCCAGAGCGCGCGATGGCTGACAGCTGCGGCTGCCTCTACAACTCTACCGTCGCGCCCAATCTGGATACCGGCGAAATCGGCGTGGCGTCCGAGGTGGTGCCGGGCGGCATTGGCGCGACGGCCTTTGGCGACGGTATTGATGTCATGTCCTGCCACGTCACCAACTGCCCCATTCCGCCGATCGAGGCCACCGAGATTGAAGCGCCCGTCCTCTATCTGCGGCGCGAATTCGCCGAGAATACCGGCGGCGCCGGGCGTTGGCGGGGCGGTATGGGGCAGGTGCTGGAATACCGCGTTCTGGGCGAAAAGCCGCTTTTCCACCACACCTCGCAGAAATCGGTCATCACGCCGCAGGGCATGATGGGCGGCCTGCCCGCCGATGGCGGCGGCTGGGTCATCAACCGGGGCACCCCGCAGGAACGCAGGCTGGAATACGCCATTGGCGATGTCGAGTTCCTGAAACAGGGCGATACCGTCACCCATATCAGCCCCGGCGGCGGCGGCTATGGCGACCCGAAAAAACGCGAACCCGCCCGCATCCGCGCCGATATCGAGGCCGGGCTGATCTCGCCCGAGGCCGCAAGCAAAGACTACGGCTTTGACGACACCAAGGCCTGAACGGAGGAAATGACCATGACCACCCTGCCCCGCGTGACCTATTCCAACATCAATGCCGATTTTTCCGGTGTGCATGCCCATTTCGATACGGTGCTGGAGGAGGTTCGCAAGACCGTGCTGGGTCGTGACCGGCGGCATCTGATCGGCGGTGAAATGGTCACGGGCGGGGCGGCGGCGCAGGCCCTCAGCCCCATCGACAACCGTCTTGCGATCTGCGGCTATAGCATTGCCGATGCAGCATTGGTTGACCGCGCGGTGCAAGCCGCGCGCAAGGCAGCACCCGGCTGGGCCGCGCTGACATGGCAGGACCGTGTCGCCGCGGTGCGCCGCTTTGCCGATGTGCTGGACGCGCGCAAGTTCGACTATGCCGCCGCCTGCCTGTTCGAGGTCGGCAAATCGCGGATGGAGGCGATTGGCGAGGCTGAGGAAGCGGTGGATCTGGCGCGCTACTATTGCGACCAGATGGAAGAGAACAAGGGCTTCATCCGCCCCATGCAGCGCGCCTTCGACAATGAGGAAACGCTCGACCGGCTGCGCCCGCTGGGCGTGTTCGCCGTCATCGCGCCCTTCAACTTCCCGCTGGCACTGTCGGTCAACATGGCCTCGGCGGCGATGGTGGCGGGCAATGCGGTGGTCTACAAGCCCAGCGATGCGGCGGCGCTGACCGGCGCCTTGATCGCTGACGCGGCGCAAGAGGCCGGGTTGCCCGCAGGCGTGTTCAACATGATCACCGGTGACGGCAGCACCGGCCGCGCGCTGGCCGGGCATCCGGGCCTTGACGGCATCGCCTTTACCGGCAGCCATCCGGTCGGCATGGGCATTCTGCGCAACGTCGCTGCCGGGCGCTTCAACCGGCCGGTCATTGCCGAAATGGGCGGCAAGAACCCCACCTATGTCACCAGAAGCGCCGATCTGGACGCCGCCGCGCAGGGCATGATGCGCTCGGCCTTTGGCCTGCAGGGGCAGAAATGCTCGGCCGGGTCCAAGGTCTATGTCGCGGCCGAGATCTTTGATGCTTTCATGGAAAACCTGATCACCCGCACCCGCGCCATCAGGATCGGCGACCCCGCGCAGGCCGATGTGTTCATGGGCCCGGTGATCAACGCCGCCGCCATCGCCCGGTTTGAAGCCGCCGTGGCCGATGCAAGGCGCGACGGCACCATCGCCCATGGCGGCAACCGCCTGACCGGCGGCCTGTTCGATCACGGCACCTATGTCGAACCCACCATCGTCACCGACCTGCCCGCCGACCACCCCCTGCACAAGGATGAGTTGTTTCTGCCCTTCCTGACCGTACAGCGGTTTGACCGGCTGGAGGATGCCATCACCGACGGCAACGCCATCGACTTTGGCCTGACGGCGGGGATCTACACCACCGACAAGGCCGATATGGACCTGTTCCTTGACCGTGCCGAAGCGGGCGCCCTTTACGCCAACCGCGCCAGCGGGGCCACCACCGGCGCATGGCCCGGCATCCAGACCTTCTGTGGCTGGAAGGGTTCGGGCGTGTCCTCCAAGGGCGGGCTGGGGCCGTTTTATGTGCAGCAGTTCATGCGTGAGCAAAGCCTCACCCTGTGGAAAAAGTAGAGCACCCGCCATGACCTTTCGCCCGGTCGCTCACCCCGTCGTTCCGGGCGAAACGCCCCTGCTGGCGCTGTCCATCGACGGCGCGCCGGTCAATGCGCGCGCCGGAGACACGCTGCTCAGCGTGCTCCTGCGGGCGCGGGGGCATGTGCGCCAGGCCGAGTTCGGCACGCCCGTGCTGCGGGCCGGGTTTTGCCTGATGGGGGCCTGTCAGGATTGCTGGGTCAGCCTGGCAGATGGCGAACGGGTGCGCGCCTGCACGACGCTGGCGCGCGCGGGAATGCAGATCATCACGGAAACCGGCCATGGCCCTGCATGAACTCTCCGTTGCGGTGATCGGCGCAGGCCCCGCCGGGCTGCGCGCCGCGCAGGCGCTGGCCGAGGCCGGTCTGCGCCCCGTCCTGATTGACGAAAGCCCCGAGCCGGGTGGCCAGATCTACCGCAAGCCACCCGCCCCGCTGCGCGCCCTGCGCAGCCCCAGGGCGCTTTACGGCCGTGACTGGCGGCGCGCGCAGGCGCTGGATGACATGCTGGCGGCGCTGCAGGGCCGGATCGAGCTGCGCATGGAAACGCTGGTCTGGAACGCGCAGGCCCGCGATACCGGCTTCCGGCTGTTCCTGCGCGGGCCGGGTGGCGCGGATGAGGTGCTGGATGTGGCCGCCCTGGTGCTGGCCACCGGCGCGATGGACCGCATCTTGCCGGTGCCGGGCTGGACGGCGCCGGGCGTCTGGTCGCTGGGCGGCGCGCAGGTGATGCTGAAAGCGCAGGCGCAGGTGGTGGGCAAGCGCCCGGTCTTTGCCGGCTCCGGCCCGCTGCTGTATCTGGTGGCATGGCAATACGCCAAGGCCGGGGCGGTGCCGGCGGCGGTGCTCGATGCCGGGCGGCTCAGCGACAAGCTGCGCGCGCTGCCTTGTATGCTGGCGCGCCCCTCCCTTCTGTTGCAGGGCGCGCGCATGGCGCTGGCGCTGCGGCGGATGGGCGTGCCGGTGCTTGAAGGCGCGCATGCCGAACGGATTGACAGCGCCACCGAGGGGCTGACCCTGCACTGGCGCGGGCAGCGCCGATCCGGGCAGGTTCAGGGCGACGCCATCGCGCTGGGTCACGGGTTGAAATCTGAGCGTCAGCTGGCTGAGCTTCTGGGCTGTGCTGCGCAGTTCGATGCAAGCAAGGGGCAGTGGCGGGTTCAGACCGATGCCGATGGCCGCGCCTCGGTGCCCGGCCTCTATCTGGCCGGTGACATGGTGGCGATCACTGGCGCGCATGCCGCCGAGTACGCGGGCGAGTTGGCCGCGCGCGCGCTCTTGCGCGACATTGGCCAGCCCGATCCCGCGCCCGCCAGCCGCCCCTTTGCCCTGCGCGGTGCGATGGCTCTGCAACACCGCTTCCGCAAGGGGTTGGAGACGGCCTTTCCCTTCCCCGAAGAACGGATAAAGGCATTGTCCGATGACACCATGGTCTGCCGATGCGAAGGCATCACCGCAGGCGATCTGCGTCGCGCGATTGCTGACTGGCAGCCGACCGATATCAACCGCCTGAAAGCGCTGACCCGCTGCGGCATGGGGCGCTGTCAGTCACGGCTTTGCGGCGACGTGGCGGCGGGTCTGTTGGCCGCCGAGACCGGCATAGACCGGGCGCAAGCGGGATGCTTGCGCGGGCAGGCGCCGGTCAAACCGCTGCCTGCCGCGCGTAAGGGGGCAGCATGAGCATCCTTCCCCTCCCCCCGGCCCCGCGCCCGTCGGTCTGCGTCATCGGCGGCGGAATCGTGGGCTGCGCAACCGCATTCTTTCTGACGCAGGCAGGTGCGCGGGTGACGTTACTGGAACGCGGCAGCATTGGCGCCCATGCAAGCGGAGTGAATTTCGGCGGTGTGCGCCGCCACGCCCGCGCAGCGGCTGAACTTCCGCTGGCTTTACGCGCGCATCGCCTCTGGCCGCTGCTGCGCGGGCTGATCGGGCATGATTGCGATCTGGAAACGCCGGGACATCTGAAACTGGCGTTTTCACAGGCCGAGATGGCCACGCTGGAACGCTGGTTGCCCATCGGGCAGGCGCATGGGCTGGAACCGCGCCTTCTTTCCCCTACCGAGCTGGCGAAAGCCCATCCCCGGCTGTCATCGCATGTCGTCGGGGCCTCGTTTCTGGCCGGTGACGGCTTTGCCAACCCGCGTTTTGTCTCGTCCGGTTTGGCGCGGGCGGCACGGGCCGCCGGGGCTCGGGTGGTGGAAAACTGCCCGGTGCTCAGGCTCACGCAACAGGGCACCGGCTGGCTTGTGCAGGGGCCTGACGGCATCGCCATCGCCGCCGATATCGTCGTCTGCGCCACCGGCGCCTGGACCGGCCCCGCGCTTGACCCGTGGCTGGAGGCACTGCCCATCACTCCCGCCGCGCCGCAGATGTTCGTGACAGAACCTGTGCCGGTGATGAACCTGCCGGTGCTGGGCGTGGTCTCGGGCGATATCTACCTGCGCCAGAGCGTGCGCGGCAACCTGATCTTTGGCGGCGGGCGCGGCAGTATCGCGCCCGATGGCCTGCGCAGCCGCCCCGGTGACGCCGCCTTTGCTTGCACCCCCGCCCTGCTGGCCCGGCTGTTGCCCGGTTGCGCCCGCGTGCCGGTGATCCGCTCCTGGACCGGGATCGAGGGTCACACACCCGATGGCCTGCCGGTCATCGGCCCTTCCAGCCTGCACGCGGGTCTGTTCCACGCGCGCGGCTTTAGCGGCCACGGGTTCCAGATGGGGCTGGGTGTGGGCGAAACCCTGTCCGAGCTGATCCTGACCGGCGCGACCGGCCTTGACCTTGCAGCCTTCCGCCCCGACC
>NZ_DAIRVN010000090.1:0-19379 GCF_036802785.1 Pararhodobacter sp.
CCAGATACCCCACCCCGCCCGCTGGTGATCCTTGCCAGCGACGGGCGCAGTACCGCATTCTCGGTGGAGTTCCACGTGGGGTCAGACAGGTTCCGCTGCCAGACCGACGGCTGGGAGGTGCTCGCATGCGCCCGCCCCTGACCCGCAAAACCGCCGCGACGCGCGCGCAAGGCATGACCTTGGTGGAACTGGTGATCGCCATCGCCATCCTGTCGATCGGCATGATCGCCGCATGGCGTGGCTATGAGCAGGCGCAGCGCGGTATCGGTGGGCAGGTGGGCCGAGTTCTGGCGCAGCAGGTCGCCCTGAACCACGCCGCCGAGCTGCGCCTTTCCGGCCTGCCGGAAGGCCGCAACCTTCCCGGGGAAGCGGAGATGGGCACCACCCGCTGGCAGGTGACTGTAACTGAGGCCACCACCCGCGCCGGGCTGGTCGAGGCGGTGATCACCGTCTCCGCCCCCGGCCAGCCGGGCGCGCGACTGGTGACCTTTGTTCCCTCAGGCCCCACACCATGAGGCGCACGCGCCGGGCCGGGGCCGGTTTCACCCTTATCGAACTGGTCGCTGTTCTGGCGATTTTCGCGCTGGTGGCGCTGATGGCGCTACAGGCGCTTACCGGGGCAATCCACCAGCGCAGCGTACTGGAGCGGGTCGATCATGAAGCCGAAGCGCTGACCCGCGCGCTGACCCTTCTGCGGCGGGATTTTGAAGCCGCCTTTCCCGCCCCGTTCCATCCGCTGCTGGCAGACCCCGAACCCGCGCTTCTGGCGCCTGAGAGCAGCGGGCGGATCGCGCTCAGCATCGCCGGGCATCCGCGCCTGCCCGGCGCGCCGGGCACCGGGATCGCCCGGGTGGTCTGGCGGCATGACCCGGTCGCGCGCACCCTGACACGGCAGGTCTGGCCGGTGCTGGAACCCACCCGCAGCGCGGTCGCAGAGCCGGAGCGGGTTATCCTTGCTGACGTCACCGGCCTGTCACTGTCCCCGCTTGGCGACTGGCCTGAGCGCGGCGAGAATATCGCAAGCCTGCCAGAAGGATTTGACATCCGCGTCATCTCGGCCCGGTATGGCCGCCTCAGGGTGGTGGTCGCGCGATGAGGGGCAAGGCCGGGCCGAAGCGCAGCAACAGACACCCCACACGCGGCATGGCGCTGATCAATGCACTGCTTGTCGTCACCGCGCTGGCGGCGGTGACGCTGGCGCTGCTGGCGCGGACCGATGCCGCGCGCCAGCGCCTTGGCATGCGCTTTGCTGCCGATCAGGCCGGGCTATACCTGAATGCTGCCGAGCTTCTGGCGCACCGCGTTATCGATACCAGCACCCCGCTTGATTTCGTGCATGCCGGGCAGGCATGGGCCATGCCCCGCGCTGCTGAACCCATTGATCAGGGCATCGCCGGGTGGCAGATGTCAGACCTGCAGGGCCGTTTCAACGTCAACTGGCTGTCGCGCACCGATGGCATGGGTGAGGCCGCGCGGATCGCGCTGCCGCTGCTGGCGCGCGGGCAGGGCGTTCCCGCCGAAGTGGCCTCGCGCCTGCGCATCGCGCTGGACCCGCTGTCGCTGTTCCGGGACAGCGCCTTTGGCGGCGGTGCGGGTACCAGCGCCCCGCCGCCCCTGCCATTTGCCGCGCCCGACACGCTGCGCCTTGTCGCCGGGGCAGGTGGCGCGCGGCTTGATGCGCTGATGCCCCTGCTGACCGCCCTCCCGCGCGACACCGCGATGAACATCAACACGCTCAGGCCTGAGGTTCTTGCAGCCTTCCTGCCCGGCCTGCGCCCGCGCGAACTTGAGGAGCTGGAAGCACGCCTTCGGGACGCGCCCTTTCCTGACGTGTCGGGCTTTCTGGAATGGGCGGAAGTTGTCTTTGGCCCTGAAAACACCCTGCTTCTGGAAAACCTGAACCTGACCACCGGATCGGACTGGTTCGAAGCCCGACTGATCGCGCGGCTTGACACGGTCGTGCTGCGGCGTTCTGCTGTTGTGCATCGCCATCCGGATACGGGGCGCAGTGTAACCGTTTTTTCCATGCCCGAGGTCGATTGATGCCCGAAGCCGGAACCGCCAGGGGCATGCGCCTTTCCGGACCGGGGCGGTCGCGTGCCCGGGCAGTACCCCCTTTCTGGCGGTTGGGGTCCGGCGCGATGCCGCCCTCAGGCCCTTTCATAGCGCTTGTTCCGGGCGCCGAGGCACCGCTGCTGCGGGTCAGCCTGCCGGACACGCTGAAAGGCTCCGCGCGGGAGGGTGTGGCCCTGCGCCAGCTGCGCGACCGGCTGGGCACGGGGGCCGAAGGGCTGGTGCTGCGCCCGGCGCGGTTCGGGCGCCGTGACGATGGCTGGAGCGCGGTGCTCGCCGCCGGGCAGGACGCCGTGGCGCATTGGCAGGCGCAGGTAAAAGCCGCGCGTGGCCGCTGCAAGGCGGTTCTGCCCGATTATCTGGCCCTTCCGGCAGCCCCCGGCATCTGGACCGTGCAGACCCTGCCGGGGCCGGATGGCTTGCCAATGGCACAGGCCCGGCTGGGTCCGCAGGACGGTTTCAGCGCCGAGGCACCGCTGGCCGCGCTCATGCTCGTGCAGGCTGTGGAGCGCGCGCGCGCGCAGGGGGTGCTGCCTGCGGCGGTGCTGCGCCTTGGCCCGTCTGAGGCCGGGGTGGATGGCGCGCTGGAAGGTCTGCCCCTGTTCCCCTCGGTCGATGACCTGCCGCCCGGTCTGCCCCGCCCCCGCAGCCTAGCCCATGACGAGGCCGCGCTTGATCTGGGGCATGATCCGCGCGCCGTGACCGAGGCTGCGCAGGCACGGCTCCTGAACTTGCGCTGGCCGCTGGCACTGGCCGTGATCGGGCTGGCGGCATGGGCTGTGGCAACCGAGCTTCAGACCCGGCACATGCTGGCCCGCGCCGACGCCCTTCAGGCCGCCACCATCGACGCGGTCCGGCGTGATTTTCTCCCCTCCGGCCCGCTGCTGGATATCCCCGTTCAGGTCACCCGCGAACTGGAGCGCCGCCGTGGGGCGGGCAGCGATACGCCCGGGCGCAGCGGCGCGCTGGACCTGCTTCACACTAGCGCTGAACGCCTTGCCGCCAGCCCCGGCGCGCTTGTCTCGCTGGTGCTGCAACCCGCAGGCGCGCTGGTGCTGGAACTGTCGCTTGCCGATTTCGCCACGCTGGAGCAGTTGCTGGATGATCTGCGGGCCGATGGACTGAGTGTCAGCGTCATCCGCTCAGGCACCGAGCCTGAGGGGCAGGTGAGCGCCACGGTCGCCATCGACGCGGGGGGGGCGCAATGACGGCGCGGCTTTTGCACTTGCTGGCGGGCCTGAGCGGGCGCGAGCGCCTTCTGATCGCGCTCATGGTCTTTGTCGCGCTGCCGCTGGGGCTGACGCAGGGCGTGGCCGTGCCGCTGCTGGCACGTCAGGATGCAGCGCGCGCGGCACTGGCCGAGGCCGGGGCATTGCAGGACTGGCTGCGCCACCGGCAATCCGAACTGGCGATGCTGCCTGCGCCGGACAGCGATCTCGGGGGCACCGCTCCGGCGGGGCTGCGCGCGCTGGAAGATGCCCTTATCGCGGCGGGGTTGCGCGGGTCGCTTGTCACGCTGACAAACCCCTCCGGCGCCAGCGTTTCGCTGCGTTTTGCGGGCATAAGCTTTACGGGGCTGATGCCCTGGCTTGACGGCGTTGAAAGCCGGATGGGCTACCGTGTCACCGGGCTGCGGCTGGCGCGCGGCGCGGCGCCGGATCTGGTCGATGCCGAAATCCAGCTGGAGCCGCTGCCATGATCCGGGGGCTGGTGCTGGTTTTCGGGTTGGTGCTGGGCCTGATGCTGGCCCTTCTGACCGAGGGGCGGATGGCGCATCTTGCAGCGCTTTCCGGTGACCGGCTGCCCGGCTGGGCACTGGCCATCAGCAGCGATGCCACGGTTTTCAGCGGCAGCACCGCGCCGCTGGCGGGCCGGATGGGCGTGTCGGTGCAGTGGCGACTGGCGCGGATCGGCCCGGCGGGGCCGGTCTGGCGGGTGCAGCTTTCCGGCGCCGGTGTCCGGCTTGAGGGCGATCTGATCATCGGCGCCGGTAACACGGCCCGGCTGAACGATCTGCGCGGCAGGGTCGATCTGGCGGCGCTTTCCGCATGGGAACACACGCCGGAACTCGCCGCCGGGCTGGAAATTGCCCGGGGCCGAGGGGAGATTGATCTGGACCATGGCACCCTTTCCACCCTTCAGCTTGAGGGCTTTGCGAGCGGGGTCATTGCCGGTCAATCCGTGCTGGGCGAAGGGCGCGCCGATGCTGGCCTGCTGGCAGACGGGCGCTGGCACCTGCATATGCTCCTTGCTGCCGGGCAGGCCGAGCTGGAGGCAACCGGCGACGGGCTTGGCGGAATCCTGCGGCTGCATGTCGATCAGGACCGGGCAGACCTGCTGCCCACTGGCTGGGGCAACCCGCTGCCGTCTGACGGCGACCGGCTGATGGTCAGCTACCTTCTGCCGATCCGCCCGTCAGACACCGACTAAACCGGGCGGTCGGGGCCGCCCCTCGGTTCAGGGCCGGACCAGCCGATACCCGCTTCCCGCGCGCTCAACCATGTGAAAGGCCGGGTGCAGGAAATGGCCGCCCGTGAACAACGCGCCGTCGCTGGCCAGTTCATCCAGCAGCCGCTTGCGGGTTTCGCGCGCGGTGTTGCTGTCGAGGTCAAACACAATCGCGATCTCAGGATCAGCCACCTGCAAGGCAGGCGCATGGACAATGTCGCCCGCATGGATCAGCTGCGCATCCCCCGATGACAACCGCCAGCCGCTGTGCCCCGGCGTGTGCCCGGGCAGCGGAACCGCAGTCAGGCCCGGCGCGATTTCATCGCCCGCACCGATGATGCGCAAGCGCCCGGCATAGGCCGCGATAAGCGTGCGGGCCAGCGCCCCCCAGCCCGCCACCATTTCGCCTGCGCCGCTGGTCTTGCTTTCATCGCTCCAGAAATCATGCTCCCCCGCCGTGATGCACAGCTCGGCATTGGGGAAAACCGCGTGGCCATCGGCGGTGACCATGCCTGCGACATGATCGGGGTGCAGATGGGTGGCGAAAAGAAGGTCGATCGCCCCGGGCGTGGTGCCCGCTTCCTTCAGGGCCTCCGGCAGGAAACCGGCGCTGGGGCCAAAGAGATCGCGCGCCCCGGCATCAACAAGGATCTGCCTGCCACCGTTCCGGATCAGGGCCGCGTTGAAATCCGTCGCAATCTCGGCGGTCTGTGCGTTGATGAGCAGGTCGGTGATATGGTCCCCTCCGGTGCCAGGAAAATAATCCGGGGGAAAGCTCAGCCCTCCGTCTGTCAGGATGGTCACATCGGCCGCGCCGATCTTGCGGGTGACGGTGCGGTTGACGGTTTCTGGCATCGGATACTCCTGTGTCTGCGGGTTGTGCGGATGCTACCACGGTGCCGCTGTCAGGCAAGACCATTGCGCCCGCCGTACTTATTCGTTATTTCTCGAATCATGGAAAAAGAAATCGCCCAGCTTTCGGCCCTCGCCCATCCTCAGCGGCTTGCCATCTTCCGGCTGCTGATGCGCCGCTATCCTGACCGCCTGCCCGCAGGCGAGATCGGCGCGGTTCTGGCGCTCAGGCCCAGCACGCTTTCGGCCTATCTGTCGGCGCTGCAGGGCGCGGCGCTGATCACGCAGGAACGGCAGGGCACCTCGCTGCGCTATTCGGTGGCGCTGGACGCATCCGGGGCGCTGATGAGCTTTCTGTTCCACGATTGCTGCCGTGACCGGGCCGATCCCGGCATTCAGGGCCGTAGCGGCGGGCGGAACGGGGGGCGTATCCGCAACGTGCTTTTCCTGTGTTCGGGTAATTCCGCGCGCTCGCTCATCGCCGAAGCGATCCTGCGCGATCTGGCGGGGGATCGGTTCGAGGTTTTCTCGGCGGGGACCGAGGCCCGGGGCACACCCTACACCCCCGCGCTGGATCTGCTGCGCGCAAAGGGCCATGATACCGGCTGCCTCTGGTCAAAACCCGTGGACGATCTGCGCGGCGAAGATGCGCCGCAGATGGATTTCGTCTTTTCGGTCTGTGACCGGGCGGCGAATGTCGATCTGGCGCCATGGCCCGGCCACCCGGTTCAGGGGCATTGGGCGGTGCCGGACCCGGTAACGCTGCAATCCACCGAGGCCGTCGCGGAAAGCTACCAGTCGCTGCACCGCCGCATCAGCGCCTTTGCCGCGCTGCCGGATGACCTGTCGCGCCCTTCCCTTCAACGCCGGATTGATGACATCGCCCGGCTGCCCCTTTCCCTGACCTGAGGAGCGATCATGACAACCTATGCGATTAACGGCCTTGGCCGCATGGGCAAGCTTGCACTGCGCCCGCTGCTGGCGCGCGGCGCAAAGCTTGCCTTTGTCAATGACACGGCGGGTGACCCGGAGATGCATGCGCATCTGCTGGAATTTGACAGTGTCCACGGTCGCTGGAACGCGCGCTTCGCGCATGATGCGGACAGCATTACCATTGACGACACACGCATCGCCGTCACCCGCGCCCGGCGGATCGAGGATCTGCCGCTTGCCGGTGTCGATGTGATGATCGACTGCACCGGCGCCTTCAAGACCGCCGCAAAGCTGCAACCCTATTTCGATGCCGGGGTGAAGCGCGTGGTGGTATCGGCCCCGGTGAAAGATGCCGAGGCCGCGAATATCGTCTATGGCGTGAACCACCAAAGCTTTGAGCCCGCGCGCCACCGCATCATCACTGCCGCCAGCTGCACCACCAACTGCCTTGCGCCGGTGGTGAAGGTTCTGCACGAGGCGATCGGCATCCGCCACGGCTCCATCACCACGATCCATGATGTGACCAACACCCAGACCATCGTTGACCGCCCGGCAAAAGACCTGCGGCGCGCGCGTTCGGCGCTGACCAACCTCATTCCCACCACCACCGGCAGTGCGACGGCCATCACCCTGATCTACCCTGAACTGGCGGGGCGGCTGAATGGCCATGCGGTGCGGGTGCCGCTGCTGAACGCCTCTCTCACCGATTGCGTGTTCGAGATGGCGCGCGAAACCAGCGTGGATGAGGTGAACGCGTTGTTCAGGACGGCCTCGGAGGGGGATCTGAAAGGCATTCTCGGGTATGAGGAGCGGCCATTGGTGTCATCTGATTACACCAATGATACGCGCTCATCGGTGATTGATGCGCCATCCACCATGGTGATCAACGGCACGCAGGTGAAGATCTACGCCTGGTATGACAATGAAATGGGCTATGCCCACCGGCTGGTCGATGTGGCGCTGATGGTCGGGGCCGCAGCGTGATACTTGAGACCAAAGGGGCGCAACGGACCGGGCAGGAGGGCGCGCGATGACCGCAACCGGCGCGCCGCGCCCGCTCGCAGCCTATATTGCCGTCACGGCGGCCTACTGGGCGTTCATGCTTTCAGACGGCGCGCTGCGGATGCTGGTGCTTCTGCATTTCCACATCCTTGGCTTTTCGCCTGTCCAGCTGGCCTATCTGTTCCTGCTTTATGAACTGGCCGGGGTGGTGACGAACCTTTCCGCCGGGTGGCTGGCGGCCCGGTTCGGCCTGACGCGCACGCTTTATGCCGGGCTGACTTTGCAGATATTCGCGCTGCTGGCGCTTGCGCTGCTGGACCCGGCGTGGGCGGTGGGTTTCTCGGTGGTCTATGTGATGCTGGTGCAGGGCCTTTCGGGCGTTGCCAAGGATCTGGCCAAGATGTCATCAAAAAGCGCCGTCAAATTGCTGGCCCCGTCAGAGGGCGACGGGCTGTTCCGCTGGGTTGCGGCGCTGACCGGGTCCAAGAACGCGGTCAAGGGTCTGGGTTTTCTGACCGGCGCCGCGCTTCTGGCCACGCTGGGCTTTGTTCCGGCGGTGCTGGCGATGGCGGTGGTGCTGGCCGTCATTCTGCTGGCGGTTCTGCTGCGGATGCCCCCGGGCCTGCCCGCCGGGCGCAAAGAGGCAAAATTCCGCGAAGTCATCTCAACGGATGCCAATATCAACCGCCTGTCGCTGGCGCGGGTGTTCCTGTTCGGCGCGCGCGATGTCTGGTTCGTGGTCGGCATTCCGGTCTATTTCTACGCGGTCCTGTCAGACGGCACGACCGACGGCAACCGCACGGCCTTTTTCCTGATCGGCAGCTTCATGGCGCTGTGGATCATCCTTTACGGCGCGGTTCAGGCGCTTGCCCCGCGCATCCTGCAAGCCGCCCGGCGCCCGGCGGCCAAGCTGATCACGGCGGCGCGGGACTGGGTGGTGGTGCTGGCGTTGGTACCTGCGGTTCTGGCGCTGGCGGTCTGGCTGTCAGACGGGCCGTCGCCATGGCTGACCGGGGTTCTGGTAACCGGGCTGCTGATCTTCGGCGCGCTCTTCGCGGTCAATTCGGCGCTGCATTCCTATCTGATCCTCGCCTTTTCGCAGGGGAACCGGGTGACGATGGACGTGGGCTTCTACTACATGGCCAATGCCGCAGGGCGCCTGATGGGTACGCTTCTGTCGGGCGTAAGCTATCAGATGGGCGGGGTCGCCCTCTGTCTGGCGATGGCCGCGATCATGCTGGCCATCAGCGGATGGGCGGCGGCGCAGCTGCGGCCAGCGTGACGCGGTGGCAGGCTTTTCGGCTGGTCAGCCGGGTGTCCGCGCGCGCTCAAACCACCAGAAGCCAGCCAGCAGGATAACGCCGAGGATTGCCAGCACCATGATATCGACATGCCGCCCCGCATTGGCAACCGCGATGCCCGCAAGCCCCCAGCCCACGGCGAAGGGATAGGCTCCGCCGGGCCTGAGGCGCCGCATGACCAGCAGCGCGACTGCTGCCGCCAGTACAATCATCAGCAGGGCAACAACCCGCCCGCCGACAAGCCCATAACCGGAAAGCACAACGCCGAGCGAGGTGAAGGCCGCCGCTGTCAGCCAGCCGGAATACAGGCCGACCGGGGCGCGCAGCAGCCAGAACTCCTGCCATGGGGTGCGCGACAGGGCAATCAACGCCAGTGCGAGCATGGCAAAGATGGAGATCGTCGCCGCTATCGGGCTGACGACGGCAAGCCAGATCCAGCCCGCGCCCAGCACCATCGAGCCGATGAGGGGCCAGCGGTGACTGTCCCACTCCGGGTGTTCGGCGCGTCTGAACAGGCCATATCCCGCGCTGATCAGCAGCCACAGATAGATCGCACCCCAGATGGAAAAGGCGTATCCGGCGGGCTGAACGGGTGGCTGCGGCTCGGCAAAGGGCATCTGATCGGTGCGATACCCCTGAAAATCAGGCGCGGCATAAGACAGCACGATAAAGGCGACCGCGGCTGTCACGGTAAGGATGGCGCGCATCCGGGCGCTGTCGATCCGGTCACTTTGCGTTGGTTCGGTCATCTGGGCATTCTCCGGGCAATCGCGCGGGGTGATACGCACCCGCAACAAGAAGACGTAGCGCCTGCCGGGCCGCTTTCAACCGCGCAGCCGCCTTCAGGTCTTGCCAAGCGCGCCTTCGCCGTCATTGATCAGAAGCGGGTTGCCTGGCAGCGCCGCTATCAGTTGCGCAAGGGTCTGCTTCAGGTGCAGCCGCTCATGCGCGGGCAGTACGGTCATGACCTGTGCTTCATGCGCGCGCGCCTGAACCACAAGTGCGTCGACCAGCGCCCGGCCCTGTGGCGCAAGGAACACCCGCACCCGCCGCCGGTCACGTTTGTCGCCACGCCGCTCTACAAGGGCGCGTTCTTCCAGCCGCTCGATCACGCGGGTCATGGCGGATTGCTCCATCAGCGCAAGCGCGGCAAGGCGGGTGATCATCTGGCCGTCCTTGTCATGCAGGCTGGCCAGCGCGCGCCACTCCGGCACCCTGAGGCCCTTGTCGCGCACAAGCTGATGAAAGCCCGCGCTCGCCGCCGCACTGGCCGCCGCGAGCAGGAACAGCAGATAATCTTCAAGAAACCGCTGGCCGTTGCCGTCTTCGGGCGAGGGGTCGGGCTGAGGGGCGGGGGCGGCTGGGTTCGGCTGCATGCAGGTTTGTTCCACGATCACCCAAACTTACGGCAGGCACGCTGTCCGGCGCAATCGCAAACCGGAATCTATATGCTATTTCATCTTTTTTTATTCAAAATGCTTGACGGAAGAAATATGATATTTCATGCTTCAAGGGTCCAGCCGAGGGAATCGCCACCTTGCCAGATCTGATACTCAGCGTCGCCTCTGTCCGGGAGGTTGCCGAAAGGGTCCGCGAGATCACTCTCGCCGCCCCTGACGCAACAACGCTGCCGCCTTTCGAGGCGGGCGCGCATGTCGAGGTCCGGCTGCCGGATGGCGATACGCGGCCCTATTCGCTGGTTGATCTTGAGGGCAGTGCGGCGCAGCCCCTCCAGTATGTTCTGGGGGTCTTGCTGGAGGCGGAAAGCAAGGGCGGCTCACGCTATATGCATGCGCTCAGGCCGGGCGACAGCGTCACCGTCAGCGCGCCGAAGAACAGCTTTTCCCTGACGGATTCGGCGGCACCGGCGCTTCTGGTTGCCGGCGGCATCGGGATCACGCCGATCGCGTCGATGGCGACGGCGCTCAGGGCCGCCGGGCGGCCCTACCGGCTGGTCTATGCCGGGCGCAGCGCCGCCGCGATGGGTTTTGCCGAGCAGTTGGGCGCCTGCCACGGCAACGGCCTGTCGCTGCACTGCGACGATGAAGCGGGTGGCCCGCTGCCGCTGGCGCCCCTGCTGCAAGCCGCCACACCGGGTACGCATCTCTATGTCTGCGGCCCGCGCACCATGATCGAAGCCGCGCGCGAGATAGCCGCCGCCGCCGGTTTCGCGCCGGAACAGGTGCATTTCGAACTGTTTGAGCAAGCCGCCCCGCAGTCCGGCGACCAGCCATTCGAGGTGGAGATCGCCTCCACCGGGCAGGTTTTCACCGTGCCCGCCGACAAGACCATCATCGAGGCGCTGGAGGCCGAAGGGATCGAACTGATCCACGACTGCCTGCGCGGCGATTGTGGCATCTGCCAGACGGGCCTGCTGGAAGGCGAGGCCGATCACCGAGATGTCGTGCTGACCGATGCTGAGCGCGCCGCCAATAACCTGATCCATATCTGCGTCAGCCGCGCGCGCTCTGCCCGGCTGAAGCTGGACCTTTGAGGGAGGGAATGAGAATGCAGACCCCCGAAAACCGCCAGTCCATGGCCGCACTTGTGCAACCGCAACAGGTGCACCGTGACCTCTATGTCAGCCCCCGGCTTTACCAGCTTGAGATGAAGCATCTCTTTTCCAACTGCTGGGTCTATGTCGGCCATGACAGCCAGACCCCGAAGAAGGGCGATTACTACACCACCCAGATCGGCGATCAGCCGCTGATCATGGTGCGCCATACCGATGATCAGATTCATGTGCTGTATAACCGCTGCCCGCACAAAGGCACCAAGATCGCCATTGATCGCACCGGCAACACCGGCAAGTTCTTCCGCTGCCCCTATCACGCCTGGAGCTTCAAGACTGATGGCTGCCTTTTGGCCATCCCGCTCAAGAAGGGGTACGAGGGCACCGGGCTGGAACAGACCGAGGCTGCCAAGGGCATGACGCCGGTCGGCGCGGTGAAGAACTACCGCGGCTTCATCTTTGCCCGCCTCGCGCCCGAGGGAATTTCGTTCGAGGATTATTTCGGCGAGTCGCTGTCGTCGCTTGATAACATGGTGGACCGCTCGCCCGCAGGTCGGCTGGAGGTGGTTGGTGCGCCGCTGCGCTACATGCACAAATGCAACTGGAAGATGCTGATTGAGAACCAGACCGACACCTGCCACCCGATGGTCGCGCATGAATCTTCGGCCGGGACGGCGGTGAAGATCTGGGAAAGCATGGAAAAACCCGAAGGCACGCCCACGCCGGCGGCGATGGAGATCATCGCGCCCTTCATGTCGCCCTATGAGTTCTTCGAGAATATGGGCATCCGCACATGGCCCAATGGCCACGGCCATACCGGCGTGCACCATTCCATCCACTCCGACTATTCCGCCATTCCCGGCTATTTCGAGCAGATGGTGGCGGCATATGGCGAGGAGCGCGCGCAGCAGATTCTGGGCGAGAACCGGCATAACACGGTCTATTTCCCCAACATCATGATCAAGGGTCCGATCCAGCAACTGCGCAACTTCATCCCGCTGGCGCATGACCGCACACTGGTGGAAAGCTGGATCTTCCGGCTGGTCGATGCCCCCGATGAGCTGGTGGCGCGCACGGCGATGTATAACCGGATGATCAACGCGCCCACCTCGATGGTAGGGCATGATGATCTGGAAATGTATGAGCGCGCGCAGGAAGGGCTGCATGCGCAAAGCTCGGACTGGGTGAACGTTCAGCGCCTGTATGAGGAGGGTGAGAATTTTGATGAAGTGGCGGTGCTGAACGGCACGACCGAGCGCCAGATGCGCAACCAGTTTCATGCATGGCTGAAGTTCATGACCGTGACCATGCCTGAAACCGCCACGCAGGAGGCCGCAGAATGACTGATACGCTGACCGCCACCCGTGCCGATATCACCCGCGAGGCGCTGGTCGATTTCGTCTATGCCGAAGCGCGCATGCTCGATGAAGGCCGTTTTGACGAATGGCTGAACCTCTGGGCGCCCGAAGGCATCTACTGGATGCCGCTGGACTGGAACCAGCAGGACGCCATCCATGAAACATCGCTTCTGCACGAGGATCAGTTCATGCTCCGCCTGCGGGTTGAACGCCTGAACGGCGCGCGTACCTTCAGCCAGAAGCCCAAAAGCCGCTGTCTGCACGTCCTCAACCGCCCGGATGTTGACCTGATCGACAATGACGCCGGGCGCTACACGGTCGTCACCCGCATGACCTATGTTGAGACCCGGCTGGATGAGCAGTTCCTGCTGGCCGTCACCGCCACGCATGATCTGATCTGGCGCGATGGGGCGCTGAAGATCATACAGAAGCGCGTCGATATCCTGAATTGCGACGCCGCCTTCGGCAACATCCAGTTGCTGCCGTAATGCCGATGCAGGGTACGAGCGTCTTTGAAGCCTTCGCCCATGCCGCCCGGCGATGGCCCGGGCGGCCCTTCCTGAACGTCCTGCCGGAAACCGCCGCCGTTTACGGCATCACTGCGGGTGAGACCCGTTATGGCGATGCACTGGCCCAAGTTGAACGGCTGCGCGATGTCCTTGCCGCCGCCGGTCTGGCGCCGGGCCACCGCGTGATGCTGCTGCTGGAGAACCGGCCTGCGTTCTTTCTGTGGTGGCTGGCAGTCAATGCACTTGGCGCCTCGGTCGTGCCGGTCAACCCTGACCTGCGCGCGGCTGAGCTGGCGTACATGGCGGGCCATGTCACCCCCGCGCTGGCCGTAGCCATCCCCGCGCGCATCGTTGATCTGGAAACCGCCGCGCGGGCTGCCGGGGTCCTCATGCCGGTGATCACCTCTGACGCGGCGCTGCCCATTATCACCACCGCCCCGGTTTTTAACGGTGACGAGGCGGCGGTGCTCTATACTTCCGGCTCCACCGGGCGGCCCAAGGGCTGTGTGCTGGGCAATGATTACTTCCTCGGTGCGGGCCGTTGGTATGCCACTGAGGGCGGGCTTTGCGCCCTGCATGACGGCGACCGGATGATCACGCCGCTGCCGATCTTTCACATGAACGCGATGGCCTATTCCTTCATGGCGATGATCGCTGTCGGCGGCTGCCTGACCGCGCTGGACCGTTTCCACCCGCGCAGCTGGTGGCAATCGGTGCGCGACAGCGGTGCGACCTGCCTGCATTATCTGGGTGTCATGCCCTCGATGCTGATGGGCCTGCCCGCCAGCCCCATCGAGCGCGCGCACAAGGTCCGGTTCGGCTTTGGCGCCGGGATCGACCCGAAACTGCACGCCGGTTTTGAAAAGCGTTTTGGCTTTCCGCTGGTCGAGGCATGGGCGATGACCGAAACCGGCGCGGGCGCGGTGATTGCCGCCAGCCAGACGCCGCGCCGGGTGGGCGAAAGCTGCCTTGGCCGCCCCGGGCCAGGGATGGAACTGCGCATTACCGGCGATGACGGGCAGCCGGTTGCGCCGGGCCAGCCCGGCGAATTGCTGGTGCGCGCCGCCGGGCCTGACCCGCGCGCGGGGTTCTTTCGCAACTACCACCGCGATGAAGCGGCCACCTCTGATGCCTGGCAGGGCGGCTGGTTCCATACCGGCGATATCGTTCGGCAGGAACCATCCGGCGAGGTGTTCTTTGTCGATCGCAAGAAGAACGTGATCCGCCGCTCAGGCGAGAATATCGCGGCGGTCGAAGTGGAATCGGTGTTGATGCGTCACCCCGCTGTCAAAGCCGCCGCCGTGGCTGCCGTGCCCGATGCGGTGCGCGGCGATGAGGTGTTTGCCTGCATCGTCACCGACCAGCCCACCCCGGCGCTGGCGCAGGCAATCGCTGAATGGGCGCTGGGCCAGATGGCCTATTACAAGGTGCCCGGCCATATCGCCTTCGTCGATGCGCTGCCCCTGACCGCCACCAACAAGCTGCAACGCGCCGAGTTGAAGGCACTGGCCGCGCGGCTGCTGGATGACCCGGCCACCGTGAATACCACCGCCCTCAAACGCCGACAGGTTGCCTGATGAACACCACGACCGACTTCACCGCCGTCATCACCGGGGGCAACAAGGGCATCGGCGCCGATCTGGCGCAGGCGCTGCTGGCGCGCGGTTGGCGCGTGGTGTCGATCGCGCGCCATACCGGCGAGGCCAGCCACCCGCTGCTGGAGCATATCGAGGCCGATCTGATGGACCCCGCCGCCGTTTCCCGCGCCGCCACCGAGATCGCCGCCCGTCACAGGGTCACGCATTTTGTCCATAACGCGGGTGTCATCCTGCCCAACCTGATCGAGGATGCGACGCCTGCGGATATCGCCGCCCTTGCGCAGTTGCATCTGGGTTCGGCGCTGACGCTGGTGCAGGCCTTCCTGCCCGCGATGAAAGCGCGCGGCTTCGGGCGCATCCTGTTCAATGCCTCGCGCGCAGCGCTCGGGGCGAAAACCCGCACCGCTTATTCGGCCTCCAAGGCGGGGATGATCGGCATGGCCCGCACCTGGGCGCTGGAGCTGGCCGAGCACGGGATCACGGTGAACGTGGTCGCCCCCGGCCCCATTCTGACCGATAATTTCTGGGGTATCGTGCCGAAAGGCAGCGAGCAGGAGGCCGATCTGGCCGCCCGTCTGCCGGTCGGCAGGTTGGGCACACCTGGCGATGTCACGCGCGCCTTTCTTTTCTTCGCCGAACCCGAGAACGGCTTCATTACCGGGCAGACGCTGTATGTCTGCGGCGGTGCCAGCATCGGCGGTGTGCCGATCTGACAGAAAAGCATTTTGCGAAAGGTTGTTTCGAGCTTAAACTTTCCACAGCCCCCTAATCCAGTCCACTGAACCCAACCCCGAAACCGGAACCAAAAACCGGAACACCGACAACAAACAGGGAGATCAGCGATGATCATACAAAAAAGCCTTCACAGTCTGACCGCCGGTTGCGCCCTTCTGGCATTCGCCAGCGCGGCGCAGGCCGAAACCGTGCTGACCTTCAACTGGTGGATTCCCCCCACCCATCTGCAGCGCACCGAGGTGATGACCCCCTGGGCCGAAGCCGTGGCCGAGGCAACCGGCGGCGACGTCCGCATCGAATTCACCACCACCTCGCTTGCCCCGCCGCCGCGCCAGCCCGAACTGGTTGCCGATGGCGTGGTCGATCTGGTGCTGGGCGTGCATGGCTATACCCCCGACCGCTTCGTCAATGCCGGCGTGATGGAGCTTCCGTTCATGGCCACCACCGGCGAGCATGCTTCCATCGCCTACTGGCGCGCCTATGAGGAATTCTTCGCCGAGACGGACGAGTTTGGCGAGGGCGTGCGGGTGCTGGCCTACTACGTCCATAGCCCCGGCACGGTGATGGCGCGTGAGCGTATCCTTGATTCGATCGACGATTTCAGCGGGTTGCTGGTGCGCGCGGGTGGCGGCACGCAGGACCGTGTGGTCGATGCGCTGGGGGCCTCGGTCGTCTCGTCGCCCGCGCCGACCACCTATGAGCTGCTGGCCAATGGCGTGGTCGATGCCACGCTGATGACGCCTGATGGCTACACCTCGTTCAACCTTGCCGATCATGTGCAGACCCAGCTTCTGATCCCGGGCGGGCTGTTCAACTCCAGCTTCTTTGTGCTGATGAACGAAGATGCCTACGCTCGCATTCCGGAAGAACACCGCGAGGCCTTTGATGCGCTGACCGGCGAATATCTGTCGGCGCTGGGGGGCCGGGGCTTTGACACCGTGTCGAACGCCGCCCTGCAACAGATGATCGACGACGGGCGCACCGTGAACACCGCCGACGAGGCGCTGGTCGCCGCCATTCAGGAGCGGGTCGCGTTTCTGGAAGCGGAGTGGATCGAACGGGCCGGGGCCGAGCGCGGTCTGGACGGGCGCGAAGTGATCGACTTCCTGCGCGCCCAGATGGCTGAACTGGCCGAAGAGTGATGCAGGACGACCCCAAAACCCCCGGCGCATTGCCGGGGGTGCTTGCCGCCGCTGACCCGGAATCGGATGACTTCGGCGGCCCCGCCGGACTGATCGGTGAGGCGCGCTGGATGGTCTGGCTGGAACGCGCGGCGGGCATCCTGCCCGCCGTGATCCTGCTGGCGATGATGGCGCTGACCTTTGGCAATGTGTTCATGCGCTACCTGTTCCGTCAGCCGATCTCGGGCGCGTTTGAGCTGATGTCCTACATGCTGGGGCTGATGGTCTTTCTGTCGCTGGTGCTGGTTGCCGCACGCTCTGATCATGTGCGCATCAGCGTGCTGGACGGCTTTCTGCCCGACTGGTTCCGCCGGGGGCGGGCGGTGCTGGTCAACCTGATTCTGGCCGCCACCTCGGCCGGCTTGGGATACCGGCTGTGGCTTTATGGCGCGCGGCTCGAAAGCTGGGGTGAGAAAACGCAGATGTACGGGCTTTCCACTGGCCTGCTGGCCAAGATCATGGCGGTTTCAACGATGATTTGCGCGGTTCTCTTCGTGCTTCTGGCCCTCAAGGTAATGCTGGACCGCGATGCGCTCAGCCGGGTGGAAAGCTGATGACCGCGGGCGCGTTCGCCCTTCTGGGCCTTCTGGTAGTGCTGCTGGCGGGCCTGCCCATTGCCTTTGCGCTGGGGTTGTTCGGCTATTTCGGCATCTGGTCGCTGCGCAACATGGGCTCGGCCAATACCGTGGCCGTGAACCAGATCTTCGATCTGGCGCAGACCCATACCTTCACCGTGCTGCCGCTGTTCATCCTGATGGGCAACCTGATCGCGCGCGCGCGCATCAGCCATGACCTGTATGCGGCGTCGAACGCCTTTCTGGGCCATTACCGGGGCGGGCTGGCAATGGCGACCATCGCGGCCTGCGGCGGGTTTTCTGCCGTGTCGGGCTCCAGTATGGCGACGGCTTCGACCATGTCGCGGGTTGCCATGCCGCCGATGCGCCGCCACGGCTATTCCGATGCGCTGGCGGCAGGCTCCATCACCGCGGGCGGAACGCTGGGCATTCTGATACCGCCCTCGGTGATCCTGCTGATCTACGGCATCCTGACCTCCACCAATATCGGCCATCTGTTCATCGCCGGGATCGTGCCGGGCGTGCTGGCGATCCTTGGCTATATGGCCGCCATCGCCGTGGTCACCCGGATTGACCCCAAGGCAGGCCCCGCTGGCCCGCGTGTGCCCTGGCCGGAACGGCTGCGCCTTTTGCGCGCCGTCTGGCCGATTGTGGCGCTGTTCATGCTGGTGCTGGGCGGCATTTATCTGGGGGTCTTCACACCCACCGAGGCGGCTGGTATCGGCGCCGCCGGGGCGCTGGCCTTCGTGGTGCTGCGCCGTCGCCTGACATGGGCCTCGCTGCTGGATATTCTGGCGGAATCGGCGCGCACTTCGGCGATGATGATCGCGCTGCTGTTCGGGGCGACGCTGTTCAACAACTATCTGGACATGCTGGGCTTTGCGCGCGGGTTGGCCGAATGGCTGGATGCGATGCAACTGACACCGATGACCGCACTTCTGGCGATGATGGCGGTCTATCTGGTGCTGGGGCTGTTTCTGGAAAGCCTGTCGATGATGCTGCTGACCATCCCCATCTTCTTTCCGCTGGTGCAGGTGCTGGGGATTGATCCGGTCTGGTTCGGCATTCTGGTGGTTGTCGCCATCGAGATCAGCCTGATCACGCCACCCGTGGGGCTGAATGTGTTCATCCTCAAGATCATGGTGAAGAACATCTCGCTGGCCACAATCTTCCGCGGGATCGTGCCGTTCTTCATCGCCGATCTGGTCCGGCTGGCGTTGTTGCTGGCCTTTCCGGCGCTGGTGCTGTTCCTGCCGCGCCTGATGTAGCTTGCGCAGGCAGCGCGCGGACAAGCCGGTGCTTGAGCCTGCGCCGGCTTGACGATACCACAGGGTCAGGCGGGTTGCGGGTTGCAGCCCGCCCGCCTGACCCGGCGGCATGCCGGTGAAACCCTCGCGCATTGGCCCTGCCATGCCCCAGTCGGAGCCGTCTGAACGCCCCATGGACAGCCAGCAATTTCTTGTTCAGATCGCCCCGGAAAGCACGCATTCGTGCCATTTCGAGCTGCGCCTGAACGGGGAATGGCGCGCCTTCCACGTCGCGCTGCGCTTTGATGAGGGGCGGTTTGTGGTAAACGAGATGCGCGGCGGGGAATGGGCTGAGGGGGTCTGGCATGACCTGCCCGAAGGGTTCGACCGCAGCGCACCCCTGCTGATCCATCGTCAGGACGCCACGGTCTGCCTGTTCATGGTCGGTCTCGTCCTTGTCTGCCCCCTCGCCCTTGAAACGATGCCGCCGGGCAACCTGCAAGCCGCCGGCGAGGGGCTGAACTGGCGCTACCTCGGCCCCGCTGAGGCCGCAGGGGTGGAACTCGGCACGGGCGGGGCGCGGATTGCCGCCTTTTCCGCCGCGCGCAGGGCCATCGCTCTGCCGCCCGGCACGCCGCCAGCGCTGGCGCTTTCGCTGGCAGGTGCGGCGATGCTGGATGAACCCGGCTATCTGCGCTTTCTCGCCGCCGCCGGTCTGCCCGGGGGCACCGGCGTGCTGGATACCGGCAGCCCGGCGCTGGCGCTGGCTCATGCGGTCCTGTTTCCCGGCGCGCCGGTGGCCGTGGTGACCGAAACGCCGGAAATCATGACGGCGATCGCACAGGCAAACGGGCTAGACAGGCTTACGGTGCTGACCCCGGATGCTCTGCCACATTTTTCTCCACCGCCCGGCAGCACGGTTCTGGTGCAGGGCCCGGGCGCCGCACAGCAGCAGGGGCGCCTTCCCGGCGCCCATACCCTCCATTTCTTCGACCCTGATCAGCCAGCCCCCCTGCCCCCGCTTCCTGGCTCTTAAACACAGAACCGCGCCCCCG
>NZ_DAIRVN010000091.1:0-18155 GCF_036802785.1 Pararhodobacter sp.
AGTTCGAAGTCGAGCTGATCGCCCCCATCGCAATGGAAGAGAAGCTCCGCTTCGCAATCCGCGAAGGCGGCCGCACCGTCGGTGCAGGCGTCGTCTCGAAAATCATCAAGTGATCTGATCACGGATCGCAACAGGACAGGGCCGCCATCTGGCGGCCCTTCTTCATTCAGAACAAGGAGTTCGCACCATGGCCAGAATGATTCACAGCATGATCCGCGTGCTGGAAGAGGAACGCTCGGTCGCCTTCTACCGCTCAGCCTTTGACCTTGAAATCGCCGAGCGGCTGGATTTCGAGGGCTTCACCCTCGTCTATCTGTCCAATGCGCAAAGCGGGTTCGAGCTGGAACTGACCATCAACAAGGACCGCACCACGCCCTATGATCTGGGCGACGGCTACGGGCATCTGGCGGTCAGCGTCACCGATGTTGAGGCCGAGCATGCCCGCCTCAGCGCCGCCGGCCTCGCCCCGCGCAAGATCGTCGATTTCCGCAATGGCGACACGCAGGTAGCGAAATTCTTTTTCATCGCCGACCCCGATGGCTACCAGATCGAGGTTCTGCAACGCGCAGGGCGCTATCGCTGACATCGGCCCGTCGTTATTACCCTTCTGTGTTAACCGTCTGTTAGGCATTTTCCGCTGAAACTCCCCCGGGGATAATGGGGTGACAGGATATGCTCGCAGTCGCGCGAACCGTGGCTTTTGAAGGGGTCGAGGCGCGGCTGGTCGAAACGCAATGCGTGCTCTCGGCGGGGCTGCCCGCGTTCAATGTCGTGGGCCTGCCCGACAAGGCGGTATCCGAGGCGCGCGAAAGGGTGCGCGCGGCGCTGTCCTCGCTCTCCATCGCGCTGCCGCCCAAACGCATCACCATCAACCTTTCACCCGCCGACCTGCCCAAAGAGGGCTCGCATTTCGACCTGCCGATCGCGCTGGCCCTTCTGGCCGCGCTGGAGGTGCTGCCCGCCGAAGAACTGGGGCGCACGGTCTCGCTGGGCGAATTGTCTCTGGATGGCAGGCTGGTGCCGGTGGTCGGCGCGCTGCCCGCCGCCATGGCCGCCGCCAGCGAGGATTACGCGCTGATCTGCCCGCGCGCCTGCGGGTCCGAGGCCGCCTGGGTGGGTGCCGCGCAGGTCTTTGCCCCGGCCACGCTGCTGGATGCCATCCGCCACCTGACCGGCCAGACACCCCTGCCCCGCGCCCAACCCGGTGAGGTCGATACGCCCGCCACGATGCGCGATCTGGCCGATGTGAAAGGGCAGGAGCGCGCCCGCCGCGCACTGGAAATCGCGGCGGCGGGGCGGCACCATCTGTTCATGGTCGGCGCGCCGGGTTCGGGCAAGTCAATGCTCGCCGCGCGCATGCCCGGCATCCTGCCCCCGCTCAGCCCCACTGAGGCGCTGGAAACCTCGATGATCCATTCACTGGCGGGGCTGCTGAGCGAAGGCGGCATCTCGCGCCAGCGCCCGTTTCGGGAGCCGCATCATACCGCCTCGGTCGCGGCCATCGTTGGCGGCGGGCGCAACGCCAAACCCGGCGAGATTTCGCTGGCACACAACGGCGTTCTGTTCATGGATGAGTTTCCCGAATTTCCGCGCACCGTGCTGGAAACCCTGCGCCAGCCCATTGAGACCGGCGAGGTGGTGGTGGCGCGCGCCAATGCGCATACCCGCTACCCCTGCCGCTTCCTGCTGGTCGCCGCCGCCAATCCCTGCAAATGCGGCTATATGGCAGAACCGGCACGCGCCTGCGCCCGTGTGCCGGTCTGCGGCGAGGATTATCTGGGCCGCATCTCCGGCCCGCTGATGGATCGGTTTGACCTGCGGGTGGAGGTGCCGCCCGTGGCCTATGCCGATCTGGACCTGCCGCATACCGGCGAGGGATCAGCGCAGGTGGCCGCACGGGTGGCGCAGGCGCGCAGCGTTCAGGACAGGCGTTTTGCCGGACATGCGGGGCTGCGCGTCAATGCCGATGCCGAGGGCACGCTGCTGGAAGAAATCGCCACCCCCGATAGCGAGGGGCGCGCCCTTCTGGCACAGGTGGCCGAGCGGTTCGGGCTGAGCGCGCGCGGCTATCACCGGGTTCTGCGCGTGGCCCGCACCATCGCCGATCTGGACGGCAGCGAGACTGTGCGCCTGCCGCATGTTGCCGAAGCGGTCAGCTTCCGGCTGAGCTTCGGGCAAGACACGCGCGGATGAAATCCGCGGTGGTGGCGAGGGTATCGCGCGCCTCAGGCAGGTGGTTATGGAAGATCGGCCAGGCATGGGGCAGGTCGCCCGCGACACGGATATCGGCAGCAGGCAGGCGGGATTGCAGCCGCAGACTGTCATCGCGCAGGATCTCGGTCTCCGCGACATGAATTTGCACCGGCGGCGGGTCAGTAAACGTGGCGAACAGCGGTGAAAGGCGTGGATCGGCACGGCTGGCAGCTGGCGCATCGCCCAGAATCATCGCGCGCACCTCTTCGATCCGCTCGACGGGCAGCATCGGGTCGCGCCCGGCATTGACCGTGAGCGAGGCGCTGGCGAAGGTCAGATCCGTCCAGGGGGACAGGGCGAAGGCCCCGGCGGGGCGCTGGCCGGTGCTGCACAGATGCGCCAGCAGCGCCAGTGCCAGTCCCCCGCCCGCCGAATCACCGCCCAGCACAATCTCGCCGGGCGCATGGCCAAGGGCGCGCAGCCGGTTCCAGGCGGTCAGCGCATCCTCGAACGCGGCGGGAAAGGGGTGTTCCGGCGCCAGACGGTAGCGCGGCAGAAAGGCGGGCAACCCGCACAGGCGGGTGAGTTCCGCCAGCATGGCAGCATGGGTTTCCGGCGCGCCCATCAGATAGGCGCCACCGTGAAAATACAGGATTACCCCCTTGCCCGAGGGCCGGTTCTGCACCCAGAGGGCGGGAACCGGCCCGGCTGCGCGCAGAATCAGGCTGTAGGGCGGCGCGCGGAACAGGAGCCTTGCTGCGCGCAGGAACCGGCCGCGCGCCTCACCCACATGAAGGGTGCCCGCGAACAGGGGGCGGGCGATGGTCCAGAGCAACCACCGCAGCAGGCGCGCGCGCAGGCTCATCGCGGGGCGCGTTTTGCCTCGATCACGTCCCAGATCCGGCCCGCGACATTGACGCCGTCAAAACGCTCCAGTTCCTGAATGCCGGTGGGCGAGGTCAGATTGATCTCGGTCAGCCAGTCACCGATGATATCGATACCCACAAAGACCTGCCCGCGCTCCCGCAGCAGCGGGCCGATCGCCGCGCAGATCTCACGGTCACGCGCCGTCAGCCCCACCTTCTCGGCGCGGCCGCCGACATGCAGGTTCGAGCGCGTCTCCCCTTCCGCCGGGACACGGTTGATCGCACCCACCGGCTCACCATCGACCAGAATCACCCGTTTGTCGCCGTTCGAAACGGCGGGCAGGTATTTCTGCACGATCATCGGCTCGCGCGAAAAGCCGGTGAACATCTCATGCAGCGAGGCGAGGTTGCGATCGCTCGAATCCAGCCGGAACACGCCTGCGCCACCGTTGCCATAGAGCGGCTTGAGGATGATATCCCCATGCCGCGCCTTGAAATCGCGGATATCGGCCAGATTGCGCGCGATCATCGTCGGCGGGGTCAGGTCAGGAAACTGCAGGACAAGCAGTTTCTCGGGATAATTGCGCACCCAGAAAGGATCATTGACCACCAGTGTCTTGGGGTGGATCAGGTCCAGCATATGGGTCGAAGTGATGTAGGACATGTCAAAAGGCGGATCCTGGCGCAGCCAGATGACATCAAGCGCGCCCAGATCAAGCAACTGCTCTTCGCCAAAGCTGACATGGTCGCCCTTCACCCGGCGCAGCGTGAAGGGCCGCGCCCGGGCCATCACCTGACCATTGTCCCAGATCAGCCGGTCAGGCGTATAGACATGCAGCGCATGGCCGCGCGCCTGCGCCTCTTCCGCAAGGCGGAAGGTGCTGTCGGCGTCGATATTCACCCCTTCAATCGGGTCCATCTGGAAGGCGATCTGCAGCGCCATGGTCGCTCCTGTCGTTCACGCATGCTCCCGGCATGCCTTTCGGCAACCTTGATGACCCAGCCGCCCGACAGATGCAATCACCGCCGCTCAGGCAATCAGCGCGTTTTCCAGAATCTCGATACGTCCGGCACCATCCACAAGCGCTACATCGAAACGCGCATTCACCGCCCGCCCGCTGGAAAACACCGCCATATACTCACCCGCCGCATCGAAAAGCCGGCGGATCTGGCGTATCGACAAGCGCTCAGCCGCACGCGCATGGCTGCGGCTTTTCTTGACCTCGATGAACACGAGCCCGTCACCGTCCTGTGCGACCAGATCAATCTCGCCGCCCTTGCCCCGCCAGCGCCGCGCAGTGATCGGCATGCCGTTGCGGGCGTAATGCGCGCCGACCTGCTCTTCGGCGGACGCCCCCGCCAGATAGGACACCATTCCGCTCATTCCTGATCCCCTCTCTGTTCCAGTTCAAGCGCAAGCTGATACACACGCCGCCGTGGCAGGCCCCGCGCCGTGGCTACCATATCGACCGCCTCGCGCAGGCTGTGATGCGCCAGTGCGCGGCCCAGTACCGCTTCAAGATCATCGTCATCCTCCGCCTCCTTGCGCCCGCGATCCACGAGGATCACGATTTCACCCTTGAGATCACGCCCGGCGATGGCCTGCGCCACCGCACCCAGCGACCCGCGGAGCACTTCTTCAAAGCGTTTTGTCAATTCCCGGCACAGCGCGCACTCCCGTTCCTCCCCCAAAGCTTCCGCCAATTCCCCTAACATTCGGTGAACGCGTTTGGGTGATTCATAAAATACCAGAGTTGCCGGTATCTGCGCGGCATCGGCAAGAAACTGCCTGCGGGCGGCGGCCTGCGGCGGGGCAAAGCCCATGAAGCAGAACCGGTCGGTCGGCAGCCCGCCCACCGCCAGCGCGGCCAGCACGGCTGAGGCGCCGGGCGCGGCCAGCACCGGAAAGCCTTCGTCGATGGCGGCGCGGGTCAGCTGGTATCCCGGGTCGGCGACAAGCGGCGTTCCGGCCTCGGAAGCATAGGCGACGGTCTTGCCCTCAGCCAGCGCCGCCATGATTTTCGGACGCATTTTCAATCCGTTATGATCATGATACGCCCATAAAGGCCGATCGCCCAGCCGGATGCCATGGATCTCCATCAGGCGGCGCAGGCTGCGGGTATCCTCGGCCGCAAGGACATCGGCCTGGGCGAGAATATCCAGCGCGCGCAGCGTGATATCGCGCGCCGCACCGATGGGCGTGGACAGGATATGCAGCCCGGGTGCCAGCGGGCGGCGGTTCGCAGCGCTGCCCGCCCCCGCGTCGGCTTCCGTCTCAGAGGGGGCGGGCAGGCTTGGGTCGGTGCTGGGCATCAGGGGCGCTTTCGTCATGCGTTTACTTCGGCAAGGCAAGACCTTAGTGTTGCCGCTGCTCACCGCCGCCGCAAGACCGTATGAGGAGCCGCCATGCGCATCGTTTCATCCCTGACCCGCCCGATCAACGCCTTTGCGCCGATTCGCGCCCTTGTTGCCCTTGCCGGCCTTGCCGCGCTCAGCGCCTGCGGCCCGGTGGCCATGGGCGGCATGGCACCGCGCGCAGCCCCCGCTGACGGGCCGGTACAGGTGGCGTTGCTGGTGCCCGGCGGCTCGTCCGATCAGGGGCGGCAGGTGCTGGCCACCAGCCTTGAGAATGCCGCGCGCCTTGCCGTGTCCGATCTGCAAGGGGTCCAGATTGACCTGCGTATTTATGAAACTGCGGGCGACCCGGCTCGCGCCGCGCAAATGGCGCAGCAGGCTGCCGATGCCGGGGCGCAGATCATCCTCGGGCCGGTCTTTGGCGAAGAGGCCAACGCCGTTGGCGCCACCGCTGCCCGCAGCGGCCTGAGCGTGCTGAGCTTTTCCAACAACGCCGCCATCGCCGGCGGCAATGTCTTCATCCTTGGTCAGAGCTTTGATGACACCGCCCGGCGGCTGCTGGACCATGCCGTCGCTGAGGGGCGCGGACAGGTGATGATCGTGGCCGAGCGCAACACCGAGGGCGAGATCGCCCAGGCCGCCATCCGGTCGGCGGCAGCGCGCAGCGGCGCAAGCATCGTCGCTACCGAGACCTATGCCTTCTCGCAGCAGGGCATTGTCGAGGCACTGCCCGCCATCGCCGCCACCGCGCGGTCTTCGGGGGCGCAGACCCTCTTTTTCACCGCGAATACGGCAGGCGCGCTGCCCACTCTGGCCCAGCTTTTGCCGGACAACCGCATCTCCCATCCGCAATTCCAGTTCATGGGCCTGACCCGCTGGGACATCCCGCCCGCAACCCTTCAGCTGCGCGGCCTTCAGGAGGGCTGGTTTGCCCTGCCAGACCCCGCCCTGACCAACCGCTTTGAAGAGCGTTACACCGCCGCCTATGGCTCTGGCCCGCATCCGATCGCCGGGCTGGCCTATGACGGCATCGCCGCCATCGGCGCGCTTCTCGCAACCGGGCGGCCGGATGCGCTGTCGCGCGCGGCGCTGACCCAGGGTTCGGGCTTTGTGGGCGTGAACGGTGTCTTCCGCTTCCTGCCGGATGGCAGCATTCAGCGCGGGCTGGCCGTCGCCACGATCCGCGACAATGCGGTGGTCATCGTCGATTCCGCGCCGCGCAGCTTCCCCGGATCCGGCTCATAAGGGCGCGCCCATCGTGCCACAAACCCTTCCGACGCTGACTGACCCCGCCGCCGGGCCGCGTTATGCCTGCCCGCCCCAACCGCGCGAGCCGTTGATCTGCGCGCAAGCCGATATCCTTGATCTGTCAGCGCTGGATGCCCGGCTGGACAAGGCGATGGAAGGGCCGGAAGATAACCGCGACCGGCGCGCGGCGGCGGTTCAGGTATTGGCGGAGGCCCTGAAAACCGGCAACGAGGCGCTTGAAGGCGCCTTTCTCGCCGCGCCGCGCGATGCCCGCGCCTATGTCCGGGGCCAGACATGGCTGACAGATGTTGTGGTGACCAGCGCCCTCAACATCGCGCAAAAGCATCTGCACCCGCTGTCCAACCCTACCGGCGGTGAGCAGATCTGCCTGCTGGCCGTGGGCGGCTATGGCCGTGCAGAAATGGCGCCGCATTCGGATGTCGACCTGCTTTTCCTGACGCCGTGGAAGGTCACCGGCTGGGCCGAAAGCGTCATTGAAAGCACGCTCTATATTCTGTGGGATCTGAAGCTGAAGATCGGCCACGCCACCCGCACGGTGGATGACTGCCTGCGTTTGGGCCGCGAAGATTATACCATCCGCACCGCGCTTCTGGAAAACCGCTATCTCTGCGGCGAACAGGCGCTGTCGCGTGCGCTCAAGGACCGGCTGTGGCGGGATCTGTTCAAGGGCACACAGTCAGAGTTCATCGAAGCCAAGCTGGCTGAACGCGCCGAGCGCCACCGCAAGCAGGGCGGGCAGCGCTACATGCTGGAACCCAATGTGAAAGAGGGCAAGGGCGGGCTGCGCGATCTGCAGACGCTTTACTGGATCGCCAAGTATCTGCACCGGGTTGAACAGGCGGCTGAGCTGGTGCCGCTGGGCTTTTTCACCGACGATGAATACCAGAACTTCCGCGCCGCCGAGACCTTCCTCTGGGCGGTGCGCTGCCATCTGCACCATATCAGCGGGCGCGCCGTGGATCAGCTTACCTTTGACCAGCAACCCGCCATCGCTGAGCGGATGGGCTTTGCCGATCACGGCGGGCGCCGCGCGGTTGAGCATTTCATGCAGGCCTATTTCCGCCACGCCACCCGCGTGGGCGAACTGACACGCATCTTCCTGACGGCGCTGGAGGCGCGCCATGTCAAGCGCGCGCCGGACCTGCTGGGCCTGCTGCGGCGGCGTAAAAAGGTCAAACCGGGCTACCGGGTAGACCTGAACCGGCTGAACATCATCGACCCTGAGACCTTCCTGAAAGACCCGCTCAACCTGCTGCGCATCTTTGAGGAGGCCCTGCGCGCCGGCCTGCTGCTGCACCCGGACGCCATGCGCATGATCGCCGCCAATCTGCATCTGATCGACGCCGACCTGCGCGAAAATCCTGAGGCGGTGCACATCTTCATGGATCTGATGCTCAAACACGGCAACCCCGAACGCCCGCTCAGGCGCATGAACGAACTGGGTGTGCTGTCAGCCTTCCTGCCGGAATTCGAGCCGATCGTGGCGATGATGCAATTCAACGTCTATCACCACTACACGGTCGATGAGCATACGATCCAGTGCATCAGCACACTGGCCCAGATCGAGCGGGGTGAGCTGGTGGAAGAACTGCCGATCGCGTCGCGCATCCTCAAGGACGGGGTGAACCGCAAGGTGCTGTATATGGCGCTTCTGCTGCACGATATCGGCAAGGGGCGGCCTGAGGATCATTCGGTTCTGGGCGCGCAGATCGCCCGGCGCGTGGCCCCCCGGATGCGCCTGAATGCCGAGGAATGCGAGACCGTGGAATGGCTGGTACGCCACCATCTGCTGATGTCGGATGTGGCGCAGAAACGCGATATCGGCGACCCGCGCACGGTGCGCGATTTCGCCAAGGCGGTAAAGAGCCGCAAGCGGCTGGACCTGCTGACGGTGCTGACTGTCTGCGACATCCGTGGCGTGGGGCCGGGCACCTGGAACAACTGGAAGGCGATGCTGCTGCGCCAGCTCTACCGCGTGACCGCCGAGGTGCTTGAGAACGGGCTGGAGGCGCTCAACCGCTCCAACCGTGAGGATGAAGCCAAGCGCGCCCTGCGCGAGGCGCTGGCCGACTGGTCGCGCAGCGACCTGCGCACCGAGACCGCGCGCCATTACGGACCCTACTGGCAGGGGCTGGCAACCCAGACGCATGCGGCCTTTGCCCGGCTTCTGCGCGGGATCGGCGACAGCGAAATCCGCATCGACCTGCACCCGGACGAGGGGCGCGATGCCACCCGCGCCTGCTTTGCGCTGGCCGACCATCCCGGCATCTTCTCGCGCCTGGCGGGTGCGCTGGCGCTGGTGGGCGCCAATATCGTCGATGCACGCACCTATACGTCGAAAGACGGGTTCGCCACGGCGGTATTCTGGATTCAGGATGCCGAGGGGCACCCCTATGAGGAATCGCGCCTGCCGCGCCTGCGCAAGATGATCGAGCGCACCTTTGCCGGTGAGGTGGTGGCTACCGAAGCGCTGAAAGAGCGCGACAAGGTCAAGAAGCGCGAGCGCCAGTTCCGGGTGCCCACCAACATTGCCTTCGACAATGAAGGATCGGATATCTATACGATCATCGAAGTCGATACGCGCGACCGGCCGGGCCTTCTGTATGACCTGACGCGGACACTGGCAGACAACAATATCTATATCGCCAGCGCGGTGATCGCGACCTATGGGGTGCAGGTGGTGGATACTTTCTACGTCAAGGATATGTTCGGGCTGAAGCTGCACACCCGCACCCGGCAGGAGGCGCTGGAGAAGAAACTGCGCGCCGCCATCGAGGCCGGTGCGAAGCGCGCGGTTCAGGGATGAGAACGCCCGCCTGCCCTGCCCGCCCGCGCCAAGGCGGTTCGAACCGCCTTGCTCAACACGGTTTCTTAACCGTGTTAAAAGCCGCGTTCACGCGGCTTGAAGGAAGGGCCTTCGAAGGCCCTTCACCGGAGCGCCCGGCATGACACCGATCCGCCTGATGCGCAGCTTCGCCACAGTCGGCGGCTGGACACTGGCCAGCCGCATCCTGGGTTTCGCGCGCGATATCCTGATGGCCAGCTACCTTGGTGCCGGCGCGGTGACCGACGCTTTCAACGCAGCCTTCTCGCTGCCCAATATGTTCCGGCGCTTCTTTGCCGAAGGTGCCTTCAACCTTGCCTTCGTGCCGATGTTCTCCAAGAAACACACGGTCAGCAAGGTTGAGGCCGAGGTTTTCGCGCGCGACGCCTATTGGTTGATGGCCAGTTTCCTGATCGGCTTCTCGCTTCTCGCCATGGCCGCCATGCCGCTTCTGATCTGGGCGGTGGTGCCCGGTTTTGCCGGGACTGAGAAGTTCGACATGACGGTTCTGTTCGGGCGCATCGCGTTCCCTTACATCCTGTTCATCTCGCTGACGGCGCTGTTGTCAGGCATGCTCAACGCCACCGGCCGCTTTGCCACCGCCGCCGCCGCGCCCGTGCTTCTCAACGCAGCCTTCATTGCCAGCCTGTTCCTTGCCGCCCATTTCGACTGGCCGATGGGCCTGACAATGGCCTGGGCCGTGCCGGTGGGCGGCGTAGCACAGCTTGCCGTCGTCTGGTTCGCCGTGCGCCGGGCGGGCTTTGCCATGCGGTTCCGCCGCCCCCGGCTGACCCCCGAACTGAAGCGCCTGCTGATCATCGCAGCGCCCGCCGTGCTGGCTGGCGGGGTCATGCAGATCAACCTGATCGTCGGGCGGCAGGTGGCCTCGTTCACGGAGGGGGCCGTCTCATGGCTGTATTATGCCGACCGGCTGTATCAGTTGCCGCTGGGCGTTGTGGCGATCGCCGTGGGCGTGGTGCTGCTGCCCGAACTGTCGCGCCGCCTGCAGGAGGGCGAGACCGAGCGCGCGCGCGATGCCTTCAGCCGGGGCATGGAGTTTTCACTGGCGCTGACCCTGCCCGCCGCCGTGGCGCTGGTCGTGATCGCGCACCCGCTCATCTCTGTCCTGTTCCAGCGCGGAGCCTTCACCGTCACCGACACCGACAGCACCGCGCTGGCGCTGGCCATCTACGGGCTGGGCCTGCCCGCCTTCGTGCTGCAAAAGGTGTTACAACCGCTCTATTATGCCCGCGAAGACACCCGCAGCCCGTTCCGCTACGCCCTCAATTCAATGGTGGTGAACGCGGCTCTCGCCTTCGGGCTGATGCCCTTCATCGGCTTCACCGCGGCCGCCTGGGGCACCACACTGGCCGCTTGGGCGATGGTATTTCAGCTGTGGTACGGCGCCCGCCCGATGGGCGAAGCCGCGCAGCCTGACGCGCGCATGTATGACCGCTTCTGGCGCATCGCGCTGGCCTCGGCCTTCATGGGGCTGTGCCTGTGGCTGGCCGCGCAGGTGCTGGGGCCGATGCTGTATGGCCCCGGCAGAGGGCTGGCGCTGCTGATACTGGTGGGCGCGGGCATCGTCAGTTATTTCGGCCTTGGCGCGCTGATCGGCGCTTTCCGGCTGTCCGATTTCCGCGCGGCAATGCGGCGTGGCAAAAAAGAAGCGGGCTGACGACAACCGCCAGCCCGCACAGGTTTCCGTGATCTGACAAGATCAGACGAAGCGCACCTGCGTACCCACTTCGGCCATCTCGAACAGCTCTTCGACATGGTGGTTGAACAGGCCGATACACCCGTTCGACGCCCGGCGCCCGATCTTGGCAACGTTGTCGATGCCGTGGATGCGGTAATACTGCCAGGTCAGGTTCATCGCCCGCGTGCCCATCGGATTCTGCGGCCCGGCCTCGACCCGCTCGGGCAGCGAGGGGTCACGCTCACGCATGTTGGGGGTGGGAATCCAGACCGGCTCGCGGCGTTTGAGCACGATCTCGGTATAGCCAAGGCGGGTGAACTCATCGGTCATCGGCACCGAGGTGGGATACAGGCGATAGACGCTTTCATCCTCGGACCAGTAGTGCAGCGCGCGCGACTGGGTGTCACACAGAATGGCACCCCGGCGCAGGTTATCGAAATGATCCTGCCAATGCTGGGTGCGGAAAGCCATCATGTTGTGGCGCACACGCTCGGCCGGTGCGGTCTCTTCGATCTCGCCGGTGAAGTCCTGCCCCATTGCGGGGAGGGCAAAGGCCGCCATGCCACCGGCAAGGAAGGCGCGACGGGAAGTTTGCGAAAAGCTCATGATCATCTCCATCATACTCAGACATTCAATGCGCTGCATGCGCAGCAAAAGGCAAGCCCGTGCAGAGCGCGGGAAGGTCAATTCGGGTCACGCGCGCGTGAAATTCCGGCCTGCGCCTGTGCTCCGGGCGATCTGCACCGCTCTTGGCGGCAACAAGGCAGGATGGTATCGCTGCACGCAACACGCGCCCAAAAGAACGCATCCTGCGCATTTCGGTTCCCCTTAGCTGACAGGAAGACGCCGCCATGACCCAGTCCCCCATTCCGGTTTCGCTGCTGACAGGCTTTCTGGGTTCAGGCAAGACCACGCTGCTGAACCGGCTGCTGGGAGATCCGCGCATGGCCCGCACCGCGGTGATCATCAATGAATTCGGCGAGATCGGGCTGGACCATGACCTTGTCGAATCAGCGACCGAGACCATGGTTCTGATGCAGTCCGGCTGCCTGTGCTGCACCGTTCGCGGCGATCTGGCGCAGACATTGGTTGATCTGAAGGCGCGCCGCGATGCCGGTGAGGCCGATTTTGAGCGCGTCGTGATCGAAACGACGGGCATCGCTGACCCCGGCCCCATCGTGCATACGCTGGTGATGGACCCTGACCTGTCCGAGGATTTCACGCTGGACGGCGTGCTGACAACCGCCGACTGCGCCACAGGCCCGGGCACGCTGAATGCGCATTTCGAGGCCGTGCAGCAGATCGCCATGGCGGACCGGCTGATTCTGACCAAGGCCGATCTGGTGTTGCCCACCGAAATCACCGCCTTTGAAAAGCGGCTGGCCGCCATCAACCCCGGCGCGCCGCGTCTGCGGGCGGAGCATGGGGTGATCGACCCGGCGCTTCTGTTCGGGGTCTCGCCGCGCGCGGACAGCAAGCAGGCCGAGGCACTGGGCTGGGTTGCCGCCGCGCCGAAAAAGGCCACGCTGCCGCCCCTGAGCGGGCTGAAGAGCACCAACCCTTTTTCGATGCCGCAAAACCACGGGCTGTTTTCGCGCCCCTCGGGTGGGCATGGCATGGCGGGGGCTGGCGCCGGGGCCAGCCATGACGGGCGCATCTCATCGCAATCGGCGGAAATCGCGCATCCGATTTCGCCCATCGTGTTTGATCTGTGGCTGGAATCGCTGATGAACAGCGCTGGCAGCAACATTCTGCGCCTGAAAGCCGTGGTGCATGTTGAAGGGATGGAGCATCCCTTTGCCCTGCACGGCGTGCAGCATGTGTTTCACCCGCCGGTGCCGCTGACGCACTGGCCCAAGGGCGACACGGTGTCACGCATCGTGGTTATCGGGCGTGATCTGCCCGCCGGATATCTGCAGGAAAGCCTGCAATTCCTGCACAGCCGCCCGGCCATAACCGGGCACCGGCTGTAGCGCCAAAGGTTGCCAGACTGCCCGCACTTTGAGGTTTCGCATGCGAAACCGTTGCATAATGTCGCAAGCGGCAGGTCGTCACCATTATTTTACGTTAATCGTTCATCCCGGGGTTGAGGAAGGTCAAGGCGCGCCCTTTCTATGGGAGGTAAGGTGTCGCGCAACATGCCAGAGGAGGAATGACATGGACCGTCGCAATCATCCGCCTGCCGCTTTCTGGGGGGAAAGCCTGAATTTCTGGTGCCGCCTGTGGCAGGCTCAGATCGAACAATCATTGCGGTTCTGGGGCACGATGGCCGCGCAACTGCCGCGCCCGACCAGCGCGCAACTGGCGTCCGAGGCCGAATCGATCGCCGAATCGATGAAGGCAACGCGCAAGCCGGTGGCACGCGGCGCCGCGCCTGCCCGGGCGACGGCGGCAAAACCCGTCGCTGTGAAAGCCGCGCCCACGAAACTCCCCCGCGCGAAACCCATCTCGGCAAAACCCGCAGGAAAGCCCGCCACCAAGCCCGGCGGCGTGCCGCTACAGGCCCCCGTACATTGAAAACGCGCGCCCCTCAGCCGGGCGCGCGGTCTGCCCAGCCTGCAAAGATGCGCTCCAGCGCGACGACGATGTAGTAAAGCAGGATCCCCAGCGCCGCGAGGGCGATCAGCACCGCGAACATCAGCGGAAAGTCCGAGTTGATCTGCGCTGACTGGAACAGATGCCCCAGCCCGCGCCCGTGCGGGGCGATGATCTCTACCAGATTGGTGCCGATGAAAGCCAGTGTGACAGCCACTTTCAGCGCGCCAAAGAACTCCGGCAGCGTCTTGGGCAGGGCGATCTTCCAGAACACGGTAAAGCGGCTGGCCCCAAGCGAGCGCAGGATATCGCGATACTCCGGCTCCAGCGTGCTGAGGCCGATGGCGACCGAGACCGCAATGGGGAAGAACGAGATCAGAAAGGCGATCAGGATGGTGTTGAAATCATGCTGGCCAATGAACATCAGTGCCACCACCGGCACAACGGTTGCCTTGGGGATGGCATTGAACCCCACCAGCAACGGGTAAAGCGCGTCATTCATCGTCCGGCTCAGACCCATGACCATGCCGATCAGCGTGCCGAACACCACCGCCAGCCCCAGCCCGGCCACCGTGCGCCACAGGGTCTGCCAGCCATATTCCCAAAACAGGGGCTGAAAGCGCAGGAAAGCGGGCCAGATATCAGACGGCGCGGCCATCTTGAACGTGGGCCAGCCCTTGAACCAGACCAGCCATTCCCACGCCAGCAGCAGCACGACGATAGCGGCCAGCGGCACGACGATCTTTTGCCAGTTGATGCGCATCATACCGCCTCCGCCTGCGTGCGCCCCTGCGCGATCTGGATCTGCCGGCGCAGCACCGCCAGTTTCTCAACCGATTCGGGGGTGTAGAGCATTTCAAGCGGGCGCGGGCCGGGCATGGGGATATCCATCACATATTGCGTGGTCGCCGGGCGGCCGGAAAGCACCACCACCTGATCCCCCAGATAAACGCTTTCGCGCAGGTCATGGGTGATCAGCAGCGCGGTGAACGGCTCCTTGATGCGCAGCTCATGCATGGTCTGCCACAGGTCTTCGCGGGTAAAGGCATCCAGCGCGCCAAACGGCTCATCCAGAATCAGCACATCGGGTTTATGCACGATCGACCGGCAAAGACTGGCGCGCTGGCGCATCCCGCCGGACAGCTCGGACGGGCGCTTGTTCTCAAACCCCTCAAGACCCACCAGCGACAGAAGTTCGCGCGCGCGCTCTTCCTTCTTGCGCTTCGGCATGCCGGGGGCGACGATTTCAAGCGGCAGCATCACGTTTTGCAGGATGGTGCGCCATTCCAGCAGAACCGGGTTCTGAAACGCCATGCCCACCGTCTTGCGCGGGCTTCTGACCAGTTCGCCATGCAACCAGACCTCGCCCTTGTCAGGAAACATCAGCCCGGCGATCAGCCGCGTCAGCGTGGATTTCCCGCAGCCCGAGGGGCCGACAACCGCGCAGAAGCTGCCTTCGGGGATGGCGATGTTCAGATCGCGCAGCACCGGCAGCGGGCCTGACTTTGTCTTGTAGGCGTGGGTCACGCCCTTGATTTCAATAAGATTTCCCATGCCATCCCGTTACGCCGCTAAAAAAACCGCGCCCCCGGGAAGGGGCGCGGAACTGTCAGGCCAAAGGCCTCATTCCATCGTCAGGCTGCCATCAGCGGGCAGGAAGCTGTCGGTGAAGTAGCGCGCGCCATCGGGTTCATGCTGGAACTCATAGGTCATGGCGATCTGCTCCAGCGACAGGGCGTAACGGTCAGCATCGATATTGCCCAGCCCGTTCTGCATCACCCAGTCGGTGAGGATATTGTCGCGCAGCGCAATTTCCAGCCGCTCGGTTTCCAGCTCGACATCCAGCGCCGGGTTGCGCGCGGCAATGGCGGCCACACCGGCAGCGGGGTCAGCAGCGGCATCGCGCAGGCCCAAAGCCACCGCACGCAGGAAGCCGGTGACGGCCTCGGGGTTTTCCTCGGCGAAATCAGTATTGACGATGATCACGTTGCCATAAAGCGCCAGCCCGTAATCGGCCATCAGCATCACCGACATGTCCTCGGGCGGGATGCCCAGACGGACGGTGTTCAGATAGGAGGTAAAGGAAAAGCCGGTCACGGCGTCAACCTCGCCCGCCGCCAGCATCGGCTCCCGCGTGGGGAAACCCACGGGCTCGATGGTGATGGTGCTCACATCCAGCCCCTGCTCGGCGGCAAAGACCGGGAACTGCGCCCATGCGCCATCAGGCGGCGGCGCGCCAAGGCGACGGCCCTCAAGGTCGGCAGGCGTGCTCACACCCTGACTGATACGCCCGACAATGGCGAAGGCGGGCTTGTCATACATCACCATGATCGCGGTGACGGGGGCATCGGGGTTCTGGTCGATGAACTTGATCAGGCTGGCCATATCGGCAAAGCCCACCGGAAAGGCTCCGGTCGCCACTTTCGGAATGGCATCCAGCGAGCCTTGCCCGGCGGTCACCTCGACGCTCAGACCCTCAGCCGCGAAATGGCCGTTGTCGATGGCAAGGAAATAGGGCGCGGCAGGCCCTTCAAAACGCCAGTCCAGGGCAAACGGCATGTTGATATCGGCCATGGCCGGCACCGCGAAAACCGCGCTGAAAAGGCCTGCGGCGATGAATTGTCTGCTCACAACGAATGCTCCTTGTTGGTCTGATGATCACGGTTATATCAGCGCGCTTCCCGGCCCGAATATGCGGATCTGCCGTTTATGCCGGCGGATCATCGATTCCGGTGAAAAAACGGGCAGGTGCGGGGCCTGGCGGGCAGTATTACGGCACAGGTTCTGGCAGACTACAAGAAATCCCAAAAAAGACTTGTGGGTTTTTCTTTATAAAGCCCGTCTTGCGCCACGAAACGGGGCTATTCCGCCGCCACTTTCATCGCGCCATCCTCCCGGCCAATGGCCGCGATTCCCTCGACGATATCGCCCATCAGGGCACGGAAGGCCTGAAAATCGGGGCCGGGGGCGACACGCGCCTCATCCAGATACAGCCGCCGGTCAATTTCAATCTGAACCACATTCATCCCGCGCGACGGCTGGCCATAACGCTGCGCGATATAGGCGCCCGCGAACGGCGCATTGCGCGCCACCACCAGCCCGGCATTGCGGAAAACCGCCTCCACCCGGTCCAGCACCGCCGCATGACAGGCCGCGCCGTAACGATCCCCCAGAATCACCTGCGGGCGGGGCTGGCCGCGCAGCGCATGCCCGCTGAGCGCCTCATGCGGCATCGAATGGATATCGGCAAGCAGCACCTGACCGAACCGCGCATGCTGACGCTGCATCAGCCCCGACAGCGCCGCGTGATAGGGCCGCCAGTACTGATCAATCCGGCCCTGCACCTCGGCCATCGACAGCTTGCCGCTGTAGATATGGCGCCCGTTCGACACCACCCGCGCAATCACCCCCAGCCCCGAGGCCACGCGCGGGTTCATCCCGCCGCGCGGCGCCCCCTCGATCAGCGCCGGGTCCAGCTCGGTATCGGCGCGGTTGAAATCGACATAGGCGCGCGGCACCTCCGAGGTGATGAGCGGTGCACCAAAGCGCACGGCATCGGCCAGCAACAGATCGACATAGGCATCTTCCGATGAACGCAGCGCCGGGCCGTCAACCTGCGCGCGCGCGATCAGATCAGCCGGATAGACACGCCCGCTGTGCGGCGAGGCAAAAATCACATGGCTGGTGATCTGCGCAGGCTCGAATAACTGAACGGCAACCGGCATGCATAGGCTCCTTCCCGCTCCAGTATAGCGCTGCAATTTAGGCAGCGGAAAGGCCTTGATCATGCACGCGAGTCCTTTTATAGACCCCTTCATTGACGCGGTCCCGCCCGCGTCCTTTTTCTTGGACGGCGGGATCAGGTCAGGGCGCGTAGCTCAGTGGTAGAGCACTACGTTGACATCGTAGGGGTCACAAGTTCGAACCTTGTCGTGCCCACCATTGTCCTTTATAGGGCGATGTTCACCACGCCCCGAAAGGGGCGTTCGAGTTTCAAGGCGCATGCGCGCCGCGAAGAGGAGAAGGCCGATGAAGGTCAGAAATTCGCTGCGCTCGCTCAAGCAGCGCCACCGCGACTGTCAGGTCGTACGCCGTAAAGGCCGGGTCTATGTGATCAACAAGACCCAGAAGAAGTTCAAGGCACGCCAGGGCTAAGCTTCAGCGCTTAACCTGGGCTGAACTTCAGCCAGATCGAAAGAACCGCCGCAGGCACTGGGCCCGCGGCGGTTCTTTCATGTTCCGAAGCCTGTCTTTTCAGCCAACCCGGCCCGCGCAAAACCGCCTCACGCCTTGGGAGCGCCGACTCTGGCGGCTTCATCTTGCCATAAATACGCATCCCCTGCCCCCACAGCCGCATCCCGCAGACAACCGTGACCGCCCCAAACCCGGCGCGCGCAAACGCGCGGGGTGGGCG
>NZ_DAIRVN010000092.1:0-17703 GCF_036802785.1 Pararhodobacter sp.
CCCCCGGCCCCCTGCCGCGCCGCGCGTCAGAAACAGTGCCGGTTGTGTCGTTGCCGGTCCACTTTCGCGCGCAGATTGCTATACCAACGGTCAGGATACACAGGGAGCGCGCATGTTTCTTTCGGTTTTTGATATGTTCAAGATCGGCATCGGCCCGTCGTCCAGCCACACGATGGGGCCGATGGTGGCGGCGGCGCGCTTCCTCGCGCTCCTGCGCAACTCGCCCTTCCGCGCGCAGGGGCTGCGCGCCTCGCTGCACGGCTCGCTGGCCTTCACCGGCCATGGCCATGCCACCGACCGCGCCGTCATCCTCGGCCTCGCCGGGTTTGAGCCGCAAACCTATGACGCCCCAGGCGCCGAGGCCACGCTCACCGCAAATCGCGCAGAGCGCCGGCTTTCCCCGCCCGGTCTGGGCAGCTTGCGCTTTGATCCGGCGCAGGATCTGGTCTTTGACTACGGCCCGCCCCTGCCCGGCCATGCCAATGGCCTGATTCTGATGGCCACCGATGCACAGGGCGATGTGATCCTGCAGGAAACCTATTACTCGGTCGGCGGTGGCTTCGTGGTGAGCGCGGATGAGCTGGCAGGCGCGGCGCGCGCCCCGCGTCAGACCGGCTTCCCCTTCCCGTTCGACAGCGCCGCCGGAATGCTCTCCATGGCGCGCGACAGCGGGCTGAGCATTGCCGCGATGAAGCGCGCGAACGAGCTGACCCTGCGCTCCGCCACTGAGCTGGACGCGGGGCTGGCGCGCCTCTGGAGCGTCATGAACGCCTGTATCGACCGTGGCCTGAGCGGCGAGGGCATCCTGCCCGGCGGGCTGGGTGTGAAGCGCCGCGCGCAGGCGATCCATCAGGCCCTGCTGGCCGAGCGTGGCCTGAACCTCACCCCGCCGCATGTGATCAATGACTGGATGTCGTGCTATGCGATGGCCGTGAACGAGGAAAACGCCGCCGGTGGTCAGGTGGTGACCGCGCCGACCAATGGCGCGGCGGGCGTGGTTCCGGCAGTGATTCGCTACTGGCTGGACCATGTACCCGGCGCCAGCCCACGGCTTGCCGGTGATTTCCTGCTGACCGCTGCCGCCATCGGCGGGCTGATCAAGCATAACGCCTCCATCTCAGGCGCGGAATGCGGCTGTCAGGCCGAGGTGGGCAGCGCGGCGGCCATGGCGGCGGCGGGGCTCTGTGCGGTCATGGGCGGCACGCCCCCGCAGGTGGAGAATGCCGCCGAAATCGCGCTTGAGCACCATCTGGGCATGACCTGCGACCCGGTCAAAGGGCTGGTGCAGGTGCCCTGCATCGAGCGCAACGGGCTGGGCGCGATCAAGGCGGTCTCAGCCGCCTCGCTGGCCTTGCGCGGCGATGGCCAGCATTTCATGCCGCTCGACAACTGCATCGAGGCCATGCGCCAGACCGGCGCCGACATGAGCGACAAATACAAGGAAACCGCGCTTGGCGGGCTGGCCGTCAACGTGCCGAACTGCTGAGCGCGCCGTCCCCCTGCCGCTGGCGGGGGCTTGCAGCCGTGCGCGCGGCGTGATGAAGCTGCCCTTTTTACAAGCCGAAGCCCCCAATGAAACGCGCCTTCATCCCCCCTTCTGACCGTATTCTGCCCGGTGTCCTCCTGATGCTGACGTTTTGCGCCATCGCGCCGCTGATTGACGTTGCCGCCAAGATGGCAGCGCAGTCGGTGACGGTCACGCAGGTCACCTTGTTCCGGATGATCGTTCAGGCCGCGCTGATGCTTCCCGTGGTGCTATTGCTGCGCCAGTCGCTGACCCTGACGCGCCGCCAGACCGGACTTCTGGCGCTGCGGGCGCTGGCGCTTATCGGCTCCACCTGGTTTTTCGTCGCCGCCGTGGCGGTGATGCCGATCGCCGATGCGCTGGCGATTGTCTTTGTCGAGCCCTTCATCCTGCTGGCACTGGGCTTCCTTCTGTTCGGTGAGCAGGTCGGCCCGCGCCGGATCGCCGCCTCGGTTGTCGGCTTTGGCGGTGCGCTGCTGGTCATCCAGCCGAATTTCGCGGTCTTCGGCACCGTCGCGCTCTATCCGCTGGCGACCGCCGCCTGTTTCGCCGCCTATATGCTGCTGACCCGCCGCATCTCGCGCGAGGTTGCGCCCGAGGCCATGCAACTGCACACGGCGGTGCTGGGAACGCTGCTGTTCCTGCCGCTGGTGGGGCTGGGCCATGTCGCCAGCATCGTCCCGCTGAGCATTGCAAACACCACCGGGCAGGTCTGGTTGCAGTTGTTCAGCGTGGGGCTGGCGGCGACGGTCTCGCATATGGCGATCACCTATGCGTTGCGTTTCGCGCCCTCGGCCACCCTCGCCCCGCTGCATTATCTGGAGATCGTCGCGGCAGTGGGGCTGGGCTGGTTCTTTTTCGCGGACTGGCCCAACCCGCTAAGCTGGGCGGGCATTACCGTGATCACCGCATCGGGCCTTTACATCATCGCGCGCGAGCGGGCGCTGGCCAGACGGGCGCCTGCCTGAGCCCCTCCAGCACCGCCTCCAGCGATGCCACAGGCAACAAGACCAGCATTGCCGCGCGTTCAGGCTCCAGCGTGACCACGCCTTCGGCCACCGCATTTGATGTCCCGATCATCCCCTCCGGATCAAAGGCCAGCCCGGTCGTCGGCCAGATCAGCCCGGCGCTTTCGCACCGCACCGGCGCCATGGGGAACAGTGACAGGCGGCTGCCCGGCGGCAGTGCCAGCCGCAGGCGCGGCGGTGCCAGAAAGCACAGGTCCACCCCAGCATCCACCACCACCCTTGCCTGCGGGTTGCGCAACAGCGTGCTCATCCCGGCCAGCGTATGATCCAGCCGCGCCCCGGTGAAACCCAGCGCCAGAATCACCGGCGCGCGCACCACGTCCAGCGCCTTGTCAAAGTCGGTGCTGTCCTGCGAGGGCGTGTGCCACAGGCGTTCCGGCGCAATCGCCGCCCGCCCCGCCGCGCTGATCGAATCCAGATCGCCCAGCACCAGTTGTGGCATCAGCCCCTGCGCCAGCGCGTGATCGGCCCCGCTGTCCACCGCCACCAGATCCGGCGCATGGCTCAGCGCCAGCGCCAGCCGCTCCGGCGCCATCTCGCCGCCGCCCAGAAGGGTGATCCCTTTCGTCGATGTGAACCGCCTGCTCATGCCCTGTCTTGTCAATTAAGGCGGGCACAGGCAAGCTTGGCCACAATGCGATCACCAAATTACCCCCAAGTTTCCATCCTATCGCGCGGCTGCAGGGTAAATAGTCCGTTCAGTGTGACGATAAAGGGCGAATAGATTATGGTCGGTCCGAGCAAGATCCTCACGGTGTCTTACGGCACGTTTTCATGCACCCTCGAAGGGTTTGACGAGCCGTTTTCCACCATGAAGGCGATTGCGGAATATTTCCGCGATCTGGCGGCCGAAGACCGCTATTTCGGCGCCGAGCCGCCGACGCCGGATGCCGAGATGCTGCACCGCATTGCCGAGCGCGAGATCAAGCGCCGGGTCGAGGCCAAGATAGAGGACAACGGGGTTGTGCTGCGCGCGCATATCGGCGGGCCGGTGCAAGCCGATGCGCCGCCTGCCTCCCGTCAGCGCGGTACCGATGATATCCCGTCGCCCCGCATGCCACAGGGGGCGTCACATGAGGACAGAACGGTGCCACCGGTGGTGATGCCAGAGCCTGCCCCAGCTATGTTCTCCCCGCCCCCGGCAGCCGATGTCACCCTGCCCGATATCGGCTCAATCGCGGGGATTTCGGAGAAACTGCAACGCATCCGTGCCGCTGTCGCCCAGTCCCGCGCCTTTGAAACCAGCGAAGACGACCAGCCTGCTGTCAGCGACGAGGCCAGACGCGCCGAAGCTGAGCGCCTTGCTGCCGAGGAAGCCGGACGCGCCGTGGCCGCACGCCTCGCCGCAGAGGAAGCCGAGCGCGCTGAGGCCGAGCGCCGCGCCGCCGAGGAAGCCGAACGTGCCGAGGCCGAACGCCGCGCCGCCGAGGAAGCCGAACGTGCCGAGGCCGCACGCCTAGCCGCCGAAGAAGCCGAACGTGCCGAAGCCGAACGCCTCGCTGCCGAGGAAGCCGAGCGCGCTGAGGCCGAGCGCCGCGCTGCCGAGGAAGCCGAGCGCGCCGAGGCCGAGCGCCTTGCTGCCGAGGAAGCCGAACGCGCCGAGGCAGAACGCCGTGCTGCCGAGGAAGCTGAACGTGCCGAGGCAGAACGCCTTGCTGCCGAGGAAGCCGAGCGGGCCGAGGCCGAACGCCGTGCCGCTGAGGAAGCTGAACGCGCCGAAGCCGAGCGCCGCGCCGCAGTGGAAGCCGAGACCCGCCCGCGTCGGCGTGTGGTTGTGGTGCGCCCTGCGCGTCCCGCTGCACCGCAGCCGCAGGCGATAGCGGCCGAGGCCGCAGCAGAACCCGCGCCGGAAACGGAAGCCGAAGACACCCCGGAACCCGTTGAAACCGCGCAAAGCGACTCACTGGAAGAGCGGGTCGCCCGGGCGCTGGGGGAAACCGGCCTGACCGATGAGGACGAGGCCGAGCTGCTGCGCGAACTCGTCGCCGTCGAACGCGAAGCCGAAGAGATGCGCGCCAACGAGCGCCGCCGCCGCGAACTGCTGCAGGACACCCGCACCGAAGCCGCCGTTGACCGGCTTATCAGCCAGGCCGATTCGCAGCTTCAGCAGCCCGAGGCGCAGCGACGCCAGTCCACCATCTCGCATCTGAAAGCCGCCGTTGTCGCCACCCGCGCCGATGCCGCCGAGGGCAACCACCGCGACACGCGGGCCGAAGCGCAGGAAATGGCGCGCTACCGCGAAGATCTGGCGCGGACCGTGCGCCCGGGGCCCGAGGACAGCGACAGCATGCTGCGCCGCCCCCAGCGCCCCGCTGCGCTCACGGAACGCCCGCGCACCGTGCAGGCGCCGCTGGTGCTGGTCTCGGAACAGCGCATCGACCGGCCCGCCGAGGTCGAAGCGGTGCGCCCGCGCCGGGTCAGCGCCGGGGCGCTGGCGATGGAAGAGCTGTTTGATGAGGATGACGCGCCGCAAGCCGCGCAGGTCGCGCCCGGCCGCGCCTTTGTCGATTTTGTCGCGCCGCATAATCTGAGCACGCTGAACGAAACCATCGAAGCGGCGGCGGCCTATGTGACCCATGTCGAGGGTTGCCCCGAATTCACCCGCCCGCAGGTGATGCGCCATGTGGTGGCCACCGGCGCGCCGATGACGCGCAGCCGCGAGAATCTGCTGCGTTCCTTCGGGCTGCTGCTGCGTCAGGGAATGATCCGCCGCGCGCGTCGCGGCCAGTTCGAGCTTGCGCCGGAATCGGATTTCGCAGGTCTGGCACGCCGCTTCGCGCAGCGCGGCTGACGCCTTACCCCGGGGTCAGATCCAGGTCAGAAAACCGGCCCGGCAGCGATCACTCGCTGTCGGGCTTTTTCGTGGCTTCGGGGTCAGCCTGACCGACCCCTTTGAACAGCGCCTTGAGCGGGAAGGCCCAGACAACCCCCAGCGCAACATAGATCAGCAGCTCAAGCCAGAAAGGCGGCCGGTCGAACAGCGCCACCAGACTGACGGCGGCGACGATATAGGCGGGCAGCGCCACAAGCAGAACGAAGATCGACCACCGGCGCCGGGCTTTCCATGACAGTGCCATCAGTCGACAAACGGGTCAGTGACAAGGATCGTATCGTCACGCTCAGGCGAGGTGGACAGCAGCGCGACCGGGCACTGGATCAGCTCTTCGATCCGGCGCACATATTTGATCGCCGCGCCCGGCAGTTCAGCCCATGAGCGCGCGCCCTCGGTGCTTTCCTGCCAGCCCGGCATCTCTTCGTAGACCGGCGTGACCCGTGCCTGAAGATCGGCTGCGGTGGGCAGGTAATCCAGCAGCTTGCCGTCCAGCTCATACCCGGTGCAGATTTTCAGCGTCTCGAATCCGTCCAGCACATCAAGCTTGGTCAGCGCGATGCCGGTCACACCGGAGGTGGCGCAGGTCTGGCGCACCAGCACCGCATCGAACCAGCCGCAGCGGCGCTTGCGCCCGGTGACGGTGCCGAATTCATGCCCCCGCTCGCCCAGCCGCTGGCCGGTCTCATCGTGCAGTTCGGTCGGGAAAGGCCCTTCGCCCACACGGGTGGTATAGGCCTTGACGATCCCCAGCACGAAATCAATCGCCGTGGGGCCCAGCCCGGTGCCGGTCGCGGCCATGCCTGCCAGCGTGTTGGAGCTGGTCACATAGGGATAGGTGCCGAAATCGACATCCAGCAGACTGCCCTGCGCGCCCTCAAAGAGGATGCGTTTGCCGGCGCGGCGGGCCTCATTCATCACCTTCCAGACCGGCGCCGCATAGGGCAGGATCTTGGGTGCCACCTCAAGCAGTTGCGCCTTGAGCGCCACGGCATCGACCGGCTCCAGCCCCAGCCCTGCGCGCAGCGCGTTGTGATGGGTCAGCATCCGCCCGATGCGCAGATCCAGCGTGGCCTCATCGGCCAGATCGGCCACGCGGATGGCGCGGCGGCCCACCTTGTCTTCATAGGCCGGGCCGATGCCCCGCCCGGTGGTGCCGATACGCGCCACCGAATTCTGGTTTTCGCGCGCGCGGTCCAGCTCGCCATGCACAGGCAGGATCAGCGAGGTGTTCTCGGCGACCATCAGCACCTCGGGGTTGATCTCAACCCCCTGCGCCGTCAGTTTCTCGATCTCGGCCAGAAGCGCCCAGGGATCGAGCACCACACCATTGCCGATGACCGACAGCTTGCCGCCGCGCACGATGCCCGAAGGCAGCAGGCTCAGCTTGTAGACCGTGCCATCAATGACCAGCGTATGGCCCGCGTTGTGCCCGCCCTGAAAGCGCGCGATGACATCCGCGCGCTCCGAGAGCCAGTCAACGATCTTGCCTTTACCCTCGTCGCCCCATTGGGCACCCACGACAACCACATTGGCCATATTTCCGGTCCTTGCATCGGTTGAAAACCGAGGCTCGTATAGCGATCCCGGGCGCGTAACGAAACTGCTAAATGATTCAGCACCGACAGATAGGCGACAGATCAGCGCCGCCCCCCTCCCCGTGCGCCGCGTTGCCCGCCCCTTTCGACTTGCACGCCCAGCGGGCTGCGCATAGATAGGCACGAAACCGGTCAAGGGCCTTTCCATGCAGAATGTCGTGCTCATCATCCACCTTCTTCTGGCGCTCGCGCTTATCGCAGTGGTGCTGCTGCAGCGATCGGAAGGTGGCGGGCTTGGTATTGGTGGCGGCGCCATGGGCCCGCAGGCGGGCCGCCCGCCTCTGACGGGGCTCGCCAAACTGACCTGGGGTTTCGCCATTGCGTTCATCTGCACCTCGCTGGCGCTGACCGTGATTTCCGCCCAGCAGAGCGCCGACACCTCGGTGCTGGACCGGATCGGCGTGCAACGTGACAGTGCCCCGGCGCCGTCGCTGCCTGATCTGCAATTGCCGCCCGCCGGTGGCGACGCGCCGCTGCTGCCGCCGCGTCAGGACTGAGGCATCACCAACATCTGGGCCTTCCGGCCCAATCGAAACAGCATGTAGCGCCCGTATTGCGGTTCGCCCGGGATTGGATTATACATCGACTCCCGTGATCCGCGCTTTTTTTGCGGGCGTTCAACACGGGGGTTTGCCTGCATGGCGCGCTATATTTTCATTACCGGCGGGGTGGTTTCCAGCCTTGGCAAAGGGCTGGCTTCGGCCGCGCTGGGGGCGCTGTTGCAGGCGCGCGGCTTCACTGTCCGGCTGCGCAAGCTTGACCCCTATCTGAATGTCGATCCCGGAACCATGTCACCGTTCGAGCATGGCGAGGTTTTCGTCACCGATGACGGTGCGGAAACCGACCTTGATCTGGGCCATTACGAGCGCTTCACCGGGGTTCCCGCGCGCAAGACTGACTCCATCTCATCGGGCCGGATCTATATGAACGTGCTCGAAAAAGAGCGCCGTGGCGATTATCTGGGCAAGACCATTCAGGTCATTCCGCATGTCACCAACGAGATCAAGGAATTCCTGCGCATCGGCGAGCATGAGGTGGATTTCATGCTCTGCGAGATCGGCGGCACGGTCGGCGATATCGAAGGGCTGCCATTCTTTGAGGCCATCCGCCAGTTCACCCACGAGCGCCCGCGCGGCGAATGCATCCTGATGCACCTGACGCTGCTGCCCTATCTGGCAGCCTCGGGTGAGCTGAAGACCAAGCCGACACAGCATTCGGTGAAAGAGCTGCAGTCCATCGGCCTTGCGCCCGATGTGCTGGTCTGCCGCTCGGAACATCCGATCCCTGAGAAAGAGCGCGAGAAGATCGCGCTGTTCTGCAATGTGCGCAAGGAATCGGTGATTCCGGCCTATGACCTGAAATCCATCTATGAAGCCCCGCTGGCCTATCACGGCGCGGGCCTTGATCAGGCGGTGCTGGATGCCTTTGGCATCAACCCCGCCCCCCGCCCGAACCTAGCCCGCTGGGAAGACGTGATGGACCGTCTGACCCATGCCGAGGGGCAGGTGCGCGTGGCGATCGTGGGGAAATACACCCAGCTTGAAGATGCCTACAAATCCATCGCCGAGGCGCTGACCCATGGCGGCATGGCCAATCGCGTGCGCGTCAAAGCCGAATGGATCGATGCCGAGATTTTTGACCGCGAAGACCCCTCGCCGCATCTGGAGGGCTTCCATGCCATCCTCGTCCCCGGCGGCTTCGGCGAACGCGGAACCGAGGGCAAGATCCGCGCCGCCACCTGGGCACGCGAAAAGAAGATCCCCTATCTGGGCATCTGTCTGGGCATGCAGATGGCCGTGATCGAGGCCGCGCGCAATCTGGCCGGGATCAAGGATGCGGGCAGCGAGGAGTTTGACCACGAGGCGGGCGGGAAGCGCTTCACCCCGGTGGTCTATCACCTCAAGGAATGGGTGCAGGGCAACCATGTCGTCGAGCGCAAGCTGGGCGATGACAAGGGCGGCACCATGCGGCTGGGGGCTTATGACGCGCAGCTTGCCGAGGGATCGCTTGTGGCCCGCGTCTATGGTGGCACCCATATCGAGGAACGTCACCGCCACCGCTATGAGGTGGACATCCGCTACCGCGAACAGCTTGAAGCCTGCGGCATGGTCTTTTCGGGGATGTCACCCGATGGCCGCCTGCCCGAAATCGTGGAGCATGGCGGGCATCCGTGGTTCATCGGGGTGCAGTTCCACCCCGAGCTGAAATCAAAACCCTTCGCCCCGCACCCGCTTTTTGCCGATTTCGTCCGCGCCGCGATCGAGGTTTCGCGACTGGTATGAGCTTGGCCCCTGCCTGTGAAAGTGCAAGCGGGGGCTGATGCCCGGGGTAATGAAGGAACCATTCCCCCGGTCTGTCGGTTGTTCTTACGACCCATACTGAAAGGCAGCACCATGACCAGCACCAAAAAAGAAGCCCACACCGCCGCCACCCCTGAGGAACGGCGCGCGCTGGATACCGAAGAGTTGGAGCTTGCCGACAAGGCGCGCAACCCGGCCCTGAGCGCCCTTTCAGACCGTGAATTGTCGGATCTGGTGAGCAGGCTGCGTTCGCGCCGCAACCGGGCGCGCGATATCGCTGATCGTCAGGGACGTGAGGCGCGCGCCAAGGCAGCGCCCTCCGGCACGACCCCTGCAAAGGGCAATACGGGCACGCTTTTCAAGCACGATTACCTCAATTCGGCGCTTGAGCGGGCGATGGAAGAGCGCAAGGCGCGCGGTGGAACAGATGAGGATGACTCGGCGGATGCCGCGCCAAGCCAGCGCGATCTGGCGTTGAAAGCCATGGAAATGAAACGTGCGGGAGAGGCCGGTCCAAGCGAGATGACCGAGGATGGCGGTGCCCTGCACCCCGATGACCCGGATGCAAGTGAGGGCAAGGCGGGTATGGCCGAGACGGCGCGCCGCATGGCACCTTCGGGCGCCTTCGATCACGCCGGGAACCTGCCTTCGCGTGAGAGATCGCGCACCCGTTACTGACATCCGGCTTCAGCGGCACTGCACCGGGCCTTCGGGTCCGGTGTTTCTGTGTCGGGCGCAGGGAAAGCCCCTCGCCCACGGCTTTGGGCTTTCAGTGCGTCCAGACCTGCCGACGGCTCGTGGCAAAGTTATCGCCATACCCACCCGGCCGGATATTGGCCGCGCGCGGCTTGGGCTGCACAACGCTGTAGTCGATGCCATGCGCTTCGGCATAGGCCTCAGCCTCAGCCTGTGTGGCAAAGCGCAGCCGCACCTGTGACTGCGTGTCATTTGAGCTGGTCCAGCCCATCAGCGGGTCGGTCGCGCGCGCCTCGGAGGGGGCAAAATCCAGCACCCACTGCCGGCTCCGGTTGGGGCCGGATTGCATGGCGTTGCGGGCGGGGCGATAGATGCGGGCGCGCATGGGCTGGTCTCCGGTTGCTTTGGGGCTTTATCCCTAAAACAACGGTGTCTGGCAAGAGGGGGTTGCAAGGCGCCCGACAAGAACAAGTATGGTACGCCAGACCGGGCCCAAACGGGGCAGCGGGGTTGCATCCGCCCGCCATTCCCGCACACTGGCCTCGCACCAAGGAGAACCTGCCCGTGACCGACTCGCCCCCTGCCCCCCAAACGGCACCGCGCCAGAAGCTGGAAGGCGGCAAACGCTTCGTCATGCGGGCGCCGTTCACCGCCGCAGGCGATCAGCCGACGGCGATTGCCGAACTGGCACAGGGCGTGCGCGACGGTGAGCGCAATCAGGTGCTGCTGGGGGCCACCGGCACCGGCAAGACCTTCACCATGGCCAGCATCATCGAGGAAACCCAGCGCCCGGCGATCATCCTTGCCCCGAACAAGACACTGGCGGCCCAGCTTTACGGCGAGTTCAAGGGCTTCTTCCCTGAAAATGCTGTCGAATATTTCGTCAGCTATTATGACTATTACCAGCCCGAAGCCTATGTCGCGCGCACCGACACCTATATTGAGAAAGAAAGCCAGATCAACGAGCAGATCGACCGGATGCGCCACTCGGCCACCCGCGCGCTGCTGGAGCGTGACGATGTGATCATCGTCGCCTCGGTCAGCTGCATCTATGGTATCGGCTCGGTCGAAACTTATTCGGCGATGACCCAGGATCTGGTGGTGGGGGCGCTCTATGATCAGCGCCAGATCATCACCGAACTGGTCACCCAGCAATACCGGCGCAATGATATGGCGTTTGCGCGCGGGGCGTTCCGGGTGCGCGGCGATGTTGTCGAAGTCTGGCCTGCCCACCTTGAAGACCGCGCCTGGCGGCTGTCGTTCTTTGGCGAGGAGTTGGAGTCGATCACCGAGTTTGACCCCCTCACCGGCGCCAAGACCGGCAGCTTTGACACAATCCGCATCTATGCGAACAGCCACTATGTGACCCCGCGCCCCACGCTGCAACAGGCGATCAAGGGCATCAAGGACGAGCTGTTTCATACGCTCAAGCGCATGAACGCCGAGGGAAAGCTGTTGGAGGCGCAGCGGCTGGAGCAGCGCACACGGTTCGATATCGAGATGCTGGAGGCGGCGGGCGTCTGCAACGGGATCGAGAATTACTCGCGCTACCTGACCGGGCGCGCGCCCGGTGAGCCGCCGCCCACGCTTTTTGAATTCATCCCCGACAATGCAATCGTCTTCGCCGATGAATCGCATGTCTCGGTGCCGCAGATCGGTGGCATGTATCGCGGCGACTACAAACGCAAGTTCACGCTGGCCGAACATGGCTTCCGCCTGCCCTCGTGCATGGACAACCGCCCGCTGAAGTTCGAGGAATGGGATGCGATGCGCCCGCAATCGGTCTTCGTGTCGGCGACTCCCGCGAAATGGGAAATGGAGCAGACCGGCGGCGTGTTCACCGAACAGGTGATCCGCCCCACCGGCCTGCTGGACCCTGAGGTGGAAATCCGCCCCGTGGTGTCGCAGGTCGATGACCTGCTCGATGAGATCCGCCGCGTTGCGCAGGACGGGCTGCGCGTGCTGGTGACGGTTCTGACCAAGCGCATGGCCGAGGATCTGACCGAATATCTGCACGAACAGGGCATTCGCGTGCGCTACATGCATTCCGATATCGACACGATCGAGCGGATCGAGATTCTGCGCGATCTGCGGCTGGGGGCTTTTGATGTGCTGGTGGGGATCAACCTGCTGCGCGAGGGGCTGGATATTCCCGAATGCGGGCTGGTGGCGATTCTGGATGCCGACAAGGAGGGGTTCCTGCGCTCGGAAACCTCGCTGATCCAGACCATCGGCCGGGCGGCACGCAATGCCGAGGGCCGGGTGATCATGTATGCCGACCGGATCACCGGCTCGATGGAGCGGGCGATGGCCGAGACCAACCGCCGCCGTGACAAGCAGCGGGCCTATAACGAGACCCATGGCATCACCCCGGCGACGGTGAAGAAGAATGTCGATGACGTGCTGTCAGGCCTCTGGCAGGGCGACACCGATATGGCGCGGGTCACGGCCAAGGTGGACAAGCCGCTGGTCGGCGCCAATCTGGCCGCGCATCTGGACGGGCTGCGTGTGCAGATGCGCAAGGCCGCCGAGAACCTGGAATTCGAGGAGGCCGCGCGCCTGCGCGACGAGGTCAGGCGGCTGGAAGCCGTCGAGCTAGCCATCGCCGACGACCCGCTGGCGCGGCAATCGGCGGTGGATGCAGCCGTCGAAGGCGCTGTGAAGGCGCGCGGGCGCTCCACGGCGGGCAAGGCGGGGCAGCGGGGCGGGGTGAAGAAGCGGGGGCGGTGAAATCTGTCCGCCTCAGCATCTTCTCCGCCCTCGGCATCTTTTTCCACGCCCAGCCCGTTGAAACGGCCTTCGAAGGCCATTGAACGGCGTTCCTTAACGCCGTTCTTCACAACTCTTCTTCACAGCCGTTCTTCCCGGGGCCCCGACGGGCCGCGCCCCGCTGTCACAAAGCGATATCAACGACGCGCGCATTCGCCGCCCCGGGCCGGTCACTGGTGTTGCCCGCCCGCGCCAAGCCCGTTCGAACGGGCGGGCAACGGCGTTTCTCAACGCCATTCACCGCTCAATTCATCAACCACTCCTTCACGCAGTTGCGCCACTCGCCGGGGCCGATCAGTTTGCGGTGGGTGAAGCGGATGGAATGGAGGGGCCCTTCGATCTCGCGTTGCCAGAATTCGATGAAATCGAACAGGCGCGGATAGTCCGGTGCCAGATCATAATCCTGCCAGATATAGCTGTTGAGCACGTTGCGGTAATCCGGCAGCCGGTAGAAGAATTCGGCCGTGGTCAGCCCGTAGCCCTTCAGCATCAGTTCCGTTTCCCGCAGGTCCATATCAGGATGTGCCATGGTGCTTTGCCCTTGATGCCTTGCCTCATATTCGCTCTGGTTCGCCAAGCGTGACACAAGCCAATTAAAAATCAATGAAAACAATTTGTTGGCACTCTGCCCCGGGGGCTGCTGAAACCCCCACTGGCAGCGGCTGCGGACACAGGTTATTCAGGCCTATGCGCCCTGACCCTGATATCAGCCCCACCCCTCGCCCGCGCGTCGCGCTCGTGCTGGGGGCGGCGGTGTGGGCGGGGGGCCAGCCCTCGCCCACGCTGGCGCGGCGGGCGCAGCATGCGGCGGGGCTTTACCGGGCAGGCAAGGTGGATGCGATCATCGGTTGCGGCGGGCTGGGGCGCCACCCGCCGACCGAGGCGAGCGTCATCGCGGCGCTCTGCCGCGCCGAAGGGGTGCCCGGGTCGGCGCTGAGCGAAGAGGGAGCCTCCACCAGCACGCGCGAAAATCTGCTCAACGCCCTGCCCCTTCTGGCGGCGCTGCAGCCGCAGAGCGTGGTCATTGTGACGGATCCCTATCACGCCCCGCGCGCAAAGCTGATGGCGCGGCAGCTGGGCGTGAGCGCGCGCAGCGATTGCCCGCCCTGGCGCGCTATCGGCCCACGGCAATGGCTGCGCCATATCCCGCGCGAGGGGCTGGCACTGCTTGCTACGCTGCTGCGGCTGAACTGAGCTTGCCCCCTAGCCCGGCACCTGCACCCGCACCGCGGTCATCCGGTTGCCATAGCCGAAGATCTCGACATAGACCGGCACATTGCCGCTGATGATCAACCGGCGCGTGGACGGATGCGTGTCGCTGTTGCGCAGCAACTGCTCCAGCGTGGCGCGGTTATTGGCATCGGCAAAGAACGGGTCACCTTGGTCGCCGCGCTGACGCAGGCCAAAGCGGTGATAGTTCGCCCGGTCCTGACGCAGGATCTGCCAGAACTCCCCCAGCCGCGTGCCGCTGGAATTGAACAGATCATCCTCGCCGATAAAGGCCGCGTAGGAAGCGATGAGTGACTGAGCGCCCGCTGCCATGGGCGCCATGGCCAGCATCAGGGCAAGGGCAAGGGATTTGACGGGTCGCATTGCCTGTCTCCTAGCGCAGCAGATGAACGGCGCAGGGTGCGTAGCGCACCACCCGCGCGGCGGTGGAGCCATAGAGGCTGGTATCCGAGCGATGGGTCGCCAGCACAATGCAATCCGCCTGATTGTCCTGTGCCCAGTCCAGAATCTCACGCGCGGCATCGCCTTCGATAACCACCACCCGCCCGTCCGGCAGCATATCGGCCTGGCGCTGCAGGTCGGCGTGAATGGCGCGCACCAGTTCGTCGCGGTAGCCCTCGGGCATATAGTCGATGGCGAAAAACGGCACCGGGTCCATCACATGCAGAAGCGTGATCGCAGCGCCCGGCGCGGCCAGTTTCTGCGCGACGCCCAGTTCGGCCGCAGCATCATGCCCGGTCTCATAGGCGATCGGCACCAGAATGTTCGTGTACATGGGATTCCTCCGTTGCTTTTCAGCATGCTAACCCGGATCTCCGCGTTTCACCATTGATTCAGGTCATCCCGCCCTTTCCCCGGTCGCGCTGCCATTGCGTCTGCCGGTGGGGTTCGGCTATAAGGGGTGCAACAAAATCTTGTGGATTTCAGCACAAAGAGGCCCCGGTGAGCGATACGCCCGATACCCCGGAAGAGATGGACGAAAAGAAGCCGCTGAGCCCGACGGTTTCGATCGTGCAGGAGATGCGCACCTCGTATCTTGATTACGCGATGAGCGTGATCGTCAGCCGTGCCATCCCCGATCTGCGCGACGGGCTGAAGCCCGTCCACCGGCGCATCCTCTATGCGATGCACGAATCCGGCAACACGCATGACAAGGCCTACCGCAAATCCGCCCGCTCGGTCGGCGATACGATGGGTAAATACCATCCCCATGGCGACAGCGCGATCTATGACGCGCTGGTGCGGATGGCGCAGCCCTTCTCCATGTCGCTGAAACTGCTGGACGGGCAAGGCAACTTCGGCTCGATGGACGGCGATACCGCCGCAGCAATGCGCTACACCGAAGTCCGCATGGACCGCCCGGCGAATTTCCTGCTGGCCGATATCGACAAGGACACCGTCGATTTTCAGGACAATTACGATGGCAAGGACCGTGAGCCCACGGTTCTGCCCGCGCGCTTTCCCAACATGCTGGTCAATGGCGCGGGCGGTATCGCGGTGGGTATGGCCACCAATATTCCGCCGCACAATCTGGGTGAGGTGATCGACGCCACGCAGGCACTGATCGACAATCCGGACCTGACCGCCGAAGACCTGATGGCCTTTGTCCCCGCCCCCGATTTTCCGACCGGCGCGCTGATTCTGGGCCGCTCCGGTGCGCGCAAGGCCTATACTGAGGGCCGCGGCTCAGTCGTGATCCGCTCGCGCACGCATATCGAAGAGCTCCGTAAGGACCGTTACGCGATCATCATTGATGAAATCCCCTATCAGGTGAACAAATCCACCATGGTGGAGCGGATCGCCGAAGCCGTGCGCGACAAGCGGATCGAGGGGATCAGCAATGTCGCTGATGAGAGCGACCGGACCGGCGTGCGCGTGGTGATCGAACTCAAGCGCGATGCCACCGCTGATGTGGTGCTCAACCAGCTCTTCCGCTTCACGCCGATGCAGACCTCCTTTGGCTGCAACATGCTGGCGCTCAACGGCGGGCGGCCAGAGCAGCTGACCCTGCGTGATTTCCTGACGGCCTTCATTGGCTTCCGCGAAGAGGTTGTCACCCGCCGCACCGCCTATGAGCTGAACAAGGCACGTGAGCGCAGCCATGTGCTTTGTGGTCTGGCCGTGGCCGTCTCGAATGTTGATGAGGTTGTGGCCACCATCCGCGCTTCGGCCGACCCCGCGGAAGCACGCCAAAAACTGATGACCCGGCGTTGGCCCGCCGTCGATATCGCGCCCTATATCCTGCTGATCGACGACCCCAGCCATCCGATGAACGACGACGGCACCTATAACCTTTCCGAGGTTCAGGCCCGCGCCATTCTGGAATTGCGCCTGCAACGCCTGACCGCTATGGGCGTCAAAGAGGTCACCGACGAGCTGGAAACCCTCGCCGCCAGCATCAAGGATTATCTCGATATCCTGCGCTCGCGCGAGCGGATCATGACCATTATCTCGACCGAGCTGGCCGAAGTGCGCGAGGCCTTCGCCGTGCCGCGCCGCACCGAGATCGTCGACTGGGCCGGCGATATGGACGACGAGGACCTGATCGAGCGCGAGGATATGGTCGTGACCATCACCTCGGGCGGGTATATCAAGCGCACGCCCCTGGCCGAATTCCGCTCCCAGAACCGGGGCGGCAAGGGCCTGGCCTCGATGTCGACCAAGGAAGACGATGTGGTGACCACACTTTTCGTGGCCAATACCCATACGAACCTTCTGTTCTTTACCACCGACGGGATGGTCTACAAGCTGAAATGCTGGCGCCTGCCACTGGCCGGGCGCAGTGCGCGCGGCAAGGCGATCGTCAATATCCTGCCGATCCCGGTGAAGGTGAGCATTGCTGCGATCATGCCGGTCGATGCGCCTGAGGAGGACTGGGAAAACCTGCAGATCGTCTTCGCCACCTCGCAGGGCGATGTGCGGCGCAACGCGCTGAGCGATTTCACCAATGTCATGCGCAATGGCAAGATCGCCATGAAACTGCCCGACGGCGTGAGCCTGGTGAATGCGCGCATCTGCGACGAGGACGACGACGTGATGCTGGTCACCGCGCTCGGTCGCGCGATCCGCTTCCCCACGACGGCGGTGCGCATCTTCAAGGGCCGCGATTCGACGGGTGTGCGCGGTATTCGCCTCGCCGAAGGTGATCTGGTGGTTTCGATGGCGGTGATCCGCCATTTCGAAGCCGATCCCCAGGAACGTGCTGCCTACCTCAAACAGCGCCGCCTGATGGCCGGCGCCCCCGACGAGGCTGAAGGCCAGGATGAAGATGCCGACGCGGAAATCGCTGAGGACATCGGCGAAGACACCGAGGTCGATCCGGGACAGCTTTCACCCGAACGCTACGCCGAGATGTCAGCGCGCGAAGACCTGATCCTGACCATCACCTCGAACGGGGCGGGCAAGCTGTCATCCTCGCACGGATATCCGGTGCGTGGGCGCGGCGGTCAGGGCGTGATGGCGATGGACAAGGCCATGCGCGGGGGCCGGCTGGTGGCCAGCTTCCCGGTGGATCAGGGCGACCAGATCATGCTCGCCACCTCGACCGGCCAGTCGATCCGGGTGCCTGTCGATCAGATCAGCTTCCGCTCACGCTCGGCAGGCGGGGTGCGGGTGTTCAACACCGGCGGCGGTGAAGAGGTGGTCTCGGTCGCGCGGGTGGCGGAACAGGCCGAAGAATAAAGCCGGGCAGCGAACAAAAGGAGGGGGGCTTTGCCCCCCTCTTGGC
>NZ_DAIRVN010000093.1:0-17533 GCF_036802785.1 Pararhodobacter sp.
CGCCCTCACCGCCGCCGCCGTTGTTGTGGCTGACCTGCGGCAGCGTGACCAGCTTGCTCAGTTCGGGAAAACGGTCGATGGCGTGGGGGATGGCGCTGGCATTGACGAAATGCTCCTGAAAGCGCGGCTCGATGGCGGTTTCGACCTTGTGAATGCGCGCCACCTGCGCCTCGATCTCCTTGCGCGCCGCGATGTTGCACAGCGCGATCCGCGCGCCGGTTCCGGCGGCATTGCCCGCGCTCGTCACCTGCTCCAGCGGGCAATCGGGGATCATGCCCAGCACCATCGCATGTTTTGCGCTGATATGCGCACCAAAGGCCCCGGCGAGCACCACGCGGTCCACCTTGTCCACGCCCAGCTCGTCCATCAGCAGTTTCGCGCCCGCATAGAGCGCGGCCTTGGCCAGCTGGATCGCGCGGATATCGCCCTGGGTGACGGTGATGCGCGGCCCGCCCTCGGCGCCGGCGTCATGGATCAGCCAGGCATGCGTGCGCCCCTCGGCGATGCAGCGCGCTGTCCCGGTCTGCTCAGGGCTGCCGATCAGCCCGGCGGCATCGACGATGCCCGCCATGCGCATCTCCGCCACCGCCTCGATGATGCCTGAGCCGCAGATGCCGCTTATCCCGGTTTTCGCGGTCGCCGCGGCAAAGCCCGGCTCGGTTGACCACAGGTCCGAGCCGATGACCTTGAAGCGCGGCTCTTTCGTCGCCGGGTCAATCTCGATCCGTTCGATCGCGCCGGGCGCCGCGCGCTGGCCGCTGGATATCTGCGCGCCCTCGAATGCCGGGCCGGTGGGGGAGGAACAGGCGAGAACCCGGTTCCTGTTGCCCAGCAGGATCTCGGCATTGGTGCCGACATCGACGATCAGCACCAGATCTTCCGATTTCTCGGGCGCTTCCGACAGTGCCACGGCCGCCGCATCGGCCCCCACATGACCGGCGATGCAGGGCAGGGTGTACAGGCGGGCCTCGGGGTTGAGCGCGGTCAGTTCCAGCTCGCGCGCGGGAAGGCTCAGCGCACCGGAGGTGGCCAACGCGAAGGGCGCCTGACCCAGCTCCACCGGGTCGATGCCCAGAAACAGGTGGTGCATGACCGGATTGCAGACAACCACCACCTCGATGATGCTGGCCGCGTCAGCCCCGGCCTCGGTGGCCACAGACCGGGCCAGATCGTTGATCGCCAGCCGCACCGCAGCTGTCATCTCGACATCGCCGCCGGGGTTCATCATGGCATAGCTGACCCGGCTCATCAGATCTTCGCCAAAGCGGATCTGCGGGTTCATCACCCCGCCCGCGGCCACCACCGCGCCGGTGCTCAGGTCGGTCAGATGCGCGGCGATGGTGGTGGAGCCCAGATCAATGGCAAGGCCCAGAAGCGGCCCTTCGTGGAACCCCGGCCAGAGATCCAGTATCTGCGCCGGGCCATCGCGATGATCGGTGAAAACCGCGACCGTGACCGCCCATTTTCCCTTGCGCAGCGCCGGTTGCAGCTTGCGCAGGATAACCGGCCCGGCCTGAATGCGTTCGATCTGCCATTGGTCGCGCAGCGCCTGCGCCAGCCTTTCCAGATCGCCTGAGGGTTCGTGCATGTCGGGCTCGGCGACCTCGACATAGTAAAGGCGGGTGGCCGGGTCCATGGCGATGGTGCGGGCGCTGGCGGCCTTGCGCACGACCTGACGGTGCAACTGGCTTTCGGGCGGCACGTCGATCACCACATCGCCCTGAATGCGCGCCTGACAGCCCAGGCGGCGGCCTTCGGTCAGCCCGCGTTTGTCCTTGTAGCGCTGTTCAACGGCGTTCCAGTCGCTCAGCGCGTCCCCGGCCACCGTCACGCCGTGTTTCGGAAATGACCCGTAGCCGGGCGTGATCTGGCATTTTGAGCAGATACCACGCCCGCCGCAGACCGAGTCCAGATCAACGCCCAGCTGACGCGCGGCGGTCAGCACCGGCGTGCCCGGCGCAAAGCGTCCGCGCTTGCCCGAGGGCGTGAAGATGACCAGTGCGTCCGCCATGTGCTGCCCGTTCCCGTGCTGAGGATCAGCCGCAAGATAGCGGGCCTGCGCGGACAGGAAAGAGGCAGAGCGACACCGCCCGGCGGAAAGCGACGCCGGAGGCAACGCGCGCACCGTATTTAGCGCGCCCGGCCGACTATTTCGCGCGTGAAAGCGTCAGGCGGCGGGGGGGAAGGGCGGGCATCGGCACGGCTTCGGCCATCAGCTGCGCCTCGGCCATCAGGGCGATCATCACCTCGACATGGCGCGCGGGGCGCCATGTGTCGCCGATGGCATGGGCCGGGCGCAGGCGCTGCGCTTCGATCTGCGCTTCAAGATCGATCAGCGCCCGGACCGTCGCCGGGCCGGGTGGCGGCGCGGCGGGAAGGCGCAGAACCCGCCGCAAATCGCTTTCGCGGCGGTATTCCTGCAGGCCGATTCGCGCTGTGCGAAGCAACAGGCGGGGGCGGTGGGTGGAGGAAATAGTATCCAGAATAGAAACAATAGATTCGCGGGGCTGGCAGCTCATCCAGGCGACTCCTGTGGGTTCGGCGACTTTGTGAGGGCAGTGTTGCACAACTTTTACGGGTGTTGCGCACCGCGCACTCCCTGCGAACGCAGGCTTCAGCGGGTGTAGAAGTTTGTGAAAGATGCTGGATGCGACGACGGGATTAAGAAACCAGTAACCAATGCGCGCAACTGTGGCGATTGTCCTCAAATTGAAAACAATAAGGAAGCCGTAAACGTAATGTCCGCGAGAGAAGCGTGAAAACGGCGGGGTGGTCATGACGTCCAATCTCAAACAGCTGGACCAGTTGCCAGATTGGGTTCCCTCGGCAGTGCGTCTGTATCTTTCGCATACGGAAAGCGGGCGATCGCTGCGCGATATCGCCCGGACGGAGGGGGTGCATGCCTCGACCGTCCTGCGCCAGGTGCGGCGTTTTGAGAACCGTCGTGATGATCCGTTGGTCGATTGTGCGCTGGATCGGCTGATCCAGGCCTCAGTCGGGCAGGAATGTTTCCCAAACAAGGACACTCGCGATATGACCCTTCCGACTGCCCGCCTGTCCCCGGACCCCGCCGCGCGCAAGGCTCCGGGCACGTCGCTTCGGCCGAACGGCATGCCTGCCGGAGAGGCCCCCGACGAGAACCGCCTGAACCTGGAGGGCGTGCGCGTGCTGCGCCGTCTGGCCGAACCCGGCGCTTTTCTGGCGGTGGCGGCGGATATGGAGCGCGCCGTGGTGCTGCGCGACGGGGCGGAGGGCGCGGTGCGGCTGGCCGTGCTGGATCGCCCGGTGGCCGAGGCCTTTGCGCTGCGCGAATGGATTATGTGCCGCAAGACCGGCCGGGTGGCGCAGTACGAGATAACGCCCGCCGGGCGCGCCGCCTTGCGCCGTCTGCGGGCCGAGGGGGGTATGCCGGACGAAGGTTCAGAGGGGGAGGTGGTCGCAGGGCGCGAAGCCGAGAATGAGGGTGAGATGGCGCGCCCGCGCCCCGCGCCGGGGGAAAGCCCGGTGACCGCGCTGGCGCGGCGCCGTGACCGCGACGGCAAACCTTTCCTGACGCCCGATCTGGTCGCCGCCGCCGAAAAACTGCGCGAGGATTTCGAGGTGGCGCAGATGGGCCCAAGGGTGACGCAGGACTGGGAGCGCTTCCTGACCGGGGGCAGCCGCAGCGCGTTTGGCCCGTCAGAGGCGGGCGACCGGGGTCAGCGCGCCGCGCGGGAGCGGGTCGCGCAGGCGCTGCGTGAACTGGGCCCGGGGCTGGGGGATATGGCGCTGCGCTGCTGCTGCTTCCTGGAGGGGCTGGAGACGGCCGAGAAGCGGCTGGGCTGGTCGGCGCGTTCGGGCAAGATTGTCCTGCGCATTGCTCTGCTGCGGCTGCGACGACACTATGACGAGCTGGGCGACAGGGCAAAGATGATCGGCTGAGGCGTTCCGGTAGAAGGATGGTTCAGCGAGGGCGCCGGGCGGGCGGGGCATCGAACCCCGCCCGCCCGGTCGGCGTGCGGCGCGCCTCCGGCCCGGTGGTGGCTGCAGCGCCTTGCCCGGCTCCGGTTCAGCCGGATGCGGCGGCGCCGGTCAGAAATTCTCGGCCTGAGGCATGCCCAGAACGTGGTAACCCGAATCCACCATGATCACATCGCCGGTGGTGCAGTTGCCGTAATCCGAGCAGAGGAACACCGCCGCACCGCCCACCGCCTCAAGCGTGGCGTTGTGGCGCAGGGGGGCGTTGGCCTCGGTATGGCGGTAAGTCTTTCGCGCACCGCCGATTGCCGCCCCGGCCAGCGTTTTCATCGGTCCCGGCGAGATGGCATTCACCCGGATCGCCTGTGGCCCCAGATCATTGGCGAGGTAGCGCATCGACGCCTCCAGCGCCGCCTTGGCCACCCCCATCACGTTATAGAAGGGCGTCACCCGGTTGGAGCCGCCATAGGTCAGCGTTACCAGCGCGCCGCCCTGCGGCATCAGATCGGCGGCGCGGCGCGACACGTCGATGAAGCTGAAGCAGGAAATATCCAGCGAATGCTTGAAGTTGCCGCGTGATGTGTTGATGAAACGCCCGGTCAGTTCCGACTTGTCAGAAAAAGCGATGGCGTGGATCAGAAAATCCATCGCGCCCCAGCGCTCGCTGATGGCGGCAAAGGCCGCGTCAAGGCTAACATCACTGGTGACATCGACATCCAGCAGGAAATCGGAGCCGACCGAGGCCGCCAGCGGCTCCACCCGTTTGCCGAATGCCTCGCCCTGATACGAGAACGCCAGTTCGGCCCCCTCGGCATGCAGCGCGGAGGCGATGCCCCAGGCGATGGAGCGCTCATTGGCCACGCCCATGACCAGCCCGCGCTTGCCCTCCATCAGTCCGGCCATGCGCCTTACCCCTGCATCTTGCTGAAGGCGAGGGTGGCGTTGGTGCCGCCAAACCCGAAGCTGTTGGACAGCACCGAGTCAAATTCGACACCCTCACGCAACTCGGTCACGATCTCATGCGGTTTCAGGGCCGGGTCCAGATCGGTGACATTGATCGAGGGCGCGATGAAGCCCTTTTCCATCATGATCAGCGAATAGATCGCCTCATGCACGCCGGTCGCGCCTAGGCTATGGCCGGTGAGCGACTTGGTGGAGGCAATCGGCGGCACATTATCTTCGCCAAAGACGCGGCGGATGGCCTGCACCTCGGTCACATCGCCCGCCGGGGTCGAGGTGCCGTGCGCGTTGATATAGCTGACCGTGCGGCCCTTCGGCAGGGTCTCCACCGCCAGCCGCATCGAGCGCTCGCCACCCTCGCCCGAGGGGGCGACCATGTCATGGCCGTCAGACGTGGCGCCATAGCCGGTCAGCTCGCCATAGATCTTCGCGCCGCGCGCTTTCGCGTGCTCGTATTCCTCCAGCACCAGCACCCCGCCGCCGCCCGCGATCACAAAGCCGTCGCGGCTGGCGTCAAAGGGGCGGGAGGCGGTTTCGGGTGCGTCGTTATACTTGGACGACATGGCGCCCATCGCGTCGAACAGGCACGACAGCGTCCAGTCCAGTTCCTCGCCGCCGCCGGCAAAGACCACATCCTGCTTGCCCATCTGGATCAGCTCCGCCGCGTTGCCGATGCAATGCGCCGAGGTGGAGCAGGCAGAGGTGATCGAATAGTTCACACCCTTGATCTTGAAAGGCGTCGCCAGACAGGCGGAATTGGTCGAAGACATGCAGCGCGTCACCATGAACGGCCCCATCCGCTTGGGCGCGCCCTTCTCGATGACGATCTTGTGCGCCTGAAAAAAGTTCGAGGTGGACGGCCCGCCAGAGCCCATGATCAGCCCGCTGCGCGGGTTCGACACATCGCCGGGCTCCAGCCCGCTGTCAGCAATGGCCTGCTGCATGGCAAGGAAGTTATAGGCGGCACCCGGCCCCATGAAGCGCAGGTCCCGCTTGTCGATATGGTCCTCAAGCGTGATCTGCGGCATGCCGTGGATCTGGCTGCGAAACCCCAGTTCAGCGTATTCGGGCGCGGCAACGATGCCCGAACGCCCGGCGCGCAGGCTGGCCTCGACCTCGGCCACGGTGTTGCCGATGGGCGAGATGATCCCGATCCCGGTAATGACGACACGGCGCATGCGGCCTCCTTTTTATCTGACCCGCAATATGTAGGCCATGCGTTAGGGGGCGTGCAAGGGGGCGCTGCCGGGCGCTGCAACCGGAGGGTTCAGGCCGGAGGGCGGTGAAGCGCGGCAAGCAGGACCGTGCCGCGATCTGTTGCGCCACGGGCATTCGCCCGCCGGAAGGGGTGCTGCCTTGGCGAGGGCAGGCCGCATTTTCAGCGGCTTGCTTTCCTTCCGGGATGAGGTCCGGCGCGCTCAGAATCCCCGGCAGTGATCTGCAAGCGGGCGATCAGTAACGCCGGGGTCATGACGTTGCGCACCTGAGCGGGGCTGTCAGTTTTCTGACAGCGCGACCTTCATGTCTTTGACAAGATAGATGGTTTCGCCATCCGCCTCGACGCGGCCATCGGCCACGCCCATGGTCAGGCGGCGGGTCTGGATCGCTTTGGTGAAATCGACGAAATAACGCAGCAGCTTGCGCTCAGGCCGGACCATGCCGGTCAGCTTGACCTCGCCCACCCCCAGCGCATAGCCGCGCCCCTGCCAGCCGCGCCAGCCCAGATTGAAGCCGGTCAGCTGCCACAGCCCGTCAAGGCCCAGACAGCCGGGCATGATGGGATTGCCGGGAAAGTGGCAGTCAAAGAACCACAGATCCGGCGTGATGTCGAATTCGGCGACCACATGGCCCTTGCCGTGTTCACCGCCATCGCCCGAGATATCGGTGATGCGGTCCATCATCAGCATCGGCGGCGCGGGCAGTTGGGCATTGCCGGGGCCGAACAACTCGCCACGGGAACAGGCAAGAAGGGCCTCCTTGTCGAACTGCGTAGGGAATTGCGCCATATGATGCCGTCCTCCTGTTTTCGGGCGTTTTCCCCCTCTAGCATCTGTGCTCGACGGCTGACAAGTCAGCCCGTGCTGCCGGGCTTTGCGGCGCGCGGGGCAGGGCTGCCGGGGCGGCAGGGTGACAAGTGCTGCCCTGCGCGCGCAATCGTGACCCGGAATTGCAACAGAATGCGGACATTACTGTCACAGGCATTGAAACATCTGCCCGAAGGCCTCTATATTCAACGCATGAGCAACGATTTCGCCGTTCAGACCCCGCATTCATTCGACCACGCCAGCCGCTGGCTGGCCGATGCCGGTTTGCGCCCCACGCGGCAGCGTCTGGCGCTTGCCTCGCTTCTTGTCGGCGACGGGAAGAACCGGCATGTCACGGCCGAGGGGCTTTTCGGCGCGGCGATCGACAATGGCGAAAAGGTCTCGCTTGCGACGGTGTACAATACGCTGCGCGCGTTTTGTGAGGCCGGGCTGCTCAACGAGATCACGGTGGATGCCACGCGCAGCTATTTCGACACACGCATTGATGACCATCCGCATTTCTTCCTTGAAGAACAGCAGAAACTGACCGATGCGCCCGCCGATGAGCTGGAAATCACGCGCCTGCCCCGCACGCCTGAGGGTTTCGATGTGGCGCGGGTGGATGTGGTGATCCGGCTGCGGCGCAAGGGCTGAGGCAGCGGCGCCGGTATGCTCTCGTATCAGCACGGCTACCATGCGGGCAATCTGGCCGATGTCCACAAACATGCGCTTCTGGCGGTGATGCTGGACTATCTGACGCGCAAACCCAAGCCGCTGTTTTATCTGGAAACCCATGCCGGGCGCGCGCTCTATGATCTGCAAAGCATCGAGGCGCGCAAGACCGGCGAGGCGGCGCAGGGGATTGGCCGGGTGGAGGGGTGGTTTGCCCCCGATCACCCCTATGCGCGTATCCTCGCCGCTGTACGCGCCGATCATGGCCCTGCGGCCTATCCCGGCTCGCCCCTGATTGCGGCCTATGGGTTGCGCGATATCGACACGCTTCATCTGGCTGAGCGGCACCCGGCTGAATTTGCGGCGCTGGAAGGGGTCATGCGGCCCCACCGCGCGCAGGTCTATCACCGCGACGGATTTGAACTGGCGCTGGCGCTTACCCCGCCCGAACCCCGGCGTGGGCTGATGCTGATCGACCCTAGCTATGAGATCGCGGCGGATTATGCCGAGATGCCGCGCTTCATCGGCCAGATTGCGCGCAAGTGGAATGTCGGGGTGATTGTGCTGTGGTATCCGATCCTGACCGATGGCCGCCATCTGCCCATGCTGGCCGCGCTTGAAGCCGCCCATCCGGAGGCATTGCGCCACGAGCTGCGCTTCCCGCCGGTGCGCGAGGGGCACCGGATGGCCGGGTCCGGCCATTTCGTGATCAACCCGCCCTATGGGCTGGCGCAGGAAGCCGGGTTTCTGACCGGGCAGTTCGAAACAGCATTTCCCTGAGGCGAAAGCTGCTGCGCAACGCATGCAGTCGCGGCATTCCGGCATCAACCTGCCGGGCGGCGCGGTTTTTCCTTGGCCAAGACAGCGCTTGATCGGTGGCGCGGCCGGATTTCCGCGACTATAAGGCAGGCAAACCGGCATCCAGCGGGGCCCCTCATGACGCTTCATTTTTTCAACGCCCGCCTGATCGATCCCGAAGCAGGCACCGATACGGCAGGAACGCTGAACGTGGCAGGCGGCCGCGTGGTCGCCCGCGACGCGCCACCGGAAGAGGGCGCGCAGCGGGTGGATTGCGGCGGCCGGTGCCTTGCCCCCGGCATCGTCGATCTGGGGGTACAGGTGGGGGAGCCGGGCGCGCGCCACAAGGAAAGCTTCCGCTCGGCGGGGCAGGCGGCGGCGGCGGGTGGCGTGACCACCTTCATCACCCGCCCCGATACCAACCCCGCCATCGACACCCCCGAATCGCTTGAATTCCTGCGCCGCCGCGCCAGCGACGAGGCGGTGGTGAACATTCACCACATGGCCGCGCTGACCCGGGGCCGCGCCGGGCGCGAGATGGCCGAGATCGGTTTTCTGATGGATGCCGGGGCAGTGGCCTTTACCGATGCCGATCACGTGGTGCGCGACACCAAGGTCTTTTCGCGCTGCCTGACCTATGCGCGCTCGCTGGGGGCGCTGGTGGTGGGCCATCCGCAGGACCCGGGCCTGAGCGCGGGCGCGGCGGTGACCAGCGGCAAGTTCGCCAGCCTGCGCGGCCTGCCCGGGGTCTCGCCGATGGCAGAGCGCATGGCCTTTGACCGCGACATGGCGCTGATCGAGATGACCGGCGCGCGCTATCACGCCGACCAGATCACTTGCGCCCGCACCCTTCCGGCGCTGGAGCGCGCCAAGCAGAACGGGCTGGACGTGACGGCGGGCGTGTCAATCCATCACCTGACGCTGAACGCGTTCGACGTGGGCGATTACCGCACCTTCTTCCGGCTTGATCCGCCGCTGCGCGACGAAGAGGACCGGCTGGCGGTGGTAGAGGCGGTGGCCTCGGGGCTGATCGACATCCTGTGTTCGATGCATACGCCGCAGGATGAAGAATCCAAGCGGCTGCCCTTTGAAGAGGCCGCGCCGGGGGCCGTGGGGCTGGAGACGCTGCTGCCCGCCGCGATGCGGCTTTACCATGCGGGGGCTATGGGGCTGGCGCAGTTGTGGCGCGCGATGGCGCTCAATCCGGCGCGACGGCTGGGGCTGGATTGTGGCCGCCTGAGCGTGGGCGCCCCGGCCGATCTGGTGCTGTTCGATCCGGATGCGCCCTTCGTTCTGGACCGTTTCGCGCTGCGCTCGAAGTCCAGGAACACGCCCTTTGACGGCGCGCGGATGGAGGGTAAAGTGCTGGGAACCTGGGTGGGTGGCCGACAGGTCTTTGCGGCGGAGGAGAGGTGATGCCCTGTGCGGATGATGCGCTGAAAGGCCCTTTCAGGGGCCTTGCTGGCGCCGCTTGCAGACCGCGTGGCGAAGGCGCTTCGAAGCGCCTTCCCGCGCGCATGGCGGGGGCGTTCTGAGATGCTTCCGGCGTTTGAAACCGCTCCGGCCCTGCTGCTTCTGGTGGCAGTGCTGGCCTATCTGCTCGGCTCGGTTCCGTTCGGGCTGGTGATCACCCGGGCGCTGGGGCTTGGCGATCTGCGCCAGATCGGTTCGGGCAATATCGGGGCCACGAATGTTCTGCGCACCGGCAACAAGGCTGCCGCGCTGGCCACGCTTCTGCTTGATGCGGGCAAGGGGGGCATTGCGGTTCTCATCGCGCGGCTGGCGCTGGGTGAGGATGCCGCGCAACTGGCCGCGCTGGCGTCCTTCCTGGGCCATATCTTCCCGGTCTGGCTGGGTTTTCGCGGCGGAAAGGGCGTGGCGACTTTCCTCGGCACGCTGCTGGTTCTGGCATGGCCCGCGGGGCTGCTGGCCTGTGCCACCTGGGCTGCGGTTGCCGCAATCTCGCGCATTTCCTCGCTCTCGGCGCTGGTTGCCGCAGCCTCGGTTCCGCTCTGGCTGCTGGTTCTGGGCCGGGGCGAGGCGCTGGCGCTGACCGTGGTTCTGGCGGTGCTGATCTTCCAGCGCCACGCCACCAATATCGCCCGCCTTCGCGCCGGGACCGAGCCGAAGATCGGCGCGAAGACCTGAACATCGGGGCAGCCCCCCGGCGTGCCGGGGGGCGCCGGTTCAGTAGCTGTATTCGCCGTATATCCGCGTCAGATCGCCCTGCCAGTCGCCGTGGTAGCGCGCCAGCAGTTCGTCCGCCGGGGTCTGCCCGGTTTCAAGGCTTTCCTTCAGCGCATTGAGGAAATGCGTCTCATCCGGCACCAGCCCGCCCGCACCGGGCAGCGCGCGGGCTTTCAGCCCGGCGTCGGCCAGCGCGACAACCTCGCGCGCCAGATCATGCATCTTCACCCCGTGGGTATCCGCCGCCAGCCCGTCAACGCTGGCCGCCACGCGCATGGCATCGCGGGTTTCCAGATCCCAGCCCTTGGCCAGATCCCATGCCGCATCAAGCGAGGACTGATCATAGAGCAGGCCTACCCAGAGCGCGGGCAGTGCGCAGAGCCTGCGCCACGGTCCGCCATCGGCACCGCGCATCTCCAGGTATTTCTTCAGCCGCGCCTCGGGGAAGATGGTGGTCAGATGGTCGGCCCAGTCTGACAGCGTGGGCACTTCGCCGGGCAGGGCGGGCAGGCGGCCCTTGAGGAAATCGCGGAACGACTGGCCGAGCGCATCAATGTAGCGCCCGTCGCGGTAGACAAAATACATCGGCACATCGAGGGCGTAATCGACATAACGCTCAAAGCCGAACCCCTCTTCAAAGGCAAAGGGCAGGGTGCCGGTGCGGCTGGCATCCAGATCGCGCCAGATGCGCGAGCGCCAGCTTTTGTGGCCATTAGGCTTGCCGTCAAAGAAGGGCGAATTGGCGAAAAGGGCGGTGGCGACGGGCTGAAGCGCCAGTGCCACACGCAGCTTTTTCACCATATCGGCCTCGGAGGAGAAATCGAGGTTCACCTGCACTGTGCAGGTCCGGTACATCATCTGTTTGCCATGGGTGCCCACACGGTCCATGTAATCGGTCATCAGCCGGTAGCGGCCCTTAGGCATGACCGGCATTTCGTCCTGCCCCCAGATCGGCGCGGCGCCCAGACCGATGAAACGCACCCCGATCTTGTCAGCCACCGTCTTGACCTCGTGCAGGTGCAGGTTCACCTCGTCGCAGGTCTGGTGGATGGTTTCCAGCGGTGCGCCTGACAGCTCCAGCTGCCCGCCCGGCTCAAGGCTGACATTGGCGCCGTCCTTGGTCAGGCCGATGATATGGCCGCCCTCCAGCACCGGCGCCCAGCCAAAGCCGTCGCGCAGCCCCTCCAGCACCGCCCTGATGGAGCGCGGGCCGTCATAGGGCAGGGGTTTGAGGGTGTCTTCACAATAGCCGAATTTCTCATGTTCGGTGCCGATGCGCCAGTCGGCTTTCGGCTTGCAGCCCTCGGCAAGAAACGCCGCCAGCTGGTCCTGATGTTCGATCGGCCCGCCGCCGGACTGGGGGATGGACATTGTTCTTGGCTCCGGGCTGATGATTTTTGTCTGCCAGACCTGTATCGCACGAGGCGTCAAGTCAAGAGCATGCGCGCCTCGCGCTGCCAGATCAGCTGGTCGGTCAGGCTGGGCGCGGCTTCGATCCGGCGCAGAAGTCTTGCCATATCAAGGCCTTCAAGGGCGGCGAACGTATCGAATAACTGTTCGGCGCCCTGCGCGGCGCGGGGGATGGTCAGGTGATGGCCGTCAAGCGCGCGGATCACCCAGTCCGCCCCGTCGGCGCTGAGCCAGAGGCGCGAAATTTCGTCAAGGGCCACGAAGCCGCCCGCCCGTGGCCCGAAATAGCTGATCTGTCCTTCGACGACCTGCACCACGCCCGGCCCCTCGCCCCCGGCCCGGAACCGCACCCGGCGCAGGCCGACGAGCCCGAAGGCCAGCCCGGCCAGCGCCAGTATCGCGCCCAGCCCGGGCAGGATGTAGCCGGGGCTGCGCATCAGCCAGAGCCCGGCTGCCACCAGCCCCAGCCCGATGAGCGAATCGCGCCAGTTGCGCAGCCGCGCCATGGCCTCAGAGCGGATCAGTGTCATGGCTGCACCCGTTGCTGTGCGGAAAACAGAACCAGCGCGATCTCACCGGCGGGCTTGAAACCGATGGCGCGGTAGGCGCGCGCGGCGGGGGCGCTGGTGGCGAAGAGCACGGCTTTGCTGGCACCCCGGTCGCGGGCCTCGGCCAGATGCAGCGCCACGGCCAGACGGGCGAGCCCCTGCCCGCGCATGGCGGGCGGGCAATAGACGCCGCCCACCTGCACCGCATCACCCAGATCGGCATTGAACCCGGTCAGCGCCAGAAACTGCCCGTCACGCTGCAACAGGCGGTGTGTGCCCGCGCGCAGCCATTGCGCCACGGTTTGTGCAGCCGTTTCGCGCGCCGTGGCGGCGGGTTCGCCCAGAACCTCCTGCGCATAGCCGGCGCGCCATTCGGTCAGCAGTACCGCCTCTGCCGCGTCTGGGATGGCAAGGCGGGCCCCCTGCGCCGGTGGCGTGATGAGGGCGCCCAGGTCAAGCGCAAAGCCCGGCTCAACCGCGTCCAGTTTGCAGGCGGCGTCATCAAGCGCCAGCGCGCGGCGCAGCGCGCTCACCTGTGCGGCGGGGCCGACGATGCCGCAGACCGCAGCCCCCTTCAGCACAGCGCGCGCCGCCGCCCAGTCCGCGCCGGGCCATTGCGGCAGCAGCATGCCGTCGTCGGTCAGGCCGATCATGCCGCTGATCTGGCCCGCCTCATGCTGGCACCACACACGCATCGCGCGGCCTGTCCCGGCCAGATTGCTCAGCGGGAACATCGATCCGGCCAGACGGGCGCGCAGAAACTGTGCCAGCGCCGGGCGTTCGGCGGGGTCAAGCGGGGTCATTGCCAGCCTCCCGGCTCTGCCAGTCTCCCAGCCTTGCCTGCCAGAGCGTGATCGCGGCCACGGCGGCAGTGTCGGCGCGCAGAATGCGGGGGCCAAGGCTGATGCGCTGCACGAAGGGCAGGGCGGCAAGGCGCGTGCGCTCATTGGGGGAAAAGCCACCCTCGGGGCCGATCAGGATGGCAGCGGGGCCGGGTGGGGCGTCGCCGATGTCGCCCGTTTTGTGCCCCTCGACCGTGCCCTCATCGGCCCAGAACAGCACCCGCCCTTCTGGCCAATCTGCCAGCGCACGGGCCAGCGGCTGCAACTCTTCCACCGGCGGCACGAAGGTGGCGCCGCATTGCTCGGCAGCCTCGGTGGCATGGGCCTGCAACCTGTCCCGCCGGATACGCTCGGAATTGGTGAATCCGGTCTGCACCGGGAAGATGCGCGCCACGCCCAGTTCCGCCGCCTTCTCGACAATGAAATCGGTGCGCGCCTTCTTGATGGGCGCGAACAGAAGCCACAGATCGGGCGGGTCAAGCTGCGGCGCGCACTGTTCCTCGCATGTCAAAACGCAACTACGTTTCGCTGCGCTGGTGATAACCGCGCGCCATTCCCCGTCCTGCCCGTTGAACAGCGCCACCGCATCGCCCGCACCCTGCCGCATCACACCAATGAGATAATGCGCCGCCTCCTGCGACAGGGATACCGGTTGCCCTGCCCCCAAGGGCTGCTCTACATAGAGGCGGATCTTGGGGCGGATCGTCTTCATCGCGGAGGGGGTCTGGTCTGTCATGGAAGCGACTTTATGAGCGGGAACGACCAAAGGCCAGAGGCCGAAACCGCGCCCGGCGCGGACACCCCCGGCAGCACCCGCCCGCCTGAGCCACAGGACGGGGCCATTGCCGATACCGTCAGCGGCAACTGGGTTGATACCCATGCCCACCCCGATCTGCAGCCCTACCTGCGCCTCAGCCGCGCTGACCGGCCCATCGGCACCTGGCTTTTGCTGCTGCCCTGCTGGTGGGGCGCGTTGCTGGGGGCGGTTGCGGTGCCGGAAACGGCGGGCTGGCTGACCGTCTGGATTTTCGTGGCCTGTGCGCTGGGCGCTTTCCTGATGCGCGGCGCGGGCTGCACCTGGAATGACATCTCTGACCGCGATATCGACCCGCTGGTGGAGCGCACCCGCAACCGCCCGCTTGCGGCGGGGCATGTCACGGTGCGCGAGGCGCTGATCTGGATGGCCATTCAGGCCGTTGCGGCGTTTTTCCTGCTGCTGACCTTCAACGCGGCGGCGATCTTTCTGGGCGTTCTGGCGCTGGTGCCGGTCGCCGTCTACCCCTTTGCCAAGCGGTTCACCTGGTGGCCGCAGGTGTTTCTGGGGCTGGCATTCAACTGGGGCGCGCTGCTGGCCTGGACGGCGCAGACCGGCTCGCTGGGCTGGCCTGCTGTGCTGCTTTACCTGTCCGGTATCGCCTGGACGCTGTTTTATGACACCATCTATGCCCATCAGGACCGCGAGGATGACGCGCTGATCGGCGTGAAATCCACCGCACGGCTGTTCGGCGACAAAAGCGAATACTGGCTGCGCGGCTTTCTGGTGGCGGCGGTGGTGCTGATGTCGCTGGCCATCATCTATGCGCTGGCACCCCTGGTGAACCCGCTCAGGATGTCGCTGGCGCTGGCCGGGGCCTGGGCCTTTGGTGCGCATCTCAACTGGCAGCTTGGCAAGCTTGACATCAACAATGGCGACGTCTGCCTGCGGCTTTTCCGCTCCAACCGGGATGCCGGGCTGATCGTTGTGCTGATTTTCGCCGCCGCGCTTTTCGTCTGATTGCATCACCCCGGTGCAGGGGCTAGGTCAGGGGCGCTCGGATACAGGCTGGACATGCAAAGACCTTCTCTTCTGACCTTGGCCACTGCGGCGGCGTTTCTGGCGGCGGCTGCACTGGCAGCGGCTTTCGCGATGGCGATGTCGGGATTCATCGAACGCACCAACACGCGTGAGCTGGACAGCGCCTTTGAGGCTGCCGGGCTGAGCTGGGTTGCGGTTCAGACAGATGGGTTGCGGGTGCATCTGACGGGCACGGCGCCGACCGAATCTGCCCGCATCCGCGCGCTTCAGGTTGCGGGCGGGGTGGTCGATGCCAGCCGGGTCAGCGATTCGCTTGAGGTGGTCAGCAACACGGTGATCGTGGCGCCGGTGTTCCGTATCGAGGCGATGCGCAACGATGACGCTTTGTCGGTGATCGGGCTGGTGCCTGCCGATCCGGGCGAGGGGGCGATCATCGCGCGGCTGTCGGCGATCGACCGCGATGGCACGGTCTCCGACATGCTTCAGACCGCCGATCATCCTGCGCCTGAGGGCTGGCAGGCCGCACTGGATTTCACCATCGCGGCGCTGGAGATGATGCCCGTGTCGCAGATATCGGTGACTGCCGGGCGGATCGAGGTGCATGCGCTCGTCGAAAGCGCCGAGGCCCGCAACCGGCTGGAAACCCGGTTGCATGACATGGCCCCTCAGGGCGCCGTCCTGATGCTGGATCTTGTCGCGCCGCGCCCGGTGATTGCGCCCTTCACGCTGCGCTTTGTGATCGACGAGCAGGGCGCGCGCTTCGATGCCTGCGCCGCCGATACCGAGGCCGGGCGCGACTTGATCCTGCGCGCCGCGCGCGGGGCCGGGGCAACCGCCCGGCTGGAATGCACCATCGCCATGGGCTCTCCCACGCCGCGCTGGGGCCGGGCGGTGGAGCTGGCGATCGGTGAACTGGCCGCGCTGGGTGCCGGGGTTGTGACCTTTTCTGACAGCGATCTGTCGATGGTCGTTCCCGCCACGATCAGCCAGTCGGTTTTTGACCGGGCGGTGGGCCGTCTGGAAACCCGCCTGCCTGACGCCTTCACCCTGACCGCCGTGCGTCTGGAGCCCGAGGATGCGGGCGAGGCCGAGAATGAGGGCCGCGCCGAACTTCTGGCAACCCTGACTGAGGAGGGGCAGGTGCTGGTCGAGGGGCGCCTGCCGGACACCCGCATCCGCGATTCGGTCTCGGCCTTTGCGCGCGCGCGCTTCGGCTCGGAATCCGTCACGCTGGAGACACGGCTGGACCCGGAACTGCCCTCGGGCTGGTCGGTGCGTGCGTTGACCGCGCTTGAGGCGCTGGCAGAGCTGCACCATGGCCGCGTCACCGTCCGCACCGACCGGGTGGAGGTTGCGGGCGTCTCGGGCAACCCTGATGTCAGCGCGCAGGTGGCGCGGATACTGGCTGACGGGCTGGGTCAGGGGGCGGTCTATGCGGTGCGGGTGCGCTACGATGAGGCGCTGGACCCGGTTCAGCAGGCCCCCACGCCAGAGCGCTGCGAGGCGCGGGTGCAGGCCATTCTGACCGAGAACAAGATCACCTTCGCCCCCGGCTCGGCAAGGCTTGATACCGCGTCGCGCCAGGCGCTGGACGAGATCGCCGATGTGCTGCGCGAGTGCGGCGCGCTGGAGATGGAGGTCGCGGGCCATACCGACAGTCAGGGCCGGGCAGAAACCAACCTCGCGCTCAGCCAGTCGCGCGCCGAAGCGGTGATCAATGCGCTTCTGTCGCGCCGGGTGCTGGTTTCGGGGCTGGTGGCGCAGGGTTATGGCGCTGCCGAGCCCATCGCCGACAATGCCACCGCCGCCGGGCGCGAGGCCAACCGGCGCATCGAGATGACGCTGATCCGCCCGGAGCCTGAGCCGCAGCCGCTGGACCCGGCGCTTGAGGCCGAACTGGTGTTCGATATCCAGAGCCCGGGCGATGACACCACCCGCCCCGCGCCAAGCCCCCGACGCGCCGCTGCCCCGGTTGTGCCGGATGAGGCTGCGGAGGAGGAGACAGCGGCTGAACAAACGGCGGCTGAACAAGAGGTGGTCGCCGAGGCCGCGGCAGGGGAGCAGGAAGACGCGGGCGCGGCGGAGGCGGATGAACCCGCTGTCGAAGCAGCCGCCGCCGAAGAGGCCACCACCGAAGAACCTGCCGCCGAAGAACCTGCCGCTGACACGGGCCCCGCCACACCGGATGAGGCCGCAGCGGACGGGGACACGGAGCAAGGTGCTTCAGAGGAAGAGGCGACAGAGGGTTCAGAGCCGCAGCCGCTTGATCCGGCGCTTGAGGCCGAACTGGTGTTCGAGATCCAGACTCCGGGCGATGATACGACCCGCCCGGCTCCAAGC
>NZ_DAIRVN010000094.1:0-17375 GCF_036802785.1 Pararhodobacter sp.
CCCCCCCCCGCCGGCACCCCCCCGTCGCCTTCGCCGCGTGGGCCCGGCGCCGTGTCTACGAGACCGCGCCGGGGGGGGTCTTGGTCATGAAGCCTCCGGGCTTTGGGGCGGTGCGCCGCTTCCTTCCTTGAACAGCGGGCATTCCTTCTGTAATCCATGTCGGGTGCGGGGGGCCAGTCCCTGCCGCAGGAATTCACGAAGGGCTGCGGTGCGCGGGTTGCGCCCGGAGCGGGACAGTCACAAGACGGGCGCGAGGCAGGCATGACACTGAAATCGGTCGTAAGGGGCAACGCGCTGTGGCGGATGGTTCTGGCAGTCATGGCGCTGGGTGTGCTGGTGGCAGCCTGCGCGCCTATCATGCGCTATCACGGCTACGCCCCGGGTGACGAGCAATTGTCGGATATCGTGGTCGGGCGCGACACGCGCGAGACGGTGGCGCAAAAGATCGGCATGCCCGGCATGGGCGGCGTGATCGAAGGGTCGGGCTGGTATTATGTGCAGTCAGACTGGCGCCAGATGGGCCCGCGCGCCCCGGTCGAGGTTGACCGGCAGGTCGTGGCCATCACCTTCAATGCGCGCGATGTGGTTGAAAATGTCGAACGATTCGGGCTGGCGGATGGGCAGGTTGTCGCCCTGTCGCGCCGTGTCACCGATACCGGCCCGCGCGGCGTAACCGTGTTGCAGTCGATCTTCGGGGTGCTGGGCCAGTTCTCGCCGCAGATGCTGACCGGGCAATAAGCCCCCGTCACCCGTCAGGGCGCAAGACAGCAAAACGGGGGCCGCGCGCCCCCGTTTCTCATTTCCGCAGCCTTGCGAAATTGCGCCCTGCGCTCAGCCCTTCTCAACCGGCTCAAAGCGCAGCGCTGCGCCGTTGACGCAGTAGCGCAGGCCCGAGGGTTCCGGCCCATCGGGAAAGACATGGCCCAGATGCGCCTCGCAGCGGTCGCAATAGACCTCGGTGCGGCGCATGAACAGGCTGCTGTCCTCGCGCGTGCCAAGCGGCGCATCCTCGCGCGGGGCCCAGAACGAGGGCCAGCCCGAGCCCGAGTCATATTTGCGCGCCTGATCAAAAAGCGGCGCATCGCAGCAGACACAGCGGAAGACGCCGGCCTGCTTTGGAAAGTCATCATGGGTGAAGGCGCGTTCGGTGCCATGCTTGCGCGTCACCTTGTAGGCGAGGGGCGAAAGCTGGGCCTGCCATTCGGCATCGGTCTTGCTAATCTTGTCGTTCATCGTCACTCTCCGTTCCGGTGTGAACGATAGCTAGGGATTGCCTGCGCCATGTCCAGACCTTCCGTCTTCTGTGACCTGACGCAGGCCACTTTTGGCGCGCCGGTCCGGCACGGAGCGTGGGAATTGCGCACAGCCCTGCCCGCAGAGATGCCCGCACTGGCCGCGCTGCGCGGGCTGGCGTTTCGCGGCGGCGGCGAGGATGGCGACCGCTTCGATGCGCGCTGCCTGCACCTGTGGATCGAAAACCGCGCGCTGTGTCCCGGCATGCCGCTGGCCACGGTGCGGATGCAGCTTCACCCCGCGGGCGATCTGGCGCAGGGCTATACGGCGCAGTTCTTTGATCTGGGCGCGCTGGCGCAGGCACCGGGGCCGGCGCTGGAACTGGGCAGGCTCTGCGTGCATCCTGACCACCAGACCCCGGACACGATGCGGCTGATCTGGGCGGGGCTGACGCGGGTGGTGGATGCGACGGGTGCGGCGCGGCTGATCGGCTGCACCTCGTTTGCGGGCAATGATCCGGCGGTTTTCGGCGCGGCGCTGGCGCTTCTGGCGGCGCGCCATCTGGGGCCTGAGGGGCTCAGGCCCGGTGCAAGGGTCGCGGGCGCGCTCGATTTCACGGACCGGGGTGTGCAGCTTCCGGGGCCAGAAGCGCTTGCCCAACTGCCGCCGCTTCTGCGCGCCTATCTGTCGCTGGGCGGCTGGGTCGGCCACGATCTGGTGATCGACCGTGATCTTGGCACCTGCCATGTGTTTACCTGCGTCGAGATTGCCACCATGCCCGAGGCACGCAAACGCCTGTTGCGCGCGCTTGCAGGGGGTGGCTAGGAAGGGCGGAGGGTCGGCCCGGCGTGTGATGGGTAAGGATTTTCAAAAATCCTTGCGGCCCACCCCTGATGCCTTCACCTCACCCCTTCCCTCGCTCATCCCCCCTTGACCCGGTGCGCGCCGCCCGCTAGCCCGCGCCCATGGCACAGGCACCCCTTCTTCAGCTTTCCGACATCGCGCTGACCTTCGGCGGCGCGCCGGTCTTTGACGGGCTTGATCTTGTCGTTCATCCGGGTGACCGGATGGCGCTGATCGGGCGTAATGGTTCAGGCAAATCGACGCTCATGAAAGTCATGGCCGGGCAGGTAGAGCCTGACCGGGGCGCGCGGGTTCTCAGCCCCGGAGTCAGTGTCGGCTATATGGAGCAGGACCCCGATTTCGCGGGTTTTGCCACCTTGGGCGATTATGCCATGAACGCGCTCGACCCGTCTGAGTTCTACCGGGTAGAGATCGTGGCCGAAGGGCTGGGCTTTGACCCGGCGCTGGCCGTCGAGACCGCCTCGGGCGGTGAGCGCAGGCGCGCGGCGCTGGCGCGGCTTCTGGCCGAGGCGCCCGAACTCATGCTGCTCGATGAGCCGACCAACCATCTGGACATTCAGGCCATCACCTGGCTGGAAAACCGCCTGCGCGAAACCCGCGCCGGTTTCGTGCTGATCAGCCATGACCGCGCCTTTCTTTCGGCGCTCAGCCGCGGCATGCTCTGGATCGACCGGGGGCAGGTGCGCCGCCTTGAAAAGGGCTTCAGCGCCTTTGAGGACTGGCGCGATGCGCTCTGGGCCGAAGAGGATGAGCAGCGCCACAAGCTGGACCGCAAGATCAAGTCCGAGGCCCGCTGGGCCGTTGAGGGCATCAGCGCGCGACGCAAGCGCAATCAGGGCCGGGTGCGTGCGCTGGCCGATCTGCGCGCGCAGCGCGACGGCCAGATCCGCCGTCAGGGCACCGCGGCCATGGCGCTGGACGGCGGCGGGCAATCGGGCAAGCTGGTGGCCGAGGCTGACAACATCTCGCTGACATTCGGCGACAAGGTGATCGTGCAGGATTTCTCGCTGAAGGTGTTGCGCGGCGACCGGGTGGCCTTTGTCGGCCCCAACGGCGCGGGCAAGACCACGCTTCTGCGGCTGCTGACCGGCGAGCTGACACCGGACAGCGGCACCATCCGGCTGGGCACCAATCTGGACATGGCGGTGTTCGATCAGGCCCGCGCCCGGCTGGACCCGGACGCGAGCCTGTGGGAAAACCTGACCGGCGATCCGCTGATGCGCGTCTCCGGCGCGGCGGATCAGGTGATGGTGCGCGGCCGCCCCAAGCATGTGGTCGGCTATCTGAAGGAATTCCTGTTCGACGAATCGCAGGCCCGTGCCCCGGTGCGCGCGCTGTCGGGCGGCGAGCGGGCGCGGCTGTTGCTGGCGCGGATCATGGCACGCGAATCGAACCTGCTGGTGCTCGATGAGCCGACCAACGATCTGGATGTCGAAACGCTGGATCTGTTGCAGGATCTGCTGGCCGATTATCCCGGCACGGTGCTGCTGGTCAGCCACGACCGCGATTTCATCGACCGGGTCGCCACCATGACCATCGCCATGGAAGGGCAGGGCAGTGTGACCGCCTATCCCGGCGGCTGGTCAGATTATCAGGCGCAGAAACCTGCTGCAGCGGAAGACGTCGTGCGGCCAAAAAGCGCCCGGGCCGCCGCAAAGGCTGCGGCGAAGGCAGGCGGGAAACCGGCAGAGCCGAACCCCGGCGGGCTGACTTTCAATGAGCGTCACCGGCTGGAGACCCTGCCGGATGAGATTGCGCGGCTGGAAGCCGAAATTGCCAAACTGGGCACGCTTCTGGCCGATGCCGAGCTTTACAGCCGCGAACCGGCGAAATTTGCCAAGGCGTCCAGCGCGCTTTCCCAGCGTCAGGCCGCGCTTTCCGCCGCTGAAGAGGAATGGCTGAAATTGGCTGAACGCGCCGGGGGCTGACAGCGGCCTCCGGTGTTTCATCCCCGTGTTTTCAACCCTGCCGGGAGGGCGCGCGGGCGCTTTCGCCCCAGCGCTGTCCCGCGACCGCTGAAATGCAGTGGCGCACGAAAAAATACTGGACAGGAATAACCTTCCGCCGCAACATCTGCGGGCTCCCGGGGGGCATGTACGCTGTCTGCGCTGACATGCCGGACAGATTTATATTCTGTAAGGTGGAGACTTTCATGAAACGGTTTCTGACGTGTGCGCTGGCGGCTGCGCTGGCCCTTCCGCTTGTGGCGACGGTTGCGCAGGCGCAAAACTACAATCTGCGCCCGTCCTATGGCTCGGTCACGCTGCAGGCGGGCTTCATGCCCGATCCGCGCACCCGGTCTATCCGGGCAGGTGGCGATCATCAGTTTACCGGCGGCGGCGGTTGCCCCGGGGGCGCATGGTTCGCCAATGCGCCGGATTACCGTGTGCATTACCGCGCCGGTGGCTATGCGCTGAGCTTTTATGTACGCGCGCCCGGCGATACGGCGATGCTGATCAATGACCCCTCGGGCACATGGTTCTGCAACGATGATTATCAGGGGCTGAACCCGGCGCTGGTGTTCAACAACCCGCGCTCGGGGCAGTATGATGTCTGGCTGGGCACCTATAACCGCGCACGGGTCAACAACTCGGTGCTTTATATTACCGAACTGGGCGCATTCAGCCGCTGACCGGCGGTGATGGCGTGAAAGGGCCGGGCACCAGCCCGGCCTTTGTGCATTCTCAGGCCTGCGCGGCCAGCAGGCGCAGAATGCGCGCCGCCTCGGTCGCCGGGGGGGTGAGGGCGGCGCGGTCTTCGCCGGGGAAAAAGCGCGCGCGGGTGGCGGTGGGCATCGGCGCGGGGGTGTCGATGATCACCCGCGGCGCGCGCCCGGCCCCCAGTGCCGCGCTTTCGGCAGCCCAGCTTTGCGCCAGCGCAATCTGCCCGGCCTTGGCCGCGCCGTACGCGCCAAAGAACTTGCGCGGCGCGCCCTGTTCATCCAGCCGCGCCAGGTCATCGACGAAAAGCGCGGTGCCCTGCGGGCTGGCGCGCAACAGCGGCTCGATCATCGGGATCAGTGTGCCGGTGGCGCGCAGCGTGGTGGCCAGGGTCTTGTCCCAGTCCTTGGTGGCGACATGGCCTGCGGGCGACAACGGCGGCACATGGACGGCCGTATGCACCCAGAGGTCCAGCCCGCCCCAGCGGTCATGCACCGAGCGGCACAGATGGCGCATCGCATCATCCTGCGTGATGTCGAGGGGCGCCAGCGTGGCGCTGCCACCCGCCGCCTGAATGCGGTCATCCAGCTCCTCCAGCGCGCCGGTGGTGCGCGCCACAGCGATCACATGCCAGCCGTCAGCGGCCAGCGCCTCGGCCAGCGCGGCACCAAGGCCGCGCGAGGCGCCGGTGATCAGGGCAAGGCGCCGGGGTGCCGGTTGTCCGTTTGATTGGTTCGTTGAGTCGGGGCGTGAGGATGTATCGGTCATGACGCGCTCATGCCATCGCCGCCCTCGCTGTGCAAGCCCGCACGGGCCGGGCGGGGCCACTTGCCGCAGGTCAGCAGGCATGCCAGAACCACAGGCAGAAACCGGAGAAACACCATGCCCGACACGCCCTCGCTGATCCGCCGCACCCCCTGGCCGCAAAGCGCCTCGCGCCCGGTCGGCACACCGATCCAGCCCTCGGTGGTCTATGCCTCACCCGACCCCGATACGCTGGATGCGCAATATACCGGCGTGACGCCGGGCTATACCTATGCGCGCGAAGGCCACCCCAACGCCGATGTGCTCGCCCGCAAGATCGACGGGCTGGAGGGCGCGGAAGGCGGGCTGGTGACCGGATCGGGCATGGCGGCGGTGACGGCGGCGCTGATGGGCGTGCTCAGGGCGGGCGATCATGTGCTGGGGGGTGACCAGCTTTATGGCCGCTCACTCAGGCTCTTGTCGCAGGACCTGCCGCGCTTCGGCATTCATGCCTCGATGGCCGATTCCACCGATGCGGCGGCGTTCGAAGCGGCGATCCGGCCGGAGACGAAGATGATCCTGCTGGAGGTGGTCTCGAACCCGACGCTGCGCGTGGCCGACCTGCCTGCGATTGCGGCGATGGCGAAAGCCCGTGGCATCCTGCTGGCGGTGGACAACACCTTCACCACCCCGCGCGGGCTGCGGCCGTTCGAGTATGGTGCGGATATCGTGATCCATTCGGTGACCAAGATTCTGGCAGGGCATTCGGATGCCACGCTGGGCTATGTCGCCGCTAAAGATCCGGCTGTGCGCAAGGCGATCTATGATTTCGCGGTGACCACCGGCATGACCGCCAGCCCCTTTGACTGCTGGCTGGCCGAGCGCGGGCTTTACTCGTTCGAGCTGCGCTATGACCGCTCGGAATCGAATGCCGAGGCGCTGGCGGCCTTTATCGCCACGCAGCCGGGGGTGAAGCGCGTTCTCTATCCCACCCGACATGATCACCCTGACCATAACCGCGCCGTAGCCCTGCTGGGCGCGCGTGGCGGGCATATGGTCTCGTTCGAGGTGGAAGGCGGGCGCGCGGCGGCCAATGCCCTGACCCGGGCCGCGCCCGAGATCGCCTTTGCGCCGACGCTGGGCGATATCGGCACCACATTGTCGCACCCGGCTTCCAGCTCGCACCGCGCGCTGACGCCGGAGGGGCGCGCGGCGCTGGGGATATCGGAAGGGTTCTTCCGAATCTCGGTGGGGGTGGAGGATATCGGGCTGCTGACCGAAGAGTTCGGCGCCGCCATCGCCGCCGCGCGCGCGGCAGCTGAGGGCTGAGCGCGCAAACGGGGGCCTCTCCCGCCCGTCTTCGCATCGCGGCTTGCGCCGCAACGCTCATCCCGTTTGGCCAGCCGGGGGCTCTGCCCCCGGACCCCCGGGATATTTCAGAACAGGTGAGGGGCGGGCGAGGGCCTGTGTTTCATCTGTTCTGAAATATCCCGGGGGAGTCGACCGCAGGTCGGCGGGGGCAGCGCCCCCATTCCGACGTCATTCACGGGGCAGGGCGGCGGCGGTGCGGGCGAGGCGGGTGATGGCGTCCCAGTCGCCAGCCTTGACCAGACTGGCGGGCGCAACCCAGCTGCCGCCGACGCAGACCACGTTCTGAAGGCTCAGATATTCCGGCGCATTGGCGGCGGTGATGCCGCCGGTCGGGCAGAAGCTGGCCTGCGGCAGCGGCCCGTTCAGTGCCCGGAGCAGGGCCGCGCCGCCTGCGGCTTCGGCGGGGAAGAATTTGAGGGTGCGGTAGCCGGTTTCCATCAGGTTCATGACCTCGCTTGCCGTCGCCGCGCCCGGCAGCAGCGGCAGCGACTGGGCCACGCAGGCCGACACCAGCGCGGGGGTTGCCCCGGGGGCGACGGCGAATTCGGCCCCGGCGGCGCGGGCGCGGGTGGCGTCATGGCCACTGAGGACCGTTCCGGCGCCGACCCGTGCGCCGGGCACCTTTGCCATTTCCGCAATCGCTTCCAGCGCGTGGGGGGTGCGCAGCGTTACCTCCAGCACCGGCAGCCCGCCCGCCACCAGCGCCTGCGCCAGCTTTGCCGCATCGCGCGGATCGTCGATCACCAGCACCGGGATCACCGGGGCAAGGCGGCAGAGGGCGAGGGTGGCGTGGCTTTGCAGGGCAGGGGTCATGGGGCAGGGCTTCCGTCAGGGGATCAGTCTGGCTGATGGTGCGTTGCCCGGGGCGGAAAGGCAACGGGAAAGGGTGGTTTCAGACCACCGTATCGCGCGCGACCTCGGTCAGAAGCCAGTCGCGGAACTGGGAAACGGCACGTTTGGGCGGGTGGCCGGGTGCGGGCTCGGGCTCGATGAAGTAATAGCCGAAGCCGCTGGGGCGTTCTTCGCCCAACACGGTGAGTGTGCCGCTGTCCAGCTCCGGCCGGATCAGGAAGGCGGGCATCAGCGCCACCCCCATCCCGGCGGCGGCGGCCTGGGCCAGGGTTGCGACCTGTTCGAACCGCATCAGGGGCGCGGCGCCGGGGCCGGGCTGGCCGCTTTGCGCGCGCCATTCCGTCCAGGCCTGCGGGCGCGAGGCCAGTGCCAGCACCGGCAGATCGCTCAGCGCGCGCCCTGCCGCCAGTTGCGCCGCCAGCACAGGCGCGCCCACCGGCACCACGCGCTCATTCATCAGGAGCGTGGCGCGCGCGCCCGGCCAGTCGCCGCGGCCGGAATGGATGGCGGCATCCATCCCTTCCGTGCGCAGGTCGAACTGGCCGATCCTTGTGGCGAATTGCAGCGTCACCTCGGGGTGACGGCGCACGAAGCCGGGGATGCGCGGCATCAGCCAGCGGGTGCCGAAGGTGGGCAGGATCGCCAGTTTCAGACCCTTTTCCGGCGCCTGACCCAGCGCCTCCAGCGCGCCCTGTCCTAGCAGCTCCAGCGCCGCGCGGGCGCGCAGCGCATAGGCTTGCCCGGCCTCGGTCAGCGCCGCGCGCCGGGCGGTGCGGTCGATCAGCCGGGCGCCCAACTGCTCTTCCAGCACCGCCACCTGCCGTGAGATGGCACCCTGTGTCAGCGACAGATCGCGCGCCGCAGCGGTGAACGAGCCGGTGCGCGCCACGGCATCAAACGCCAGAAGCGCGGACATGGAGGGCAGGAGGCGGCGCTGCATGATATTCCCTTTGGTAATTTATCCATGCCGATATATCGGTTTATCGCGCGCATGTCTCATGCTAATGAGCGGCAACCCTTTGAACCCGAAACACCAGCGAAAGGTCGCACCCATGAGCGAACGCCCCATTCTGAAAGCCAAGGATGCCCCCGATCTGGGCAAATTCCAGTGGGATGACGCGCTGCTGCTGGAAAGCCAGCTCAGCGAGGATGAGCGCATGCTGCGCGATGCCGCAAAGGAATTTGCCCAGTCCATGTTGCAGCCGCGCGTGATTGCCGCCTACCGCGAGGAGAAAGCCGACCCTGAGGTGTTTCGCCTGATGGGTGAGGCCGGGCTGCTGGGCACCACCATCCCCGAAGAATATGGCGGGCTGGGTGCGGGTTATGTCACCTACGGGCTGGTCGCGCGCGAGATTGAGCGCGTGGATTCCGGCTATCGCTCGATGATGTCGGTGCAGTCGTCGCTGGTGATGTATCCGATCTATGCCTACGGCAGCGAAGAGCAGCGGCAGAAATTCCTGCCGAAGCTGGCCTCGGGTGAATACATCGGCTGTTTCGGTCTGACCGAGCCGGATGCTGGTTCGGACCCGGCCGGTATGAAGACCCGCGCCGAGAAAACCGCCACTGGCTACCGGCTGACCGGCTCCAAGATGTGGATTTCGAACAGTCCCTTTGCCGATGTCTTTGTCGTCTGGGCCAAGTCGGATGCGCATGGCGGGCGCATTCGCGGTTTCGTGCTGGAGAAGGGCATGAAGGGGCTGTCGGCGCCGAAGATCGAGGGCAAGCTTTCCCTGCGCGCCTCGACCACCGGCGAGATTGTCATGGAGGGGGTTGAGGTTGGCGAAGACGCGCTGCTGCCCTATGTTGAAGGGCTGAAGGGTCCGTTCGGCTGCCTCAACCGCGCGCGCTACGGCATTGCCTGGGGCGTGATGGGGGCCGCAGAATTCTGCTGGCACGGCGCGCGCCAATACGGGCTGGACCGCAAGCAGTTCGACAAGCCGCTGGCGCAGACGCAGCTGTTCCAGAAGAAACTGGCCGATATGCAGACCGAAATCACCCTTGGCCTTCAGGCCGCGCTGCAGGTGGGCCGCCTGATGGACGAGGCGAAAGCCGCGCCCGAGATGATCAGCCTGATCAAGCGCAACAACTGCGGCAAGGCGCTGGATATCGCCCGTCAGTCGCGCGACATGCACGGCGGCAACGGGATTTCCGAAGAGTTTCAGGTGATCCGCCATATGGTGAACCTGGAAACGGTGAACACCTATGAGGGCACGCATGACGTGCATGCGCTGATCCTTGGCCGCGCGCAGACCGGGTTGCAGGCGTTTTTCTGACGCGGCCCAGCGGCCCGCAGGACGGTAAAAAATGGAAACTCCCGAAGGGTTCTTCGGGAGTTTTCTGCTTTCAATCGTCGGTTGCCCGCGCGGCCATCACATCCAAGCCTTGCGGGCGCGCGAACAGAGCTTATTTAAAGAGTGCGTGGTGGTCCTTGACCGGAGAACGCACGCAACTCTCCAAAGTCATCGCCCTGACACGGGTCAGGCAACCTTGATTTTCCTGAGGCTCGGCCCGTCCGGCATATCGCCGGACCGGATTGTCAACATGCGAGGACGTTATGGGAAAAGGCGACAACAAGCGCGGAAACAAGGAAACCAAGAAACCGAAGCAGGAAAAGCCCAAGGTCTTGGCAACGGCCAATTCCGGCGCGGCGAAACCTGTTTCGCTTGGCGAGAAGAAGGGCAAATAAGCCTGCCAGCGGGCGCGTACAGTGCCGCCCTTCGTGATAGGCTGAAACAGACAGAAACTCCCGAAATGCTGATCGGGAGTTTCTGCTGGTCGTCTGCAAGGCCGGACTGATGCGGAGCGCGCTGTCCGGCCTAGCAGCACCGTGCGGACTACCCGGAACGGCGACGGCGCCCGGCTTGTCTGGCTTGGTCCGACAATCGCGCGGGGGCTGTTGCCCGCGTGATCACCCTTCGGGTGTCAGCCGCAGGACCTCGCCATCTTCATGTTCGGTCAGCAGCCAGATCGCCCCGTCCGGACCGATCTGCACATCCCGGATGCGGCGCCCTATCTCGATCACTTCTTCATCCGAGACCGATCCTTCCTCAAGCCGCACGCGCACAATGCCTTCAGCCCCGAGGCCGCCGATCAGCATGTTGCCCGTCCAGTCGGCGAACTGCGTTCCGACAGGCACGAAGCTCAACCCCGAGGGCGCCATCGTTTCTTCGAAGATATGGACCGGGGGGATCATTCCCTCCATTGCCGTGCCCACACCCATCGGTGCACCCGAATAATCGGTGCCGCCGGTGGTGAAGGGCCAGCCATAATTGTTGCCTGCCACGATCAGGTTGATTTCATCGCCGCCGAGCGGCCCATGATCTGCGGCCCACAACTCTCCGGTGGTGGGATGCATGCCCAAGGCCTGAATGTTCCGGTTTCCGATGGAGAAAAGGTAGGGATCGGAACTGCCCGGGTTCTCGTCGTCTTCATCCGTTGCGAATTCCGGGTTGTCGCCATGCGGCTCCCCCTCATCGGTCATGCGCAGAACAGACCCCGCCTGATCGGAGGCATCCTGCGCGCGCGAGACGTTGCGCCGCTCGCCTATGGACAGGAACAGCGCATTGTCGGACGCGTCAAAGGCCATGCGGCCGCCAAAATGCAGGCCGCTTGAATCCTGATCATCCTCTTTCATGACAAAAATGTCCTCGACGTCCTCAATGCGGACATCGCCATCCTCTTCGACCACGGTTGCGCGTATCACGGCGACCGCCGCGCCCCGGTCCGTTTCCCGGGAATAGCTGAGGTAGATCCAGCCATTCTCGTCAAAGTCCGGATGCAGGACAATATCAAACAGTCCGGCCTGAGAGCGCCCGGTTTCGCCCTCGTGGCGAAAGAGGCTCTCAACCTCCCAGATCGCGGCGGACAGATCACCATCGACGGTTCCGGTGCGAAGGGTGCCGGGGTTGCGCTCGGTCACCAGAAAACGGTCGTCGGATATGAAAACCATGCCCCATGGATGCTCCAGCCCCTCGGCCACCGTCTCTACCTCAAGGGTATACAGATCAGACCCGACAGGTCCGTATTCCGCAAGGGCGGGCAAGGCCATGGCAAGGGCAAGGGGCGAGGCCAATGTGGCGCGCAAGAAAGGTGTCATCGGATATCTCCCTGGTTGCGACGTTAGCGGGGTCAATCACCGCATGCCGGAAATGTTCCAGGTCGCGCCGCTGGCAGCCGCGCACGTTTTTGTCAGGGTCGCTTCGCGCTGCTCGGTGCCAGGCGTTCCTGACGCCCGGCCATGCCGATTGATGCCCAAGGTGCGGGCTCTGCGCTGCATTTGCGGTCAAGCCGCCCGGTGCGCCCCGAAAAGGGCAGCGGTGCCTTCGGTCACACCCCCCGCGGCAGCGCTGCAACCCCGGTCCGGGCGATCTCGGTCAGGCCCAGAGGGCGCATCAGATCGGCGAAGGCGTCGATCTTTTCAGGGGCGCCGGTCATCTCGAACACAAAGCTTTCCAGCGTCGAATCCACCACATTGGCGCGGAAGATCTCGGCCAGACGCAGCGCTTCGATCCGCGCATCGCCCTTGCCTGCAACCTTCAGCAACGCCAGTTCGCGCTGCACCGACGGCCCCTCGACCGTCAGGTCATTCACCGAGTGCACCGGGACAATCCGGCCCAGCTGTGCCTTGATCTGCTCGATCACCTGCGGCGTGCCGGTCGTCACGACGGTGATGCGCGAGCGGTGGCCCTGATGGTCGGTCTCGGCCACGGTCAGGCTGTCGATATTATAACCGCGCCCCGAAAACAGGCCGATGACCCGTGCCAGAACCCCCGGCTCGTTATCGACGATCACGGCGAGCGTGTGAGTCTCCAACACCTCTGAATAGGGATCGCGCAGGTCATAGGCCGAATGTTTGGACGAGCCTTGCTGGATATTAAGGGCTGACATGGTTCTCTCTCCTTATACCAACACCGCGCCCGAGGCGCCGATAACGCCCTGGGTATCGGCCTCACCCAGCAGCATCTGGTTATGCGCATTGCCCGAGGGGATCATGGGGAAGCAATTTTCATGCTTCTCCACCCGGCAGTCAAAAATCACCGGCCCGTCATAGTCCAGCATCTCCTTGATCGCGGCGTCCAGATCATCCGGATGGTCGCAGCGGATGCCCTTGCAGCCAAAAGCCTCGGCCAGTTTGACGAAATCGGGCAGCGCCTCGGACCAGGAATGCGAATAGCGCTCGCCGTGCAGCAGCTCCTGCCACTGGCGGACCATGCCCAGCCGCTCGTTGTTCATGATGAACTGCTTGACCGGGGCGCGATACTGCACCGCCGTCCCCATCTCCTGCATGTTCATCAGCCACGACGCCTCACCGGCGACATTGATCACCAGCGCATCCGGGTGCGCGATCTGCACGCCGATCGAGGCGGGCAGGCCATAGCCCATGGTGCCCAGCCCGCCCGATGTCATCCAGCGGTTGGGCGCGTCAAAACCCAGGAACTGCGCGGCCCACATCTGGTGCTGGCCCACTTCGGTGGTGACATAGCGGTCCATCCCACGGGTCAGCGCTTCAAGGCGTTGCAGGGCGTATTGCGGCTTGATGGTGTCTTTCGAGGGTTTGTAGGCAAGGCAGTCAACGGCCTTCCATTCCTCGATCTGCGTCCACCATTGCGCCAGCCCCTCGCGCGCGGTCTTGCGCCCGCGCGATTTCCAGATCTTGAGCAGGTCTTCCAGCACATGACCGACATCACCGATGATCGGCAGATTAACGCGGATCACCTTGTTGACCGAGGAGGGGTCGATATCGATATGCGCCTTGGTCGAACCGGGGGAGAAGGCATTGACCCGCCCGGTGATGCGGTCATCAAAGCGCGCACCGATGTTGATCATCAGATCGCAGCCATGCATCACCATATTGGCCTCATAGGTGCCGTGCATGCCCAGCATCCCCAGCCAGCGCTTGCCGCTGGCGGGATAGGCGCCCAGCCCCATCAGGGTGGAGGTAACGGGAAAGCCGGTGGCCTCGGCCAGTTCCACCAGCAACTGACTGGCACCGGGGCCCGAGTTGATGACCCCGCCGCCGGTATAAAGAACCGGGCGCTCGGCGCTCTCGATCAGCTCAACCAGCGCGGTGATCGCCGCGATATCGCCTTTGACGCGGGGCGCGTAATGGCTGGTGCGGGATTTCTGCGGCGTGACATAGGTGCCGGTGGCGAATTGCACATCCTTGGGGATATCCACCAGCACCGGCCCGGGGCGGCCCGTGGTGGCCACATGGAAGGCCTGATGGATGGTCTCGGCCAGCTTGTCGGCCTCCTTGACCAGCCAGTTATGCTTTGTGCAGGGGCGGGTGATGCCGACGGTATCGGCCTCCTGGAACGCATCATTGCCGATCATGAAGGTCGGCACCTGGCCGGTCAGCACCACCAGCGGGATGGAATCCATCAGCGCATCGGTCATCCCGGTCACCGCATTGGTCGCGCCGGGGCCGGAGGTGACAAGCACCACGCCGGGCTTGCCGGTGGCGCGCGCATAGCCTTCGGCGGCATGGGTCGCGCCCTGTTCGTGGCGCACCAGAATATGGCGGATTTCGTTTTGCTGGAAAATCTCGTCATAGATCGGCAGTACCGCACCGCCGGGGTAACCGAACACCACTTCGACGCCCTGTTCCTTGAGGGCCTGAATAACCATTTTCGCGCCGGTCATCTGCTGGGACATGATCTTCTCCGAGTCTCTCTCGCCTTCGTTCTGCCTTGGCGTGCCTTTGACGTATGCGGGCCTGCCGGGCAACAAAAAACCCCCGCTCGGGGGGTCATCAGGGGGTCATCCGGTTGCTGGCTCATGCCATCCGGTGTCCGACCCCCGCGCATACAATTACCATGGTCATGGTGCTTTACCCTGAAAACGCTGCATCCTGCGCCGGACACTAGGCTTTGCGCGGGACAGGGTCAACGGGGAAGGAGGTGATTTTTGCTGCCGGGCGTAAAAAAGTTGCGCGCGGCACCTCTGTGGCGCAGCATTCGCAAATCAGCGCTGCGGGATGGCGCTGGGGCTGGTGGGAGGAAGGGTGATCGCGGCGACCTGTTCGGTGATCGGCCGCACCGCCAGCGGATGCGGCGTTCCGCTGTATTCCGCCGGGTCGCCCAGTTCGCGCCACGCGCCCTCGCGGTAGACTTCCAGCGCACCGAAACGCGCCTTGTAATCCATCTTGGTGCTGCCCGGCACCCAATAGCCCAGATAGACATAGGGCAGGCCCACCTGGCGGGCCAGCGCGATATGATCGAGGATCATATAGGTGCCAAGGCTGTCGCTGGCATAGGCGGGGTCATAGAAGGAATAGACAAGGCTCAGCCCGTCATCCAGCACATCGGTCAGGCAGACCGCCACCAGCCTGCGCGCGCCGCGCCCGGTTCCGCGTTTGGCGGCGGAGTCAGTGGCAGGTTCCGTGGCGGCAGGGGTGGTGCTTTCGGTATATTCGATCACCCGCGAGCGGATCGGCGTTTCCTCGATCATCGCGGCGAATTCAAAGACATCCATATCGGCCATACCGCCATCGGCATGGCGCGCGTCCAGATAACGGCGGAACAGGTCATACTGCTCTTCCGAGGCCCAGGGGCTGGTGGCTTCGCGCAAGAGATGCCCGTTACGCCGCAACACCTTGCGATGGCTGCGCGAGGGCTCATGATCGGCCACCCGGATACGCGCTGAAAGGCAGGCCGCGCAATCGGAACAGGCCGGGCGGTACAGCACATTCTGCGAGCGCCGGAACCCCTGTTTTGACAGCGTATCATTGAGCGCCTTCGCCCCCTCGCCGCTGAGCGAGGTGAACAGCTTGCGCTCGCTCTGCCCGGGAAGATAGGGGCAGGGCTGAGGGGCAGTCACATAGAACTGCGGCGCTATCGGAAGACTGTGGCGCATGACGACGGAAAGCCCCTCGCGATCATGGTGAAACTTTGCCCGTCAGCGGGCGCTCTGATCTGACATTAATGCAGTGGAAACCAAGCTAACAAGGGTTCGCGGCCCTGCCAAGGGCTACATTCGGCGCCGCACCGCCTATTGATCTTCCAGATAGCGGTTGATCATCGTCGTTCGCAGGATCACATCGTTCAGCCCCTGCCGGTAGGGGGTCACCAGCATCAGCCCGACCGAGATGATCTGCCCGACAACCGTCGCCATGGTGCCGGAAAACAGCACCGCATGCCACAGACAGGTCATCGGCTCGGGGCGGCGCCCGTCCAGATGGCGCAGGCAGATCGCGCTCAGCATCATGCCCGGCGTGGCGCTGTAATTCGCCAGCATCACCGTGCGGTAGGTGACCGACACCGCGATCCACAGGAACGGCAGAAAGAACAGGCCGATGAACACCGTCAGAACCACGATCACGGCGACAATCAGGAAGGTGATCACCAGATCAACCACCCATGCCACGAACCGCTTGAGGATCAGGTCGCGGTACAGCTCCGGCTCAAGGCCGGGGTCGGGCAGGGCCATCATGAGGTGAATCCGGCAAGTGCGGCGCCGCAGGCCGTGATCAGCGCGCGCGGCTCGATGGCGAAGACATGGCGCGGGGTGCCTGCGGCGGCAAAAACCTGCGCGAAATCCAGCAGGCGCGGGTCGGCAAAGATCACCGGCGGGTTCAGATGGCCCAGCGGCGCGACACCGCCAATGGCAAAGCCGGTCTCGCGGCGCACCGTTTCGGCATCGGCGCGGCCCAGTGCCTCGCCCGCCACCTCGGCGGCGCGCGCCGGGTCCAGCCGGTTGCCGCCCGCGGTCAGGAACAGATAGATGCGCCCGCTTTCCCCTTGAAAGATCAGGGATTTGACGATCTGATCCAGTTCACAGCCACAGGCCGCCGCCGCCTCTTCGGCAGTGCGGCTCGGCCCCGGTTCGATGATCTCGGCCGCCAGCCCCGCGCCCTGCAAGGCCTCCGCCACCCGTGCCACGCTCTTGCTCATCCCGCGCCTCCCGTCTGCGCCCGCGCGGCCTCTCTGGCGCCGCGCCCTGCTTCATCTTGCCGGAAATACGCTGGGGGTGAATGGGCGCGCAGCGCCCAGAGGGGGCAACGCCCCCTTTCCCCGCTGCCGGACTTCCTACTTGCGGAACTTGTCGAGGCTGACCACTTCGCCCGCCTTGGGCGCTTCGGGCTCTGCCTCTTCCATCGGCGCTTCCTCGTCGTCGTCCTCGTCATCGTCGAGATGGGTCTCGAACTTCAGGCCGAATTCCACCGACGGATCGACAAAGGTGGTGATCGCATCGAAGGGGACATACAGCGGCTCAGGCTGGTTGCCGAAGTTCAGCGTGATGGTAAAGCCGTTCTCGCTGACATCCAGATTGTCGAACCAGTGCTGCACCACGATGGTGATTTCTTCAGGATAGCGCGCGCGCAACCAGTCAGCCATCTCGATCTCGGGATGGCGGGTGTTGAGCGTGATGAAGAAGTGATGCGCCCCCGGCAGACCCGAATCGGCGACTTTGGTCATGACCTCGCGGATCAGGCCGCGCATGGCCTGATGCATCAGGTTTCCATAGTCGATTCCGCGCTCCATAGGCACCTTTCCCTTTTATTCCGCGCCCAGCATAGGCTTTTCGTCGCCGATGAAAAGAGAAGAGCGGGACGCGCGGCGAAGAAATTTCCCCGCACGGCGCCGCACGGCAAAGATCGCGCCGCTTCGGCAAAAACCCGCCGGGCGCGGGGCAGGGGATGTCACTGGGGGG
>NZ_DAIRVN010000095.1:0-16826 GCF_036802785.1 Pararhodobacter sp.
CCCCGCTTGGGGGGCGCAACGCCCCCCATGGGGGGGGGTGCGGGGGGCGGCGGCGCCCCCCGCACCCCTCAGTCCTCGATCCCGGCGGTTTCAAGCACGGCATGGAGCAACACATCCGCCCCGGCTGCGGCCCAGTCCTTTGAAATCTCCTCGGCCTCGTTATGCGACAGGCCATCGACACAGGGGCACATGATCATCGTCGTCGGATACACCCGGTTGACCCAGCAGGCATCATGCCCGGCGCCCGAGATGATATCCATATGGCTGTAGCCCAGCTTCTCGGCGGCCTGCCGGACGCGGCCCACCAGAACCGGATCAAAGGCCGGAGGATCAAAGAAACCAACCACTTCCGAGGTGAACTTGACACCGATATCGGCGCAGATGCCCGGGGCGCGCGCGTTCAGCTCCGCCACCATCGCTTCCATGGTCTCCAGCACATGGGAGCGGAAATCGACCGTGAAAACAACGCGCTCCGGGATGACGTTGCGACTGTTGGGATAGACATCGATATGACCGATCGCCCCCACCGCGTTGGGCTGGTGCTTCAGGGCGATCTCATGAACAAGCTCGGTCACCCGGGCCAGCGCGCGGCCTGCGTTGCGGCGCATATACATCGGGGTCGAGCCGGTATGCTGGCCCTTCCCGGTCACCGTGCACTGCACCCAGCGCAGCCCCTGACCATGGGTGACCACGCCGACCTGCTTGCCCTCGGCCTCAAGGATCGGGCCCTGTTCGATATGCAGCTCAAAGAACGCATGCATCCTGCGCGCGCCGACCGCCTCATCGCCCTTCCAGCCGATCCGCTCCAGCTCATCACCAAAGCGCTTGCCCTTGGAATCGACGCGCGCGTAAGCCCAGTCACGCTCCAGCGCGCCCGCGAACACGCCTGAGGCCAGCATGGCCGGCGCAAAGCGTGTGCCCTCCTCGTTCGTCCAGTTGGTGACCACGATGGGGTGTTTCGTGCGGATGCCCATATCGTTGAGGCTGCGCACCACCTCCAGCCCGCCCAGCACACCCAGCACGCCATCATACTTGCCGCCGGTAGGCTGAGTATCCAGATGCGAGCCGACATAGACCGGCAGCGCATCGGGATCAGTGCCGGGACGGGTTGCGAACATGGTGCCCATCTCGTCAACGCCCATGGTGCAGCCCGCCTCCTCGCACCATTTCTGAAACAGCGCGCGGCCTTCGGCGTCCTCATCGGTCAGGGTCTGACGGTTGTTGCCGCCTGCGATACCGGGGCCGATTGTCGCCATCTCCATCAGGCTGTCCCACAGCCGGTCCGGGTTGATGCGCAGGTTCGCAGCGGGTGCGTTCATCACTCTCTCCTGTTGGCCGGGATGATCTGGTGCCACCCTTGGCAAGAAAAAGCGCGCATCCGCAAGGCGGTGCGCGCCATAAAAGGCTCAGTGCGGCGTGGCGCCACGGGTACTGCGACGGACACAGCCACGGGCGCTGCGGGTTTGCGTTTCAGACACCGGAGGGTATTGGGGAACCATGGGTCAGAACTCCGCATGGCCCGGGCGCTGCTGGCTGGGTTGTCAGAGCTGACGACCGGGCATATTCTTGTCGAAACCCCCGATGACCGATGCTTGCGCGCCCGGTCCGGGTTGATGTAACGCTAACAGACCTGACCAACCAGTCAAGGTTTTTCGCGGCCCTCGCCGCGGGTCGCCACACGAGGCCGGGGAGCGCAGCGATGAGCCAGACTGAGGGTGCCGAAAAAGCAGGCACACGCGCGGAAATGCGTGAAGAAACCGAGCGGCTGATCCTTGATGCGGCCGAACAGGTCTTTGCCGAATCCGGCTTTGGCGGCGCGACGATGCAGGCGATTGCCGACGGCTGCGGCCTTCCCAAGGCCAATCTGCATTACTACTTCGCCTCCAAGGAAAAGCTCTATCGCCGGGTGGTTGAGCGCATATTTACGGTCTGGCTTGAGGCCGCCGATTCCTTTGAAACCTCGGCCTCGCCCGAAGTGGCGCTGCGCCGCTACATCACCCGCAAGATGCAGCTTTCGCGCGAACACCGCTATGGCTCCAAGGTCTGGGCCAACGAGGTGATGCACGGCGCCCCCATCATTCAGGACTATCTGGAAAGCACCCTGCGCGACTGGACGGAATCACGCGTGGCGGTGATCCGGCGCTGGATTGCCGCCGGGGCGGTGCAGCCGCTGGAGCCGCGCTGGCTTTTGTACATGATCTGGTCGACAACCCAGCATTACGCCGATTTCGCGCATCAGATCGAGACGCTGAACCACGGCCCGCTGTCGGATGCGCAATGGCAGGAGGCAACCGAGACGGTCTGCGGGATCATCCTGCGCGGGATCGGGCTGGAGGCGCGGGGCAGCACTGCTGTCAGCGGGGCCGGGGCAAGCGAGGCTGCTGGCACATGACCACGCGCATCCAGAGGCGCAACCGCAAACGCATTCTTGATGCCGCGCTGGAAGTGTTCTCGTCGCAGGGGTTCCGGGGGGCGACGCTGGACCAGATCGCCGAGGGGGCGGGGCTGTCCAAGCCCAACCTGCTCTATTACTTCGACAGCAAGGAGGCGATCCACCGCCTGCTGCTGGAGGAGCTGCTGGCAAGCTGGCTGGAACCGCTGCGCGCCATCGACCCGTCAGGCGACCCGCGCAGCGAGATCATGGGCTACATGCGCCACAAACTGCGGATGTCGCGCGAATTTCCCCGCGAAAGCCGGCTGTTCGCCAATGAGATCCTGCAAGGCGCGCCCCGGCTGGCCGATTTCATCTCGCGCGATCTGAAGGCGCTGGTCGATGACCGCGCAGCCCTGATCGCGCGCTGGAGCGCCGAGGGGCGCGTGGCGCCGGTGGACCCGTATCAGCTGATCTTCTCGATCTGGGCGCTGACCCAGCATTACGCCGATTTCGATGCCCAGATCCGGCTGATCCGCGAGGGGACGGACCCGCTGGAAGGGGCCGAGCCGTTTCTGGAGCGCTTGTTCGAGCGGCTTCTGGCACCCTGACGGGGCGCTTGCAGGGGCCGGGAAAGGGGGCTTTTCAAGCCCCCTCTGGCCTGCGGCCATTCACCCCCCTGAGGATATTTTCAGACAGAAAATGAAGGGGCTCAGCGCGTTTGATCCGGCGGCCGGCTGAGGATGCCGCCGCCGACCGGGGCCGCGACCCCGGTGGTGCGCGGGCCCGAGGTGGGCAGGCCGCGCACCACCCGGACGGCGAGCCAGGCGAATGCCTGAGCCTCAAGCATGTCGCCATCCAGCCCGGCCTCTTCCACTGGGGCGGTGGGGCAGTCGCAGCCCGCCGCGATCATGCGCATCACGGTCCGGTTGTGCCGCCCGCCGCCGCTGACCCAGAGCCTTTCGGGGGGTTCCGGGAAATGCTCGAACGCCAGTGCGACGCCGGTGGCGATGCCCGCAGCGAGCGTGGCCAGTGCGTCGGCATCCGGCAGCCCTTCGATATCGGGGACGGGCGCGGCGCGGTCGAGCGATTTGGGCGGGATGCGGCGAAAAAACGGGTGGCGGGCAAAGGCATCAAGGCGCTCGTTGCAGGGCGTGCCAAGGGCGGCCACCGCACCATCCGCGTCTTGCGGCTGGCCGCGGCGCGCCTGCATGAGGTCGTCCATGGCCGCATTGCCCGGCCCGCAGTCAAACGCGAGGCAGGCATGGTCCGGCGCAGGAATGCGCGGATCGGTCCATGTGACATTGGCGACACCGCCGATATTGAGGAAGGCCACTGGCCCCGTAGCGCCGATATGGCGGGCGAGCGCGTGGTGATAGAAGGGAACCAGCGGCGCCCCCTGCCCGCCCAGCCGCACATCCGAGCTGCGGAAATCCCACACCACCGGCGCGCCGAGCACCGTTGCCAGCACCTCGCCCGAACCCGCCTGATGCGTCCCGCGTCCGCCCGGATCATGCGCCAGTGTCTGGCCGTGAAAGCCCACCAGATCAACCGGATCAAAGCGCGACAGCAGTTCGGCATGGGCGGTTTCCACAACCTCGGCCGCAGCTTCGGTGCGCGGATCATCCGGCCATGCGCCCAAAGCCGCACGCAGCACCGCGCGCTCAGCCGCTGAATAGGGCCGGTAGGCCGTTTCACCGAAAGCCGCGATCGTCACCCCGTCGGTGACAAGCACGGCCGCATCCACCCCGTCAAGCGAGGTGCCCGACATCGCCCCCAGCACCCGCAGCATTCTGCGCTTCAACATGGCTTTCCCTCAACCTGCCCCATGCTTTATAGACGGCCCCAGTCACAGGCCAAGGACAAACGGAAAATGACCTACAAACCCAAATCGGATTTCCTGCAGACCGTGACCGCGCGCGGCTTTCTGGCCGATTGCACCGATCTGCAGGGGCTGGACGCAGCGCTGATCAAGGGGGTTGTCCCGGCCTATATCGGATATGACGCCACGGCGAAATCGCTGCATGTGGGCCATTTGCTGAACATCATGCTGCTGCGCTGGTTTCAGAAAACCGGCCATAAGCCGATCACCCTGATGGGCGGCGGCACCACCAAGGTGGGCGACCCCTCCTTCCGGTCGGATGAGCGCCCGCTGCTGACGCCTGAGGCCATCGACAGCAATATCGCCAGCATGCAGCAGGTGTTTGCCAAGTATCTCGATTACGGCAGCGGCGCGCAGCACGCGATCATGGTCAATAACGCCGAATGGCTGGACGGGCTGAACTATCTGGAGTTCCTGCGCGATATCGGGCGGCATTTTTCGGTCAACCGGATGCTGTCCTTCGAGAGCGTCAAATCGCGGCTGGACCGCGAGCAGTCACTGTCGTTTCTCGAATTCAACTACATGATCCTCCAGGCTTATGATTTTCTGGAGCTTTTCAACCGTCAGGGGTGCCTGCTTCAGATGGGCGGGTCAGACCAATGGGGCAATATCGTCAACGGGGTGGATCTGACGCGGCGGGTGGTGGATGGCCATGTCTTTGGCCTGACGACCCCGCTGCTGACCACCTCGGACGGGCGCAAGATGGGCAAAAGCCAGGGTGGCGCGGTCTGGCTGAACGGCGACATGCTGGCGCCCTATGAGTTCTGGCAGTTCTGGCGCAATACGACCGACGCCGATGTCGGCCGCTTCCTCAAGCTCTATACCGAGTTGCCGGTCGATGAATGCGAGCGGCTGGGCGCGCTGCAAGGGTCCGAGATCAACGCGGCCAAAGCAATCCTCGCCAATGAGGTGACGCGGCTGTGCCATGGCACGGCCGCTGCCGAGGCTGCCGAGGCCACCGCCCGCGCGGTCTTTGAAGAGGGCGGCACGGGGGAGGATCTGCCGCGCGTGGTGCTGGGGGCTGCCGAGGCCGCCGAAGGCATCTCGGTGGTGCAGCTTTTCGTGCGCGCGGGCCTCGCCAAATCGGGCAAGGACGCGAAAAGGCTGATCGCCGAGGGCGGCGCGCGGCTCAATGACGCGGCGCTTTCTGACGCCGCGCTGGTCATCACCGCTGCGGATCTGTCAGAACCCCTGAAACTGACCGCCGGGCGCAAAAGGCATGCATTGGTGACGCTGTAAAAATTGTCAGGCATTTAATTGCCTGACAATTAATGCCCCCTTAACGGACTGACCTTTAATCAAAATTTACGCAACTCTCTGCGCGCGCGCCCTGCGCCCCGCCCGCGCGCGGAATCCAGCAACATTGTCTCCGACACGCGAAAAACACGGCAAGCAGAGCCAGAAGGCCACCAATTTTATTGTCATACATTTATCGCCATGATCCCCGCCCCTCACCTGTTCAAAAATATCCTGGGGGTGAATTGGCCAAAGGCCAAGAGGGGGCAAAGCCCCCTCCTTGCCCGCCTCAAGCCTACCCCCGCCGCACCGCCGCGCGGACGCGGCCGGGTGGTGCGCCGAAGCGGCGACGGAAGGCGCGGGAAAAGCTGGTGGGGTCCATGAAGCCACAGCGCAGCGCCACCTCCTGCAGGCTGTGACGTGTGTCAATGATCATGCGCCGCGCCGCCTGCAGCCGCAGCTCCAGATAGGCAGCGGCAGGCCCTTGCCCCAGCCCGGCGCGGAACAGCTGCTCCAGCCGCCGCAGGCTCAGGCCCTGCGCGCGGGCAATCGCGTCCAGGGGTAGCACCTCTTCCAGATGGGCACTCATCTGGCGCAGGGCCGCTACCAGACGCGCATCGCGCGCCTGCGGCAGCATGCCGGGGCGTTGCGGGCGCGCGCCATCGGCCTGCGCCTCATAAAGGAACGATGCCGCCACCTGCCCGGCCAAGGCCGCACCGCAACGCGCGCCGATCAGATGCAGCATCAGGTCCGCCGCAGGCGCAGCCCCCCCGGCGGTAAAGCGGTTGCGCGAAATCACAAAGCGGTCCGGCACAACGTCAATCGCCGGGTGTGCGAGCGCGAAATCTTCCAGATCTTCCCAGTGAACCGTGGCCCGATGCCCGTCCAGCAGGCCCGCGCGCGCCAGCACCCAGGGTCCGGCATCGACCGCACCCACCATGCGGAACCGCCCGGCCATGCGCCGGATTCCGGCGATCAGCGGGCGGGTGGCGATTTCGGACTGGTTGTAACCCGCGATGACGATCAGCACATCCGCCCCCTCGGCCGCTGCCAGCGGCCCCACGGCTGGCAACTCGATCCCGCAGGTCAGCGGCACCGCCGCGCCATCGGGCGAGACCACCCGCCAGCGGAACCCCTCGCGGCCAAGGTGGCGGTTCGCGTTGCGCATCGGGTCCAGCACCGAGGCCACCTCAAGGATCGAGGCGCGCGGCAGAACCAGCGCCGCAATCTCAAGCGGCGCGCTGGAAGGGGCAAAGACGGTTTCGGAATGTGCCATCATCATTTCGTAAATCGCCAAGTCGCGGTAGGCAAGCCTGATACGCTTGCCGCAACGAAGGGAGTTTTCCATGCCGCTGACCATGAACCGTGACGTTTTCATCACCTGTGCTGTGACCGGCTCGGGCGGGACGCAGGACCGCTCGCCCCATGTGCCGCGCTCGCCCGAAGCCATCGCCACCTCCGCCATCGACGCCGCCAAGGCGGGTGCCGCCGTGGTGCATTGCCATGTGCGCGACCCCGAAACCGGCGCGCCCTCGCGCGATCCGGCGCTGTACCGCGAGGTGACCGAGCGCATCCGCGATTCCGGCACCGATGTGGTGCTGAACCTGACGGCCGGGATGGGCGGCGACATGCTGTTCGACGGCACCGAAGCGATGAACCGCATGTCGCAGAAGTCTGACATGGCGGGCGCGGCGGAGCGGGTGCAGCATATCGCCGATTGCCGCCCGGAAATCTGCACGCTGGATTGCGGCACGATGAATTTTGCCGAAGCCGATTACGTCATGGTCAATACCCCCGGCATGCTGCGTGACATGGCGCAGCGGATGACCGAGGCGGGTGTGCGCATCGAGATCGAGGCGTTCGACACTGGCCACTTGTGGTTCGCCAAACAGCTGGTGACCGAGGGGATCATCCCTGAGCCGGTGCTGGTGCAGCTTTGCATGGGTGTGCCCTGGGGCGCGCCGGACGATCTCAACACCTTCATGGCGATGGTCAACAATGTGCCTGCGGGCTGGCACTGGTCGGCCTTCGGGCTGGGGCGCAACGAGATGCCCTATGTCGCCGCCTCGGTGCTGGCCGGGGGCAATGTGCGCGTGGGGCTGGAAGACAACCTCTGGCTGGACAAGGGCGTGCTGGCCACCAATGCGCAACTGGTCGAGCGGGCGGTGACGATTGTCGAGAACATGGGCGCGCGGGTAATCGGCCCCGATGCCGTGCGCGAGCTGCTCAGGCTGGAAAAGAGGGCCCCGAAATGAAGGCAGCAATCATCGGCGGCGGTGTAATCGGCGGCGGCTGGGCCGCGCGGTTCCTGCTGAATGGCTGGGATGTCGCGGTCTTTGACCCTGACCCCGAAGCGCCCCGCAAACTGGGGGAGGTTCTGGCCAACGCGCGCGCCGCGCTCCCCGCTTTATCAGACGCTCCAATGCCAGACAATGGAAGCCTGACATTCGCATCCAACCTGAAAGAAGCGGTGCAAAACGCTGATTATATTCAGGAATCAGTCTCTGAAGATCTTGCCCTGAAGCACAGGGTCTATGCCGAGATACAACATGCCGCCCCGGACACGCCGCTGGGTTCCTCAACCTCCGGCTTTAAGCCGTCAGAGCTGCAACAAGGTGCGCTCAATCCCGCGTCGATCTTCGTCGCCCACCCGTTCAACCCGGTCTATCTTTTACCGTTGGCCGAAATCGTCCCCAGTATTAAGAACGACCCGAAACTCGTTGAGAGTGCTAAAGAAATCCTGCGTGAAATCGGCATGTTCCCGCTCCATGTACGCAAGGAAATCGACGCTCATATCGCCGATCGTTTCCTCGAAGCAGTGTGGCGCGAGGCGCTCTGGCTGGTCAAGGACGGTATCGCCACCACGGAAGAAATAGACGAGGCGATACGCATGGGCTTTGGCCTGCGCTGGGGGCAGATGGGCCTCTTCGAGACCTACCGGATTGCGGGCGGCGAGGCGGGGATGAAGCACTTTCTGGAGCAGTTCGGCCCCTGCCTGACCTGGCCCTGGACCCGCCTGACCGATGTGCCCGAGTTCAACGATGAACTGGTCGACCTGATCGCCGGGCAATCCGATGCGCAATCCGGCCAGCACAGCATCCGCGAGCTGGAGCGCATCCGCGACCGCAATCTGATCGGCTTTCTGCGGGTGCTGAAGGACAGCAACTGGGGCGCCGGGCGCGTGCTGCTGGAGCATGACGCCCGCCGCCGCGCTACCGCCCCCGACCCCAGCCCGGACACCGCCGCGCCGATGGTCATGGCGCATATGCAGGTGCTGCCCGGCTGGATCGATTACAATGGCCATATGACCGAAAGCCGCTACCTGTTCGCCAGTTCCGAGACCTCGGACGCCTTCCTGCGCCACATCGGCGCCGGGATGGATTATGTGGCAGGCGGGCACAGCTATTACACCGCCGAGACGCATATCATGCATCTGGGCGAGGCGAAGCTGGGCGACCGGCTGACCGGCTCGGTGCAGGTGCTGGGCGCCGATGAGAAGCGCCTGCATGTCTTCATCCGCATCGAGAAGGATGGGGCGCCGGTGGCGACGCTGGAGCAGATGCTGCTGCATGTTGACATGGCCAAGGGCCGCGCCTGCCCCGCCGCGCCCGAGGTGCTGGCGCGGCTGGGCGCGATCCGCGACGCCCATGCGGCACTGCCCCGGCCTGAAACTGCGGGCCGCCATGTCGGACACCAAACCGGACGGGGGAAAAGCTGATGCATTTCGCCCTCACCGATGAACAGCGCATGATCGTCGAGACCACGCGCGCCTTTGTCGAGGCCGAGCTCTACCCGCATGAGGCACAGGTGGAGCGCACCGGCCATCTACCGATGGAACTGATCCGCGAAGTGCAGCAAAAGGCGATGGCGGCAGGGCTTTACGCGGCCAATATGCCCGAAGAGGTAGGCGGCGCGGGCCTCGATACGCTGTCATGGCTGCTCTATGAGCGTGAGCTGGGGCGCGCGAATTATGCGCTGCACTGGACCTGCGTGGCGCGGCCGTCGAACATCCTCTTGGCCGGGACCGAGGCGCAGAAGGAGAAATACCTCTACCCCTGCATCCGGGGTGAGACGTGGGATTGTCTGGCGATGACCGAGCCCGGCGCGGGCTCAGACCTGCGTGGCATGCAGGCCAGCGCGCGGCAGGAGGGCAGCGACTGGGTGCTCAACGGGACCAAGCATTTCATCAGCCATGCCGATATCTCGGGCTTCACCATCGCCTTCATGGCAACCGGCGAGGAAGAGACGCCACGCGGCAGGAAAAAGCGCATCACCGCTTTCTTTGTGGACAAGGGAACCAAGGGCTTCACGGTGCGCGACGGCTACCGCAACGTCAGCCACCGGGGCTATTCCAACGCGGTGCTGGAATTCGATGATTGCCGGGTGCCGGCGGAAAATGTGCTGGGCGAAGCGCACAAGGGGTTTGAGGTCGCCAATACCTGGCTGGGCGCCACCCGCCTGCAGGTCGCCGCCACCTGCCTGGGCCGCGCCGCCCGCGCGCTGGGTCATGCCGTATCCTATGCCGCGGAGCGCAAGCAGTTCGGCCAGCAAATCGGCAAGTTTCAGGGCGTCAGCTTCAAACTGGCCGATATGGCGATGGAACTGAAAGCGGCAGAACTGCTGACATGGGAGGCCGGGTGGAAATTCGACCAAGACAGCGTGACCGAGGCCGATATGGCGATGGCCAAGCTCAAGGCGAGCGAAGTGCTGGCGATGGTGGCGGATGAGGCGATCCAGATCCACGGCGGTATGGGGCTGATGGAGGAGTTGCCGCTGGAACGCATCTGGCGCGATGCCCGGGTGGAGCGGATCTGGGAAGGCACATCAGAGATCCAGCGCCATATCATCTCGCGTGAATTGCTCAGGCCACTGGGCGGGTAGGTCTCGGGGGGCTCCTCGCCCCCCGAACCCCCTCGCCAAAGGGGGCCGTCAGCCCCCTTTGGATACCCCCGAGGATATTTTCGGACAGAAAATGAACAGATGACAGCTCTCATTAACCAGCCCTCAATCCGAATCAGCAATCCTTTTGGAGCGGTACAGGCAGGGATGCCGATGACCGTGACAGGAAATGGCACCCCGTCCTTGCTGGGGCGGGGTGCTTCCATTTTCTGTCCGGAAATATCCTCGGGGGGTGATTTGCGCGTAGCGCAAGAGGGGGGCAGACGGCCCCCCTGCCCGCTCGCCCCTCGGCGCAGGAGCCGGGCATGAGGGATCTCACACGTCTGTTGCGCCCCCGCTCGATCGCCGTTCTGGGGTCAGGATGGGCCGCGAATGTGATCGAGCAATGCCAGCGCATGGGGTTTGACGGGCTGGTATGGCCGGTCCATCCAACGCGCGCCGAAATTGCGGGGGTGCCCTGTTTTCCGGCGCTTGCCGATCTGCCTGCCCCGCCGGATGCAGCCTTTGTCGGTGTCAACCGGCATGCCACGCTTGATGTTGTGGCCGAACTGGCTGCCATGAAAGCGGGCGGGGCGATCTGTTTCGCCTCAGGCTGGCGTGAGGCCGGAGAGGCGGGGTTGCAGGAAGCGCTGGTTTCTAACGCCGGGCCGATGCCGGTTCTGGGCCCGAACTGCTACGGCCTGATCAATTATCTGGACGGCGCGCTGTTGTGGCCTGATCAGCATGGCGGGCGGCGGGTGGCGAAAGGAGTGGCGCTGCTGAGCCAGTCGTCGAACATCGTCATCAACCTGACGATGCAGGCGCGCGGGCTGCCGGTGGCCTATGTTGCCTGTCTGGGCAATGCCGCGCAGGTGGGTCTGGCCGAGCTGGCAGGCGCGCTTCTGGCCGATGAGCGGGTCACGGCGCTGGGGCTTTACATCGAGGGTCTGGCCGATGCGCCCGCCTTCGCCGCGCTGGCCGAGGCCGCGCGCGCGGCGGGCAAGGGCATTGTGGCGATCAAGGCGGGCAAGACCGAGGCCGCGCGCGATGCTGCGGCCTCGCACACCGCCTCGCTTGCCGGGGGCGGGGCGGCCAGCTCGGCCTGTCTGCGTCAGGCCGGGGTGGCCGAGGTGAACACCCCCTCGGAGCTGCTGGAGGCGCTGAAGATCCTGCATCTGCACGGCCCCGGGCTGGGGCGGCGGCTGTGTTCGCTGTCATGCTCAGGCGGTGAAGCGGGGCTTGCGGCCGATCTCGCCGCGCCCTTCGGGCTGGCATTCCCGCCGCCGTCAGAGGCGCAGCGCGCCCGGTTGTCAGGCATTCTGGGCCCGCTTGTGACCATTGCCAACCCCTTGGATTATCACACCTTCATCTGGGGTGACGGCCCGCGCACCACCGAGGTTTTCACCACCATGCTGTCGGGCTATGATGCGGGCATGTTCATCATCGACCCGCCGCGCCCGGACCGCTGCGACCCGTCCAGTTTTGAACCCGCGCTGGAGGCGATCATCGCGGCGGGGCAGGCGACGGGAAAGCCCGCTTTTCCCGTCGCCTCGATGCCCGAGAATTTCGATGAGGCGCGCGCGATTGCCCTGATGGGCCGCGGGATTGCGCCGCTGATGGGGCTGGAAACCGCGCTGGCGGCCCTGCGCGCGGCACAAACCGGGCCGGGCCGGGCCGGGTGGCGGCCATGGCTGCCCTGCGCGCGCAGCCGCCCGCTGACATTGCTGCCGGAGGGCGCGGCCAAGGCGCTGCTTGCCCGCGCCGGGGTTGCGGTTCCGCGCGGTGTCAGCGCGCCGGACCTGCCCGCCTTGCACCCCCTTGCCCAAAGCCTCACCCCGCCGCTGGCGCTGAAGGGGCTGGGTTTCGCCCATAAGACCGAGGCGGGCGCGGTCCGGCTGAACCTGCCGTCGCTGCAGGGCCAGGCCCCCATGCCCGGCGCGACCGGCTATCTGGCCGAGGAAATGGTCAGCGGCGCACTGGCAGAGCTGTTGATCGGCGCGCGGCGTGACCCGGTCTATGGTGCCACGCTCACGCTGGGTTTCGGCGGGGTAACGGCGGAGCTGCTGAATGACACCGCCACGCTGGTTCTGCCGGTCACAGCCGATGAGATCGGCGCGGCGCTGCGTGGCCTGCGGCTCTGGCCGCTGCTGGATGGCTACCGGGGCCGGGCGCGGGCCGATGTGGCGGCAGTGGTGCAGGTGGCGCTGGCCCTTCAGGCCCTGCTGGAGGGCGATGCGGCGCTGGAAGAGATCGAGATCAACCCGCTGATGGTGCGCGAGAGCGGCGCCATTGCAGTGGATGCGGTAATCTGGAAGGAAGAGCCATGATGCAGATGCGAACCGACGGCCCGGTCAAAACCCGCCGCGAGAACAGTATTCTTGAGGTCACGCTGGACCGGCCAAAGGCCAATGCGATTGATCTGCAGACCAGCCGGATCATGGGCGAAGTGTTCCGCGACTTCCGCGATGATGACAGCCTGCGCGTGGCGATCCTGCGCGCAGCGGGCGAGAAATTCTTTTGCCCCGGCTGGGATCTGAAAGCCGCCGCTGATGGCGATGCGGTCGATGGTGATTATGGCGTGGGCGGCTTTGGCGGCTTGCAGGAACTGCCGCAGATGAACAAGCCCGTGATCGCGGCGGTCAACGGCATCTGCTGTGGCGGCGGGCTGGAACTGGCGCTGAGCTGCGATCTGATACTGGCATCAAGCAATGCCACCTTCGCCCTGCCCGAAATCCGCTCAGGCACGGTGGCCGATGCCGCCAGTATCAAGCTGCCCAAGCGCATCCCCTATCATGTGGCGATGGACCTGCTGCTGACCGGGCGCTGGTTCGATACGGATGAGGCGCTGCGCTGGGGCCTGCTGAAAGAGGTCACCACCCCGCAAGATCTGCTGCCAAAGGCATGGGAGCTGGCGCGGCTGCTGGAAAGCGGGCCGCCGCTGGTGTTTGCCGCGATCAAGGAAGTGGTGCGCGAGGCCGAGGATATGCGCTTTCAGGATGCCCTCAACCGCATTACCAGACGCCAGTTTCCCACCGTTGACCGGCTTTATGCCAGCGAAGACCAGCTTGAGGGCGCGCGCGCCTTTGCGGAAAAGCGCGATCCGGTCTGGAAGGGGCGCTGAGGGCGCTCAGCCGCGCAGCCGGGCAAGGGTAAGCGGGAGCGCCATCAGTTCCTTGTAGCGGCGAAGGGGTTTATAGCGCGCTTCATAGCGTTGCAGCGGTCGGGTCAGCGGGTCAATCCAGCGCCAGCGGCTGGCCCAGCGTTGCGCGCCCTGCCAGATGCCCGCGCTGTCGGCGTCGTGGTAGCCCTGACAAAGCGCCTCCACCTCGGGCGTCTCATGCGGCGACAGGGCATAGACGCCGTGGATCGCCTGCACGAGATCCATGATCTGCCGCCGCTGACTGGCCGCGCCCGCCCGCGCGCTGCTCTCGAAGTCCAGGAATGTGATCTGCTCGCCGTTCCAGCACAAATCGCGCGGCACCGGGCGGCCATGGGCAAGCCCCACCGCATGCAGCCCCGCCAGCGCGATACCCGCTGCGCGAAAGGCACGCCGGCGCCCGGCAGGGGTGGCGACGTTTTCGGCCAGCATGGCTTCCAGCGAGGGGCCGCTGTCGGGCAGAACGAGGTAGTTTTCCGCCTCCGCCAGAATGGGCGGCACCGGCGCACCGCGCGCCAGCAAAGCGTGATGCGCCCGCCGTTCGCGCGCGAAGGAGCGCGCGGGGTTCCCCTTTTGCAATCGCCAGCGCAGCGACAGAACCTCGGGCCGTTTGATCCAGTAGCGCCGCCCGCCCAGATCCACCGGCTCGATGCGCGGCGCACCGGACCGGGCCGCAGCGGCGACCAGCGTATCAAGGGCCATTGTATCAAGGGTCGGCGAGGGTGACATCGTCATGACGCGAAAATGTCACCAAACCGTCACAGCGTCAATCTTCCCGGCCCATGATCTCCCCCCCTGTAATGTTCCCGCGCCCGTGATCACGAATGCGCGAGCAACCCACCCCCCGGCAATGCGCAACTTTCACGGTCACACGAATGCTCTAAGCTGAACCTCCATCTGTCATTGGAGGCACGCATGTTTAACAGACTGACCGCACCCGCCCGTGCCCTTGCGCTCGCACTGCCCCTCGCCCTGCCGCAGGCCGCCATGGCCAACGAGGCCGCGATCGGTGCCCGCAAGGCGCAGTTCCAGCTTTTCGCCTTCAATCTGGGGGTGCTGGGCAGCATGGCTCAGGGCCGCACCGACTATGATTCCGGGGCGGCGCAGGCGGCGGCGGACCATCTGTATCACCTGACCCGCGTGGCCAATCCGGCGCTCTGGCCTGAAGGGTCGGACAATGCAACTGCCGCCAACACCCGCGCCTTGCCCGCGATCTGGGAAAATCTGGAAGACTTTGCAGGGCGTTACGCGGCGCTTCAGTCCGGGGCCGAGGCCATGCAGGCCGCTGCGGGCACCGATCTGGCATCGCTTCAGGGCGCCTTGGGCGCGCTTGGCGGGGCCTGCGGCGCCTGCCATGACAGCTACCGCGCGCCCGCACCCTGATGCGGCGCTGGCCTCTTTTGCTGGGGCTGGCGGTGGCGGCGGGGGCTGCGGGGTTCTGGCTGCTCACCCGCCCCGCCGCTCTGACAGCCGGGGTTCAGCAGGCACTCGCCGCGCATAGCGCTGATCGCGCGCGCGGCGAGGCGGTGTTCTGGGCGGCGGGCTGCGCGGGCTGCCACGCCGCGCCGGGCATCGCCTTCAACGCGCCGCTGGAGGAGCGGCTGGTGCTCAGCGGCGGACGGCGCTTTGAAACCGGCTTCGGCACCTTCGTTGCCCCCAACATCTCCACCGATACCGACGCGGGCATCGGCGGCTGGGCGCTGGAGGAATTCGCCCGCGCGATGATGCTGGGCGTCTCGCCCACGGGCGCGCATTATTACCCGGCCTTTCCCTACCGGGCCTATGCGGGCGCCACGCCGCAGGATGTCGCCGATCTCTGGGCCTTCTGGCAAAGCCTGCCTGCTGATGCCACAGCCTCGCAGCCCCATGACCTTCCCGCGCCGCTGACCCTGCGCCGCGGGCTGGGCCTGTGGAAACATCTTGCCGCCCGGGCCGCGCCGCCGCCCGCCCCCGAAGACCCGGTTCTGGCGCGCGGTCACTACCTGGTCGAAACGCTGGCCCATTGCGCGGAATGCCACACCCCGCGCGACAGGCTGGGGCAGCTGGACCCGGCGCAATGGATGTCGGGCGCGCCCAATCCTTCCGGTCAGGGCCGCATCCCCGCCATCCCGCCCGAGGGCTGGTCCGCCGAGGATATCGAAGCCTATCTGTTCAGCGGCTTCACGCCGGAGTTTGATGTGGTCGGCGGCTCCATGGCCGATGTCGTGGTCCAGATCGCGCAACTGCCCGAAAGTGACCGGCAGGCGATTGCCGCATGGCTTCTGGCACAGCCCGCCACCGAATAAATGCGCCGCCAGAACGCAAAGGGCCGCCCTTGACGGCGGCCCCTTCGCGCTGGTCTGCGCTTCATCTGTTCGGAAATATCCCGGGGGAGGCGCCCGGAACGGGCGACGGGGGCAGCGCCCCCGCATCCCGGTCTGATCAGCGCGGGCCGATCATCATCACCATCTGCCGTCCCTCAAGGCGCGGCATGTTCTCGACCTTGCCGATCTCGATGATGTCATCGGCAACCCGGTTGAGCAATTCCAGTCCAAGCTGCTGGTGCGCCATCTCGCGGCCACGGAAGCGCAGTGTCACCTTCACCTTGTCGCCGCCTTCAAGGAAGCGGACGACATTGCGCATCTTGACCTCGTAATCATGGGTGTCCGTCCCGGGGCGGAACTTGACTTCCTTGATCTCGATGATGTGCTGCTTCTTGCGCGCTTCGGCCTCGCGCTTCTGCTGTTCATACTTGAACTTGCCGTAGTCCATGATCTTGCAGACCGGCGGCGCCGCGTTTGGCGAGATTTCAACCAGATCAAGCCCGGCTTCTTCGGCCAGTTCCATGGCCTTGGCAGGCGTGACCACGCCGATGTTTTCGCCTTCCGCACCGATCAGCCTGATTTCAGGGGCACGGATCCGGTCATTGACGCGGGGGCCGGTGTCGCGGCTCGGCGGGGCATTGTGAGGTCTGCGGGCTATGGTGGCGTTCCTTCTTTTGATACGTCGCGCGCGAAAATAGCTCTACGCCGCCCGGCTGGCAAGGGGCTGGGCGCTGTGCCGGGGCTGTTTAGGGCCTTCATTGTTGGATTGGATGCGCCGCACCGGCGTTCCGGCGCCGTTTTCGCTCCGCTCTGGCTGCACCGCAGCGAAGAACGATTGCGCAAAGGGGGGGATCGCGTGTAAACCGCGCGTGAAAATGTGCTTGTGGCAATCCGAGGTAAGAATATGAAAAAGATCCTGATCATCGCCGTGATCGTGCTGGCCGCCGGCGTCGGCATCTGGCTGGCGCGCAACGAGCCCGCCCCGGCGCCGACCCCCGT
>NZ_DAIRVN010000096.1:0-16367 GCF_036802785.1 Pararhodobacter sp.
TGCGGGGGGCGGCAGCCCCCCGCTTCGCCCCGTCACTTCTCCAAAGGCACCACGCGCAGGCGCAACTCGCGCAGCTGCTCGTTCATCGGCTCCGAGGGCGCGCCCATCATCAGGTCTTCCGCGCGCTGGTTCATCGGGAACATGATCACCTGCCGGATATTCGCCTCATCCGCCAGCAGCATCACAATCCGGTCGATCCCGGCCGCGCAACCACCATGCGGCGGCGCGCCATAGCGGAAGGCCTTGACCATGCCGCCGAACCGCTTCTCGACCTCCGACGCCGGATAGCCCGCCAGCTCAAACGCCTTGAACATGATCTCCGGCTTGTGGTTACGGATCGCGCCCGAAATCAGCTCATAGCCGTTGCAGGCCAGATCATACTGATAGCCCAGCACCTTGAGCGGGTCGCCGTTCAGCGCCTCCAGGCCGCCCTGCGGCATGGAAAACGGGTTATGCGAGAAATCGATCCGACCCTCGTCATCCTTCTCATACATCGGGAAATCGACGATCCAGGCGAATTTGAACTGGTTTTCGTCAATCAGCCCCAGCTCGCGGCCAATCTCACTGCGCGCGCGTCCGGCGACCGCCTCGAACTGCTCGGGCTTGCCGCCAAGGAAGAATGCCGCATCGCCCTCATTCAGTCCCAGTTGCACCCGGATCGCCTCGGTCCGCTCAGGGCCAATGTTCTTGGCCAACGGGCCCGCGGCCTCCATGGTGCCGTCTTCGCCCTTGCGCCAGAAGATATACCCCATCCCCGGCAGCCCCTGACTTTGCGCAAAAGCGTTCATCCGGTCGCAGAACTTGCGCGACCCGCCGCCCGGCGCGGGGATGGCGCGCACCTCAGTGCCCGCGTTCTCCAGCAGTTTCGCAAAGATCGCAAAGCCTGACCCCCGGAAATGCTCACTCACCACCTGCATCTCGATCGGGTTGCGCAGGTCGGGCTTGTCGGTGCCGTATTTCAGCAGGCTCTCGGCATAGGGGATGCGCGGCCAGTCGGCATCGACCCGGCGGCCCTTGCCGAATTCCTCGAACAACCCTTGCACCACCGGCTGGATGGCCGCAAAAACATCCTCCTGCTCGACAAAGCTCATCTCCATATCAAGCTGGTAGAAGTCAGTCGGCGAGCGGTCAGCGCGAGGATCTTCGTCGCGGAAACACGGCGCGATCTGGAAATATTTGTCGAACCCGGCCACCATGATCAACTGCTTGAACTGCTGCGGCGCCTGCGGCAGGGCGTAGAACTTGCCCGGATGCAGGCGCGAGGGCACCAGAAAGTCGCGCGCACCTTCGGGGCTGGAGGCCGTGATGATCGGCGTCTGGAACTCGTTGAAGCCCGCATCCCACATCCGGTTGCGGATCGAGCGGACGACCTGAGAGCGCAGCATCATGTTATTGTGCAGCGTCTCGCGCCGCAGGTCGAGGAAGCGGTAGGTCAGGCGTGTTTCTTCGGGATACTCCGGCTCGCCGAAAACCGGCAGTGGCAGCTCATCGGCCTGCCCCAGCACGCGCAAGCCCTGCACATAGACCTCGATCGCGCCGGTGGGGATCTTTGCATTGACCAGCGAGGCGTCGCGCGCCTTTACCACCCCGTCGATGGAAACCACCCATTCCGCGCGCACTTTCTCAAGCGCGGCGAAAGCGGGGCTGTCGCTGTCGGCCAGCAGCTGGGTGATGCCGTAATGGTCGCGCAGGTCGATGAACAGCACGCCGCCGTGGTCGCGCACCCGGTGCACCCACCCGGACAGCCGGACGCTTGCGCCGACATGCGCGGAATTGAGGTCAGCGCAGGTATGGCTGCGATAGGCGTGCATCATGGGCTCCGTTCGCTGGGAAGGCGTTCAGGCCGCGATACACCCCTTGTGGGGGCCGAAGTCAAGCCCGATGCCCGGCCTGCGCAGCCGGGAAAGCCCCCTTGCGGCGCCTTCCCCGCCCGGTTCAGGCGGTATCGCCCAGCACCTCGCGCCCGGCAGCAAAGAAGACGCCATCGCGCAGAACGGCCTCGACCGTCGTACGTTTGACCACTTTCGCCCCTTCGGCAAAGGCATAGGTCAGCGCCAGATCACAAAGCTGGTTCACCAGACGCGGCGTGCCGCCGGTGGCCTGATGGATCAGCCCGGCCGCCTGAAGGCTGAAGATCCCCGCGCTGCCCCCCGCCAGGCGCAGCCGCGCCGCGATATAGCCCGCCACCCCATCGGCCCCAAGGCGCGGAATATGGTAGCTGGCGGCGATGCGTTGCGCGAACTGGATCAAGTCCGGGCGGCGCACCATGTCGCGCAGCTCCGGCTGGCCGACAAGCAACAGTTGCAGCACCTCGTCCTTGCCGGCGTTGATATTGGTCAGCATCCGCAGATCTTCCAGCGCCTCGCGGGTCAGGTTCTGGGCCTCGTCGATGATCATCAGCACCGAGCGGTGCTGGCGATGCTCTTCCAGCAGGAAATCCTGCACCAGCCCGAACTGCGTCGCACTGTCGTCACCCCCTGGCCCCGCCTGCGCTGCCCCCGTCAGCCCCAGCGCCGCACAGACCCGGCGCAGAATGTCATTCACCCCCGGTCGCGGGTTCGAGATGAGGCCGATGGTGATATCCTCATCCAGCGTACCGATGAAATGATGCATCAGGGTGGTCTTTCCCGCGCCGATCTCGCCGGTCAGCAATGTGATCGGCGCGCGGGTGCCCAGCCCGTATTCCAGCATCGCCAGCGCCCCGCGATGCTCGGGCGACCAGAACAGGAATTCCGGGTCCGGCGTCAGGGAAAACGGCCGTTCCTTCAATCCGAAATGGTCAAGATAGTAGCTCAGCGCCTGCATTGATGCCCGATCCAACGGTGCCCGCCGGTTCGCGGGGCATGGGAAGCTCTATAAATCAACTTTGGCCACAATACCAAATTCTCGCGGCGCTTTCGGGGCAGCCCGCATGGCCGGGCAGCTGATTCTCTCTCTGCACTGAACGCCCCCATTTTGCCATTATATTGCCTTACTTACGCGGCCGGATACGGCGCGCTACTGGCAGGCGCCGGAAATTCGTTTCCCAATTTGCGACACAAGGCGGCATCATGTCGGAATTTTATGGCATTTTGCAACGATACCGGCTTCTCAGGCAGGGATTCCATAATGGAAACAGTTTATTTCCATAAAATAACCCTCGGACCCGCCACAATGTGTCTATTTCGGTGCGCAAATTTGTCTAAATAGTGGCAAGGATCGGGCCAGTGCCGCACCTCCCGGGTGCAGGGTAGTTTCGGGGCGGTCCGGATATCAACCGTCGGGTGTCTTCATGTCCTTTCAGATCCGAGCGCTCACCAGGCATCCTGCGCCGGATGTCCTGAACACCGGCGCGCAGTTTGCCATTTTCTTCACTGGCCTGACACAGCCACTGTCCCCGTCGCTGGCCGAGGCAGGGCCCGCCCCCGCCTTTCTCGCGCCGCAGCATGCGGCACAAGGGGCATCACAACCGGCGGCGGCAGGGTTCTATGCCACGCGTGCCAAGCGCGGGATCGACATGGTACTTTCGGCCCTGCTGATCGTGCTTTCGGCGCCGGCACTGGTGCTTCTGGCGCTCGCGCTCTGGGCTGAAAGCGGCAATCCGTTCTATTCGCAGCCCCGGCTGGGCCGCAACGGACGCGTCTTTCGCATGTTCAAGCTGCGCAGCATGGTCAAGGGGGCCGAGGGCAAGCTGGCGGCCTGTCTTGCCGCCGACCCGGCCCTGAAGGCCGAATGGGACCGCAACCAGAAACTGAAAAATGACCCGCGTGTAACCCCGCTGGGACGGCTGGTGCGCAAGACCTCGATGGATGAATTGCCGCAACTTTTCAACGTTCTGCGCGGCGATATGAGCCTGATTGGCCCGCGCCCCATGTTGAGCGATCAGATGCCGCTTTACCTGCATCCGGAAGCCTATCTGGCCCTGCGCCCCGGCCTTTCGGGCCTGTGGCAGGTCAGCGCGCGCAATGACGAGGATTTCGACACCCGCGCCATGCTGGACCGCAAATACCTGCAGCGCATCTCGTTCTGGCTGGATCTGCGCATCCTGCTGGCCACCTTCCGCGCCGTCGTTCGCGCCACCGGCTACTGACCCGGCCCGCCCAGGCCACGGGCGGCACCCCAGAGGCCCCTTGCACGCCCGCGCTGTCCCTGTCATGGCTGTGCCATGTCGCAGAATTTCCGCCCCGGCGCTGACCGGCATGCCCCTGTCGTGCTCTTCATCGTCGCGCTTTGCGCGTTGCCCGAGGTTGCGCTGACGCTGGTGGAAACGCCGCTTTTCAACCTGACGGGCCTGCGCCGCACCGCCATTCTGCACGGCGCGTTCTGGCCCGGCCTGCTGGGCGACTGGGCGCCGATCTATCCCGGGCAGCGGGTGGCCATGTTCTTCACCTATGCCTTCCTGCACGGCGGCTTTCTGCATCTGCTGTTCAACATGCTGATGGTGATGCATCTGGGCCGCGACGCGGTGGCGCGGCTGGGCCAGCGGGGCTTTCTGCTGCTCTATATGCTCAGCGCGGCGGGCGGTGCGGCGGCATTCGCGTTGCTGTCGGCCTCACCGGGGCCGATGGTGGGGGCGTCGGGGGCTGTGTTCGGCCTGTTCGGCGCCACCCAGTTCTGGGATTTTCAGCGCCGCCGCGCCGCACACGCGCCCCTCGGCCCGTTCTGGCAGATGATGGCGGGGCTGGTGCTGATGAATGTGGTGCTGTGGCTGATGGTCGGCGGGCTGCTCGCGTGGCAGGCGCATCTGGGCGGTTATGTCGCCGGATTTTTCCTCGCATGGGTGATTACGCCGACTTTGCACCACCGCTTTCGCGGTTTCGATTGACAGAATCGCCGATCCCCCGTTGCATTCCGGTGTGATTTGCGTCCTACTGCATAGAATATGATCAAATCTGATGGGCCCCTCGTGACCGCATCCAGCCTTGCCGCCTCGCCCCTGCCGGATCAGACTCCGGTCATCGCGATTCGCGGCCTGCACAAGTCTTATGGCGAGCTTGAGGTTCTCAAGGGGGTCGATGTCACGGCACAGCCGGGCAAGGTGATCTCGCTCATCGGCTCCTCGGGGTCGGGGAAATCCACGCTTCTGCGCTGCTGCAACCTGCTGGAAGACAGCCAGGAAGGCGAAATCCTGTTCGAGGGGGAGCCGGTACGCTGGCGCGGCACCGGGCTGCACCGTCACCCCGCCGACCGCGCGCAGGTCGCCCGCATCCGCACCAATCTTTCCATGGTGTTTCAAAGCTTCAACCTTTGGTCGCATATGACCGTGCTGCAGAACGTCATGGAAGCGCCGCTGACCGTGCTGCGCCAGCCGCGTGCCGAGGTTGAGACCCGCGCCCGCGCGCTGCTCGACAAGGTCGGCATCGGCGACAAGGCCGATGTGTACCCCGCGCAGATGTCCGGCGGGCAGCAGCAGCGCGCCGCGATCGCCCGCGCGCTCTGCATGGAGCCGCGCGCGCTGCTGTTCGACGAGCCCACCTCGGCCCTTGATCCTGAGCTGGAGCAGGAAGTGGTGCGCGTGATCAAGGCGCTGGCCGAAGAGGGGCGCACGATGATTCTTGTGACCCATGACATGCGGCTGGCGGCGGATGTGTCAGACCATGTCATCTTCCTGCATCTGGGTCTGATCGAAGAAGAGGGCCCGCCGGAAACGCTGTTCGGCGCGCCGAAATCGACGCGTCTGCAACAATTTCTCAGGGCCACGCAGCCTGCGTGAACCTTCCCTGGGCAATCAAAACCAAAAAACGTTCAACATGGAGTGTATGATGAAAAAACTGTCCCTCAGCCTTGCCGTTCTGGCGCTCAGCGCCTCGGCCGCAATGGCGCAGCAGGTTGTGCGCATGGGCACCGAAGGTGCCTATCCGCCGTTCAACTACCTCAACGAGGCCAATCAGCTGGTCGGGTTCGAGATCGACCTGGGCAATGAGCTGTGCCTGCGCGCCGAGCTGACCTGCGAATGGGTGATCAACGACTGGGATACGATCATCCCCAATCTGGTGGGTGGCAACTATGACACCATCATGGCCGGCATGAACGCGACCGAGGCGCGCGCCGAAGTGATCTCGTTCACCCAGGCCTACAAGCGGCCCGACCCGTCGGCCTATATGGCGCTGGCCGGGACCGACCCTTCGGTGATGGAATCGGGCGTGATCGCGGCACAGTCGAACACCGTGCAATCGGGGATGGTGGCCGATACCGCCGCCACGCTGATCGAATTTCCCACGCCGGATGAAACCATCGCCGCCGTCCGCTCGGGCGTGGCCGATGCGGTGCTGGCTGACCGTGATTTCCTGCTGACCTATCAGCGCGACTCGGGCGGGGAGCTGGTGTTTCTGGACACCGTGATGCCCCCCGGTCAGGGCATCAGCATGGGTACCCGCCAGTCGGATGACGAACTGCGCGCCACGTTCAACGCTGCGATCGATTCGATGAAGGCCGATGGCTCGCTGCATGAAATGCTGGTGGAATGGTTCGGCGACGACGTGCCGCTGTTCGACTGATCCGAAAGACACACCCCCCGGCCTGCGCCGGGGGGTGCTGACCTGCCGCGCGCATGTTCCCTTTTTGCACAGACCCCTCGGTGCTGCCGGACTGGCAGTGGTTCGCCTGTTATCTGACGACGGCGACCCATGTCGCCATGTATCGCTCAGTGCTGGTGGTGCTGCTGCTGATGGCGCTTGCCGCACCCATGGCGCTGGCTCTCGGCTTTCTGGGGGCGCTGGCGATGCGCTCGGGCTTTGCGCCGTTCCGCGCGGTGGGCACGGTCTATGTGTCAATGGTGCGCGGCGTGCCCGATATCATCTTCTTTCTGTTCGTGCCGCTGGCGCTGGATCAGGCGCTGGAATACCTGCTGCACAAATGGCGCTGCCCTGACTGGTCAGAACCTGTCCGGCGCGGCAATGACTTTGTGGTCTGCGCGCAGGCGAAATTTCCGCTGTCGTCCTCGGCATCATGGATCCATGACATCTGGGGCTTCACGCTGGCCCTGATCGCTTTCGCGCTGGTTTTCGGCGCATTCGCCGCCAATACGCTGCACGGGGCCATGGCCGCCGTGCCCCGCGCCCAGATCGAGACCGCCGAGGCCTATGGCATGTCCCCCGCGCAGGCATTCCGGCGGGTGCTGCTGCCGCAGATGTGGGTCTTTGCCCTGCCCGGCCTGTCGAACCTGTGGATGATCCTGACCAAGGCCACGCCGCTTCTGTTCCTGCTGGGCATTCAGGATATCGTTTTCTGGGCGCGGGAGCTGGGCGGGCAGAAAACCGGCCTGTTCGCCTATCCGCATCCTGACTGGCGGGTGTGGTATTTCCTTGGTGTGCTGTGTTTCTACCTGACGCTGACATGGTTCAGTCAGAAGGTGTTTGACCGGCTGATGGCGCGGGTCAGTCACGGGCAGGCCACGGCGGGCGGTGAAGCATTGCGGAGGGCCGGCGCATGAGAAGCTGCGCAGAAAGCTTTCAGGGCCTGATCCTGCGCTCCATGGGCCGCCAGCACGGCGATGCCTTGTTGCCACGCGGCATGGAGATCACCTTCTGCGACCAGCTTTTCCTGATCGCCTCGGGCCTGATCTGGAACCTCTACTTCGCTGTTTTCGCGCTTGTGGTCGGCTTCTTCCTTGCCACCGCGCTGGCACTGGCCAAGTCCAGCCCGCGCGCCTGGCTGCGCAAACCGGCGGGCGGTTTCATCTTCCTGTTCCGTGGCTCGCCGCTCTTCGTGCAGTTCTTCTTCGCCTATGAGGCCCTCTCGCTGCTGCCCCGCACCGGCGTCGATATCCCCCTGCTGTTCGCCACCATCACCATTGACACCCAGTGGCTGACGCGGGCATGGGCCGGGGCGCTGCTGGTTTTGTTCTTCAACACCGCCGCCTATTCGGCGGAAATCTTCCACGGCGCGCTCAAGGCCATCCCAAAGGGTGATCTGGAGGCCGCCGATGCCTATGGCCTGACCGGCTTTGCCCGGTTTCGCCGGGTTGTCTGGCCCACCATGTTGCGCCTTGCCTGGCCAAGCTATACCAATGAGGCGATATTCCTGTTCCATGCCACCGCCCTTGTCTATTTCTCGGCCTTTCCGGCCTGGCAGCAGATGGGGGACGCCCTGTACTACGCGCGCTATTTCGCCGATCAGACCTTCAACCCGTTCGTTGCCTACCCTATCGCGGCCTTCTACTTCGTGCTGCTGACGCTCGTGTTGATCGGTCTGTTCGGGCTTATCAACCGGCGACTGAACCGTCATCTTCCCCGGGCCGCGCGCGCCCGGCTTCGGTTCAGCCCGCAATACATCAGGTGAACCATGCGTGACTGGCTCCGCCATCACCCCGACGTCAAAACCATCCGCGTTGCTGCCGCCGATCTCAACGGTCAGGCGCGCGGCAAGCGTGTTCCGGTGCGCTTTGCCGACAAGATCGTCAAGGAGGGCACCCGCTTTCCCTATTCGGTGCTCAACCTCGATATCTGGGGCGAAGACATCGAGGACAGCCCGCTGGTCTTCGAATCGGGTGATGTGGACGGAGTGCTGAAACCGACCGAGCGCGGCTTCCTGCCGATGCCCTGGCTGGAGGCACCCACTGCGCTTCTGCCGCTCTGGATGTTTCATGAAAACGGCACTCCTTATGAGGGCGATCCGCGTCATGCCCTTGCCCGTGTCGTGCAGAAGTTCCATGCCCTTGGCCTGCGCCCGGTCTGCGCGACCGAGCTGGAATTCTACCTGATCGACGACTCGGGGCGCGAGCTGCGTGTCCCGCCCTCGCCGCGCTCGGGCAAGCGGCGGCCTGGTGCCGACACGCTGGCGCTGCGCGCGCTTGATGCGTTCGACAATTTCTTCACCGATCTCTATAACGCCTGCGAAGAGATGGATATCGACGCCGACACCGCCATTTCCGAGGCCGGGATCGGGCAGTTCGAAATCAACCTGCTGCACAGCGATGACGTGCTGAAGGTGGCGGATGATACATGGCTCTTCAAGATGCTGGCGCGCGGTCTGGCGCGCCGCCACGGCTTTGCCGCCAGCTTCATGGCAAAACCCTATGACAACTGGCCCGGCAACGGCATGCATATGCATTTCTCGGTCACCGATTCCGAGGGGCGCAACCTGTTCGACGATGGCGGCGCCAAGGGCACCGACCTTCTGCGCCAGGCGGTTGCGGGCTGCATGAAGGCCATGCCCGGCTCGGTGCTGCTGCTGGCCCCACATGCCAACAGCTATGAGCGCATGGTGCCCGGCGCCCACGCCCCCACCGGCATCAGCTGGGCCTATGAAAACCGCACCTCGGCGCTGCGCATCCCCTCGGGCAGCCACAAGGCACGCCGGATCGAACACCGCGTGGCCGGGGGTGACATCAACCCCTATCTGATGATGGCCGCCGTGCTGGGATCGGCCCTGATCGGCATCGAGGACAAGCTGACCCCGCCGCAGCCGATCACCGGCAACGCCTATGGCCTCGATTTGCCCCAACTCCCCGTGACATGGCAGGACGCAGTCGATACGTTCGAGGCAAGCCCCGAGATGGCGCGCATCTTCGCGCCACAGATGATCGACAATCTGGTGCGCACCAAGCGCCAGGAAATCCGCTATATGGCCGAGCTTTCCCCCGAGGAAGCGCTTGAGCTCTACCTTGATACCGTCTGAGGAATGACATGCTGATCGGCATCCTGCAAACCGGCTACGCCCCCGAGCCCCTGCGCGACGAGGGCGACTACCCGGATATGTTCACCCGCCTGCTGGCAGGCCACGGCTTTACCTTCCGCACCTACCGCGTGGTGGATATGGAATTTCCCGCCAGTCCCGCCGAATGCGACGGCTGGCTGATCACCGGCTCGCGCCACGGGGTTTATGAGGACCTGCCCTTCATCAAACCGCTTGAGCAACTGATCCGCGATGCCTTTGCGGCGAAGGTGCCGGTTGCGGGCATCTGCTTTGGCCACCAGATCATGGCGCAGGCGCTTGGCGGAACAGTCGAAAAGTATCAGGGCGGCTGGTCGGTGGGGCCCACGCAATACGATTTCGACGGCGAGACACTGGCGATGAACGCCTGGCATCAGGATCAGGTCACCAGCCCGCCGCCGGGCGCACAGACCATCGCCAGCAGCCCGTTCTGCCAGTATGCCGGGCTGGCCTATGATACCCGTGGCCTCTCAGTGCAGGCGCATCCCGAGTTTGCGGATGAATTCGTCGAAGGGCTGATCGATACACGGGGGCGCGGTGTGGTCCCTGACGCGGTGCTGGATGAAGCCCGCGAAAAACTGGGCGCGCCGCTTGACAGCCCCCACATCGCCAGGCGCATCGCTGCCTTTTTCAAACAGAACCGAGACTGAGAACACTCAACCGATCGAAGGATCACCCCATGTCCGACTGGACCCAGCTGATACCCGAAGCTGCCCGCGATTACATCGCCGGGCGCAAGCCCGATGAGGTCGAATGCATCGTCCCCGACCTTGCCGGCGTTGCGCGCGGAAAGGCCATGCCGGCCTCGAAATTTGCCAAGCAGGATAAATTCTACCTGCCGGATTCGATCTTCCTGCAAACCATCACCGGCGACTGGGCCGAGCGCCCGGGTTCCTCCTTCACCGAGCCGGATCTGGTGCTGCGGCCTGATTTCTCCACCGCCTCGGCCGCGCCCTGGACGGCGGATGTGACGCTGCAGGTGATCCATGACGTGATGGATCAGGAAGGGAACCCGGTGCAGGTGGCGCCGCGCAATGTGCTCAAACGGATCATGGACCTGTATCAGGCCGAGGGCTGGAAGCCGGTGATCGCGCCGGAAATGGAATTCTACCTCGTCGCGCCGAACACCGACCCGGCCAACCCGATCATGCCGCCGATGGGCCGCACCGGGCGCCCGGCGGCCGGCAAGCAGGCCTATTCGATGTCGGCAGTCGATGAATACGGCCCGGTCATCGACGATATCTATGACTTCGCCGAAGCACAGGGGCTAGAGATCGACGGCATCCTGCAGGAGGGTGGCGCCGGGCAGATCGAGATCAACCTGAACCACGGCGACCCGGTGTCGCTGGCCGACGAGGTGTTCTATTTCAAACGCCTGATCCGCGAGGCCGCGCTGCGCCACAAGACCTTCGCCACCTTCATGGCCAAACCAATCGAGGGTGAGCCGGGCTCGGCAATGCATATCCACCACTCGGTCGTCGATGCCTCGACCGGCGCGAATATCTTCTCGGATGGCGAGGGCAATTCGACAGCGCTCTTCCACCACTTCATCGGCGGCATGCAGAAATACCTGCCCGCCGTGATCGCGATTCTGGCGCCCTATGTGAACAGCTACCGCCGCTATGTGCCGGATTTCGCGGCGCCCATCAATCTGGAATGGGGGCGCGACAACCGCACCACCGGCATCCGCGTGCCGGTCTCCAGCCCGGCGTCTCGGCGGGTGGAGAACCGGCTGGCAGGCATGGATTGCAACCCCTATCTGGGCATCGCCGCCAGCCTCGCCTGCGGCTATCTGGGGATGATGGAAAAGCTGGAGCCGCGTCCGGAATACAAGGGCGACGCCTATCTGGCGGAAGACGAGCTGCCCTTCACGCTGGGCGATGCGCTGGACCTGCTGGAGGAATGCCAGCCCATCCGCGAAGTGCTGGGGACGGAATTCTGCGCGGTCTATGAATCGGTGAAACGCATGGAATACAAGGAGTTCCTGCAGGTTATCAGCCCCTGGGAACGCCAGCACCTGCTGCTCAACGTCTGAACCGCTCGGATGCCACACAGGGAAGAGCGCGCACGCGCCCTTGAGCGGGCTTCGCCCCCCCTCTTTTCAATCAAAAGAAGGGGGCTTCGCCCCCTCTGGGCCTGCGGCCCATTCACCCCCAGGATATTTTCAGACAGAAAATAGGGGGCGGGTCAGAGGGTTGATTTTCTGTCTGAAAATATCCCGGGGGAGTCGCCCGAAGGGCGGCGGGGGCAGAGCCCCCGTCCTTTTTCCACTCAGGTCAATGATTCAGTGCAGCCGCTGACGGGAAGCGCGGCGCATCAGAAGGCCTGCGGCGATCACCGCAACCGATACGATGGCGATGATGATGGTCGCCAGCGCGTTCACATCCGGGCTGACGCCCAGCCGCACCTTGGAGAAGATCACCATCGGCAGGGTGGAAGCGCCCGGCCCCGACACAAAGCTGGCGATCACCAGATCATCCAGCGACAGGGTGAAGGCCAGCAGCCAGCCCGAGATCAGCGCCGGGGTGATCACCGGAATGGTGATGTCAAAGAACACCCGCACCGGCCCTGCCCCCAGATCGCGCGCGGCCTCTTCCAGGCTTTCATCCATATCGCGCAGCCGCGACTGCGCGATCACCGCCACGAAAGCCGCGCAGAAGGTGGTATGTGCGATGACCACCGTGATCACCCCGCGGCTGGGGAACAGCCCGCTTGTCCATGAAAAGCTGTTGAACAGGTTTTCGGTCGCCACGAACATCAGAAGCAGCGACAGGCCGGTGATCACTTCGGGCATGACCAGCGGCGCGGTCAGCATCGCCATCAGCAGAAGCCTGCCCCAGAACCGGTCAAACCGCACCAGTACGAACGCCCCCAGCGTGCCAAAGACCGTCGCAAGGCAGGCGCTGAAAAATGCCACCTTCAGGCTGATCCAGGCCGCGCCCAGTATCTGCGCGTCGTTGAACAAAGCCCCGTACCAGCGGGTCGAAAATCCGCCCCAGACCGTCACCAGCCGGCTGTCGTTGAACGAGAACACCACCAGCGAGACGATCGGCGAATAGAGGAAGATCAGCCCCAGCAGCACCGCGACGGGAAGGAACCAGCCGCGCGCCATCACTCCAGCTCCCGCCGGTTTTGCACCGATTGCAGCCACATGATCGGCGCCACCACTAGAAACAGCATGACAATCGCCACTGCCGAAGCCACCGGCCAGTCGCGGCTTGAGAAGAACTCATCCCACAGCACCCGCCCGATCATCAGCGTATCCGGCCCGCCCAGCAGCGCCGGGATCACATATTCACCGATCGCCGGGATGAACACCAGCATCGAGCCCGCCACGATTCCGGGCAGCGACAGAGGGAGCGTGACGGTGAAGAAAGTCACCATCGGCGAAGCCCCCAGATCACCCGCCGCTTCCAGCAGCGCGTCGTCCAGCTTCACCAGATTGGCGTAGAGCGGCAGGATCATGAACGGCAGATAGGTGTAGACGATGCCGATATAGACCGCGAAATCGGTCTGCATCATCACCAGCGGCTGGTCGATGATCCCCAGCGACATCAATGCGTTGTTGATCACCCCGTCACGGCGCAGAAAGCCCATCCAGGCATAGACGCGCAGCAAAAACGAGGTCCAGAACGGCAGGATCACCAGCAAAAGCAGGATCGAGCGGCGCGGCTCGGGCGAGCGGGCGATGTAACAGGCGATCGGATAGCCGATCAGCAGCGCGAACACCGTCGAGATCACGGCAATGCGGATCGAGGACAGATAGGCGTTGCGGTAAAGCGCATCCTCCAGCAGGAAGCGGTAGTTATCCAGCGTGGCGATGATGTGCAGCGTGCCGTCCGGCCCCCTTTCCCACAAGGGCGTATAGGGCGGGCGGGCGATGATCGCCTCGGCCAGCGAAATCCGGCCCAGCACCAGAAACGGCACCAGAAAGAACATCAGCAGCCAAAGCATGGGAATGGCAATGACCAGCGTGCGCCCGCTGATACCCAGCGCGCCCATCACCCGCGCCGTCCCGCGCCAGAGCGCATTCTCGGTGAGCGCGCTCATTCGGTCAGCACCCGCATTGTGCTGGCCGGCCAGCTTGCGAAAACTGCCTCGTCCCAGGTGATCGGGTCTTCGTCGCGCAGCCGGTTGGACAGCGTTGCCCGCAGCATGCGCCCATTGGCCAGCCGCACCCGGAAGTTGGACATATGGCCCATATAGCCCAGATCCTCGACCACGCCGGGCACCGTGTTCAGCGCTGCCCCGGCGGCAGGCTGAGTGCGGCTGAGCGACACGCGCTCAGGCCGCAGGGCCAGCCAGACCTTCTGGCCCTCTGACACCCCCTCGCGCCCCAGCGCGCGCATCACACCCAGATCGCCGGTGTCCACGCTGACCACTGCGCCCGTCTCTGTCACCCGCCCCTCAAACAGGTTCACCGAGCCGATGAAATCGGACACAAAGCGTGAGTTGGGTTCTTCATAGATCTCGCGCGGCTCACCCACCTGCCGGATAACGCCCTCATTCATCACGCCGATGCGGGTGGCGAGCGTCATCGCCTCATCCTGATCATGGGTCACCACGATAAAGGTCACACCCAGCGTTTCCTGAATGCGGATAAGCTCGAACTGGGTTTCCTCGCGCAGTTTCTTGTCCAGCGCGCCCAGCGGCTCATCCAGCAGCAGCAGTTTGGGCTGTTTGATCAGCGCGCGGGCAAGGGCGACACGCTGGCGCTGGCCGCCCGATAGCTGGTGCGGCTTGCGCTTTGCCAACGCCTCCAGCTTGACCAGCTTCAGCATCTCGGCGGCGCGGGCATAGGCCTCGCTGCGCGATTTCCCCTCGCGCAGCAGGCCATAGGCCACGTTCTTTTCGACGCTCATATGCGGGAAAAGCGCATAGGACTGGAACATCATGTTGGTGGGCCGCTTGTCGGCGGGCACCCCCGCCATATCCACACCGTCAATCAGGATCTTGCCCGAGGTCGGCGCCTCGAACCCTGCCAGCATCCGCAGCAGCGTGGATTTTCCGCAGCCGGAACCGCCCAGCAGGCAGAACAGCTCACCCCGGAAGATATCGAGGCTGATGTCATCGACCGCGGTCACATCGCCGAAGCGTTTTGTGATGTTTCGTATGGATATAAAGGGCTTGGCCGCCGCGTCGCGCCATGGTCTGGAATTGGCCGCCAGTGCTGGATCGCTCATGAACATGTCCGCCAAAGAGAAAGCCCCGCCCGGTGTTTGCGGGCGGGGCGAAAGGTCATTGGCCGGTGCGGACCCGCGTCCACAGGCGGGTCACAATCCGGTCGGTGCGGCTTTGGTAGGGCTGCAGGGTCCAGAAACCCTCGCGCGCCTCATCCGACGGATAGATGGTGGGATCGCTGAGGATCTCCTCGTCGATGAACTCGTTCGAAGCGGCATTGGCATTGGGGAACATGACGTAGTTCACGATATCGGCCGAAACCTGCGGCTCCATCAGGAAGTTGATGAAGGCATGCGCGCCCTCGGGGTTCGGTGCATCCGAAGGGATCACCAGCATGTCGAACCACAGATGCGCGCCCTCATCGGGTATCGCATAGCCCACTTCGACGCCGGCATCGGCTTCGTCGGCACGCTCGGCAGCCTGAAGCACATCGCCTGACCAGCCGACAGCCAGACAGATCTCACCATTGGCCAGATCGCTGATATATTGGGAGGAATGGAAATAGCGCACGGTCGAGCGCACGCCGTTGAGCAGCTCTGCCGCGGCCTCGAAATCAGCCTCATCGGTCGAGGTGGGGTCAAGGCCCAGGTATTTCATCGCCGCCGGGAACATCTCAGTCGGCGCATCCAGCCAGGCGATACCGCAATCCTGGAACTGCGCGGCCAGTTCGGGGTCAAAGATCAGCGCCCAGCTGTCCACTTCGTAATCATCGCCCATGCGCTCGGCCACGGCGGCGGTGTTGTAGCCCAGCCCGGTGGTGCCCCAGAGGTAGATCACCGAATGCTCGTTGCCGGGGTCAAACACCTCAGCCAGCGCCATCAGCTGAGGGTCCATGTTGGACAGATTCGGCAGCAGATCCTTGTTGAGCGGCTGATAGACGCCCGCCGCGATCTGGCGCTGCATGAAATCGGCGGTCGGTACCACGATATCAAAGCCCGACGAGCCCGCGAGCATCCGCGCTTCCAGCGTGTCGTTCGAATCGAACACGTCATAATTGACGGTGATTCCAGTCTCCGCGGTGAAGCGCTCGACGGTCTCGGGGTGAATATAGTCAGACCAGTTGTAGACATTCACACTCTGGGCCTGCGCCGCACCGGCCGAGGCGAGAACGGCGGCAACGACGGCAGCTACGAAGCGGTTTTGCATTCTTGGTCTCTCTCTGTTGGTGCCCCGCCCGGTTCAGGAGGGGGCGGTTTGCGTCCGACGGCCCTGATGGCGGGCTTCCGGTCAGCTTGTTAAAATTTGATCAAAAACTCAAGCCTGATTTCCCGCCCCCCTTCCCGCTGCACCGCGAAGCGCCCCTGACCGGCGCGGCACTGCCCGGCAAAGGCGCGGAGTGGATGAAAGATTAATCGGCCTTCGCCCTCCCGGCAAGCGTTTGAAAGCGCACAGAGGCCTGCCTCTCTTTCTGCCCCTCTTCTTGTGCCGCTTTTATGCGCATCCTTCCCCCCGAAGCGCGACTTCCCCTTCATCTTGCCGGAAATACGCCGGGGGCGCCCGGAACGGGCGGCGGGGGCAGCGCCCCCGGGCGGGCCGAGGGGGCTCGATGCCCC
>NZ_DAIRVN010000097.1:0-15703 GCF_036802785.1 Pararhodobacter sp.
GCCGCCGGTGAAGCGCTATCTAGGCCCACAGCAAAAACACCGCAAGAGGAAAAAGCACCTGAAGCATGATTTTCGTGACGTATTTCTGACGGATGATCCTAACGTGTTGATATCACACAATTTAAACTTGTCTAATTTGTACGCCCGCGTTTTCGCCCTCATTCTCAGCCATTTGTGGAAGCTCCGCCGACACCCACAAGATGCAGTTTCCGGGGGGAATCTGGCCGGGAATCGGGGGCCGGAAATGCAAACAGCGGCCCAAAGGGCCGCTGCTGCGAGTCGTTTCAGGGGGCTGACCTCAGGCGAGGCTGGGGTCGATTCCCTTGCAGGCGTCCACAAGCCCGCGCACAGCGGCCACCGACTTGTCGAACATCGCCTGCTCTGCGCCATTGAGCTTGATGTCTACCACGCGCTCGATGCCGCCCTTGCCGATGATCGTGGGCACACCGACATACATGCCTTCCAGCCCGAACTCTCCCTTGCACCAGGCCGCACAGGGCAGCAGGCGCTTCTGGTCCTTCAGATAGGCCTCTGCCATCTCGATCGCCGAAGTGGCGGGCGCATAGAAGGCCGAGCCGGTCTTCAGCAGCCCCACGATCTCGGCACCGCCGTCACGGGTGCGCTGCACGATAGCGTCCAGCTTCTCCTGCGTGGTCCAGCCCATGGCGACCAGATCGGGCAGAGGGATGCCGCCAACGGTTGAATAGCGCGCCAGCGGCACCATCGTGTCGCCATGGCCACCCAGCACAAAGCCGGTGACATCGCGCATGGACACGTTGAACTCCACCGAGAGGAAGTGACGGAAGCGCGCCGAGTCGAGCACGCCAGCCATGCCGACGACCATGTTGTGCGGCAGGCCCGCGAACTCGCGCAGCGCCCAGACCATCGCGTCAAGCGGGTTGGTGATGCAGATGACGAAGGCATTGGGCGCGTGTTTGGCGATACCTTCGCCCACCGATTTCATGACCTTCAGGTTGATGCCGAGGAGGTCATCGCGGCTCATCCCCGGTTTGCGCGGCACACCGGCGGTAACGATGCAGACATCGGCACCCGCGATATCGGCGTAATCATTGGTGCCTTTCATCACGGCATCAAACCCTTCGGAAGGGCCGGACTCGGCGATATCGAGGGCTTTGCCCTGCGGGACACCCTCGGCAATGTCAAAAAGGATGACGTCGCCAAGTTCCTTGATCGCGGCGAGATGGGCAAGCGTGCCACCAATCTGCCCTGCGCCGATCAGCGCGATTTTCGGTCTGGCCATGGTTTACTCCGGTCAGGTTGCAATTCGCATCTTGCTAAGGCTTCGGCAGTTCCCGTGCAAGTGTCGCGGCAATGCGGCACCCGAAGGGGTGTGTTGTTAACGCTGCCATCCCGGTGCTGCGCTGTTCACTCTGCAATGCAGAAAAATGCGCTTGCGGTTAATGTCGGAAAGTGGTGGTTTGCGCGCAATAATGTTTCACGGGAGAGAATCATGGACAGCCGCCCCTTCCGCTCAGTGCTTTATATCCCCGGCTCGCGCGCGCGCGCGATGGAGAAGGTACGCACACTTGCAGCCGATGCGATCATCTTTGATCTGGAAGATGCGGTTGCCGTGGATGAGAAAGCCACCGCGCGCGGGCTGCTGGCCGAGACCCTGGCCAGCACCGATTTCGGACCCCGCGCAAAGCTGGTGCGGATCAACGGGTTTGATACCGAATGGGGCGCGCAGGATCTGGAGGTGATTGCCGCAGCAAAGCCTGAGGCGATCCTGCTGCCAAAGGTCAATGCGGCCGCCGATATCGAGGCGCTGGCAGACCGGCTGGATGCCCGCGGTGAAACCGCCGACACCCGGATCTGGGCGATGATGGAAACCCCGCAGGGGGTGTTCAACGCGGCCGCCATCGCCGCCGCGCCGCGCATGGCGGGTTTTGTCATGGGCACCAATGATCTGGCCAAGGAACTGGGCTGCCGTTTCCGCGCAGACCGGCTGCCGATGCAGTTTGCACTGCAGGCCTGCCTGATGGCTGCGCGCGCCTCCGGGCTGATCGCGGTGGACGGGGTCTATAATGCGTTCAAGGATGAAGAGGGCTTGCGCACTGAGTGCGAACAGGGCCGCGATCTGGGCTTTGACGGCAAAACCCTGATCCATCCTGCCCAGCTTGACATCGCCAACACGGTTTTCGCACCGGATGAGGCCGCCATCGACCTCGCCCGCCGCCAGATCGCCGCCTTTGACGAGGCGACGGCAAAAGGGCAGGGCGTGGCCGTTGTGGATGGCAAGATTGTCGAAAATCTGCATATTGTGACGGCCCGGCAGGTGCTCGCACGCGCCGGGGCAATCGCGCAATTGCAAAAGGCCATGTAACATGGGCTACATCGTTCTGATCCTCGGCGTCGCCCTCTGGGCTGGCGCGCATCTTTTCAAGCGCCTCGCGCCCCAGCGCCGCGCGGCCATGGGCGAACGTGGCAAGGGGCTGGTGGCGCTGGCGCTGCTGGTTTCCATTGTGCTGATGGTGCTGGGCTATCGTTGGGCAGGCTATGCCCAGGTCTGGTATCCGCCCGCCTTCCTGCGCCATCTCAACAACCTGCTGATGCTGCTGGCGGTCTATCTGTTCGCAGCCTCGATCATGCAGACCCGCATCACCCGCGTCATCCGCCATCCGCAGCTGACGGCAGTGAAAACCTGGGCGCTGGCGCATCTGCTGGTCAACGGCAGCCTTGCGGGCTTCATCCTGTTCGGCGGATTGCTGGCATGGGCGGTGGTGGCGGTGATTCTGATCAACCGCGCGCAACGCGAATGGCAGCGTCCGCAACCTGCATCAATGCTGGTGGAGGGGGGCGCCGTGCTGGCCGCGCTGGTCGGCATGTTCGTTATCGGGATGATTCACAACTGGCTGGGCGTCTGGCCCTTTGGATGACACATGAAACTTTACCGACTGCTGACTGAGGATGACACCTCGGAGTTCTGCCACAAGGTCACGCTGGCCCTGAACAAGGGGTGGGCGCTGCACGGCGCCCCCTCCATGGCGTTTGACGCGGCGCGCGGCGTGATGCGCTGCGCGCAGGCCGTCACCAAGGAGGTGCCGGGCGACTATCATCCCGGCATCAAGCTTGGCGAACAGTGACGGAGACGGTGATGAAGACCAACAGCGGCAATTTCTTTGAAGATTACAGCATCGGGCAGGTGATCCGCCATGCGGTGCCGCGCACGCTGACCGGGGCAGAGCGCGCGCTCTATCATGCGCTCTATCCGGCGCGCGGCGCGCTCTATTCCTCGGATGAATTCGCGCGCAGCTGTGGCCTTCGGCAAAGCCCGCTGGATGACCTGATCGTCTTTCATACCGTCTTCGGCAAGACGGTGCCCGATATCAGCCTGAACGCCGTGGCCAATCTGGGCTATGCGCAGGGGCGCTGGCTGAAGCCGGTCTGGCCGGGCGACACGCTGACCTCCGAATCCGAGGTGATCGGCCTGAAGGAGAATTCCAACGGCAAATCCGGCGTGGTCTGGGTGCGCACCACCGGGCGCAACCAGCATGGCGAGGCAGTGCTGGAGTATGTCCGCTGGGTCATGGTGCGCAAGAACCGTGACACACCCACGCCCGAACCCGTGGTGCCGGTGCTGGCACCCGTGGTCGCGCCTGCTGATCTGGTGGTGCCGCGGGGCCTGACCTTTGCCAGCCACAACGATACCCTCTCGGGCGAGCCCTATCGCATGGGGGACTATACTGTGGGCGAGGTGATCGACCATGTCGATGGCGTCACCATTGAAGAGGCCGAGCATATGCTGGCCACCCGCCTGTGGCAGAACACCGCCAAGGTCCATTTCGACGCCACCTTCCGCCCTGATGGCAAAAGGCTGATCTACGGCGGCCATGTGATTTCGCTGGCCCGCGCGCTCAGCTTCAACGGATTGGCCAATGCGCAGATGATTGTCGCGCTCAACGGTGGTGCCCATGCCAACCCCTGTTTCGCAGGTGATACCGTGCGCGCATGGTCCGAAGTGCTGGACAAGGCCGAAACCGATGCGCCGGGTGTGGGCGCGATCCGGCTGCGGCTGGTGGCCACCAAGGGCACAGCCGGTGCGCTGAAGGATGACAGCGGCAAATACCTCGCCGAGGTTCTGCTGGACCTTGATTACTGGGCGCTGTTGCCAAACTGATCAAAATCACAACACTGCGACCGCGCTATGGTGTTTTTGTAACATTCTGCGCGGTTTATTCGTTGCTCCGCAACTCTGCGCTGTCCGCATGGATCGGACGGGTGTAATTCTTGCTTCAGAGCGAGGCATGTCCGGGTTCAACGGCTTAGCCAACGCTTGGGGACATGGAGCATGACAATGATGAAAAAAACCCTTCTCGCCTCCGGCGTGGCGGCACTGGCGCTGATGGCGGCGGTTCCTGCTTCGGCGCAGGGCTACACCTTTTCCTGGGGTGGTACGGTCACTTCGAACTACATCTCGCGCGGGGTCACGCAGACGCAGAACCGCCCGGCTTTCCAGCCCTGGGTCGAGGTTGAGTCGAATGGCTTCTATGGTGGTCTCTGGGCCTCGAACGTGCGCTTCGGGGGCGGCGACTCCGACCGGGTCGAGGTAGACATCTATGGCGGGTATCGCTGGTCGATTGAGAACACCAGCTTCGATGTCGGCTATGCGCGCTACCTCTATAACAGCAGCGGCGATTGCTGTGGCGAGTTCTACGCGCTGGTCGAGCATGAGGCCGGAACGCTGACCATGTTCGGCGGCGCCTATTTCGGCCATGACGGCAGCCTGACGGTGAATGACACGCACGTTGGCCTCAGCCTCGCGCTGATGGACAACCTGAGCGCCTCCACCAAGCTGGGCCATGCCGGAAGCGTAACCTATGCCGATCTGGGCGTAACCTACGCATTCAACGACAACTTCGATGTTGACGCGCGGGTTTACCGCTCTGGCCCTCTGGGTACCCGCGCGGTGCTTTCGGTCAACTTCGGCTTCTGAAACCCGCCGTCACGCGGTGGCAAGGATATCGGTAAGGGCGGGTGCACGGCACCCGCCCTTCTGCTTTGCGGGCGTCGGCCCAACGGGACGAGGACGGTAACGCCACCATGTGATCACAGCCAGATTTCTTGTGATCACGTTATCCGGTTTTTTCTCTTTCCGCCTCCAAAGGATCACTTTTGAACCAACTGAGCACGTGACTTGCCCGAAAAAATCGCTATTCAATCCCCTCAAAGCCATCCGGCTGCGGGCCGGGACCGCCAAAACGAGAGAGGGAATGTTCATGAGTGATGTGAACCGGGGCAACCGGCCGTTGTCCCCCCATCTGACAGTCTACCGGCTGCCATTGACCGCCATATTGTCAATCCTGCACCGCATCACCGGCGTCGGCATGGTGCTTGCCGCCGTTCTCATCGTCTGGTGGTTCGTCGCGGCGGTCTATTCGCCTGAATATTTCGCCAGCGCTGACCGGCTTCTGACCTCATGGATCGGCACGCTGGTGCTCACCGCGTCGCTCTGGGCGCTGTGGTATCACTTCTGTAACGGCATCCGGCACCTGTTCTGGGATGCGGGCATGGGCTTTGACCTTGCCAAGGCCGAGCGGAACAACTGGATCATTCTTGGCGGCTCGGTCGTGTTGACCGTGCTGACCCTGATCATCGCCTGACGGGAGGGGACAATGGGTTTCAAAACCGACTACGCGCGCGTTCAGGGTCTGGGCACTGCCGGCGACGGCGCGCATCACTGGTGGCTGCACCGGATTTCGGCAATCGCCATGATTCCGCTGACGCTGCTGTTCATCTTCCCCTTCGCCCGCACCCTTGACACCGGGTATGAGGCGATGACCGCCACCTATTCCACCTTCGGCCATGCCCTTGTGGCGGTTCTGTTCTTCCTTGTGGGCTTCTGGCATCTGGCCATGGGGCTTCAGGTTGTCATCGAAGATTACGTTCCGCACAAACCCACGCGCGTTGCCCTGTTGCTGTGCAATACGCTTTTCAACGGGGCGCTTGCCGTGGCGGGCATTCTTGCTGTCGCCACCATCCTGTTCCGCGCCTGAGGATAGCCAGATGTCTGCATACAAGATCGAAGAACACACCTATGATGTCGTGGTCGTGGGCGCTGGTGGCGCGGGGCTGCGCGCAACGCTCGGCATGGCCGAACAAGGGCTGAAAACCGCCTGCGTGACCAAGGTTTTCCCCACCCGCTCCCATACCGTTGCCGCGCAGGGTGGCATCGCCGCCTCGCTCTCGAACATGGGGCCGGACCATTGGCAGTGGCATATGTATGACACCGTCAAGGGCTCTGACTGGCTGGGCGACACCGATGCCATGGAATATCTGGCACGTGAGGCCCCCAAGGCCGTTTATGAGCTGGAACATTACGGCGTGCCCTTCTCGCGCACCGAGGATGGCAAGATCTATCAGCGCCCCTTCGGCGGCCATACCACCGAATTCGGCGAAGGCCCGCCCGTGCAGCGCACCTGCGCCGCGGCCGACCGCACCGGGCATGCCATGCTGCACACGCTCTATGGCCGCTCGCTGAAGGAACAGGCGCAGTTCTATATCGAGTACTTCGCCACCGACCTTCTTATGGACGATGACGGGCGCTGCACCGGCGTTCTGGCCTGGAAACTGGATGACGGCACGCTGCACCAGTTCAACGCCAAGATGGTGGTGCTGGCCACCGGCGGTTATGGGCGCGCCTTCTTCAGCGCTACTTCGGCGCATACCTGCACCGGCGACGGGAACGGCATGGTCGCCCGCGCGGGTCTGCCGCTCCAGGACATGGAATTCGTGCAATTCCATCCCACCGGCATCTATGGCGCGGGCTGCCTGATCACCGAGGGCGCACGCGGCGAGGGCGGCTATCTGACCAATTCCGAGGGCGAGCGCTTCATGGAGCGTTACGCGCCGACCTACAAAGACCTCGCCTCGCGCGATGTGGTCTCGCGCTGCATGACCATGGAAATCCGCGAAGGGCGCGGGGTTGGCCCGAACAAGGACCACATCCACCTGCACCTCAACCACCTGCCGCCCGAGACCCTGCATCTGCGCCTGCCCGGCATCTCGGAATCGGCGCGCGTCTTTGCCGGTGTGGATGTCAACAAAGAGCCGATCCCGGTTCTGCCGACCGTGCATTACAACATGGGCGGCATCCCCACCAACTATTGGGGCGAGGTGCTGAACGCCGACAGCGAGAACCCCACCCGCGTGGCGCCCGGGCTGATGGCAGTGGGCGAAGCGGCCTGCGCCTCAGTGCATGGCGCGAACCGGCTGGGCTCCAACTCGCTCATCGACCTTGTGGTCTTTGGCCGCGCCGCCGCGATCCGCGCGGGGCGGACGATTGACCCGGATGCGCCGAACCCGACCACCTCCAAAGCCTCGGTCGAGGCTGCGGTTGCCCGGTTCGACCGTATCCGCCACGCCAATGGCGCTATCCCCACCGCCGATCTGCGCCTTGAGATGCAGAAGACCATGCAGGACGATGCCGCTGTCTTCCGCACCGACAAGACACTGGCCGAGGGCTGCGAAAAAATGGCCGCCGTTGCCGCCAAAATGGGCGATATCAAGGTCACCGACCGCTCGCTGATCTGGAACTCGGACCTGATGGAAACGTTTGAGCTTGAAAACCTCATGCCCAACGCGCTTACCACCATCGTTTCGGCCGAGGCCCGCAAGGAATCGCGCGGCGCGCATGCCCATGAGGACTACCCGAACCGCGATGACGTCAACTGGCGCAAACACAGCCTCTCCTGGGTTGAGGGCAACCAGGTCCGGCTGGACTATCGCCCCGTCGTGACAGAGCCGCTGACCACCCTTGAACAGGGCGGCATTGACCCGAAAAAGATCGCGCCCAAGGCCCGCCTGTATTGAGGAGCTGAAGAATGGTTGAACTGACCCTTCCCAAGAATAGCCAGATCCGCGTGGGCAAGACTTGGCCAAAACCGGCGGGTGCCACCAATCTGCGCACGTTCCGCATCTATCGGTGGAGCCCGGATAACGGGCAGAACCCGCAGGTCGACACTTATTTCGTCGATATGGACAGCTGCGGACCGATGGTGCTGGACGCGCTGATCAAGATCAAGAACGAGATCGACCCGACCCTGACCTTCCGCCGCTCCTGCCGCGAAGGCATCTGCGGTTCCTGCGCGATGAACATCGACGGGCGAAACACGCTCGCCTGCATCTTTGGCATGGACGAGGTGAAGGGCGACGTAAAGATCTACCCGCTGCCGCATATGCCGGTGGTCAAGGATCTGGTGCCGGATCTGACGCATTTCTATGCGCAGCACGCGTCGATCATGCCATGGCTTGAAACGAAGTCGAACACACCGGCCAAGGAATGGCGCCAGTCCATCGAAGACCGCGAAAAGCTCGATGGTCTTTATGAATGCGTGATGTGCGCCTGCTGCTCCACGTCCTGCCCCAGCTACTGGTGGAACAGCGACCGCTATCTGGGCCCGGCCGCCCTGCTCCACGCCTATCGCTGGATTATCGACTCGCGCGATGAGGCGACGGGTGAGCGCCTGGATGACCTGCATGATCCGTTCAAGCTTTACCGCTGCCATACGATCATGAACTGCGCCAAGACCTGCCCGAAGGGCCTGAACCCCGCCAAGGCCATCGCCGAGATCAAGATGAAGATGGTCGAACGCGCACTCTGACCCGCGCCCCTGAGCATGACTGCACAAAGCCCTGAAGCACCCGCTTCGGGGCTTTTCCCTTGGACCACGCATCAATCTTCCATTGTCTTCACCTGAAGGGGGTCGCGCTCAAGAAAGCCCAGCACCTCCCGAGCTGATGATGCTCCCTCGAGTTCTCCTTGACGCTTTCTCAGCCAGCCATGACCCGTTACCGGACAGACCAAAGACCCCTTCCGCACGCGTTGACGGCAGGAGCGGCAGCAGCGCCCAGTATTTCCAAATGTCAGCCAAGCAATTCGCCCTTTTGCCTGCGCCTCCGAATGCCCGCCAAAAGTTCCGTTCAGGCGGTCTGCCAACCTGTAGCCCGCTGCGCCCCCCAGGCCGGGTCATCGTTGCCGGAACGCCGCCATGCTCGCCTGCGCGCTCTGCAGCAAGGTGAGGGCCGCCGACTGGCTGCTTACAGACCGGATCTCGCTCAGTTGCTCCCCGACAAAAAACTGGCGTATCAGCTTGTTCAGTTTCGCAGGATCAGCAAACTGCGCAATATCCCCCGCCCCGAAAGCCCGCTCCGCACGAGAACGCAGGATGTCAACCTGCCGGTCCAGATCGAGTGACGCAAAGCTTGATGGAAGCTGAAATGCGGTCTCGAAAACCTGGCGCATCGATGGCGTACCAAGAATGCGATACCATTTGCCGCTTTCACTCTGATCGCTGCCCGCCAGTTGAGCAAGGTCGCGCTGCAACGCAAGGGCCAGCCGCATGGAGTTATCCTGCTGCCCTACCGCCTCCTCAAACCGCCGCGCATGGTAATTCGTGAGCAAGTCATCCGCAAAGCCACCAATATAGCGCTTTGCCAACGCGTTGAGCGCGTCAGGCTCAGCGAACTGGGAGGCATTTCCTGATCCGAAGATCTTCTCGGTCTGACTGCGCAGCACCTTGATCTGTTCACCAAGTGCCTGGGATTCAAAATCTTTTGGCAGATCGTAGGCCGTCTCGAACATCGTGCGCAGCGAAGGAGTGCCGAAAATCAACGCCCAGGTTGCATCCTCGCCGATGCCGCTGCCCACCAGCGCGGTCAAGTCGCGCTGCATGGACGCCGCCAGCCGGGTTGCCAGTTCTTCACGCCCGGCACCAGGAAGGGCCGGATCACTCAGCGATTGCGCGCGTTCCGCCGCCCGGTCACCAAAGCCAAAAGCTTTCGCAAGCTCAAGATAGCGCTTATCGGCAAGGCGATGCACGAAGCTCCGCTTCTCGCCCGGTTCGGGCTCCCGCGTCGGGCTTTCAAGAACCCGCTGAATGAACGCGCGATTCGGCAGATCATCAGACATGCCGAACGCCGAAAGCGTAATCTGCAGAAGCCGCCGATCCTTCACCAGTTCCTCGGCCGAACTGATCTTTCCGATGTTCTCGCGGAAATAGGCCTCGTCGCGGCGAGCAACGGCTGTGCTTGCATGTGACGCCGCCTGTTTGTCCAGCGTACGTTGCAAAAACTGCCAACCGTTGAGACCGGAACTCGGGATGATCGGCGCAAAGCTCATGGGTGGGCACCCGCAAGCAGGCGCTCCTCGCGCGGCAGCAGCGAACGCAGCGCACGAAGGGTCTGATAATGATCACCGCAAAGTGCAGCCTCGGTGGCACGGTTCAACAGCGCCCGACTGTCCTGGTCGGTCAGCACCTGGCTCAGCTGCTCGATCCCGCGAAGCAGTTGCGGACGCATCTCATCTGCCTCGGAATCCCCTGACAGAATCAGCTGAACCACATAGCAGACACGGCGCACCGGCGTCTTCACCTCCTCAGGATGGATCGCATCGCGCAGCCGCAGAATGTTGACATTGGGCGTAACGATCGAGAATCGGCTTCTTCTTTCCCCATTTTCAATGACGGCGCCGTTGATCAGCACCCGTTCATGAGGGGCAAGCTTGAGGATCAGTCCGCTCATCAGTGCCCCCCTTGAGGTCGCAGGCCACGCATCACGGCAAGATTGATATCCACAAGAATCTCGGCGGGCGCAGCGCCGGACAGGGCCTTGTCCGTATGTTGACCGACGAATTCGGCCAGGTAGAAAAGACGGGCGCGCAATTCCTTTGGAAACTGGTTGCCATTATCTGCCAGATCCGTGGCGAAAGCGCTCCAAAGACGGCGATTGTCGTGCATGGCTGCGGCGAGGGCCGGAAAGGCGCCGGGCCCTGTGTCGCCATGCGCAGCCTGTATGCGCCCAGTAATCGAAGCCATCAGTTCATATTCGATGTCGCGCGGGGATTTGATGGTTCGGGTTGTCGTACCATAGGCGCTCTGTGCTTTGGCCGTTGCACTCATCTCTGCTCTCACTGTGCGAAGGAAGGGGTCAGCGGGGCGAAACCGGGGCCCTTACGGGCCCCGGTGAGCGCATTAACGGAAGAGCGAGAGGATGTTCTGCGGCTGCTGGTTGGCGATCGACAGCGCCTGAATACCGAGCTGCTGCTGAACCTGAAGCGCCTGAAGCCGTGCCGAGGTTTCCTCCATATCGGCATCGACCAGAGAGCCGATACCAACTTTCATCGAATCCATCAGGCTGCTGACAAATTCTTTCTGGATATCGACCCGCTTCTGCGACGAGCCGAAGGTGGCCGAGGCATCAATCGCGTACTGGATCATCTGCTCAACATCGCGCAGCGCGTCGGTGCGTTGCTGATCTGTTCCCGCGACCGTCAGGCCACCGAGCGCCGACATGCCACCAGCGCCGCGCGTGGCGGTCATGGTCACATCCATGGCTTCGCCGGTGTTGTTGGTGATGGTAAAGTCTGAACCATCGAACTCGATGGCGACGTTGCTGTGCAGACCCGCCGCTTCGAGTTCGTTGCGCAGACCGGCCAGAATAGCCGACCCGGCATCACCTTCACGCACGGTATAGGCCACGCGTGTGCCACCCACATCGAGCTGGACACGGTCACCTGCAGCAAGCGCTGTGTTGACCGGCGCGCCCGTCATATCGCCTGTGCGCAGCGCAACCCCGCCGCCCGCCGTACCGTCGGCTGCGGCGAAATCGAAGTCCCCGGTTGCGAAGACCAGGTCGGCGCCATCGGCAACCGTTTGCGCGGCGCCGGTGCCGGCATGCGCCGCCGCCGTCAACGCGGTGCCGACATTGGTGGTCAGGTTCGTGGCATCCAGTGAGATTTCGATGGTTCCGCTCTGAACAGTGCCGCCAGCCGAACGGTCAAGCGAAGACAGGATCGACACCGGGTTCTGCGCCTGACCATTGACCATGTTCAGGCCGTTGAACTGCGCCGAATTGACCACCGACGAGATCTGGTCACGCAACTGCGCGATATCGGTCTGGATCTTGGCGCGGTCAACGTTCTGCTCCTGCGCGCCGACGATCTTTTCCTTGATCTCGGTGAGCAGTTTCACCGTGGTTTCGGCGGCATTGCGCGCGACATTCACGGTCGAACTGCCCAGCGAGAGGCTGTCCTGAATGGTCTTGAACCCGGCAACGTCGGATTCCATCACCTTGGAGATCGCCCAGGTCGCGGCATTGTCCTTGGCCGAGCCCACTTTCAGACCCGTCGAAATCTGGCCCTGCACCTGGCTCATGCTGCGGTTGATCTGTTTCATGGTCTGCAGGGCAACCATTGCGCCATTGTTCGTAAGAATCGAGGACATGTCGTCTTCCTTTTGCAAAGGCGTGTTTACGCCGATTTATGAGGCCGTTCGGAATGAACGGGACAGCCCTTTCTGGACCTGCGGCCATCCGGCTTTTCGGACAGTGCGCCACCATGACGGTGCGGGGTTCACACTGCGTCCGAAGCCCTAACAGCCGATTAATCGAACCGGTTTTCGCTGCGCAGATTTCGCTCAAATGCCGCACATTCAGGCGACGGGCATAAAAAAACGCAGCGCCGGGGCGCTGCGTCAGAACAATTTCATCGGATCAGGCGCGCTTTTCCAGTTGTCCCGGCGCTGTACCGATCTTCTGGCGCATGCCGTCGCGCGCATAGGTTTCATGCCGTCGCGGCAGCCGCGCACGCGTCAGAAGCTGTTGCGCATCGCGCAGACCGTCCAGCGCGGCAGCGATCAACAGCTGATTGCGCCGGGCGCTTTCGGCGATTCTGCCGCCCAGCGCCACCGCGTCAGGGGGCAGGTCAGCGGGCGGGCACCCCTCGATCCGGTCAATCAGCGCCAGTTTGCGCGGCCCGATCTGGCTGATTCGCGCCATATCGGCTTCGCGCAGCGCCGCGCGCTCCTCATCCATCAGGCGTGCCAGTTTACCAAGGTCACGAACCACCTTTTTCATGCCCCGCCCTCCGCGCCGCGTGCGATAAGGGCACGTTCAATATGGTCCGCAAGGCCGATTCCCCCGCGGGCGACCATCGACCGGGCATGCGCCTCAGCGAGAAACGACGCAAAATGCTCTTCGCCAGCGCCGCCGTTCATGCTTTCGGCGGAGCGGCCGATTCCCGCTGCCCTGAACATTGCTGACAGAAAAGCGCTTTCCAACGCCTCGGCGCTGCGGCGCAAGGCCGTTGGTGCGGGGCCAGCGCGCTGCGCAAGCGAGGTTTCGGGGGGGATTTGCATTCTGCACTCCATCTTTGCTGTCTGACTCCCTGCAGAATCACCGATCGCGGTAAAGAACCGGTAACTATCCGCGTGATAAACATGAGCGAATGGCAGCCAACCCCGGGGCCCTGCATGCTGACTGACCTCTTCACCAGTTCCATTCGCGGCGCACCCGCCCAGACCCAGCCAGGCAAAGCCAAGGCGGGGCCGGGTGAGGGTGTTTTTGCGGCAATCCTCGGGGCGCTGTCGCGTGGCGCGCCGTTGCGTGACGAATCAGAAACGGAGGGCACCGAGCCGCCGCCGCCCGCAGAGGAGGTCACAGAGGCCGTTGCCGAGGAAGGGGATGCCACGCTCATTCCCGCCGCGTCAGGGGGCTCTGAGCGGGCGCCGGAAAGTGATCACGCGCAGATGGTCGCATACCCTCCCCTCGCCGGTTTGAAGGCTGGCGGGGAGGCGGCGGAGCCATTCCTGCAGATAAGCGTGGAAGCATCGGAAGACGGGGAAGCAGCGCGGCCTTCCCCGGATCGGGGTGAGAAAACCACGGTGAAGGCGGATAGCACACCGCAGACAGCATGGCAGCAAGTAAGCGTGAACGCGGAAACAGAGGCCACGCCCGGAAAGCCGCTGACCGGCGAACCCTTGCTGGCATCGAAATCGGTGCCGGAGACGCCTCTGACCGGCCCACTGCCGACGACGCAAGCAGCCAGCCAAGGTGTTGCACCGCCCCTTCAGAGTGCAGCCGAGTCAGCTGCGGGCAGGGCCGGGCAGGCCAGCATCGCGGCCTCGGCGCTGGCGCTCAGCGATGCAACCGACACTCTGAATGCCGATGGAAGATCCGGCAGAGCGCCGGAGGGCATGCCGGTTCGCGCAACCGTGCCCCCGTCGGCGCAGGGTCAGACCATCGCCGCGCAGGACGGCCCGAAAGCCACTGATCCGGCGCCCGCGAAAGCCACGGCCAGCGCGCGCGCAGATGGGGTGCCGCTCACCTCCAGCCCCCTCGCGGCAAATGTTCCGCTCACGCCTACCGCAGGTCTTCAGCCGACGGCCCGGGAACCATCCCTATCGCCACAGCCGGTTCTGTCGCCGGACGAGGCACCCGTCATCGCAGCCGCGCTACCGCCTCTCACCTCGCGGGGATTGCCTGGGGGCGCAAGCGGCCCCATTGAGCAGACAAAACCCGCCGCAACCGAACCGCGCTGGGCGGCGATGACAAAGCCCGAAACGTCACGCATGCCACCAGCGCCCGGCGCGACCGTGACAAGCACAGCACCGTCGCAGGTCACCACCCTGCCGGCTCACCCGCTGGCATCCCCTGATTCTGCCACAGGCACGGCCGCCGCGAACATGGCGCGGGCGGAAGCCGATGCGGGCGGCCTTTTCCTTCCGTCAGGTGACAGCCCGCTGGTTGCGGGCGCGGCGCCGGGCACCGGCTCTGCCCTATCCCTGACCGAGAGCGCTACCGCGCAGCGCCCCACTGCTGAACTCGCCCGCGATGTCTCGCAACAGATCGGCGCGCAGGTTCTCGCTGCGGGCAAGGGCCGGTTCGAGCTGTCGCTTGCCCCGGCCGAACTGGGCAAGGTGGAAATGTGGCTGCAGGAAAATGACAACCGACTCACACTGAGTGTCAGCGCCGAGCGCCCTGAGACGATGGACCTGATCCGCCGGCATATCGGGTTGCTGGAGCAGGAGCTGCGGCAGATGGGCTTCAACGGCCTGTCGTTGCAACTGGGCACGAACGGTGCGCCCGGGTCCCATGCGGGCCGGACCCGGCAGAATCTTCCGGCCGCTGAGGGCATCGCCGCCCCGGTTGAACCCCTCCGCCGTGCTGCAAATGCGGCTCTGGCGGGTGAACGCCTCGACATTCGCCTTTAATTGAGAGAGACGCCATGCAAGTGAACAGCGCTTTCAGCACCGCCGCCACGGCATCAACCGCCACAAACCCCGTGCAATCAAGCGACTACCAGACATTTCTCAACATGCTCACCGTGCAGATGCGCAATCAGGATCCGCTCAACCCGATGGCGGCGACAGATTTCGCGGTGCAGCTTGCCACCTTTTCGAGCGTTGAGCAGCAAATGCAGACCAATCAGCTTTTGTCAGCGCTGCTGGGCCGCTCGGGCCTCGCCGAGATGAGCGGCTGGGTCGGCATGGAGGCGCGGATCTACAGCGGCGCCCATTTTGACGGCACGCCCATCGACCTCGCCCCTGACCCCGCGCTCGGCGCCGAGCGCAATTTCCTGATCGTGCGAAACCAGGATGGTGCCATCGTGGAGACTGTAGAAATTCCGACCGAGACCCACACCTATCAATGGGCCGGGCTGGATGCGGATGGCGAACCCCTGCCCACCGGGCGCTACACGTTCGAGCTGGAATCGCGCATGGGGGACGAAGTGCTTGATACATCGCCGGTCGCCGCCTACCTGCCAATCGTCGAGGCCCGTCTGGAGGCCGGGATGCTGGTGCTGGTACTGCCCGGCGGCATGCTGGTTGACAGTTCAACCATCAGCGGCCTGCGCCAGCCCCGCCCCACCCCCGCCCCTGATGGGGCCCTCGTCGGTCTGTATTGACGG
>NZ_DAIRVN010000098.1:0-15671 GCF_036802785.1 Pararhodobacter sp.
TTTGGCGAAGCCAAAGAGGGGGGCAGAATGCCCCCCTCACCCGGTTCACTCTTCAGCGCCGGCGGCGGCTTTTTCGGCCCGCTGCTTGGCGCGCTCGACGGCTTTCTTGCCGGGCTGGGCCTTGTTCGGGTTCGAGCGCTCGGACTTGGTGCGCAGGCCCGCGGTTTCGAGGAAGCGCAGCACACGGTCGGTCGGCTGCGCGCCACGGTCCAGCCAGAACTGCACGCGCTCCAGATCCATTTTCACGCGCTCTTCGCTGTCCTTGGCCAGAAGCGGGTTATAGGTGCCGACCTTCTCCAGAAAGCGGCCGTCGCGCGGCATGCGGCTGTCGGAAATGACGATTGCATAGAACGGGCGCTTGTTCGAGCCGCCACGGGCGAGACGGATTTTAGTAGCCATGGGTATATTCTCCTTTGGATGGCTGTTGCGGCACGCCGGGTCTCCGGCCCGTGCCAGTTCGGTTCAGTTTTGCAACTTCTCGTGGTGACGGATCACTTCCGAGATGATGAAGTTGAGGAATTTCCGGGCAAATTCCGGGTCGAGATCGGCCTCGCTGGCCAACCATTCCAGCCGCTCGATCTGCCGCGCCTCGCGCGACGGGTCCGAGGGCGGCAGGGCATGGGCGGCCTTCAGCTTGCCCACGGCCTGCGTGTGTTTGAAGCGTTCGGCCAGCGTATAGACAAGGATCGCGTCCAGCCGGTCGATCGATTCGCGGTGCTCGCGCAGCAGCTCGGCGGCGCGTTCGGTTGCGTTGCTCATGCGGTCCTCCGGGGGCGGTTGCGGGGCATCGGGGCGGAGTGGCGAAAGGATGTCATGCCGTGTCGCCTGCTGCCGGGTGCCGCCAGATTTCTACCAGACCAAAGCGCGCATGCTGAAATCCGCCCTCATACGCGGCGCCCAACCGGCGGGCCACGCCTTGCGAGCCTGTATTGGCCGGGTTGATCAGGCTGATCAGCGTGCGCCAGCCCAGTGCGCCATAGGCATTATCGCGCGCGGCGCGTGCTGCTTCGGTGGCATAGCCCTTGCCCTCGAACCCGTTATACAGATCCCAGCCCACCTCGGGTTCCGGCCAGCCCTCGGGGTTCCAGAGGCCGACCATGCCGCAGGTCTCGCCGGTTTCGGTGATGTCCACGCCCCAGCGCCCGTAGCCACGCAGCGCCCAATGGCCGATTTCGGCGGCCAGCATGCGCCAGACCTGCTCCGCCGTGGCCGGGCCGCCGACGAATTGCGAGCGGGTTGAGGCATAGAACGCGGTCAGCGGCGCCAGATCCTGCTGGCCAAGCGGGCGCAAGGTCAGCCGTTCGGTGGTCAGAACCGGAATGCGGCGGGCGGCATTCATGCGTAGGCCTCCATCCCGCCATCGCCCAGGGCATCGGGGGCGGGGTGGCGCCAGATGACGCAGGGTTTGCCCATAACCTCGCCCGGCCCCTCGGGCACACAGCCCAGCCGTGTGGCCAGCGCCTGACTGCGGATATTGGCCGCGTCGATCAGGCTGATTGCGGTGGGCCAGCCCAGCACGTCATAGGCATAGGCGCGCGCGGCGCGCGCAGCCTCCTGCGCATAGCCCTTGCCCTCGGCGGCAGCGATCATCACGCTCCAGCCCAGTTCAGGCTCAGGCCAGCCTTCGGGGAACCACGGCCCGGCAAAGCCCAGCACCGCATCACTTGTCTTGTCAGTGAAGAAGAACATGCCATAGCCGCGATGGACCCAGTGCCCGGTCATATGGCAGAAGGAGCGCCACGCCATCGTCCGGTCCTGCGGCCCGCCGGTATAGCGCGCTCGGTCGGTGGCAACATGCGCCGCAAAAGTCTCAAAATCCGCCGCCACCGGCGCGCGCAGGCGCAGCCGTTCCGTTTCCAGAACGGGCGTGCCGATCAGCGCGGGGCTGGGCGTTGCAGACATTTACCGCTTCTTTCCAAAGCCAAGGCCGGAAAGCCCGCCCGGCAACCCGCCACCCAGACCGGGCAGGCCGCTGCCGCGCTGCATCGCCATCTGCGCGGCCTTCATCGCTTCCGGGTCGGCAAGCTGCTTCTGCATATCGGCCATATCGGGGTTCTTGCCGAACATCGACTTCATCGCCTGTTTCAGCATGCCCCCCTTGCCCATCTTCTTCATCACATCGGCCATCTGCTTCTGCATCTTCAGAAGCTTGTTCAGCTCCGACACTTCCAGCCCGGCCCCGGCAGCGATGCGTTTGCGGCGGCTGGCCTGCAGCACATCCGGATTGGCGCGCTCTTTCTTGGTCATCGACTGGATCAGCGCGATCTGGCGCTTGAGCATGGTGTCGTCAAAGCCCGCAGCCTCGGCCTGTTTCTGCATCTTGCCCATGCCCGGCATCATGCCCATGACCGACTGCATGCCGCCCATCTTCTGCATCTGCTCAAGCTGGCTTTTCAGGTCGTTCATGTTGAACTGACCCTTCTGGAAACGCTTCATCATACGCTCGGCCTGCTCGGCCTCCAGCGTCGATTGCGCGCGCTCCACCAGCGCGACAATATCGCCCATGCCCAGAATGCGGCCCGCAATGCGCTCCGGCTCGAAGGTTTCCAGCGCGTCGGTCTTTTCGCCCAGACCGACAAAGCGAATCGGCTTGCCGGTGATCGCGCGCATCGAAAGTGCAGCACCACCGCGCCCGTCGCCGTCCATCCGGGTCAGCACGACGCCGGTGATGCCGACCTTCTCGTCAAACTCGGTCGCCACGTTGACGGCGTCCTGCCCGGTCAGGCCATCGACCACCAGAAGCGTCTCACGCGGGTTGGCGACGTCACGAACCGCCTGCACCTCATCCATCAGCACGGTGTCGATATGCAGACGGCCAGCGGTATCGAGAATATAGACATCATAGCCGCCCAGCATCGCCTGCTGTTTGGCACGTTTGGCAATCGCCACCGCGTTCTCGCCCTTGACGATCGGCAGGGTATCAACCCCGATCTGGCCACCCAGAATCGCCAGCTGCTCCATCGCCGCCGGGCGGTTGGTGTCAAGCGAGGCCATCAGTACCCGCTTGCCCTCACGCTCTTTCAGGCGGCGCGCCAGCTTGGCGCTGGTGGTCGTCTTGCCCGAGCCCTGCAGGCCGACCATCAGGATCGGCGCGGGCGGGTTGTCGATCTTCAGCTTGCCCGGATCACCCTCACCGCGCAGCATGGCGATCAGCTCGTCATGGACGATCTTGACCACCTGCTGACCGGGCGTGACCGATTTCGTCACCGCCGTTCCCGTGGCCTTGCCCTGCACCCGCTTGATGAAATCGCGCGCCACCGGCAGCGAGACATCGGCCTCCAGCAGCGCGACCCGCACCTCGCGCAGCGCGGCTGTCACATCATCGGCAGACAGTGCGCCCTGCTTGGTCAGCCGGTCGAAAACACCACCAAGGCGTTCTGACAGATTCTCGAACATGGGTTCGTCCTTTGTGACCGTGGCGGGGCGCCAATGCGAAGCGGCACCCGTGGGCGCAACGCGCTGACGGATGGCGATCCCCGCAAAAGCGATGGGACCGGAAGCATGCTGGCCTCCGGGGAACTGGCTGGCAGCTATGCCACGCTGCGCAGAAAGTCAAGCACAAGGGCGCAAGGGGGCTTGCCTTGCCGCTCCGGTGCGGCTGAACTCCGCCCAGCGCCACAACCCCGGAACCGCCGCCCATGCTGGTCATCGCCGATAACAACCCGGTCAGGCATATCAGACGGCCCTATGTGAACCACGCGCTGATCCTTGCCTGCGTGGTGATCTTCTTCCTGAACCCGCCCTATCAGGACTTCGGCTTCACCCCGGCAAGCCTGCATCTGGTCGGCGGAGCAAAGGCCCAGACGGGCTGGGACACGATCGCGCTGCAAAGCGTCAGCTACATCTTCCTGCACGGCAGCCTGCTGCATCTGGCGGGGAACATGCTGGCGCTCTGGGTATTCGGCAATAATATCGAAGACAGCATGGGCCATGTCCGCTACCCGCTGTTCTTCCTGCTCTGCGGCATGGCAGGGGCGCTGTGCGAAGGCGTGCTGTCAGCCGCACCCATGGTGCCCGTGGTCGGCGCCAGCGGGGCGATTGCGGGGGTGATGGGGGCCTATCTGCTGCTGCACCCGCGCGCCCGGGTGCTGGTTCTGGTGGCATTCCGCATCCCGGTGCTGGTTCCCGCCAGCGTGTTTGTCGGGCTCAGCATCGGGCTGGATGTGCTCTCGGCGCTGCTGCCGGACCCTGACAGCGAGGTGCTGATCGCATGGTGGGCGCATATCGGCGGGTTTGCCGCGGGGATGGTGCTGATTCTGGTGATGCGGCACCGCGATGTGGCCCTGTTCCAGCCCGCCGCGATCTATCCTGACAACGGCTTCGGGCGGTTCCGCTGGCTGATGATCAACCTCGCCCCGCGCCCAGGGTCGGAGACCCAGCAGGCCAGCCGCCTGCGGCAGGTGTTCTTCGGCCTCAAGACGCTGACATTCTTTGTCGTCATCGTGGTGATCATCGAAACCATCTTCGCCTGACCAACCCGGGGCATTGCGCCCCCTTGCCCTGCGCATAATTCCGGTGCAACAGAACGCCATGCTGACTATCGCCGCGCTCTACCATTTCACCCGCTTTTCCGACCCCGCCGCGCTGCGCGGCCCCCTGGCGAAACGTGCCTGCGAAATGGGGGTGAAGGGCTCGCTTATGCTGGCACCCGAAGGGATCAACGGCACCATCGCCGGCACCCGTGAAGGCATCGATGCGGTGCTGGCGCATATCCGCGCCCTGCCGGGCTGCGTGGATCTGGAGTGGAAGGAAAGCTTCGCCGATACCATGCCCTTCGGCCGCATGAAGGTGCGCCTGAAGCGTGAGATCGTCACCATGGGCCAGCCCGATGTGGACCCCCGCGCGCGTGTCGGGCACTATGTGGAACCGGCGGAATGGAATGATCTGATCTCAGCCCCCGATGTGGCGGTAATCGACACGCGCAATGATTATGAGGTCACGATTGGCACCTTTGAGGGCGCAATCGACCCCGGCACCACCAGCTTCCGCGATTTCCCCGCCTGGTGGGAGGCCAACAAGCACCGCTTCCACAACAAACGCATCGCCATGTTCTGCACCGGCGGCATCCGGTGTGAGAAATCGACGAACTATCTGCTGGGGCAGGGGATTGAAGAGGTCTATCACCTCAAGGGCGGGATCCTGAAATACCTTGAAGAGGTGCCCGAAGATCAGAGCCTCTGGCAGGGCGGATGCTTCGTGTTCGATCAGCGTGTATCGGTCGGGCACGGACTGGTGCCCGGCGATCACCGCATGTGCCACGCCTGCCGCCGCCCCCTTGAACCTGTCGACCGCACCCGCCCCGAGTATGAAGAGGGCGTCAGCTGCCATCACTGCATCGATGAATATGACGACGCCCGCCGTGCCCGGTTCCGCGAACGCCAGCGCCAGATCGCGCTCGCCCGGACGCGCGGCGCACGGCATCTGGGCCAGTAAGGGGGCTTTGCCCCCAATTCTTTATCAGGAGACAGGGGGCTTTGCCCCCTCTGGGCCTGCGGCCCGTTCCCCGGCCTCGCCACGGGCTCGGCGTCTCGGGATATTTCTGAACAGATGAAAGGGATGCGGCGCTTCCGGCTTCATCTGTTCAGAAATATCCCGGGGGAGTCGCCCGAAGGGCGGCGGGGGCAGCGCCCCCTCAGCGGCTGCGGGGCTTGGCGCGCAGGGTCGGGTCTGCCGCGCGCGGGTCTTCGGGCCAGGGGTGGCGGGGATATTGGCCGCGCATGTCCTTGCGCACATCGGTATAACTGCTGTCCCAGAACCCCGGCAGATCGGTCGTTGTCTGCACCGGGCGGTGCGCGGGAGACAGCAGGGTCACCTTGAGCGGCAGGTGGCGCGGACCGATGACCGGGTGCTCGGCAACGCCGAACATCTCCTGCAGGCGCACGGCGATTTCGGGCTGGCCGGTGCTGTAGTCGATCGCCACTTTCCGCCCCAGCGGCGTGGTGAAATGCGCGGGCGCGAGGCGGTCGAGGGTTTGTTGCTGCTCCCAGTCCAGCGCGCTGCGCAGTGCCTCGATCAGATCGAGCGCGCGCAGATCCTCCAGCGTGCGGACCTTGCCGAGGAAGGGCAGCAGCAGCTCTTCGGCGCGCGCCATGATCCCGGCATCAGAGAGGTCAGGCAGCGCGGCCCCCTCGGCGCGCAGCAGTTCAACCCGGGCCTGAAACCGGCGCGCAGTATCGCTCATGCCGCATTGCGCCAGCCCCAGATTGCGCAGCCCGTCGAGCGCGGCGCGCGCCCGGGCCTCGGGCGGGGCATCCCATTTGCGCTCAGCCAGGACCAGCGCGCCAAGGCATTCGCGCTGCCGGGCCATCACCCGGCCTTCGCGCGGCGACCATTCGCAGATGTCGCGCCAGAGTATCTGAGCGGCAAAGAGCGCGCGCAGGGCCGATTCGGTGATGGGCAACGCCTGCCGGATGCGCGCCTCACGCGGGTCGCCGTCCAGATCGGTCGCCACCAGAAGCCGGGTCTGTGCCAGCGGGTCGGCAGCATCGAGCACCGCGCCCTTGCCGCCGGACAGCAGAAACCGCGGTGCATCGCCCTTGCGGCGCAGGCCGATGCGGTCCGGGTAGGCCAGCGCGGCCATTTCGGCCGGGGTCAGCCCGGCATCCTCAGGCGCCAGCCGCGCCAGCCGTTTCGCCTCGGTGCGGATGCGCTCCAGCGCGTCGCGCCGGACGGGCCACGGGTGGTTGTCGCCGTAAGCGCGCACATCTTTCAGCGCCGCCATACGCAGTGTCAGATCGGCGGGCGCACCGCTCAGCGGGTCGCGCGCTTCCAGCAGGGCTGCCAGCGGTGCCGCCCCCTTGCCCGCCACCAGCAGCATATGCGCCAGCCGTGGATGCAGCGGCAGCGCCGCCATGGCGCGGCCCTGCGCGGTAATGCGCCCCGCGCCATCAAGCGCCCCCAGCCCCTGCAACAGGGCGCGCGCCTCGGCCAGCGGGCCAGCGGGCGGCGGGGTAAGAAAGGCCAGACCGGCACCGTCGCCCGCACCCCAGACCGCCAGTTCCAGCGCCAGCCCGGTCAGATCGGCGGTTTCGATCTCGGGCGGGGCGAAGGCGGGCAGCGCGCCCTCCTGCCCCTTCGTCCACATCCGGTAACACAGCCCCTCGGCCACGCGCCCGGCGCGCCCGCGCCGCTGCTCGGCTTCGGCGCGGCTGACAGATTCGGTCACCAGCCGCGCCATACCCGAGCCCGCGTCATAGCGCGCCCGGCGCGCGCGGCCTCCATCCACCACCACGCGGATATCGGTGATGGTCAGCGAGGTTTCGGCGATCGCCGTGGCCAGCACCAGCTTGCGCCCGGAAGGCGCCGGGGCAATCGCCGCGCGCTGCTCGGCAAAGGGCATCGCGCCGTAGAGCGTGTGAAGTCGCACCTCTGGTGGCAGGCGACCTGCAAGCGCAGCGGCGGTCTGGCGGATTTCGCCTTCGCCGGGCAGAAACACCAGCACACCGCCCGCCGTTTCGGCCAGCGCGGCCAGCACCTGCCCGGCCACCGCCTGCGGCAGGCGCATGCCCTTTGGCACCGGGCGTTCCAGCCAGCGGGTTTCCACCGGAAAAGCGCGGCCCCCGGCGGTCAGCATAGGTGCATCGCCCATCAGGGCGGCAACCGGCGCGGCATCGAGCGTGGCGGACATGACGATCAGTTGCAGCTCCGGGCGCAGGGCGGCGCGCACCTCAAGCACCAGCGCCAGCCCCAGATCGGCATTGAGCGAGCGTTCATGAAACTCGTCAAAGATCACCGCACCGATACCCTCCAGCGACGGGTCGGTCTGCAACATGCGGGTCAGGATGCCCTCGGTCACCACCTCGATCCTTGTGTCGCGGCTGCCCTTGGCTTCGCCCCGGATGCGGTAGCCAACGCGTGCGCCCACGGGTTCACCCAGCGTCTCGGCCATCCGCTCAGCCGCGGCGCGGGCGGCAAGGCGGCGGGGTTCCAGCATCAGAATGCGGCCCTGAACCTGATCCAGCAGCGCCAGCGGCACACGGGTTGTCTTGCCCGCGCCGGGCGGGGCCTGCAGCACGCACTGGCCGGTTGCTGCCAGCGTGGCGCAGATATCCGGCAGAAGGGAATCGATAGGCAGGTCCATGGGCTGACGTTATGCGGCGTGGCGGGGGCAAGTTCCAGTGCCTGAGGGCAGCAAGACTGGACAGCACCGCGCGCGCAAGGCAAGACAGGCCACGACCGAATGACGAGGGAACAATGAGCGATCTCGCCGACCCCATTCTGGCAGCCGACAGGCGGGCACTGGCCCGCGCCATCACGCTGGTCGAAAGCACCCGGCCGGACCACCGCGTTCAGGCCATAACCTTGCTGGACACCCTTGCGGGCCATGGGCGGCAGGCGCTGCGGATTGGCCTTTCAGGCACCCCGGGCGTGGGCAAATCGACCTTCATCGAGGCCTTCGGCATGGCGCTGTGCGACCAGGGCATGCGCGTGGCGGTTCTGGCGGTGGACCCGTCGAGCACCCGCACCGGCGGCTCCATTCTGGGTGACAAGACGCGGATGGACCGGCTGGCGCGCCACCCCAACGCCTTCATCCGCCCCTCGCCCAGCCAGACCCATCTGGGCGGCGTGGCGCGGCGCACGCGTGAGGCCGTGGCGCTGTGCGAGGCCGCCGGGTTTGACGTGATCCTGATTGAAACCGTGGGCGTGGGCCAGTCTGAAACCGTGGTGGCTGAGTTGTGCGATGTCTTCCTGCTGCTGCTGGCCCCGGCGGGCGGCGATGAGTTGCAGGGCGTCAAGCGCGGGATCATGGAGGCCGCCGATATCATCGTGGTGAACAAGGCCGATGGTGACCTGAAGGCCACGGCCACCCGCACCTGCGCCGATTACGCAGGCGCACTGCGGCTGCTGCGCCGCCGCCCGCAGGACCCGCCCGGCTTTCCCAAGGCAATGACCGCCTCGGCGCTGGAAGAACGCGGGCTGGAGCAGGTCTGGGCGGAAATCACGGCGCTCAGCAACTGGCGGCGCGCGGAAGGGCATTGGGCGGAACGCCGCATTGCGCAGGCGAAGCACTGGTTCGGCGAGGAAGTGCGCCGCGCGCTGCTGGCGCGGCTGGAAACCCCGGCGGCGCGCGCGCGGATGGCCGCGCTTGCCGAGGCCGTGGCGCGCGGCGAGACCAGCGCCGGGGCGGCCGCGCAGGCCATGCTCGACACGCTGGAAACCTCGGGCGCGCACCACTCCCCTCTTGACGCCACGCTGCAATCCCCCTAATAGCACCCAATCAGATTTCCGGGCGCTGCCAGAGCGGCGCCTTTTGTGTTGACGGGCGACGCCAGCCCACCCGAACAAGACGAGGACAAAAACATGTCGCGCCGTTGCGAACTGACCGGAAAGGGCCCGATGTCTGGCAACAATGTCAGCCACGCCAACAACAAGTCCCGCCGCCGCTTCCTGCCGAATCTGGTAGATGTGACGCTGGCATCGGAAAAACTGGGCAAAGCCTATTCGCTGCGCATCTCCGCTGCGGCGCTGCGCTCGGTCGATCACCGTGGCGGGCTTGATGCCTTCCTCGCCAAGGCCCGCGACGAAGAACTGTCGCCGCGCGTGCTGAAGATCAAGAAAGACGTTGCCAAGGCAGCGCAGGCGGCTGAGGCTGATCAGGCTGCGGCCTGAGCAGATTTGCGAGACCGCATTGAAAGACCCCGCTCAGGCGGGGTTTTTTGTTTTGGGCTTTCGGTAAAAAGCAGGCGCTCAGCCGTTTTCGCGCAGCACCGCACCCGCAAGATACAGCGAACCGCAGATCAGAACGCGCGCCTGCGGGTTCTGAGCGGTGATCTGCGCCAGCGCGGCGGCAACCGATTCGGCCTCGGCGGCGCTGATACCCGCACTTGCCGCCGCATCAGCGGTGGCTGAGGCGGGAAGGGTATTGGCTTCACCCGGGATCGACACGGCGAAAAGCCCCTCGGCGCGGCCGGCCAACGGGGCCATGAAGCCGCGCACATCCTTAGTGTTGAGCATCCCGCAGATCAGCCAGGTGGGGCGGGCAGGCAGCCGCGCCAGCGTCGCCGCGATCGCGGCACCCGCCGCCGGGTTGTGGCCGCCATCCAGCCACAGCTCTGCCCCGGGCGCGGCATCGGCCAGCGGGCCGTGGCGCAGCCGCTGCATCCGCGCGGGCCATTCGGCGCGCGAGACGGCACCTTCAGACGCCGCCTCCCCGGCCCCCAGAAAACGCAGCGCCGCCAGCGCCGCACCGGCATTGTGCAACTGGTGCGGGCCGGGCAGGTTGGGCAGGGGCAGGTCCAGCAGGCCGGTTTCGTCCTGATAGACGAGCCGCCCCCTTTCCTCGGTCACATGCCAGTGCTGGCCATACGCCAGCAGGGGCGCCCCCAGCCGGGCGGCGCGCGCCTCGATCGCCTCTAGCCCCTCATCCGCCTGGGGGCCCACCACACAAGACACACCGCGCTTGAGTATCCCGGCCTTCTCGCCCGCGATCTCAGCCAGCGATTCGCCCAGATACTGCTGATGATCCAGCGAGACCGGGGTGATGATGGTCAGCGCGGGTTTTTCGATGACATTCGTGGCATCCAGCCGCCCGCCAAGGCCCACCTCAAGCAAGGTGTAATCGGCGGGGCTGCGCGCAAAGGCCAGAAACGCCGCGCAGGTCGTGATCTCGAAATAGGTGATCGGCGCGCCCGCATTTGCGGCGTAGCATTCATCCAGCACCGCCATAAGCGCGTCTTCGGAAATCAGGCTCCCCGCGACCCGGATACGCTCATGAAACCGCGCCAGATGCGGCGAGGTATAGGCATGAACGCGCTTGCCCTCAGCCTCCAGCCCCGCGCGGATCATCGCCTGCGTCGAGCCTTTGCCATTGGTGCCCGCGATATGAATCACCGGCGGCAGATCCCGCTCAGGATTGCCCAGTGCCGCCAGCAACCGCCAGACCCGGTCCAGCGTCAGGTCGATGATCTTGGGATGCAGCGCCATCATCCGGGCAAGGATGGCGTCGGATGTCGGCGCGCTCACGGCTTGGTGTCAGGCACGGGTTGGGTATCAGGCACGGGCTGAGCGGCTGGTTCCGCGGGCTCGGGGTCAGGCGCGGGCAGATCACCCGCCACGGCAGGCGACTGCCCGGTCAGCATGCGCAGGATGGTGACAAGCTCGTTGCGCATCTTCTTGCGGTGGATAACCCGGTCCAGCATGCCGTGATCCAGCAGATATTCGGCGCGCTGAAACCCCTCGGGCAGCTTCTCGCGGATGGTCTGTTCAATCACGCGCGGCCCGGCAAAGCAGATCAGCGCATTGGGCTCGGCGATATGAACATCGCCCAGCATGGCATAACTGGCGGTCACGCCCCCGGTGGTGGGATGGGTGAGCACGCAGATATAGGGCAGGCCCGCCTCCTTGAGCATCTGGATGGCGACGGTGGTGCGGGGCATCTGCATCAGCGACAGGATCCCCTCCTGCATCCGCGCGCCCCCGGCTGCCGAAAACAGCACCAGCGGGCGGCGGGTTGCGACAGCGCGTTCGCTGGCGGCAATGATCGCATTGCCGACATACATGCCCATCGAGCCGCCCATGAAGGCAAAATCCTGCGCGGCGGCAACGATCGGCGTGCGCGCAACCTCACCTTCCGCCACCAGCATCGCCTCACGCTCGCCGGTGGCTTTCTGCGCGGCTTTCATGCGGTCAGGGTATTTCTTCTGATCGCGGAAATGCAGCGGGTCGGTGGTGGGTTCGGGCACCGCGACCTCGGCAAAGACACCGGCGTCAAAGAGGCGGGTGAAGCGTTCACGCGGGGTGATCGGCATGTGGTGGTTGCAGTTGGTGCAGACCTGCAGATTGTCGCTGAGTTCGCGGTGAAACAGCATCGTTCCGCATTCCGGGCATTTCGTCCACAGATTCTCGGGCATCTCGCGGCGCGAGAAGAGCGAGTTGATCGTTGGTCGGACGTAGTTTGTGATCCAGTTCATGCCCATGGCCTCTGTTTCGCTGGGTGATCAGATAAGCGGGCTTGGCCGGAAATGCAATCGCAGTCGGGTGCAGTTCCTTGCACGGCGCCCGGCGTGGCCCCGCTCAACGGCGGCGCAGCCACAACCGGCAGGCCGCCCAGACCACCCCCATCAGCGCCATATCGGCCAACAGAAGCGGGCGCAGCACTAGCGCATGCGCCGCCCCTTCAGGCAGTTGAAAAAGCGCCAGCCCGTCCAGCCCGCCCATGGCCGAAACCACAAGAATCGCCAGACAATTGTTGGTGAAATGAAGGCCCCATGCCAGCCCCAGCGCCCCGGTGCGCGCCGTCAGGTCCGCCGCGATCAGCCCGAAAAGGCCGGTGGTGGCCACCACCAGCCAGGCGTTCTCACCCATCTCGGCGGGGGCGAAATGGGCCAGCCCGAACAGGAGCGAGGGCAGCACCATCCAGCCCAGTGGCGTGGCAAAGCGCGCGGCAAGCTGCTGTTGCAGATAGCCGCGAAAAACCAGCTCCTCCGCCCCGGTCTGCAGCGCGATACCCAAAAGCGCGAGCGGCAGGAAGGCCAGCCAGACAGGCAGCGGTGTCGCCACTTCCAGCGCCGGAACAAAGGGCAGAAACAGCAGGCTGACGCCGCCGCCCACCACCAGCATCACCGCCACGCCCAGCACAAAATCGCGCAGCACCACGGCGGGTCGCCCGAAAAGGCTGCGCCAGCCGCGCCGGTGCAGCAGCTGCGCCGCCGCCCAGGCGCCCAGCGCCATGCCAAGGAAGGTGCTCAGCAGAAGCAGCAGCGACCATGGGTCAGCCCCCTGCCCGATGGTCTGAAGCCGCAGGTTCAGCCCTGCCCCTCCCCCGGTGGCAAGCCACAAAAGACCGCCCAGAACCGCGATCCAGAGGAAATAAACCCCGGCAATCAGCGCCATTCCCAGTGCCAGCCGCCAGAGCTGCGGATAGACACGGGCGGGGGCAACATAGGCGGCAAAGAGGGGTGGCAGCACGGGCGCCCTTTCTGGTGGGTCGGTTCGCCGGGCATCATGGCGCAGCCGCGCGGCGGGGGCAATGCAGGGGCTGCCGCCCTGGGGGCGTTCTACCGGGGTTGGTGGTTTAAGGGGTGCCGATTGCGCTGCATGCCCGGGTCATCGGACCCTTGCCGCTGCTCTGGCCCCGATCACTCCTTGCCCAGCACCCGCTTGAACCAGCCCTTTTTCGCACCTTCGCCCTCAGGCTCAGCGCCTTCGGCCGGTTCGGGGCCTTCGTCTGCGCCCGGCCCTTCAACCGCCGCCTGAAAGCGCGAAAAGAAATCATCGGCCATCTTGCGGGCGAATCCGTCAATGATGCGGCTGCCAAGCTGGGCAAGCTTGCCGCCCACCTTGGCCTCGACCGCGTAATGCAGCAGGGTGCCGCCCTCAGCAGGTTCCAGCCGCACCCGCGCCTCACCCCGCGCAAAACCGGCGGCGCCGCCCTTGCCCTCGCCCGAAAGCGTCAGGCTTTCACCCTCGACAACATCGCTCACGGTGACAACCCCGGTAAAGCGCGCTTTCACCGGCCCCACCTTTTGCGCGACCACGGCCTCAAACCCCTCAGCGGCAGAGCCGGTCAGTTCCTCACACCCCGGCACCGATGCCTTGAGCACCTCAGGGTCCAGAAGTGCTGCCCAAACCTCGTGCGGTGCGGCGTCGATCTGGCGCGCGTCACTCATCTGCATGGCGGTTCCTCCCTCTTCCCGGCAATGGCAGGCAGCATAGGCAGAAGGGGCGGGCGGCGAAAGACGGCTTTCGTCTGTCAGACGATGGTCGCATGGCAAGGCGATTCTGGCCTGTTTGACGATACCGCTGCCGGTGCTATCGTGCGAACAGACGCAGGGAAGCCTCACCGATGACCGCCACCCGGCCCGATACCGCGCCCGACACCCCGCCCGCTTTCATCGCGCGGGCGCTGATCGTCGATGACCACCCGCTGTTTTGCGACGCGCTGGCGCTGACCCTGCGCGCGCTCGCCGGGGTGGGTGAGGTGGAAACGGCGCATACGCTGGGCGCGGCGCTGGCGCGGATCGAGGCGGGGCCGGATCAGATACCGCCCGATCTGGTGCTGCTGGATCTGGACCTGCCCGATGTCGAAGGGCTGGAGGGGTTGTTGCGGCTGCGGGCCGTGGCGCCGGGTCTGCCGGTGCTGGTGGTATCCTCCATGGCCGATCCGCGGCTGATCGAGGCGGCGCTGGCGGCGGGTGCCGCAGGCTTCGTGCCCAAGCATTCCGGCCGCGAGGCCTTTCGCACCGCGCTGGCGGCAATGGCCGAAGGGCAGCGCTACCTGCCCGAGGGTTTTGTGGCCAGCGCCCAGACCAGCGATGCGCAGGACGCCATCACCCGGCTGGCGCAACTGACGCGGCAGCAGGCGCGGATACTGGAGCTGCTGTGTCAGGGCAGGCTGAACAAACAGATCGCCTGGGAGCTGTCGATTGCCGAAACCACGGTCAAGGCGCATGTCACGGCGATCATGCGCAAGCTGGGGGTGCAAAGCCGGACGCAGGCGGTGCTGATGGCGCAACAGGCCCGTTTCGCCACCTTCGTGCCAGAGGGTTAGCGCGCAGTATCGGGCAGGTTGTCGCTGACGCGGAAACCCTGCGGAATGGCATCGCGCCCCTCCAGCACAAGGTCTGCCATGACCTCGGCCAGCCCGGGCGCCATGCCAAAGCCGATCTTGAAGCCGCCATTCATCACATATTGCCCGGCCCGGCCCGGCCATTCCCCCAGCATCGGCGCGCGCGACGGGCTGCGCGGACGCAGGCCCGCCCAGCGTTCCAGCACCGGGGCATCGGCCAGATCAGGCGACAGCGCGCGGGCACGGGCAATCAGCGCCTCAAGCTGCTCATCGGTGGTATCGGGCGCGGTGAATACCCGCTCGGATGTGGAGCCGATGGCGAGCGTGCCATCAGCATGCGGCACCAGATGCACCCCTTCGGCGAATACCTGCGGCGCGTTGCGCCAGTCAGCTCTCATGAGCGCCGCCTGCCCCTTGACTGCGCCGCCCATCGGCACCCCCAGCGCAAGGCCCAGCTCCGCCAGCCCGGCAGCACCCGTCGCCCAGATCACCCGCGCGCCGGGCGGCGGGGTGGTGCCGCGCCGGATCTCGCCGCCCAGCGCGGTGATCGCCGCCGCCAGTGCGGCCCCGGCGCGGCGCGGTGACAGGCGCGCGGTCAGCGTATCATGCACCACCATCCCGCTGGGGCTGTGCAGGCGCAGGCCCGGCACCTCGCCAGCGAGGCAGACGCGCCAGTCAGCCAACCCCTGCCAAAGGGTTTTCGCGCTTTCACTGCGGGCACGGGCCAGCGCCACGGCAGCGTCATTCGCCAAGGGCTGCACCCGTCCAAGCCGGGCATAGCCCGGGTCCTGCCCGCCGGTCCGCGCGACATCGGCCCAGAAACCGGCGGCCATGATCAGGCTGTCGAACTGAAAAGCTTTCTTGGCATTCCATTGCTCTGGCACATGCGGCGCCAGCGCGCCGACCAGCCCGCCCGAGGCCCCCGCACCGATGTGATCGCGCTCACACACCACAACCCGCGCGCCGCGACGGGCCAGCGCGAATGCCGCGCAGAGGCCAAAAACCCCCGCCCCCATCACCGCAATTTCGGCCATTGCCAATCCCTTTCCTGCGCGCCATGGTCCCGCCAGCCCTAGCCGAGACGCACCCCATGCGCCACCCCGCCCCAGCCCCCCGGCCCCCCCCCCTAACCATGAACCAGAACCGAACCCCGGTCACCGCGCCC
>NZ_DAIRVN010000099.1:0-14915 GCF_036802785.1 Pararhodobacter sp.
CATCGAGTCCCCGGTACCGTCCGAGCCCACGCCGGCCGAGCCCGCCCCGGCCATTGAGGATCCTGTGATCGAGGGAGCGGCGGCGGATGCTCCGGCTGAAGATGTGGCCGAAGTCATCGTTTCGGACGCGATCGAGGCGGGCGAGGCCGCCGGTGAGGACGCACAGACCTCTGCCGAAGAAATCGTCTCGGAAATCATCGCCCAGTCGGATGCCGCCGCCGCAGAGGTTGAAGAGCGGATCGCTGAATCGGTCGCCGCGATCGAGGAAGCCGCGCGCGAGGGCAACAACGAAAACCTGATGGACGGCACCGGGACCGAGGACACCGGGACCGAAGCCGGAACCACGGCCACCGGCGCAACCGCCCCCGACACCGCCCCCGACACCGCCGGAGAGGCTACGGAAGCGGGCACCGAAGCGCCCGCCGTCGAAGCCGAAGGCAGTGCCGCCGCCGATGCCACCCTGCCGACACTCTTCACGGTCGAAGGGTTCGAGTATAACGCCGCGCTGCAAGCCATCGAGACCTCGGAAATGGGTTCTCTGAACCGTGCCGCCGCCCTTCGCATCATGGAAGGTCTGCGCGACAACCCCGATGCCGTCGCCGCGGCACTGCCGCAACTGCGCGCGCTTCTGGGCCTCTGACCCCCCGGGGTTCCGACATCCGGCTTGCCGGACGTCACCAAAGACACCATGCAAAAGGCCCCCGGGAAACCGGGGGCCTTTTCATTGCCTGCCCTGATGGCGCAGGTTCAGATCCCGTCGCCCACAAAGGCCTTTTCCACCACATATTCAGCCGGTTCGGAATTGGCGCCCTCGTTCAGGCCCCAGCCCTCAAGGATTGCCTTGACGTCGATATTGAAGGCCATCGATCCGCAGACCATGGCCCGGTCATGCGCCGGGTCCATAGGGCCGGGCAGTCCCAGATCGGTGAACACCTTGCCTGAGGCGAGGTTGTCGGTCACCCGCCCCATGCGCTCGGACGGCTCGCGCGTGGTGGTGGGATAGTAGTGCAGCTTGCCTTCGACCAGCTCGCCGATCAGCGGATCGTCGCGCAGCGCGGCCACCAGCTGGCGGCCATATTCCAGCTCTGCCACTTCGCGGCAGGTATGCATCAGAACAACCTGTTCATATTTCTCATAAGTTTCCGGATCGCGGATCAGCGAGGCAAAGGGGGCCACGCCGGTGCCCGTCGCCAGCATCCACAGCCGCTTGCCGGGCAACAAGGCATCCAGCACCAGCGTGCCCACGGGTTTGGGCCGCAGGATGATCGGATCGCCCGGGCGGATATGCTGCAGGCGCGAGGTCAGCGGGCCATCGGGCACCTTGATCGAGTAAAACTCCAGCTCCTCATCCCAGTTGGGGGAGGCGATGGAATAGGCCCGCAGCAGCGGCTTGCCGTTGTCACCCGTCAGCCCGATCATCACGAACTCGCCTGACCGGAAACGCAGGCTTTGCGGGCGGGTGCAGCGGAAGGAAAACAGGCGGTCGGTCCAGTGGCGCACCTCGGTGACGGTCTGGGCATCGGGAAGGGTGCGCACGCTCGGCGTTGAAGAGGCGTCGGTCATGGATCGGATCGCTTTGCTCATGGTGGTTTCCGCAAGGGGTTTAGCGCGCTGCGGCCGCAAACAAAACCCCGCAGTGAAAGGAGGAGCCGCAAGAGGAGGAGGTGAAAGCGCTCAGTGATCGGGCTGATCGGACCGCCAATCCTGCTCTCGTCGCCAGACGGGCTGAAGAACGGACATTGCGGCGCGCTCGACCGCTCGCGGCATGTGACGCGCGGGTGACCAGCAGGCGGTATTCTGCCAGTGCTCGCGGGGCTGGCGCTGCGCCTGATGCGGCTGCAGCTCTATCTCGGTGAATCCCGCGCGCCGGGCCAGCGTGTAATGCCCGGCCAGCACCGCGCCATGCGCGCGGATGCGGCCCCGGAACCCCGCGCGCCGCAGTGACGTTGCCAGGTCATAGCCCGCCGTATCGCCGACATGGCGCAACCGGATGCGGATCAGCACGATGCGCGGCAAAAGACGGCGCAGCCGCAACCAGCTGGCGGGCGTGCATTCCGGATCGGCCAGATCGACCGCCAGCCGCCCGATCGTCGCCCCCACCTGCGGCGAGACCGCCGCAAGCGGAACGAAACCGTCGCGCCAGTCATCCGGGTGAAAGCCCGTGTCGGTTACCAGTATGACCATGGTTCAGAACCTCATGTGCTGCTCGCACCTCCCCCGGTGCGGTCCGGCGAGGCCAGAATGTGCCGCCCCGGCCCTGCGCGCCATGATGCGGATCAAACAGGGCCTGCCGCTTGCCCGTCCTGCCCCGGCGCGCTAGACAGAGGGCCTGAGCCGCGCCTTTCCTGTGCGCAAAACCAGCCGGACCCCATGCCCGCCCCTGACCTGGACGCCCTCGACCGCAAGATCCTTGCCGAATTGCAGGAAGACGCCAGCCAGTCGCTGGACGATATCGCGCGCAAGGTCGGCAGTTCGAAAACGCCGGTCTGGAACCGCATCCGCAAACTGCGCGAGGCCGGGGTGATCGGCCGCCAGACGGTCCTGCTCGACCCTGAGACGCTGGGGCTGGAGGCATGCTTTTTCGTCCTGATCCGCACCGCCGAACATGAGCCCGACTGGCAGGAGCGCTTCCTCCATTCCGTCCGTTCACGCCCGGAAGTGATGGAGGCGCACCGGCTGGCGGGCGATATCGACTATATCCTGAAGGTCCGGGTGCGAAACGCGCGCGCCTATGACACCTTCTATCAGGCGCTGATCCGCGATGTGCGTATCCATAACGTGACCGCCCTGCTGTCGATGGAAGAGATCAAATCGACCACCATTCTGCCGGTCTGAGCAGGACCGGCCCGCTCGGCCCGTAACCGGCCCGTGACCTGAATGCCTGCTTCGCAGACGCCTTTTTGTTCAGAAAAGGGGGCGCTGCCCCCGCCCGACCATCTGCGATGGCCGGACTCCCCCGGGATATTTCTGAACAGGTGAAACACGGGCGCGGCGCCCCCTTCATCTTGCCGGAAATACGCATCCTTTTTCTTCTTCTCCGCTCCCTTCGCTTCCTGCCGTTGACCTTTCTCCCCGCAGCGCCACAATTGCACCATGTCCGCATTCACCTCCCGACTCAGCCGCGCGCCCCTTCCCTTCGACACCGATGCCGGGACGGAAACCGCAACCCGTTTCACCGATCTTGCGCCTGAGCTGCGCGCACTGCTGGCCGGTACCGCCGGGTGCAGCCCCTATCTCAAATCCCTTATGGAGCGTGAAAGCGACTGGCTGCGCGAAGCGCTTTCCGGCAGCCCCGAAGCGGCACTTCGGTCCGTGCTCGACAGCCTTGGCCCCGCCGCACCCGACACCATCGCCAGCACCCTGCGCCGTGCCAAGCGGCGCGTGGCGCTTCTGGCCGGGCTGGCCGATCTGGGCGGCGTCTGGCCGCTGGAGGCGGTCACCGGCGCCCTGACCGATCTGGCCGACCGCGCCACCCACCGCGCGCTGGCCACCGCTCTGGCCGAGGAAATCCGCCGCGGCAAGCTCCCCGGCGCGAAGCCCGGTGACGAAGAAACCGGCGCGGGCATGGTTGCACTGGCGATGGGCAAGATGGGCGCGCATGAGCTGAACTATTCCTCGGATATCGACCTGATCTGCCTGTTCGATGAAGCGCGCTTTGAGCCGACTGATTACCATGATGCCCGCGCCGCCTTCATCCGCGCCACCCGCAAGGCGGCGGCGCTGCTGTCTGATCATACCGGTGAGGGCTATGTCTTCCGTACCGACCTGCGCCTGCGCCCGGACCCGTCTGTCACCCCGGTCTGCATCTCGATGGAGGCCGCCGAGCGCTATTATGAAAGCCTGGGGCGCACATGGGAGCGAGCGGCCTATATCAAGGCCCGCCCCTGCGCCGGTGATCTGGCCGCCGGGGCGCGGTTTCTGGAGGTGCTGCGCCCCTTCGTCTGGCGCCGCCATCTGGATTTCGCCGCCATTCAGGATGCCCATGACATGCGTCTGCGCATCCGCAGCCACAAGGGGCTGGGCGGCGCGCTGGTGCTGGAGGGGCATAATCTGAAACTCGGTCAAGGCGGGATCCGCGAGATCGAATTCTTCACCCAGACCCGCCAACTGATCGCGGGCGGGCGCGACGAAGGCCTGCGCCAGCGCGACACGATGGGCGGGCTGGCCGCGCTGGCCGCAAAGGGCTGGGTGCCTGCGGTTGCCGCGCAGGTGCTGGCGGCGCATTACCGCGCCCACCGTGAGGTCGAGCATCGCCTTCAGATGGTCAATGATGCGCAGACCCAACTTCTGCCCAACACGCCTGAGGGGTTCGAGCGGATCGCGCGCTTCATGGGCGAGGGGGATACCGCGCGCTGGCGCGCCGCGTTGAAGGAGCGTCTGGAAGAGGTCGCCGCCCTGACCGAAGATTTCTTCGCCCCCTCCGAGGCCGCGCCCCTGCCGGACCTGCCCCAGCCGCAGCAGGAAATCGTTGATGGCTGGCGCGCCTATCCGGCCCTGCGCTCGGCCCGCGCGCAGGACATCTTCAACCGCCTCAAGCCCGAGATCCTCTCACGCCTGCAACGCGCCGCCCATCCTGATGAGGCGCTGATCCAGTTCGACCATTTTCTGGGCGGGCTGCCCGCCGGGGTGCAGCTTTTCTCGCTCTTTGAGGCCAATCCGACCCTGATCGACCTTCTGGCCGATATCTGCACCACCGCGCCCCGACTGGGACAGTATCTCGCGCGCAATTCGGGCGTGCTTGATGCGGTGATCGGCGGCGATTTCTTTGACGCCTGGCCGGGCACCAAGGCATTGGAAGCCGATCTGGGCACGCGGTTGGCCGGTGCGCGGGACTATGAGCATATGCTCGACGCGGGGCGGGTCTGGGTGAAGGAATGGCACTTCCGTGTAGGGGTGCACCACCTGCGCGGGCTGATCGACGCCTTCGAGGCCGCCACCCAGTATGCGCAACTGGCCGATGCGGTTCTGGCCGGGTTCTGGCCTCGCGTGACCGCCGAGTTCGCGCGCAAACATGGCCTGCCGCCGGGGCGCGGAGCGGTGGTGCTGGGGATGGGATCGCTGGGGGTGGCGCGGTTGAATGCGGGCTCGGATCTGGACCTGATCGTGATCTACGACCCCGCCGGGCAGGAAAGCTCGGAGGGGCCGCGCCCGCTGGGCGCCCGGCCCTATTACGCGCGCCTTACCCAGGCATTGCTGACCGCGCTTTCGGCCCCGATGGCGCAGGGGCGGCTCTATGAGGTGGACATGCGCCTGCGCCCTTCGGGGCGGCAGGGGCCGGTGGCGACGGCGCTGGAGAGCTTTCGCAACTATCAGTGCTTTGAGGCCTGGACATGGGAACATCTGGCCCTGACCCGCGCGCGCGCCGTCGCCGGCGAACCTGAACTTGCCGCCGAGGTGGAGGCGTTCCGCCGCGAATTGCTGACGCTCAAGTCAGGCGGAACGACGGTGGCGCAGGATGTGTCGCAGATGCGCGCACGCCTGCAGGCCGCCAAACCCGGTCAGGGCGCGCTCGATGCCAAGGACGGGCCGGGGCGGCTGCAGGATATCGAACTGCTGGCACAGATGGGCGCGCTTCAGGCCGCTGCCCCGGCCCGCCGGACCGAGGCGCAGCTTCTGGCCGCGCGCCGCTCCGGCCTGATCGACAGCAGCGACGAGGCCGCCCTGCTGAGCGCCTACCGGCTGATGTGGCGCGTGCAATGCGCGCAGCGCCTGCTGGCGGACCGGATCAGCGACCTGCAGGATCTGGGGGCGGGGGCGCGCGCCTTCCTGCTGCGCGAAACCGGCATGCCTGATCTTGAAACCCTCGCCGCCGCAATCGCGCAACATGCGGCGACCGCCAGCGCCATCATTGACCGGCACCTTCCACCACCTGAGGAAAGCGGGTGAAACGCCGCCCGCTTCTTCCTGCACGCCGTGACGACGAGGGGCCGCGCAGAGGGGGCGCTGCCCCCGCCCGTCCTGCTGCGCAGAACGGACTCCCCCGGGATATTTAAGAACAGGTGAAGCAGGGGCGCGGCGCCCCCCTTCATCTTGCCGGAAATACGCTGGGGGGTGAATTGGCCGCAGGCCAAGAGGGGGGCAACGCCCCCCTCAAGGGCGCGTGCGCGCCCTTTCGCTTCGGCAAAACAGGCGGGCGGGAGGGAACAGTGCCGGGCCGGTTCAGCCCGCGTCCGGCAGGCCGATGCGGGCCATGTCGTAGGGGGTGGACTGGTATATCTCGTTGATCCAGTTCCCATAAAGCAGATGCGCATGGCTGCGCCAGCGGTTGGTGGGGCTGCGCGAGGGGTCATCGCCGGGGTAGTAGTTCACCGGCACATTGATCGCCTTGCCTGAGGCCACATCGCGGTCGTATTCTTCCTTCAGCGTGCTGCTGTCATATTCAAAGTGGTTGAAAATATAGAGCGCGCGGTGGCCCGGGTCTTCGACAAGGCAGGGCCCCACCTCGTCCGAGCCCAGCAGCGTCACCAGTTCCGGCACCGCGTCGATCTCATCCTGGCGCATTTCGGTCCAGCGGCTGACCGGGATCAGCACATCATCGGAAAAGCCGCGCAGAAAGGGCGAAATGGGCGCGAGGTTGCGGTGGCGGAAGCAGCCGAAGGCTTTCTGCGCCAGCAGATGCTTCTGCACCCCGTGAAAATGGTGGATCATCGCCATCCCGCCCCAGCACACGCCGAAGGTGGAATGGACATTGGTCTGGGTCCATTCAAAGACCTCGCACAGCTCATCCCAATAGGTCACCGCGTCGAAATCCAGATGCTCGATCGGCGCGCCGGTGATGATCAGCCCGTCGAATTTCTCCTCCTTCACCTCCTGAAAGGGGCGGTAGAATTCTTCCATATGCTCGGCGGCGGTGTTCTTCGTCTGGTGCTCGCTCATGCGGATCAGGCGGAAATCGATCTGCAGGGGGGTGGCGCCGATCAGCCGGGCGAACTGGTTCTCGGTCTGGATCTTCTTCGGCATCAGGTTCAGCAGCCCGATCTTGATCTGCCGGATGTCCTGCCGCGCGGCGCGGGTGTCAGAGATCACCATCACGCCTTCGCGCGAGAGCACGTCAAAGGCGGGCAGATTGGTGGGCAGGGCGATGGGCATGGGGCAGTTCCTTGGCGTTCAGGCAGCGTCGCGCGCGCGGCGTTTCAGTGCCTCGGCGATCAGGTCGTCAAATTCGGCGGGGGACTGGAGGCGGGCCACGTCATCGGCCTGCACCGTCACCCCCCAGTGCCGCGCCATCGCGGCATAGCGGGGCTGGCGATGGGCCATTGCGCGCGCATAGGTCCAGCGCACGAAGCTGTCGGGGTCCACCTGCGCGGGCGCCTTGCCGCTTTCCGCCAGATAGCTGTTCCAGCTCTCGATAAGGAATTCCGGCCGGTAATACATGGGCTTGGGCGCGCGGTCAAAACGTCTGACCAGCTCAGCCGTATGGGCGTCGGAGCCTTCGATCCAGACCAGAAGCATGTGCCGGGCCAGCACACTCAGTACCGGATCGGTTGGTTTTTTGGGGTTCACCACTTCGCAGATCGAGCCGCCGGAATCACAGACAAAATGCTCATAGCCATAGAGTTCGCGCGCGCGGGTGATGAAATGCGGCGTGTCCAGCAGCGCGGCGATCTCGGCCTCGCGGTGCTGGGTCTGTCGGTTGCGGTACTCATCAAACGCCAGCCCGCCGCGCGCGGGATCGCCCGGTTTGCCCAGATAGGTGCTGAGCGGTGCCAGATTGTCAAAGGTGATGTTGGAGCGGATGCGCACGGAATCGGACAGCAGCAATTCACGCAGCAAGGGAACCTTCATCGCCTCGCGCTTGAAATTGTCGGCGATGGCCTCGCCCATGTAGCGCGTGCCGATGCGGTAATCGACCGAGTAGTGAAACCAGCCGCCGCCCCGCAGCAAGGCGGCGGTGCGGGTTTTTCCCAGCCCCGACATGCCGAACAGAAGCACCCGCTTCTGCGCGCTTTCCAGCCATTCCTTGGCGGATTCGACGATCATTTCCGTGCTCACTTTGCCTGTGGTTGCCGACTATGCCGCGCTCAGGGGCGGGGTTCAAGCCGGGTGACGCCCACCCCGCCGGCGCGCGCCAGTTCGGGGTCAAGCGTCATCGGAATGTATTCGCCGCGGCGCCAGAGCACCCCCAGATCGTCATAGTGACGGCTGAGCGGGTGGCCGGACTGGCCGGTGGCGATGATGAAGACCGAGGCCTCGGGGTCTGCCATGTCATAGACCCCGCGATAGCCCGCGCCATGGACATTGGCATAGGGCTCCGCCCCGGTGCCGCGTGTGCGCCCGCGCATCAGGGTATGATCCCCGCCCGAGGTAGACTGACGGATGTTCACGAAATGGCGCAGGATCGGCACCTCGCCCAGCACCGGATGGTCATGCACGGCCTGATGGGCATCCCCCCAGCGCCAGCTTTCGATACTGCTGCCGAAGCGCTGGCGCAGTTCGAGCAAGGCGGCATCCAGTGCGGTGCGCGCGATATCGGTGCAGGTTTCCACCACCGCTGACTGAACGACATCGCACCAGCCCCCCGCCCCGTTGATATTGCGGTAGACCCGCTCGATGAAGAGCGGCTCCATATGGGTGAAGATGTCGGCCACCGGGCCCAGTTCGTCGCGGATCAGGCGCGATTGCAGATGGCGCATCCAGGCGGCATAGATCAGCGGCTCTGGCAGATGCTCGTTCATCTCGCCGTTCCAGTCGGCCAGCAGCCCCAGCGCCTGCTGGCGCATGGCCTCAGCGGTGCCCGCTTCCGATGGTTCGCCCTGAAACCACAGCTCGGCCCCGACCAGCGGCAGAAGGTTGCGCGCGGCCTGACTGACGGTATCGAGCTGCGCCTCGATGAAGCTGTCGCGGGTATGCACGGCGCGCTGGCGCATCAGATGCATCCAGCGTTCAATCCGCGTGCTGTCGCCCCATTCAAAGCTGACATGCAGCGGAAAGGGGCGTTCCAGCGGTTTGTTGTTGGTATTGCCCAGAAGGCCCGTTTCGGGGTCCAGAAAGCGGGGGTTCGCGCTATAGGGAAGAACGCCCTGCCAGCGCGCGTTTTCATCCCAGCCCGGCGCGGGCAGGCGCCCCTGCGTGGGGTGGTCGGCACTGCGCCGGGGCATATGGCCGATCATCTGCATGGCGATGCGCTCATGGTCAATCAGCATCAGGTTCTGCGAGGGGGCGACATAGCCCTCACCCGCCGCGATCGCCGCGTCGATATCACCGGCCCGCATCAGCGCGATTGCCGCCGAGATCGAGGTATCCTCGCGCGTCAGAACCGTCCAGCTGACGGCCGCCACATGCCCCGGCGGGGTGACCGAGGCCAGACCGTAGTGGCTGCCCGGCAGAACCGGCCCGTTTTCCGTCCAGCGCAGGGTGACGGTGACCGGGTCACTGTCCTTGACCTGAATGATCGAGCCGCGGGTTTCAAAGGTGGCCCACGCCTCCGGTGTGCGGTAGCGGGTGGGGTTTTCGGGGTCCAGTTCCTCCATGAACACATCCTGATCATCGAGGTAACTGGAAGTCAGCGCCCAGCCCAGCTGCTCAGAGCGCCCCACCAGCACCGCCGGAATGCCCGGAATGGTGCCACCGATCACGCCGCCGGTTTCCAGCTCCAAGCGCGCCAGATACCAGACCGAGGGCGCCGTGAAGCCCAGATGCGGGTCATTGGCCAGAAGCGTGCCGCCATTGGTCGAGCGGTCAGGTGCCGCCGCCCATGCGTTCGAGGCACCGGCAAATTCCAGCGGCGGAAAGGGTGACAGCATCCCACCCGGCAGATCGCCCGGCGCATGGCGCGTCATGGCAAGCTGCGTGGCGGTCAGGCCCGGGAACAGGCTGGCATAATCGGGCAGCGCCGCCACCCCCTGCCCCGGATCATCCGGCATCAGGTCGCGCGCGGCGTCATCATCCATCAGCGCGGTGATGCGCGCGCGGCGCACTTCGGCATCCAGATGGCCGGAAAGCTGAAGCGCCATCAGCTTGAGCAGCGCAACCGAATCGGCGGGTTGCCAGAGGCCGATCTCGACGGGGAACAGAAAGTATTCCGGCGCGCCCCGGCCCAGCGCGCGCTCGTTCACCGCGGTGATCCATGCGTTGACCCCGCGCGCATAGGCCTCCAGCGCCGTGAGCGTCGCCGCGTCCTGATGCTCGACCGAGGCCTGCGCAAGGCCATAGACATCCAGCCGCCGGATCAGCTCATCCGTGCCAAGGGTGCGCGTTCCGAATACCTCCGAAAGACGGCCCTGCGCGGTGCGGCGCAGAAGCGTCATCTGCCACAGCCGGTCCTGCGCATGGGCAAAGCCGAGGCCAAAGAACACATCCTCGTCGCTTTCGCCAAAGATATGCGGCACGTTATGGGTGTTGCGCGCGATTTCCACTTCCGCACCCAGCCCGCGCACCTCCCATGTGCTGCTGTAATCCGGCAGAGAGCGCGACAGAAAATAATAGACGCCGCCAAACCCCACGACAAAAATCACCACCAGTGCGGTGGCGATACGCAGGAGCCAGCGAAACAGGGTGAGCATGCCCGCGTGTTCCTCGTGTTGACCTCGGGTTTCGCTTCGTTACCTATGGTGTCACGCGCGTCAGCGCAATTCAAACGATGCAGAACGGGGGCATGCGATGGCAAAGGTGGCGTTTCTGGGGCTGGGGGTAATGGGCGCGCCGATGGCGGGGCATCTGGCCAAGGCCGGGCATGAGGTGCGCGTGTTTAACCGCACCGCCGCCAAGGCTGAAGCATGGGCGCAGGCGCATGGCGGCAGCCACGCCCCCACCCCGCGCGAGGCCGCAGCGGGTGCCGAATTTGTGATGGCCTGTGTGGGCAATGACGATGACCTTGCGCAGGTCTGCCGGGGCGCAGACGGGGCATTCGCGGGCATGGAAAAGGGCGCGGTCTTTGTCGATCACACAACGGTTTCGGCCAGCATCACGCGGGCCTTGGCCGAAGAGGCGGGCGCGAAGGGGCTGGGCTTTGTCGATGCGCCGGTATCGGGCGGTCAGGCGGGGGCCGAGAACGGGGTGCTGAGCATCATGTGCGGTGGGTCCGAGGGGGATTATGCCCGCGCCGAGCCGGTGATGGCGGCCTATGGCCGCAATGTGAAGCGGCTGGGCGAGACGGGCTCAGGCCAGCTTGCCAAGATGATGAACCAGATATGCATCGCAGGCCTGGTGCAGGGGTTGGCCGAGGCGTTGCGCTTTGGCGAAAAGGCCGGAATGGACGGCAAGGCGGTGATCGAGGTCATTCAGGGCGGGGCCGCCGGTAGCTGGCAGATGGCCAACCGCCACGCCACCATGCTGGACGGCAAGTTCGACTACGGTTTCGCCGTGGACTGGATGCGCAAGGATCTGGGCATCTGCCTGCAAACCGCCGACGAGATCGGCGCGCCGCTGCCCGTCACCGCGCTGATTGACCAGTTCTACAAGGATGTTCAGGGGATTGGCGGCGGGCGCTGGGATACCTCCAGCCTGATCGAGCGGCTGCGGAGGCTGTCATGACGCTTGAGGCCCGCATCCGGCAGGGGCGCGGTGAGGAACCGGCCGATCTGGTGCTCAAAGGCGGCACGGTCTGGTGCATGGTCACCGGCGCGCATATTGCGGGCGATGTGGCGATCTGCGGCGATACCATCGTGGGGATCGGCGCTGAGTATACGGGAAAGCGCGAGATCGACGTCAACGGCAAGCTGCTGGTGCCGGGCTTCATCGACACGCATCTGCATATCGAGAGCTCGTGCATCACCCCGTTTGAGTTTGACCGCTGCGTCGCCCCGCGTGGCGTGACCACGGCCATCTGCGACCCGCATGAGATTGCCAATGTCGCGGGGCTGGCGGGGATTGGCTATTTCCTCGATGCCTCGGCCTGCACGGTGATGGATATCCGCGTCAACCTGTCCTCCTGCGTGCCCTCGACGCATATGGAGACGGCGGGGGCCGCTTTGTCGGCGGGCGATCTGATCCCGCTGGCCGACCATCCGCGCGTGATCGGGCTGGCGGAGTTCATGAATTACCCCGGGGTGATCTTCCGTGACCCCGGCTGCATACAAAAGCTGGAAGCCTTTGCCGGGCGTCATATCGACGGCCATGCACCTCTGCTTTCGGGCCGCGATCTGAACGCCTATGTCAGCGCGGGCATCCGCACCGAGCATGAGGCGACATCGGCGCCTGAGGCGGTGGAGAAGCTGCAAAAGGGGCTCCGGGTGCTGATCCGCGAAGGCTCGGTCTCCAAGGATCTGGAGGCGCTGGCGGAGGTGCTGACGCCGCTGACCGCGCCCTACATGTGCCTGTGCACCGATGACCGAAACCCGCTGGATATCGGCGAACACGGGCATCTGGATTACATGATCCGGCGGCTGATCGAGAAAGGCTGCGATGCGCTTGCCGTCTACCGCGCGGCCTCGCTGTCCGCCGCCGAGGCCTTCGGGCTGAAGGATCGTGGCCAGATCGCGCCGGGAAAGCGCGCCGATATCGTGGTGCTGGATGATATCGTCACTTGCCGGGCTGAACGGGTATTCTGCGGCGGGGTCGAGGTAGGCGAGGCGGCGTTTGCGGCGCGCAGGACGGTAGCGCCGGTCGCGCGCCACTCGGTCCACCTGCCCGCGCTGACCCCTGAGAGCTTCCGCTACAGCGGCACGATGGATGAAACCCCAGTGATCGGCATCTGGCCCGGCAAGATCCTGACGGAGCATCTGCACGAGGATATCCCCGCCGACGGCGGCGACAAACGGCCCGACCCGGCGCGCGATCTGGCGCGGATTTCGGTGATCGAGCGGCATGGGAAAAACGGCAACATCGCCAATGGTTTCGTGCGCGGGTTCGCGTTGAGGCGCGGGGCGATTGCCTCGACCGTGTGCCACGACCACCATAATATCGCGGTGGTGGGCATGGATTACGCGGATATGACGCTGGCCGCCGCGCGGCTGGCCGAGATCGAGGGCGGGTTTGTGGTGGTGGAAGGCGGGCGGGTGCTGGCCGAACTGGCGCTGCCGGTGGCGGGGCTGATGTCGCTGGAAAGCTTTGAAGCGGTGCGCGACCGGCTGGTCCTGCTGCGCGAGGCCGCGCGGGGGCTGGGGGTGGAACTGGAAGAGCCGTTTTTGCAGCTCGCCTTCCTTGCGCTGCCGGTAATTCCGCATCTGAAGATCACCGATTACGGGATGGTGGATGTGGACCGGTTTGAAGTGATCGCGGGGTGACGGACGCGCTTTGGGCGGGGCATCGAACCCCGCCCAAAGCGCGCGCGGTTCCCGCGCGCAGGGGGCCAGCCCCCTCTGCCCGCTGCGCGGTCATTCACCCCCGGCGTATTTGCCGGCAAGATGAAACCGCGCTCAGCCGAAGTGGATATTGAAGCGCGCGCGGATCTGGCGGTCGGTTTCCGGGTCGATCTGGCTGGTCGCCATGGCAAGGATTTCCTCCTTCCGGCGGGTGGCGCTGTCCAGAAGCAGGGGTTGCCCGGCCTCCACCCATTCCTTGGGGCTCATTCGGTTGCCGACGGCGGGATAGATATATTCGGTCTGCATCAGCCGCAGCGTCTGGTCCGCGCCCAGATAATGGCCCGGCCCGCCCAGACAAACCTCTTTCATCGTATCAAGGCTGACGCTGTCTTCGCTCACATCAATCCCGCGCACGCAGCGCAGAACCTGACCCAGGATATCATCCCCCATCACCAGCGATTCCATGCAAAAGCCCAGCAGCGAGGCATGCATACCCACCGATTCATAAACCATGTTCAGCCCCGACAGGCCCGCCAGCACATTGGAAATCGCCTGCTCCCACCCCGCCTGCATGTCCGGCAGCTTGCTGTCGGCAATCCCCGCCGCCGCCCCGCCGGGCAGGCCATAGAACCGGTGCATCTGCGCGCAACCCGCCGTCAGAAGCGCTTGTTCCGCGCTGCCGCCGGACATGGCGCCGGTACGCAGGTCACTGACGAAGGGCCATGTGCCGAAAATCGCCGGATGGCCCGGGGCAATGGCGTTGACATAGACCACGCCCGCCAGACATTCCGCCACCGCCTGCACGATCGTCGCGGCAATCGGCGCGGGCGAGGTTGCCCCGGCCTGTCCGGCCGAGAGCAGAAGCACCGGCATGCCCGCCCGGATACAGGCCTCCATCGTGATGCAGCTTTCCTCGGCGAATTTCATCGGCGGCACGACGAAGCAGTTGGAATTGCTCACAAAGGGACGCGCGCGCCATTCCCCCTCGCCGCCCGCCACGGTGTGCAGCAGATCGAAGCAACCCTCGACATGCGAGGGGTCGGAAAACGACGTACCGACATGTTTGCGCGTTCCGGCAAGACAGGCGTAGAGCGTGTTGATATCCATATCGAAATTGTCCACCACATCGCGGCAGACCATGGCGCGCTGGAAGAAATGCACGTTGTCCAGATGCTGCACCAGCCGCGCGGCGTCATAAAGATCCTGCGCGGTGGAATCGCGGTAAGCCCCGGTGCGCGGATCGACCACATGCACCGCCGCCCCGGCAGTGCCGAAATGCACGCGCGTGCCCGAGAGCTGCAGATCAAAGCGCGGATCACGGCCGAAAAGGGTGATATCGCGTGCCGCTTTCGCCAGCATATCCTCGACCAGCGCGCGCGGAAAACGCAGCCGCCCGTCGGCGCCCGGCACAGCGCCCGCCGCTACCATCACCTCAACGCCAGACTGCGGCGCGTTGGCAAGGCCGATCACCTCCAGCGCCTCCAGCGCGGCGGCATGAATGCGCGCCATGCCCGCCTCAGAGAGCGGGCGATACTGCCCGCCCTCCAGCCCGGCGCGCACCGGGCGCAGGCCCTCGGCAAGGGGCGCGGCGCGCACCGCCATCTTCGCCGCACGCCCGCCGGCGCGACGCGCCCGCCCGGGCGCACAGAGATCATCGGTCATTCCGCCACCTCATTTTCTGTCTGAAAATATCCTCGGGGGGATCCAAGGGGGGCGCGAAGCGTCCCTCTTGGC
>NZ_DAIRVN010000100.1:0-14866 GCF_036802785.1 Pararhodobacter sp.
ATAGAGCAGCCCCCTCCTAAGGGGCAGGTTACAGGTTCGAATCCTGTCGGGGTCACCATAAAAATCAATGACTTACGGCTTATTTTGGGGTTTTCCCTCTGGTTCGTTGAACCGAAACAGGGCCGAAAACCTCCAATGCGTTAGCTGCGCGGCGCAAATATGCTGGCGAAAACTGGCTGTAAGTCGAACGCGTGATGTTGGGATTTGTGTGGCCCAGATACTGGGCGATCTCTTCGATCGGCACCCCGGCCTCGGCCATCAGTCGCCCTGCTGTGCGGCGCAGATCGTGCGGGGTGCAGTGCTGAATGCCCGCCCGCTTCACCGCTGCGTTGAAGCCGGTCTTTATGGATGTCACCGGGCGCCCGCCCCATTCGATGACGTATTCGCATCGCGCTGCCTCCCGCGCGGCTTGCAGCGCTGCCAGCAGCGTGTCGTTGATGGGAACGGTTGCGCGGCCCTTGCGCGGTCCGATGTCGTTGGTCGCAAGTTTGATCACCCTACGGTCTAGATCGACGCGCGACCAGGTCAGCTCCAGCAAAGCTCCGATCCGGCCCGCGGTCGTCAGCATCAGAAGCATGGCGAGGCGAATATGTGGATCGACCGCCGCTCCCATGAGCGCGGCCACTTCTTCCCGATCAAGATAGCGATCGCGTGGCGGCGTCGTCTGGGGCAGCTCGATGCGCGGGGCGCGTTGGATCAGCCCTGCTTTCTGTGCCCACAGGATTGCGCTGCGCAGGCAGCCGAGTTCTGTGCGGATTGTAGCATCCTTACGACCCTCGGAGCGGCGGCGGGCAATGTAGCCGCGGCAGTCTTCGAGCCGGATCTGGTCAGCGGCAAGGTGACCGAGCACAGGCAGGACATTGCGCCCAGTCTGCGCCAGCTTGGCAGCCTGCCGGCGTTGCCCCATCTCGATCTGATACGCTGACCATATCTGATCGACCGTGAGCCCGATGGCCGGGGCAGATATTCGAAGGATCAGGTCGCGCGCTTCGCGCTCTGCATCCTTTTGCGTGTGTGCCGCAAGGCGATGACGGCACCGTCGGCCATCCTCATCCCAGATGACAACGAACCTTCCTTTGAGTCGTCCGATTCGGAAGTCTTGCATTCATATTCCTCCACCGCTGCTTGTGTGATGCGCATCATGCGCCCGACGCGGAAAGCAGGCAACACGCGGCGCCGGACCATGTCGCGTACAGTCTCGGCGCTGCAATGCCACCGCTGAGCAAGAGTTTCGGGGGTGTAAGGGTACGCTGGTTGCTCAGGCATGTTGCGCCTCTTCAGGTTTGTTGAATCTCATGCGACTTCCTCATCAAACTTGCCCGCCTCATCGCCCCAGCTTGCCCAGTCCGGGCGGGACTGTCGGCTGAAGAGTTCGATGCGGCGGGCGATGGGTAGCAGAGCTTCGGCGGCGGTGAAGGCTTCGTCGGGCTTGCGCGAGTGTTCGCGGAGCGGGCCTTCGATGACGCTACGCACATTACGGGCGCATTTGGGTGCGCCGCGGGTGCCGATCAGGAAAGGCTCACCCGCGCTGCGCAGTATGTAGCCGGTGCCGAATGCCAGCTTGCCGTGGCGGGTGCGTTTGACCCAATGGCCTGCGGTTTTGAAATCGAACCCCCAGCTGGCCATGACCTCGAACGCCTGCGGCAGCATCGGGTTGGTGGCCCAGAGCCAGAGCACGGCGTTTTCCGCAGCGAGTGCCGCGACCGGCAGGCTTCTGATCCAGTCCAGCGGGGCGCAGCCATAATGCTGCATGGCGTTCTTCTCGGTGCCCGCAGTCGACCAGTTCTTATAAAGCCACGGCGGATCTGCCATGATCAGTTCAAACCCGCCCGCAGGGCGCTGGGCGATAAATTGCTGAAGGATCTGGGCGGTCATGCGGGGAAATCCTCGTTGCACAAGGTTTATCCGGCTTCCAGCGCGGCTTCTGCGCCTTTGCGGGTGAGCCAAAATCTGACCATGCCCTTGATTATGGGGCCGTGATCAGCAAGGCCTTCATCCACCAGTCTCAACCAGTGGTCGTAGTCGCCGGCGCGGTATGAAGCGAGAAACCGGTTGCGGAAACTTTTGTTGCGCGCGTTCGGAAACCCCAAAGCTTGGCGTGCAAGGGCGCGCTGCCTTGGACTCAGGGCGGTCATGCCATGGCCTCTTGCCGGTGTATGGCCAGATGCCCGCAGTTTGCCGCCACGATGACCTCGGCGAGCGGCGGGCAGACGCTGTTGCCGCAGCAGCTGACCTGCACATCCTTGGTGAAGGCGTGCCATTTGAAGTCGTTCCCGGGGGCCTGCATCCAGACGCCCTCGATGACATAATCTGCCGGGAAGCCCTGCGCGTTGAACAGCTCTCGGGGCGTGAGCATGCGCAGGCCGATATCGACCACGACGAATTCGGCGCCGTCGATGGTCAGGGTGACAAACTCGCCGCCCTGCCATGCGCCCTGGGCGCGCAGGAACGCGGCCACCTCGCGGGCACGGGCATGATGCTCAGGGGCGAAGGGCGGCGCGGCCAGCTGGGCCTCGGTATGGGCGAAGCGATCACGCACGGTGATGGTGTGGGTGGGCTCATCATGGCGCGCGCCGTCGCCGGTGCCGTAGTATTTGGCGAAGAAGGCGGCGATCGGCGTCTGCTGGCTGCCCGCCGCGGTGACCGTGGACAGCGGCTCTCGCGGATCCCGGCCGCTATGGCCATCCATCCGCGGCCCGCCGTTCTGCTGGGCGAGGAAGGCGGCAACGGTTGCGCTATGCCCACCACCGGCCAGCACGGTCGGATGCGGTGCCAGCACATCGCAGCTGCGCCGCGCGGTGCCCTTCATTGCCAGCAAATGCGGCTCGACCACGGCATGCTGGATGCCGCCCCGCGTGACCGTGCCCAGAGGCTCATTCATCGGGTATTCCCGCCGCCCGCCGCTGTCGCCATGGGCGATGCTGGCAAGATAGGGCGTCGTCACGGCATGTCCGGATGCGCTTGTGATCGTGCGTAAGGGTTCCTCTGGCGACCATGCATTCGGACCCCGGCCAGTCGTCTTGCTGTTTGCGACATTCACGATGCTGGCAAGGTATGGGCTCAGGCCACCCAGCGGCGCAGCGCCGCCCGGTTTCTTGATCCAGCTGTTCGCGGTCACTGTCGGCGCCGGGCTGCGCAGGTCCGATCCTGTCGCGCCGGAATTGAACCGCGTCAGGCTGGCGGCCACAAGGCAGGCATCGGCCTTGGCGGTGATCGTGGCGAAAGGCTCATCCCCGCCCCGAGGGCGGCTCTGTGCCGCCCGCCCGCCGCATCCGACGATACTGGGCACCACCACGGCCTTTTCGCCGCGGTGCGCGCCGGTGATGGTGCGGAAGGGCTCGGCGACATCTTCCAGCCGCGCGCCGTGGGTCAGGTTCACGAGGAACGGGCGCTGGGCGTCCAGCACATAGCGCTTCATGCCGCGCGCCACCCGGGCCAGCGTATTCGCGGCCAGCGGGCGCACCGCGCGCAGGCCATACCGGGCCTTGATCTGTTCCGAGCTGTCGAAGATGCTGGGGCAGGGCAGCGACCAGTCGATGCATTCGGCAGCGCTGCGCCATGGCAGCAGCTTGCCCGTAAGCACCTCGCGGGATTTCGGATCGCCATGGGTGGGCTTCGGCCAGCGGATCGGGCGACCGTCACGGCGCGCCACCAGAAACCACCGCTTACGGATCGTCGGCGCGCCATAGTCGCAGGCGCGCAGCTCGCGCCACTGGACGCGGTAGCCTGCCTTTTTCAGCCGCTTGATCCACAGCTCGAACGTGACACCCGCCAGTTCCTTGACCGGCTGGCCATCCTCGCCCACCGGGCCCCATGTCACGAATTCCTCGACATTCTCCATGCAGATCACATCGGGCCGGGCTTCCTCGGCCCATTTCACCACCACCCAGGCCAGATCGCGGGTGTTGCGGTCGCGTGGCGCGCCGCCCTTGGCTTTCGAGAAATGCTTGCAGTCGGGCGAGGCCCAGAGCAGCCCGACAGGCCGCCCTTTTGTCAACCAGCCCGGCTCCACATCCCAGATGTTGCTGTCGATATGCAGCGTCTCGGGGTGGTTGGCCGCATGCAGGGCCAGCGCCGCGGGATTGTGGTTGATCGCCACATCCGGGCTGCGACCCAGCGCGGCCTCAATGCCGGTGGAAGCCCCGCCGCCACCCGCGAAGCTGTCGATGATCAGGGGGAGGGCATCAGCCACGGGCCACCTCGTAATCCACGAGCCCCTTGAGGCGGGCGAGGCGATCTCCATGGGCATGGTCACGACACGGCCACCAGCGACCGGTTTTGAGACAGGTGAGGATCATGGTCACTCTCCGATGCTCGTCGCCGGGTGGCGCGCTCTCAGGCGCTGGGCGAGCGCACGGGCTTCGGGGGTGGCGTCGGGCTGATCAGCCGCATGCTGGGCGAGGCCGATCATGATGTGCCCAGCAGGACGGTTGCGGCGGTAGCGAAAGGTGGGCGATGCCGGGTGATCTTCGGTGGGGCGGGGCGCAACGATCTTCATTGTGCCCTCCGTGGCCAAGCCAGATGTGACTGGATCGCCGGGCGACCTTTGGCGGAATGCAGGATCAGCCAGGCGCGGCGCGCAAATGTCGGGCTGTCGGCGCAGGCCGCAGGATCACTGACGATGCGCCGCGCATTCGCGATCGCCATGAAGCCACGCGGAAGCCTGCGTGTGCTGCGGAGCTCGCGCTCAATGTCATCGTGGCGTAAGTTCATCGTTCTCTCCCATCGGTTGGTCCGCGATTTGCCTGGGGCGTCTTCGGCGGGGTGATGAGATAAGATTGCGATAAACGCAATTGTCGTCAAGATACAAATTTGCGATAAGCGCAAGTTAGGTTTGCGCTCAAATCGAACTTTGGGAGAATCACTCCACCCCGCCTGGAGCGAGGCGGGGTTTTGTTGTAGGTTTGGAAGGCACGCGCATTTAGATGCGTGAGGTCAAACCAGCAGCGGATGTGGCCACGTCACTACCAATTGCATGCCTCACGAAGCGGTGCGAGCTCCTCATCAAGGCCTGATATGTTGAAGGTCATTTCCAGCGCCGATTCACTGAACGGCGTAGCGCGAACATAGAGGCTGCCACCATCCATGATGCCGCGAATAAACGGAATCGATCTGTTCCCGCTCCATAGCCCCAGAGCCTCGTTGTTGGTGGATACGCTCATGGTCGTATGGCCCGCCGGACGGTCATCTACTCGGTAATCCACCCGGCCTCGGCCTTGTATGTCTGACATGAAGTGGCCGCCAAAATGAATGAATATGCTAGTTGTGTTCTCGCGGCACCGGATGTTGAGCGATGCATCAGACTCTTGCCGAAATCGCGCCCTTAGGGGGCGGTCAGATTGAACCGACATGTAGACGCTTGTACTGTCGTCTAAGGGAGATTGATCGACACGAACGCTCCATTCACTGTCAGGCGCCGCTTCGAGCTCGCTTGTCTCAATGAATGCCTGATCGAAGCAGTTCAGCCTGTCTTCTGCATTCTCCATGCTCGCACAATGCGACACATCTTGAGATGTCGCCGGAATTGCGAAGATCAGCAGTGTAACTGCGCCGTAAAATATCCGTTTCAAACCTTCCTCCCATACTAACACCAAAAGAGTTTTCTATCACGTCGACCTTGGATCGCTCTGTATTGCGCGCAGGTAGACTGTGCTGCCGTAAATCATCATGACGCTGGAGCGCTGCATACCGTGGGTCACAGCCTAATGTTGGAGGGTTTATTCTGGAATAAACATCGCATGATGGGAAGATTGCGTTGCTACGATTGTTGATCTGGCGTTCGGCCGGACGACAGCAGTCGAAGAGCCTCCTGCGTAGTATCGAAAGGACGATCATCCCTGATCACATGACGATCGTCACTGACCGCCTTCGGCTCTGATAAGGCAGGCTGTGGTGCGGGCAGATTCAAGTTTTTCCGGAGGATTATTGGTTGTAACTTTGCAATCAGTTTCTTGTCGGAAGTTTCGATGACGACGTGATTGCCGTCCTTGAAGGCAATGGCATACATGCCTTCCTTTCGGCGACGCCCCCCAATAGCCGCCCCAGCGAGAAATCCAATACCGCCTGTGAGGAGGCCCCCTATGACGGCGCCGGCAACTGCTTTTCCGCCATGCCGGAATGTTTCCTCAGTGACTGCCATTACGTCGGCAACATCATCGTCTTTATAGCTTCGGAGTGTGCGGAACCCCTTGGTTACAATGGTTAGGAATTGACCAACTGTCACGGTAACAGAGATATTCCCCTCAGTGATGGACGTGTCAATTATCTTGGTCATCGTGAAGCCCAAGCCCTGTATGTCTTCATACTTTTCTCCCATACCAAATAACCTTGCCCACCACGTCGATCTCCGTTCGCTCAGTGTCAACCGGCGGGTACAGAGAGTTGTCGGCGATCACCATGACGCTGGAGCGCCGGGCGCCGCGCCCGATGCGTTTGATCTGAAGCGCCTCTCCAACACGCATGACGAACAGGCCGTCGAAGTCCAGGTTCGTCCTGGTCATATCGATCACGACCATGTCGCCATCCTGGATCGTGGGTGTCATGCTGTCTCCCTTGACCCTGATCGCCGCAAGCTGGCGGCCCTTGGCGCTCGTCATCTCACGCAGGTATTGCGTCGAAAACGCAAGGTTGGAAACGTGCTCTTCGGCGTCCACGATAGCGCCGTGCCCCGCGCTTGCGGCGACATCATAGACTGGCACAAGGTCCGATCCGGCTGGTGCTTCAGAGCCGTTAGGGAGTTCGCGCGCCGCCACGGCATTCTCAAAGAAGGCAACGACCTGGGGAATTTCTTCAGGCTGAACTCTGCGGTCGCCCGATAAAATCTTCGTCACGATATCCGGCTTAACGTTCATGAACCTAGCCAGCTCGGCCCTCTCGCCGCGCTTGCCCGTCAACCGTTTGGCAATCCAATTTCGATCAATCACATCCATGAGCAATTCCTTGCGCAAATCGCAAGTGTGCGATAGCCGCGAAAATCGCAACAAAACCAGTTGACAGAAATTGCGATAAACGCAATAACGGGGCATGGAACCTGCGAAAACCATCATCGAACTTTGCGGCGGATTTCGAGCCGTAGCCGAAATAACCGGCCGCGACGAAACTCGCGTTCGCCGTTGGACCTATCCGAGAAACAAAGGCGGGTCTGATGGCCTGATCCCTTCAGATTGCCAACAAGTGCTCATGGATGAAGCCCGAAAGCGAGGGCTCCCTCTGAAGCCGGAGCATTTCTTTCCGGATCGCGCTTCTTCTGCGGATGCTGCCTGATGCCATCCTGTTTTCAACATCCCAATAAACCCAACTCCGCTCTCTCTGTGTCTACCTTCGCGCAGGGCAGCTGCGCGCTCGCGGTCCGTTGCTCGACCGATGCCCCCAGCGAGGAACAGGGTGGGGGCCTTGAACTGCCGATCCAAACCTACAGCACGATTTCTTTCCCTCCAAGCAAACCCGGTTTCCCTCATGAGCACTGATCCCATTCTTGCACATTTGTTTCGCGGTCTGGTTGCGCGTGTCGGCGGTGTGGATGCTGCGGCGGCGATCCTTGAGGAGGCCTATGGCGCGGCGTCCAAGGGGACGGTGAGCAAGATGACCAATGGTCAGGCGCATGTGACGCTGGCCGCCGCGCAGGCGCTGGAGGATGCGCTGGGCGTCTATCCGATCACGGTGCGGCTGTTTGAGCGCATTTCGGCGCGTCCCGGTCCGGCCACGGATCTGCGTACCATGACGGCGCGTCTGGCGCAGGATTCTGGCTGCGCGGTGTCGTCGCTGGTCATGGCTTTCTCGGGGGCCTCGCCGGATCCTGAGCGCCTGACGGACAATGAGCGGGCGGATGTGAACGCCCGGGCGCGTGCCCTGCGCGATGATTGTCTGGCGGTGATCGCGGCGACGGAGCAGGCCGACACGTCGGCTTCTGCCAGCCCGCGGCTGGTCGGGGGGCGGGAATGAGGGAGGCTGCTTCCCATACTGCGCCGGGCGCGCAGCCTGAGCCGCTTCTGTCCGAATGGATGGGCCGGTCCGAGCTGGCGGGTGTTCTGGAGGTGAGCGAGGAAACGCTTCGACGCTGGCAGGCGCAGGGCATTGGCCCGCCCCTCGCCAAGCTGGGGCGGCGGGTTCTCTACCGCCGCGAGGCGGTTCGCCAGTGGATGGTGCGCCGTGAGATGGGGCAGGGGGAGAGCCCATGAGCACTCCCCTTCCCAGACCTTCGGTGCGCTGGGCGCGCCGTCTTTCCGAACTTCTGGTGGTCACGCTCTGTCTTGGGGCGGTGCTGGCCCAGTCTTCCTTCATCCTGTCCCTGTGAGGCCCGTCATGCCGAAACCCGATGATCTGAACTTCCTCGAATTCATGCAGACTTTCCGCCGTGGCGAGCTGCTGGTGGAGGCCAACGAGCAGCTGGAGGAGCTGATCGAGGCCGTGCAGCGCACCGGGGGCAAGGGTGATCTGACGATCAAGCTGCCCTTCAAGGTCAATGACGCGGGCCAGATCGAATGCCTGCCGAGCGTGACCACCAGGAAGCCGCGCCGGGCGCTGGGCACCGGCATCTACTTCGCCACGGATGAGGGGCGGCTGACGCGGCGTGACCCCAACCAGGGCGACATGTTCGAGGACGAACTGGCGGATCGCCGTGGCCGTCACGACACCCACTGAACTCAATTCCATAGGAGAAGAGACATGGATCATTTTGGCATAGGTTCGGGCGTCGCAGGCGCGGCGCGTGTTTACTTCCATTCATCTTGCCGTACCGGGCGCACGACTTCGCTTGTGGACAGCCTGAAGACTGACGACCGGGTTGTGTTCCTGTCGGAACGAGAAGGCCGCCGAGTTCAGGCGCTGTGCAAAGAGCGCGGCGTGAGCATTGAGGTCATTGTCTCGGCCCCTCAGTCACCAGATCGGCTGTTCGTGCGCGGCTCGCCCACGGGTGACGCCAGGACCGTGTTTGATCACGGCTGGGTTGAACAGTTCTATCTGGACGCGATCGAGCGTGCGCGGCTCGATATCGATCTTATGCAAACAAATTTGTCTGGGCGCGGCGCAACGCATCGCGAGACAGAGCGTCGGGCCAAAGAGCTCGCCAAGTGGCGAGTCTGAATAGGAGTATCATCATGTCCAATACTGAAACCCTGAGCGCGCAGCCCGCGCCGCAAACCGCCAATCCCGTGCCCATCGAAACCCTTGAGGCAGTCCTCAAAGGCGCCCGCCTTGCCGATCCCATCGTGGATCTGGGCGGCGGGCGGATGCATGCCTTCGTGCCCGAGGGTTTTGCGCTGAAGGACATCAGCGATCCGCATGCGCTGCCACCCTATATCAAACAATCCCTGATCGTGGATGAGCGCGCCTCGCTGGTGGCCTATGTCAACCGCTTCTCGGATGCGCGCACGGTGCTGGTGGCGGATTATGACACCGGCTGCATCGGTGCGGCGCTGGATTATCACGGCGATTTCGATGGGGGCCAGCTTGCGCCCGGCCCGGTCCGGCACAAGGCCATGCTGAAGCTGCGCGATTCCGAGGAGTTCACGCGCTGGGCGAAGATGCAGGGCCAGCTGGTCGAGCAGTCGGAATTCGCGGCCTTCCTCGAGGAGAATGCCGAGGACATTCTGGACCCGGATCCGGCGGTGATGATCGAGATCAGCCGCGATCTGGAGGCCACGCAGGGCGTGGTGTTCAAATCCAGCAACCGGCTGGAAAGCGGCGACCGGGCATTTGTCTACGAGACCGAGACCCGCACCAAGGGCGAGATGAAGATCCCGCGCGAGTTCCGGCTGTCGATCCCGCTCTATCAGGGCGAGGAGCCGGTGACCTTGCGCTGTGCCTTCCGGTTCCGAATCGGCGGCGGCGGGCTGCTGCTGGGGTTTGAATGGCGGCGCGTGGAGTATCAGCGGCAGGCCTATTTCGCCCAGATCGCGCATGCGGTGGCCGAGGACACGGGCCGCCCGCTCTACATCGGGCGGCTGGCCTGATGTCGGGTGTGGCGCAAAGCACGGCAGACCGGTTCACCACGCGTGAGCTGATCGAGGAGGCCACGCGCGAGGCCAGCATTCGCCGGCACCTCTTTGGCAAGCAGGTGCGGGCGGGCCGGATGGACCAGCGGGAGGCCGATCGCCGGATCGACCTGATGGAGGCCATCGCCCGTCGCCTGTCGCGCACCGCACATTTTTGAGGGGGAGGCCGGGATGCACCCTGAAACGCTCAAACAGTACGAACTGGCGCTCACGACAGGCAGGTCACAGGATGATCTTGCCATTCGAGTACTCGCGGGTCCGCATCATTTCCACGTTTCCCGCGCGCTCATCAAAGTCGCGCGTGCCTTGGCTGAATATGAGGGAACTGCATCATTTGATCGCGGAGAAGAGTTTGTTTTTCCCACAAGCAGCAGGCTTCCAGCCGAATCCATGGTCCTCACCCACGAGGACGAAGGTGGTCAGACCCATGTTTCACTCCTCATCGATGTAGGCGATCAAATAGCGCTGTTTGTAATGGGGCTCGGAAACTTGCTGGCTGTGGGGTCTTGGGTGCCGGGGCGATCCGGAGTTTCGCTGTCGCGGAAAATCTCAGGTTCCGGCTCGGTTCAGACGATCCGATCGATCATGGTACAGGCGTTCATCATCTCGCTGATGAACGAGCCCCGGCGCGTGACGATCTGTCCGGCGGGTGGTCTCGACTGGACCCGTCAGCACCGGCGGCAGGTCAAGCGACTGACGGGGCGGGCTGCAATGGCCTATTCCCTGGTGTCCTGGCAGATCGGGGCTGGCGTGAAGGCCAAGCGGAATCCCGGCGGCAATTCAGACCTGAAGGTCGCTTTGCACTGGTGTCGTGCGCACTGGCGCCGGGCAGAGGCGCACCATCCGCGTTCAGAATGGGTCAAGCCGCATCTGGCTGCTCGGGCGGGCTGGCACACATGGGTTCAGGACTGCTGGAAAGGGCATCCGGACCACGGGATCAAGCTGCAGAGGCACGAACCCCGCATGGTCGGTGAACAGCGGCAGGGTGTCGTCGCGCCGATGGGTGTGCCGAGTGCGCTCAAGCTGAATGCGATGACCGCACAGCAGCGGCACACGCTGGTCGAGGCCGGTTTCGCGCCCACTGCGGCAGTCCAGTAGGGGAGGTCGGGATGCGGCGGATCGTCATCCTTGTTGTGGTCTGTGCGGTCGGGGTGATTGTCCTGCGGGCCACGCTCGACACGGCTCTGGCCCTGCCGCGCATCGTGGCGCAGGCCGAAGAGCGGCGGGGGTGGTGAGATGACCCGCGAACGCCTGCCCACCCGCCGCCCCAATGAGACCCGTGAGATCGCGCATGCCGGGCACCGCTTCACGGTGACGGTGGGTTTTGATCTGCAGGCGCGCCCGCGCGAGGTCTTCGCCGATGGGGCTCGGATCGGCACCGACCTTGGCCATGTGATCTCGGATGCCTGCGTTGTGATCAGCCTGGCGCTGCAGCATGGCTGCCCGCCGGAACTGCTGCCCAAAAGCATGGGCCGGGTGCCCGACCTTGGCGCCGGGCCGGGCCACGGCGCATTGGCGCCAACGGGTCGGCCAGCGGATCGGGGCTTCGGTCTGCCCTGAGCTGCTGGCGCTGGGGCTCTTCTGGGCGATCGACACCCGGCGCGATGACCTTGTGGCCTATCTGGGCCGGGTTCGCCGCGACGGGGTGCGCGCCTTCCGGTTCCGCGTGCCGGACGGGCGGTATTTCGTGGCGCTGCTCGATACCGAGCGGCGCAGTGCAATCACAGTGCTGGCCCCGGATCATGCGGTCCGGCTGGGTGACGGGGCAAGGGCTACCGTCATGCCGGGCGCGCGGGTGCTTCAGCTCACGGTTCTGGAACGGAGCAAGGGATGACGAAACACCAACCATTTGGCGCGAGACCCGCTCTGGTGGAGCGCCGATTGCTCACCCCTGAGCCGCAGCGCGTGCTGCCCGTCACCCTGCATCCCGAGATCCTGCGCCGGGCCATCACCGGGCGGGTGCGGCTGATCCATCTGACGGATCGCCGCTATGCCCGGATGCAGCCCGGTGACATGCTCTGGCTGCGCGAGGGGCTGACCATCCCGGTGCGCCAGCCGCGCGGCGATGCGCTGGCCGTTGTCTATGGCGGCGACGGGAGCCACAAGGAAATCCGCTGGCCGCGCGCCATAGCCCGGCCCTCACCGGGCTGGCTGCCCGCGCAGGCCATGCCCGTGCATGCCTCAGGCCTGACGCTGGTGGTGCAGTCGGTGCAGGAGATGCGGCTGCAACAGATCACCGAGGATGAGGCGATTGCCGCGGGTGTCGAGATCGAGCCCGGGCGCGGCTTCGGCAATCCGCTGGTGCACAGCCACCACGGACAGGTGTTTGCCCATGCGCCGGAGGCCTTCGGGCGGATGTGGGATTGCGCGCTGGGGCCTGCGGCAATGGGGCCGCATGGCTGGACGGTCAACCCGGAGGTGGTGGCCATCAGCTTCCGGGCCATCGCGCGCAACATCGTGCGGCTGTTTCCGGGGCTGGGATCGGGCGGTGTGCGATGACGCGGGACAGTTTCTCCACCGAGGTCATGTGCCTGATGATCGCGCAGGGCCTGAAACAGGCCGAGGTGGCCGAGCGGCTGGGCGTGACGCGCGGTGCTGTGGTCGCGCGGATGAAGCGCGAGGGGCTGGAATGGCCCGCCCGGCGCCGTTCAGGCACAGCGCAGGCTTTCAAGGCAGCAAAGCCCCGGAGGCCCTCCGCTGAGGACGACGCGGCCTCGCTGGCGGCGACGGGTGGACGCTACACTGCGCTTTGCGACTGGGCGCGGGCGCGCGGGCTGAGCCATACCCAGGCGCTGCAGCGCTGGCACCGGTTGCGCCTGCCCGCCCTGGTGAGGCGGCCATGAACGCGTTTGAACGCGCGCACCGGGCGCGGCGGCGGTTCAGTACCGAGGATATGATTGCGCTCATGGCGCCCGGTATCACGATGACCGAGGCCGCGCGGCGGCTGGGCGTCTCGCGGGCGGCGGTGGCCGTGCGGCTGAAGGCCGAGGGGCTGATCTGGCCCGAGACCCGCTTCCGGTTTGATGATGATACCTTCGCGCGCCTTTGGAACTGCCACGCCATTCCCACCGAACAAATGGCCCGGGCGCTTGGCGTAACGCGGCAGGCGGTCAGTGACCGGGCCCACCGGATGGGACTGCCCGGTCGCGACAAGCTGCGCAGGACCAAGGTGCGCCGTGATGAGTTGCGCGACCTGTGGCTGGCGGGTGTGGCGTCAAAGGATATCGCCCGACACTTCGGTCTCAAGAGCCATACCTGCGTCTCGAACGCGGTCGGGCGCGCGGGGCTGCCGCGTCGCAGGCGGGGCAAGGGCGGCAAGACACGGTGCGGCTGGATCGGCACCATCCCGATCGAGGCATACGCCGACCAGCGCCTCGCCGCGATCATGGCGGCGGAAGCCGGGCCGCGCGCAACCCAGACGGGGCCGGATCAGTCGCGCGCAGCGCGGTCGAATTTTTTCGTCAGTGGAGGGCTGAACCCATGAGCCACCTTGCCGCCGTGGATGTCGCGGATCTCGATATCTACCCCTTGTCCGAGGAGGAGCGGGTCGACAGTCACCGGTTCATCCCTTGGGAGCATCGCCGCTGGCTGAGCTCCGACATGGCGCTCAATGGCACGCCCGAATGCCGGGCCTACCATTTTGACCTGATCTGTCATTCACTCAACCACACCCCGCCGGGCACCTTACCCTCGGACCTTGATATTCTGGCGCGCCTTTTGCGGGTGGATGGCAAGCATTTCGCGCAGCTCTGCCGGCTGGACTTCGGGCCGCTGCACAACTGGCGGCCCTGCCGCTGCGGCGACAAGCTGCGGCTTTATCATCCCACCGTGCTGCGCGTGCTGACCGAGGCCATGGCTCGGCGCGAGGATCATCGCGCACGCTCCGAAGCGGCGGTGGTGGCCAAGCGCCAGCTGAGGTTGCGTCAGGCGCTGGCGGGCTATCACTCGGATCTGGCGAAGAACGATGCGGCGGTGCTCTGGGTGGATCAGTGGCTGATCGAGCAGGGCTGCGGCTATCGCGCCGCCTCCTGGATCGAGAAGGCGATTCAGGCCTGGACCAACCACATGCTGGATCTCGACGGCGCCCGCGCCGGGCCGGGGCGGGGAAGTGTCCGCAGAATGTCCTGACGGACAGTTCAAGACTGTCTCAGACTGTCCTCCACGAAAGGACAGAGAAAAAGACAGAGACAAAGAAAAGGAAAGGGACAGAGACGATGCGCACCAATACACGCCGCAGGCCTGTGGATAACTCTGCAATGCTGAGAAATGAGAGAAGGGGTGTCGGCATCGGCTGGCGCGAGGTGGAGGACCGGCTGGAAGAAGCGGCGGTCACGCTGCGGCGCCTGCCCAACCCGCCGGGGTCAGGCCCCAAAGGCCATGGATCGAGCTGGCCCGAGTATGTGCATGAGGCGAAGCACGCCTATGGCTATCACACCACGCGGCTGCGGGTGGTGCCCTCGGCGCGCGACATTGCCCGGATGGAGGAGGCGATTGCCTGGCTTCTGTTCATCAGGGATCCCGATGACCGGCGGATTGTCTGGATGCGGGCCGAGGGCGTGCGCTGGCGCGATGTCTGTGTCAATGCCGGGTGCTGCAGGTCAACGGCGCACCGGCGCTGGTCGGCGGCGCTGCTCACCATATCCAAGGCATTGAAAGTAAAGAAGAAGACGGAAGTCACCCAGAGCGCGGGCCGGAAAGGCGGCGGATGAACCCTGCGCCAAATCCACAAAACCCCCCGCGAAATCCACAGAAACCACCGCGAAACGTGTCAATTATCCACGAGACAAAAACCCCGTTTCCATGGCAGTTTCCGGATATCCTGAGAGGGGTCGCGTCCAGAGATCAGCGCCCCCTCCCGCCCTCCACCCCCCTCC
>NZ_DAIRVN010000101.1:0-14551 GCF_036802785.1 Pararhodobacter sp.
TTGTCGCGTTTGTTCGTCGGCTGCGTCTGATGTGTTTTTGTGTGAGCTGGGGGGGGGCGTGCGGTCAGTTGCCGGGGGATTCCGGCAGGGCGTAGGCGATGAAGTAATCGCCGATCGGGGTTTCCATGAAGTTGTGGCCCCCGGCGTTGATCACCAGATACTGGCGCCCGTTCACCTCATACATCGCGGGGCCTGCCTGACCGCCGGCGGGCAGCGCCGCCGACCACAGGGTTTCGCCGCTGTCGATGTCGATGGCGCGGATCAGGTCATCGGTGGCCGCCGCGATGAACACCAGCCCGGTGGCGGTGATCACCGCGCCTGCGTTGTTCGGTGTGCCGATCTCGAACGGCAGAAACGACGGCAGGCCGAAGGGCCCGTTCTTGCGCGCCGTGCCAAAGGGGCGGTCCCAAAGCACTTCGCGGGTGTTCAGGTCAATCGCGGTGATGCGGCCATAGGGCGGCTGGGTGCACAGAAGGTCGGTGAAGGGCACGCGCCAGCCCGCGTTCACCTCGATCCCGAAAGGGGTGTCAGCCTGCGGCGAGATGTCATCGGGTGCATTATCCGCAGCGCCGGGTTCATCGACCGGAACGATGCCAAGCGCATCCACCTCTTCGCGCGGGACAAGGCGGTTGCGATTGGCGGTGTTGTTGTAATTGGCCACCATGATCATGCGGTCGGTATCAATAGCCACGCCGCCCCAGTCTGACCCGCCGTTATAGCCGGGATACTGAATCCACCAGTCGGTGGAGGGCGGGGTATACATGCCCTCGTAATAGCTTTGACGGAACTGGATGCGGCACCAGAGCTGGTCAAGCGGGCTCATGCCCCACATGTGACGCTCTTCGAGGTCCGGTTGCAGCAGGTTGGGAAAATCGACCACGAAAGGCTGGGTCGGTGACAGGTTTTCAGGCTCGACACCGCCCTGCGGCACGGGCCGGTCCTCTACCTCGACCAGCAACTCGCCGGTGCGGCGGTCAAAGACCCAGAACATGGATTGCTTGGTGGGCAGCACCAGCGCGGGAACCGTACCCTCTGCCGTGGGGTAGTCAATCAGCGTGCCCTGTGAGCCAAGGTCATAATCCCAGACATCATAGCGCACGGTCTGATAGTGCCAGACGGGCTGGCCGGTGGTGACATCCAGCGCCACAAGGGCGGTGGAATATTCATTCTCGATGTCCGAGCGCATGCCGCCCCAATAATCAACCGAGGGAACGCCATGCGGCAGATAGACATGCCCCAACTCATTATCACCTGAGGCGATGGTCCAGACATTGGGGGTGCCGCGGGTATAGGTTTCCCCCTCAGGCGGCAGGCCGGTTTCGCCCGGGCGGCCCATGTCCCAGGCCCATTCCATCTCGCCGGTTTCGGTGTTGTAGCCGCGAACAACGCCCGAGGGTGCATCGCGGCGCTGGCCGTCACGCACCTGCGAATGCACAACGGCGATGTTGCGCACAATGGTGGGGGGTGAACTGGGGGCATACCAGCCCGGCGCGGTATGGCCGATGCCTTCCTCCAGATTGACGATGCCGCCGGTGCCGAAATCTTCGCAGAGCTGCCCGGTGGCGGTATCGATCGCCATCAGCCGTGCATCCAGCGTGTTCATCAACACGCGCTCAAAGCAGGCATCATCTGCCGTCAGTGTGGGGGACTGGTAATAGGCAAGGCCCCGGCAGGTGGCGTTATAAGGGATCGCATCCAACGAGACTTCGGGGTTGTAGCGCCAGTTTTCCAGCCCGGTGGCGGCGTCCAGCGCGATCACCTGATTCATCGCCGAGCAGATCAGCAGCTGATCGCCGATCTTGAGCGGTGTGTTCTGGTTGGAGAAGCTTTCGTCGCCCGGCGGCATGTCGCCCGTGCGGAACTCCCAGACCACTTCCAGATCGGCGATATTGTCGCGGGTGAACTGGTCCAGCGGGGTGTAGCGCGTGGCGTGGTTGTCGCCGCCATAGGCGGGCCAGTCGGCGCCGGTTTCGGCCATGGCATAGTCGATGAGCGGTTCTGCGGGTGCCTCTGCGGGCGCTTCTTCGGGCTGGGTGGCGTCTGGCAGTTCCTGCGTCTGATCTTCCGGGGCTTCGGGCTGGGGGGAGGTTTCAGGCTGGGGCGTGACACCCGGTTGCGGGGTGGTCTGCGCCAGCGCCGCGCGCTCACCCGGCGCGAGCAGCCATGCGCCCGCGAGTGCTGCCAGAAGCCCGATTGCCAGCATGGTGCCGCCGTGCCGGGAAAGGGTGGCGCCGCTGCGGCGCAGGTGCGGGATGGTCAGCAGCACCAGCACCAGCACCAGCGTGGGCGCGACAAGGCGGGGAACCTGTGCCCAGGGGTCCATCCCGGCTTCCCAGAATGCCCATGCGAGGGTGCCTGCGAATACCGCGAGGTAAAGCCAGATGCCCGCCATCATCCGCTCGATCAGCAGAATGCCCGTGACCAGCAGCCCCAGCCCGGCAAGCATGTAATACCATGACCCGCCAAGCGCGATCAGCCAGATACCGCCGGCAAAGAGGACGATGCCCAGCACGATCAGGACAAGGGACAGAACAACGGTGTACCAGAAGAGGAAACCTCGCCTTCTGCGGGGGGTTGCGGGCGGCGCCATCGAGTCTCTCCTGCTGGTTTGGGTTTGAAACAACCGCGAAACGGTGGCTAAGTTCCCTTTCCGGCCTGTATTGCCGCGCCTGACCGGCGGAAAAGGGAACCGCCTCCGCGGGCGGGGGTTGCTGTGGGGCAGGGCGATGACCGGAAAGTTTCAGGAGGCTTTGATGCCTGCACCATTCAGACCTGTGCCGGAAGCCCTTTGCAGGACATTGCCATGAGTGCCGGGCCGGAAAGCGGCGGGGTTCACAGCCTTGGTGCGCTGGTGTCGCGGCTGCACGGCGTCACCGGGCAGGAGCGGGTGACGGTGGAGGATATCGTGGCGGCGGTGGGGCAGGGGAGCCTGCAGGCGATGCTGCTGGTGCCCGCTTTTCTGGCGGCGACGCCGCTTTCGGGCATTCCCGGCCTGTCGATGGTCTGCGGCATTGCGATTGCGCTGATCGCGTTCCGGCTGCTGCTGAACGGTGACCGGCTGTCGCTTCCCGGCTGGATCGAGCGGCGCTCGGTGCGAGGTGAGGCGTTGGGCAAGGCGCTGACGAAAGCCGCCCCCGTGGTGCGCTGGTTCGACCGGCATACGCGGCCCCGGATGGTCTGGCTGTTTCATCCGCCGATGATCTGGCTGCCGGTGGGGTTGTGCCTGATATCGGGGCTGATGATGCCGCTGCTGGAGTTCATTCCGTTTTCCGCCTCGCTTGCGGCCCTCGGTGTCAGCCTGCTGGCGCTGGCGATGCTGACGCGCGACGGGGTGCTGTTCCTGATCGCGCTGAGCCCCTATGCGGGGCTGGGGATGCTGGCGGGTGGCGCGCTGATCTGAGGGCCTCAGCCGGTGCCGAGTGCTGCGCGCCGTGTCAGGACGGCGGTGCTGACGGTGTGGTGCAGCGCGGGCGGAAAACCCGGGGGCAGGGCGCTTTCCAGCGCATCCAGCGCGCTTTGGGCGGTGTCGGCGACCTCAGCCAGCAGGGAGGCGGTGCGCGCGCGTGACAGGCCCGCGCGCTGCGCCGTTTCAAGGAAGTGGCGCCCGTGGATCTGGTCAATCCGGTAATGCCGCCGCGTGCCCGCCGACATCGCCAGCCGGAACTGCCCCTGCCCGATTTGGCGGGCGGTGAGGGCGGGCTGGGCGGTGAGGATGTCATAGAGCGGTGTCATCCGGTAGCTGCCGCCGGGGTTCAGGAACAGGCTGAAATTCTTGGCATGTCCGTCTGTTGCGCCGATCAGCCAGAAGATGATCTGCGCGCGCAGAAAGGTGTCCTGATCCTGCGTCGCGCGGTCGCTGCCCTGCAACAGGCGCAGCACATCGGCCATGCCCGGCCCGCCGTCGCTTTGGTATTTCAGCACCGGCGGCACCGACAGGGCCTGACAGCAATCTTCCTGCGGCAGGCGCAGCAGGCGGCCATCGGCTGTCCAGCGGCGGTCAAACCGCTCAACCACCAGCGCAGTTACCGGGCCGAACTGCGCGATCCGGGCGGGGTTGACGGGCAGGCCGAAGGCGGCGGCAAGCTGGAGGCAGTAGAATTCATTCTCGACACTCTCAGACAGGTCGATTCCGCCCGGCAGCGCGCCGATCCGGGGTTTGAGCAGGTGGGTGGTGGGCGTGGTGCCATGCGGTTTCAGCCAGCGGCCCTGATGGAACAGAAGCGCGGTTTTCTCCTGTGCACCGGCGAGGGAAATGCGGAACGGGTCTTCGCGGGTCAGGCCAAGCGGGGCGAGGGACAGGCCCTGCAACAGCCGCCCGATCGCCGCGTCATCGACGGGCTCGCCGGTCAGGGTGCTGGTGGTGTCCACCTCGGGCGCATCGCCTGGGATGAACTGCAACGCGCCCACGCAATCGGCGCCGATGGCGGCGAGCAGACTGTAGGCATCGGTGCCGCGCGCGCCGACCTTTTCAGCCACCATACGGCGCAGCCCCTCAGAATCCGGCAGCAGGTTTTCAAACACCGCGATGACCGGCGCGCCCCGGTAGGCCATTTCGCGCAGCGGCAGCGACAGCGAGACCGGCAGCGCGTGTTCCCAGCCCAGCCAGTCACGGTGATAGGTGAAACCCGTCGCGCCGCTGGATTCGCGCGTCAGGGTGCCGACGCGGCGGTTGTTGAGATAGACGCGCAGCGGCGGGTGGGCCGGGCGGCGGCCCATCAGAAGATATCCTCGATATCCTGCGCCTGACCCTGCGCGCGCGGACCGATGCGGAACTCAAGGTCCAGCGCCGCCAGAACCGCCAGAAGCGAGTCAATCCGCGCGGGGTGCTGGCCGGTTTCGATGGCCGAGATGGTTGCCTGCCGCAGCCCCGCCTGCGTGGCGAGGTCACTCTGCGTCCAGCCGCGCTGATGGCGGGCGCGGGCGATGGCGGCGCCGATCTGGCGGGGGGAGCGGGCGAGTTGGGTCATGCGCGGATTATGCGCCAAGGCGGATAATCCGTCAATATGCGCTGAAGCGAATAAATTTTATTTATGCGGTAAGACGTATAATTGCTATTCCTGGCGCACCTGATGCGTGGGGCTGACCGCCTCCAATGGCCCCGGCGTAGCGGATTTCGGCTGCCAGGGGAACAGCCGCGCGCCGGTGCGCCGCCGCCCCACACGCGGCACGGCCTCCAACAGGGAGCGGGTATAGGCGTGCTGGGGGTTGCCGATCACCTCGTCAGCGGTGCCGACCTCAACCACCTGACCGCGATACATCACCGCGATGCGGTCACAGATGCGGGCGACTACGGCCATGTCATGCGAGATGAACAGATAGGCGGTTTCACCCTTCAGATCTTCCATCAGGGCGATGATCTGTTCGCGGATGGTGACATCAAGCGCTGAAACCGGCTCATCCGCCACGATGACCGAGGGGTTGGTGGCGATGGCGCGGGCGATGGCGATGCGCTGGCGCTGGCCGCCGGAAAATTCATGCGCGTAACGGTCTACCGTATCGGCGGGCAGGCCGACACGTTCGATCAGGCGGGCGGCGAGGGCGCGGTTCTCGGCGTAGCGGGTCTGGCCGGAGGGGCGCAGGGTTTCATGGATCTGCCGCCCGATGGACAGGCGCGGGTTGAGCGAGGCATAGGGATCCTGAAAGATCATCTGCACCTTTTGCAGCCGCGCGCGGCGTTGCGCGCGGGGCAGGGTGGCCAGATCAACCCCTTCGTGCAGCAGGCGGCCCGATGTCTGCCACTCCAGCCCCGCGATGATGCGGCCCAAGGTGGACTTGCCCGAGCCGCTTTCACCGACAATGCCCAGCGTTTCCGCCCGGCCCAGCGACAGGCTGACGCCATCCAGCGCCATGGCCACGCGGCCGTTGACATGGAACGCGCGCGTCAGATCCTGCACCTCGACCGCCGGGGTCATGTCCGGTTGAGCCATGCCTGCCCCCTGTCGGTCAGCGCGCGTTCCAGCCCCAGATGCGAGGCGATGAGCGCGCGGGTATAATCCATCTGCGGGTGGTGGATGATCTGATCGACCGTGCCCTGCTCAACCGCCTTGCCATATTGCATGACCACCACGCGGTCAGCCACCTCGGCCACCACGCCGATATCATGGGTGATCAGCAGCACCCCCGCGCCGGTGCGGTTGCGGATGCCGACCAGCAGTTCAAGCACCTGCGCCTGCACGGTGACATCCAGCGCGGTGGTGGGTTCATCGGCGATCAGCACCGCCGGCTCCAGCGTGAGGGCGGCGGCGATCATCACCCGCTGGCGCATGCCGCCTGACAGCTCATGCGGGAAGCTGCGCATCACGCGCTCAGGCTCGTTCATGCCGACATCGGCCAGCGCCTGAAGCGCGCGGGCGCGGGCCTCGCTGCGCGAGAGGCCGCGATGGCGGATCAGCCCTTCGGTCATCTGGCGGGAAACCGGCAGGACGGGGTTCAGGCAGGTCATCGGCTCCTGAAAGATCATGCCGATGCGGGCGCCGCGCACGTTTTCCATCGCCCGGCGGCTGAAGCGGGCAAGGTCATCGCCTTCGAACAGGATGCGCCCGCGCAGTTGCGCCATTTCGGGCAGCAGCGACATGATTGCCAGCGAGACGGTACTTTTGCCGCTGCCCGATTCACCCACCAGCGCGACGATCTCACCGGCGTTGAGATCAAACGAGATGCCATCGACGGCGGGGGTGCCTTCAGCACCGTAGGCCACGCTCAGCCCTTCGACCGAGATGAGGGGTTCGGCCATGACTTACCTCCGCCGCGCTTTGGGGTCGGTCAGGTCGCGCAGGCCATCGCCGATCAGGTTGAAGGCCAGCACGGTCAGGCAGATCGCCAGCCCCGGGAAGATCAGGATCCACGGCGCGCGGTTGATGTAGTTGCGCCCTGACGCAAGGATGGAGCCCCATTCAGGCGAGGGCGGCTGCACCCCCAGCCCCAGAAACGACAGGCCTGCCGCCGAGAGGATGGCCGAGGAGAAGCCGATAGAGCCCACCACGATCAGGCTTTGCAGGATGTTCGGCGTGATCTGCACCGCCATCACCCGATGCGCCCGCGCGCCCGAAATCCACGCGGCCTCGACATAGGGTTTGGCGTGTTCGACCGCCGCCAGCCCGTAGGTGATGCGCGCGTAAAACGGGATCAGGCTGATGGCGATGGCGATGGTGGCGTTGTTCACGCCCGGCCCCATGAAGGCCACCAGCGCCAGCGCGATCAGCGTATCGGGGAAGGAATAGAGCACATCCACCACCCGCAGCAGCGCTGATTTCAGCCGGGGGCCGCAAACCGCGATCACCAGCCCGAACAGCACGCCCACTGACAGCCCGATCGCCACCGCGACCAGCCCGATGCCCAGCGAAAGCCGCGTGCCGGTCAGCACCCGGCTGAACAGATCGCGCCCCAGCTCATCGGTGCCGAACCAATGCGCTGCCGAGGGCGGGGTCAGGCGGGGGCCGACCGACATGCGCAGCGGGTCATAGGGGATGATCCATTGCGCGCCGACGGCGGCAATGACGACGAAGGCCAGAATGAACAGCCCGGTTGCGGTGCCCCAATGGGTGAAAAGCCTGCGCAGGGTCATTTGCGGCGCACCCTCGGATCAAGGACGCCATAGAGGATATCCAGCGCCGTGGTGACCGCGACGATGGAGATGGCGAAGACAACGATGAAGCCCTGCACCAGCGGATAATCGCGCTGAAGCATGGCCTGAATGGCAAGGCGGCCGATGCCGTTCCATGAAAACACGTTCTCGGTGATGACCTGCCCGCCCAGAAGATGCGCAAAGACCAGCCCCACCACCGTGACGATGGATATCAGCGCCGGGCGCAGGGCGTGGATGAACAGCACCTGACTTTCGCGCAGGCCCCGGGCGCGGGCGGAGCGGATGTAATCTTCGCGCAGAATGTCGATCAGGGCAGAGCGGGTCATCCGCGCCACAAGCGCGCTGTTGACGATGCCCAGCGTCATGGCCGGCAGGATCATGTTGCGAAAGCTGGTGCCGGCGACCGGGAACCAGCCCAGTTGCAGCGAGAACACCTGAATGAAGGTCAGGCCCAGCCAGAAGCTGGGGATGGAGACGCCCAGAATGGCGATCAGCATCACCACGAAATCACCGGCCCGGCCCCGGTTGACGGCGGCGACAAAGCCCAGCGGAATGCCGATTGCCAGCGCCACACTCAAGCCTGCGCTGGCCAGTGCGAAGGTGTTGGGCAGGCGTTGCAGCAGAAGGGGCAACACGGCCTCGTTGCCACGGATGGTGGTGCCGAGATTGCCCTGAAGCACGTTGCCCAGATAGATGAAGGTCTGTTGCCAGACCGGCTTGTCCAGCCCGTATTGGGCATTCAGGCGCGCGATATCCTCCTCGGTGGCGGAAACCGACTGCGCCAGCATCGCCGTGACCGGATCGCCGGGAATGATATGGATCAGGAAGCCGGACAGGATGATCACCACCACGATGGTGATGGCCGCCGTCAGCAGGCGTCTGAATATGTAGCCAACCAAGCGGCCTTCTCCTGTTTGGGGGATGGCCCGGGCGCGACGGGGCGCCCGGGCCTTTTTTCCTTGTCACACCCGGCGAGGTCAGCCGCCGAGGGACACGTCGTTGAAATAGAGCGCTGCGGCAAAGCCGGTGCGGAAGCCGGTGATATGCGACCCCGAAGCCCAGAGCCAGTTCCAGCCCGGCGACACCAGCGGCACCGCATAGACATTCTCCAGCAGGTATTGCTGCGCTTCCTGAAGCTTGGCCACCCGCGCCTCACCCGACAGGACGCGCTGTTCGGTCAGGATGGTATCCAGCGGCTCGCCGATACCCATGTTGATGAAGCCCGGGGTGCGCCACAGATAGGTCAGATAGTCACTGTCCACGCCCGACTGCCCCATGGTCCACAGCACGGGACGCCCACCCTCGGCGATGTTCTCGTTGCGCATGTGGTCAAAGAAGGCGGCCACTTCGCGGCTTTCGATCTCGGCGTTGACGCCGATTTCGCGCAGGTCCTGCTGCATGATCTGGTGCATCTGGTCAAAGCCGGGCAGGGCATGGACCGACAGCGTGATCTCCAGCGGGCTGGCGGTGGTGTAACCCAGCCCCTCCATGATCGCGCGCGCGCCATCGGGGTCATAGCTGACACCCCATCCGGCGCACAGCTCCAGATCAATGCCCACAAGGCCGGGCGCGGCGGGGCAGGTGGTGGGGTTGACCAGCCCTTCATAGGCGATTTCGGCATAGGCGTTGCGGTTCATCGCCATGCCAAGCGCGCGCCGCACCTCGACATTGTCAAACGGCTCACGCCGCCAGGTGAAGGCCGCGACAACCTGCTGGCCCGACAGATCGGAAATATAGACGTTGAACGCCGGGTCAGCCTGCATCGAGGCGGCCTCTTCCAGCGAGGGTTCGGCCATATCGACCTCGCCCGAGCGCAGCGCGGCCATCCGAGCCACGGCCTCAGGAATGACCTGCACCACCAGCCGATCGATATGCGGGCGACCGGGGTTCTGCACCAGCGGGTTGAAGTTCTGATACTCGTCATTGGCGACAAAGGTCATGCGGTCATTGCGCACCCAGTCCACCAGCCTGAAGGCCCCGGTGCCGACCGGGGTGTAGCTGCCGTCAGCGGCAATGGCGCTCTGACACATCATCGGCGTGGAGTATGAGCCGAGGTAGGACAGGAACGGGCCAAAGGGTTCTTCCAGCGTGACGGTGACGACATTGCCCTCGGCGCTGACGCTTTCGATCGGCCCCCAGTTGGCGCGGCGCGGGTTGGCTGTTTCAGGGGCCAGCGCGCGGGTGAAGGACCAGACGACATCATCGGCGGTGAAGGGCGCGCCGTCATGGCAGGCAACCCCTTCGCGGATGGTGAAAGTGTAGGTCAGGTTATCGTCCGACAGGCTGTGCTCTGTTGCCAGACCGGGGTTCACGCCGCCGGTTTCATCCAGCGTGACAAGCGTGTCATAGATCAGCCCGGTCATCTGGCTGGATTGGGTGGTGGAGACCTTGTAGGGGTCAAGCCCGTCAGCATCGACGCCGCGCGCAATGGTCAGCGTGACCTCCTGCGCGAGGGCGGGCAGCGCGATAAGGCCGGTGGTCATCGCCAGAAGCGCGGCGCGACCGAGGCGGCAGGTGGGGGTGGTCATGGTGTCTGTCTCCCGTTGATTATGTTTATGGTGACGGCGGTTGCGGGGCGGGGCCTGAGCGGTCAGGCCTTGACGGAAACGGGCGGGCGTTTTGCCGCCCAGGGGCGCGCGGATTCAAGCTGGCTGGCAAGGCGGAACAGCAGCCCTTCGGCGGCGGGGGGTGCGGCGAACTGGCAACCGACCGGCAGGCCATCAGCATTTCGCCAGAGCGGCACCGACATCGCCGGAGAGCCGGAGACGTTGAAGGAATGGGTGTAGGGCATCCAGTCCAGATAGGCGCGGTAATGCGCTTCGGGCGTGACTGTCAGGTCAAAGCTGCCCAGCGGGACGGGCGGTTTGGCGAGCGTGGGTGACAGATACAGGTCGAACCCGTCAAAGATGGAAAGCACCGCCTGCGCCAGCCGGTGGGTGCCCTGAATGGCCTCGATATACTCTACCGCGCTGATATCGTTGCCAAGTTGCACGATATCCCAGATGACCGGGGCGAAATCTTCCCGCGTCAGCGGGCGGCCCTGAACGCGGGCTTCGGCGCGCATGTCGGCGGCGTATTCGGCGTTGATCAGGCGGTTGAAATGCTTCCAGCCATCCGGGGGCAGGGGCAGGTCGGCGGGAATGCAGGTATGGCCAAGCCCCTCCAGCAGCGCCACGGCATCCTCAACGGCGGCGAGGCAATCGGGGTGGGTGGGGGCACCGTAGGGCGCGCGGGTGGAGACGGCGATGCGCAGTTTGCCGGGGTCGCGGCCCAGCTCGGCGGTGAAATTGCCGCCTGCGGGACTGTTGTAGAACTGGCCCGGGGCGGGGCCTGCGGTGGCGTCCAGCAATGCGGCGCTGTCGCGCACGCTCCATGTCAGGGCATGTTCGCACAGCATGCCCATCCAGCGGTCGCCATCGGGGGCGGCGGGGTTTCTGCCCCGGCTGGGTTTGAGGCCGAACACCCCGCAGCATGAGGCCGGAACGCGGATGGAGCCGCCGCCGTCATTGCCATGCGCCATCGGCACGATCCCCGCCGCCACCGCCGCCGCCGACCCGCCTGAGGAGGTGCCGCTGGTATAGTCCGCTTTCCACGGGTTGTGGGTGGGGCCGTGGGCGCGTGACTCGGTGCTCCAGTCCATCGCCAGTTCGGGCACAGTGGTTTTGCCAAAGATCACCAGCCCGGCCTGTTTGTAGCGCCGCGTCAGCTCGGTATCGGCCTGCGCCGGGATGTTGCCGCGCGGTGCCCAGCCGGAGCCGGTGGGCTGGCCCGCGTAATGCGCCGTCAGATCCTTGAGGAGGAACGGCACGCCGGTGAACGGCCCCTCGGGCAGCCCGGCGCGGATTGCGGCGCGGGCCGCATCCTCAAAGGTGGCGACAACGGCGTTGAGCGGGCCGTTCACCGCCGCCACGGCGGCCAGCGCGGTATCGAGCAGGTCATCCGCCGTGACCGCGCCCGCCCTGACCAGCCCGGCCAGCGCGGTGGCATCATGCGAGACGTATTCATCAGGGGTCATGGCGGAGGGTCCGGACGTCAGGGGCGGGGACGCAAGGGTGGCCTTGCGCAGTTTAAGCGGCCCGGCCCCTGCATCAAGCTATCAGAACTGAGGGGGCGGGCGGGTTTCAGGCGGTATCGCGGCTGCGCAAATAGGCGGAAACGGTCTGCATACAGGCGTCGCGTTCCTCATAATGCGGCATGTGGCTGGAATGCGGGAACACCACCCATTCGTTCTGCGCGATCCGCTCGGCAAAGGGGCGCACGCATTCCGCCGTCGCCTCATCATGCGCGCCCGAGATGATCAGGGTGGGCACGGTGATCAGCGGCAGGCGGTCTTCGACCGTCCAGTCTTTCAGCGTGCCGATGACATGGAATTCGTTGGGGCCGTTCATGGTGCCATAGACGGTGGGGTCTTCGTCCATCGCGGCGAAGGTGCGCTCCACCTCAACCGGCCATGGGTCAAGGCGGCAGACATGGGCCTGATTGAACACCTCGGTCGCGGCCAGATACTCGGGATGCCTGAAATCGCCGGTCTTCTCATGACGCAGCAGGGTTTCATGCACGCCGCCGGGCAGCGCCTTGCGCAGGCGGATCGATTCAGCGACCCATGTAGGCATCGAGGCCGGGGAATTGGCGATCACCAGCGCCTTCAGCCCCGCAGGCTGGCGCACCGCATGCTCCGCCCCCAGCATCCCGCCCCATGACTGGCCCAGATACGCGTAGCGGTTCTGGATGCCCAGATGCGCCAGCAGGTTCTCCAGTTCCGCCAGAAACAGGTCAATCGTCCAGAAACCGGCGCCCTTGTCGCGCAGGCGGGTGGAGGCACCGCAGCCAAGCTGGTCATAATGCACCACCGCGCGACCATCGAGCGCGGCCAGATCGCGGAAGCTGTCAACATAGCTGTGCGTGCAGCCCGGCCCGCCGTGAACCACCACCAGCGGCAGCGGCCCGGCGTTCAGATCGCCGATAACCCGGTACCAGGTCTGCCAATCGCCGAATGGCGCGAATCCTTCCTGAACAGGCTTCTCTGACATCGCGCCCCCCCGTCTGCGTTGCATCTGCGTCAGGCTAGGCGCAAGGCGGCGGGCGGGGCTAGCTATCAGAACTGGGGGGGGGGCCTGAAGGACGGCAGTCCGGGAAGCAGCCCGGTTTGCAGTGCTCACTTACAGACGCGCTATCCATTCATGCCCGGGATGCAGGGCCTCCAGCCAGAGGCGCAGATCAAGCTTTTCCCGGGAATTGAGTTTGGGGAGCGCGGCCTCAAAATCGCGCTCGTCTTTCTCTCTGCGATGCTTTGCCTTGAAGAGCAGAACGTTGGCCGGTGCAAGATAGGGAATACCCGCTTTGTTCCGTCGAACAGCGACCGTTCTGGGCATTCGGATCGCTTGATCACGTTTGTATGCCCAGACTTCGGGTGTTCCCCGCTCCACCATCATGTCAACGCGCCAGAAACCTGCGGCCATGTCCGCGCCCCAGAGCTGCCACAGGCCTGCTGCCGGCGTGGCGTTTGCGGCGAGGTGGGAAAGCCTCCCCTCTCTGACTTCAAAGAAATCCAGCTCGGACAAGATCTGGCGGCAACCCTCTATACCGGCAGGCAGAACGGCGAATTCGAGATCTTCATGCGCCCGCGTCTGATGGTCGTGCCACAGGTCCAGAGCCCAGCCACCGACGACATACCACTCTGATTTCCAGTGTCCGAGGCGTGCGTGCAGCTCATCCGGCGACCACGCATTCCAGCAATCTTCCGGGAGAGGGTTCATACAGAGGACCAAGCCTGGATGGGGAGGTTTCAGGCGCCTTTTGGGGCAGGGTCCGCTTTGACGCAAGGGGCGCCCGGCGATCCTTCCGGTCTTGCGCTCAATTTCCAGAGGCCGAGCCTAGATAAGCCCGTGGCGGGTGGCCAGCGTAACAGCATGCACCCGGTTGCGCGCGCCCAGTTTGCGCATGGCGGCGTTGATATGCATCACCACCGTCGCCTCAGCCCGGTCAAGCGCGCGGCTGATCTCTTTGGCCGAAAGCCCCTCGGCGGTCAGCAGCAGGCATTCGGTTTCGCGCGGCGTCAGGTGCGGTATGGCGCGGGTGGGTTCAGGCGCCAGAAACTCGGCGGCGGACTGGTGGAAAAGCTGCGCCAGAAGCGAGAGCGCGGCGATGCAATCCCCTTCGCCATGGTCCCACAATACGCGGCGGCCCAGCCCCACGCCGGTCACGGTGGCAAAATCGCCGCCGGGCAGGTGAATGGGGATGGTCACGCCCGAAAACACCTCACGCTCGCGCAGGAACTGGCAGACCGGGCGGGTTTCTTCGGTCAGATGCGGGGTGATCACCGATTCGACGGTGTCATCATAGCTCCAGCAGAAAGGAACGGTGGTGGTGACGGCCACGCGCTGGACCGGGTCAATCTGGAAATAGCTGCCCGCGAACCACAGATCGCGCATGCCCTCATCGACATTGCGCAGCGCCAGCAACGCCGGGTCGCGCACCGTGCCGCGCTGCTGGTGGGGTGCGGCGGGGGTGAAATCATAGATCATCCCGTCAAAACCAAGGCCCGCGACATGGCGGAACGCCTCATCCACCCGCGCCTCAAGGCAGGGTTGCGCGGCAAAACCGGCGCGGATTGCGGTGACATCATCCAGCATGCTGACCATCCGGCTGCGGTGGCGCCCCTGCGCCCCCTGTTCACCGATGTTTCCCCTGGCAGGACCGCCCTCAGGAAGCGAGACGGGAACCGGGGCAGGTTAACGCGCTGGCGGCGTCTGTCAAATCCGTTCGCGCGGTGGGGTGTAAATGGTATGACATTTCCGGCCCGGGTGGGGGCGATCATGCCATCTGCCGGATTTTTCAGCAGGCGGGGGCAGGGCAGGGGCAGAGTGTGGGGCTGTTCATCTTTTTCGATCAGCCGGGCCTCAGCCCGCCAGCAACCCCAGCGCCATCAGCCCCAGCCCGGCCAGCGCCGAGCCGCAGAGCACCGTG
>NZ_DAIRVN010000102.1:0-14153 GCF_036802785.1 Pararhodobacter sp.
GTTTGCGCGCCTGCCCGGCGCAGCCGGGCAGATCCGTCCTACTCAAAAAGCTGGAACACACTGTCCGCCATCAGCCGCGACACAATCCCCGGCGTCAGATAGCCGGTCACCGGCAGATCGGACGCGCGCTGATAACGGCGAATCGCCCTTCGGGCATCGGTATCCAGCCGTCCGTCGATCTCGCCGGGGTCAAACCCCAGCGCTGCCAGTCGCTGCTCCACAATCACCAGCGTGAAGCGCGGCAGGAACATCGTCTCTTCCTCGGCGCGCGCCGCATCCAGATCCGGGCGCGGGGTGCCGGGGCGGGTCAACGCGTCAATACGGCCGCGCGCCTGATCGGCGAACGCACCGCGCGGATAGTCGCGCAGGTAGCGCTCATAGGCCGGTGCCGTGTCGTCGCGCCGGGCGATATCCCAGGCGGCGCGGTCGCGCGCCTGCGCGGCATCCCGCCGCGCGCCCTCGATCTCATCCAGCCGCTGACGGGCAATGCTTGAAAAGATGCCGTCCGGGAAACGCTCCAGATAAGCGCGCAGCCCGGCCTCGTCCTGCCCGGCGCCGGTATCGCGCCAATAGGCGCGGTCCTGCCGCTCCTCCTCGGCCTGACGCTCACGCGCCTCGGCCTCCAGTTCGGCGGCGCGGCGGGTCGCCTGCCCGGCCAGCTGGAAAATCTGGTCGCGGTTCAGAAACCCGGTCTGCGCATGCTCATTGCGCCCCTGCCAGCCGGTAATCGCGGTGCGGGATGCCGGGCCAAAGATGCCGTCGATACCGCGCGGGTTGAAATTCAGAATCGTCAGGTCACGCTGGATCGCGCGGCGCTCGTCGCGGGTCAGCCCCAGCGCCTCTTCAATCCGCTCAGGCGTGTTTTCAAGCCGCTCGATGGCGCTGCGGGCATCCGCCGCAAAAAGCCCCTGCGGCCATGCCGCCAGATAGGCGCGGTACGCCGCGGCGGTGCCCACTTCCTCGGCATTGCTCCAGTCGCGGCGATCAGCCTGGGTGGAGGGTTCATGCCCCTCGGGCAGGAAAGTCAAATAGGCCGGGTTGAACCCCTCCACCCGCACCTGACGTGACCGGGTAGCGGCCTCGGCCAGATTGGTGCCGGGCGTGGCCACGCTCTCCAGCACAGCCGCCAGTTGCCCCGCCGGGCCGCGCAGCACGCTGACGCCTTGCGGCACGCTCAGCGGCGCCGGAAGACCCTGCTGAAAGCCGTCGCCAAGCCGCTCCGGATAGCCCATCTCGGCCAAAGCCACGACCGCGCCGCCCTGAACGCGCCCGGCGATCGCCAGCACCGTTTCCAGCCGCACGCCGATGGCGTCGATATTGGCCAGCCCCGGATCGATGGCATCGCTGCCCATCAGCCAGGTGCTGCTCTGATTGTGAACCGTGTAACCGGCAAAGACGATCACCACCCGCTCAAGCCGCTCACGCACAATCCGCTGATCCAGCGCCATCAGCGCCGCGCGCAGGGCTGGGGCTGACAGATCGGTCGCCTGATCGGTGTCAAACCCCGCCGCCTCATAGCGGCGCAGAATGCGCAGCAGGTCTGCGCCCTCGCGTGCCGTTCGCAGATGCTCGTGCTGTTCGTTCACCACGAACAGCGCAATTCCCGAAGCCGAGGCCGGAACGGCCAGAGCAAGCCACAACACGCAGACAGACACAAACCGACGGAACATGCGAACCCCTTCACTGTTGGCGGGGGCTGGCCATTCAGTCGTAGCTGCGCTGATCCTCGATCACCTTGCCATCGTTCGGCAAGGAGCCGGGCGGCACCAGTTCGACCTTCCCCCGCAGCTTGAGCGTATCAAGTAACGTGTTCTCATATAACTTCGGATTTGCGGCACGGGTTTCAATAAAGACGGTCATCACGTCCTTTTCACTCTCGCGGGTGGCGACCACGCGGGCGCGGCTGACCTCTTCATGGCGCGAGACAAAGGCCGCCACCTGTTCGGGCCGCACGAACATGCCCTTGATCTTGGTGGTCTGGTCGGCACGCCCCATCCAGCCCTTGATGCGCAGATTGGTGCGCCCGCAGGGGCTGGTGCCCGGCATGATGGCCGAAAGATCGCCGGTGGCAAAGCGGATCAGCGGGTAATCGGGGTTGAGGGTGGTTACCACCACCTCACCCACCTCGCCATGCGGCACCGGATCGCCGGTGCCGGGGCGCACGATTTCGACAATCACACCCTCATCAATCACCATGCCTTCCAGCGCCTCGGTCTCATAGGCGACATTGCCCAGATCGGCGGTGGCATAGCACTGGCGGCAGGTGATGCCGCGATCAGTGTATTCCTGACGCAGCGACGGGAAGAGCGCCCCACCCCCCACCGCCGCGCGGGTGATGGCCAGCTTGACCCCCATCTCATCGGCCTTGTCGAGGATGATCTTCAGAAAATCCGGTGTGCCCGCGTAAACCGTGGTGCCGATGTCGCGCGCGGCGCGCACCTGCAGTTCGGTCTGCCCCGTGCCTGCGGGCAGCACCGCCGCCCCCACCGCGCGCGCGGCATTTTCAAACATCATGCCCGCGGGCACCAGATGGTAGGAGAAACAGTTCTGCACGATATCGCCGCGCCCCACGCCCAGAGCATGCAGAAAGCGCCCCGCGCGCCACCAGTCATGGCTGGTGCGCCCCGGCTCATAGATCGGCCCGGGCGACTGGAACACATGCTCGAACCCGGCGGTATCATGAACCGTGTAGCCGCCAAAGGGCGGCTGATCGGCCTGCGCGCCGGTCAGGTCAGATTTGCGCAGCACCGGCAGCGTGGCCAGAGCACTGAGCGAGGTGATGGCGGCCGGGTCGATCCCCTTCAGCGCCGCTGCCATTCCGGCGGTGCCCTGTGCCCGGGCAATCTGCACGGGCAGCGCACGCGCCAGCGCGGCGGCGCGCTCATCCGCCGAGCGGGTCTCAAGTGAATCGAAAAAGGTCTTGCTCATTATGCCCTCGCGGGGGTGCCCCCTTGCTGCGGCCAGCCCGGTGATATCCGGCCCGGCCAAGTTGCCCGATGCTTCTGTTCAGGCCAGCCAACGCTTGCGGCGACGGTAGCTGCGCACGTCACGGAAGCTTTTGCGCCCCTTGTCGGACATGCCCAGATAAAACTCTTTCACATCGGGGTTTTCGCGCAGCGCCTGGGCAGAACCCTCCATCACCACGCGGCCATTTTCAAGAATGTAGCCGGTATGGGCGTAGCGCAGCGCGACATTGGTGTTCTGTTCGGCCAGCAGGAAGGTCACCCCCTGCTCTTCGTTCAGCCGCCGCACGATTTCGAAAATCTGCTCAACAAGCTGCGGCGCAAGGCCCATCGAGGGCTCGTCCAGCAGAATGGTTTCGGGCCGCGACATCAGCGCGCGGCCAATCGCCGTCATCTGCTGCTCACCGCCCGAGGTATAGCCCGCCTGGCTTTTGCGCCGTTCCTTCAGGCGGGGGAAATAGGTATAGACCATCTCAAGGTGGTCGGCGACCGCCGCGCGCCCGTCGCGCCGCGTGTAAGCGCCGGTCAGCAGGTTTTCCTCGACCGTCAGGTGCTCAAAGCAATGGCGCCCTTCCATCACCTGGATGACGCCCCTCTTGACCAGATCCGAGGGGTTCCAGTTGTTCACGACTTCGCCGCGGTAGCTGATCGTGCCCTTGGTGATATCGCCGCGCTCAGACGCCAGAAGGCCCGAGATGGCCTTGAGCGTGGTCGATTTGCCCGCGCCGTTGCCCCCCAGAAGCGCGGTGATACCGCCCTTGGGCACACGGAGGCTGACACCTTTCAGCACAAGGATCACGTGATTGTAGATCACCTCGATATTGTTGACATCGAGAATGGTCTCGGCGGTGGTCAGGGTATCGGGGCGGGTGTCAAGCATGGGGGCGTTTCCGTCCAAGTGTTCAGGGGGTGGCAGGCGCGGGAGCCGCGCCTGCCGGGTTTTCGCAAGGAGGTTATTCCATGCAGGACGGGGTGATGTTGTTCTCGGTGGCAAAGGCCATCGAGTCATCCATCACCATTTCCATGATCAGCTCACGGTCCGATTCGATCCAGTCGGTGATCAGGTTCCACTGACCGGCGTTGGCATCCCATTCCTGGATCATCGCCTGACCGGAGCCGCCGTGGTTCTGGCAGCTCACCTCGAACGGCGGGCCGAAGTTTGGCAGGCCCAACTCAACCATCCGCTCCTCCGAGATGACCAGATTCGCCATGCCGTCACGCATCATCGCGGGCGTGATTTCGGCCACGCCATGGATTTCCTGTGCGGTGCGCGCGGCTTCAACCGCCAGCATCGCGGCATACATCCCGCGCGAATACAGCACGGTGCCGATCTGATCACCGGCACCGGCGGTGCGGCCACGGTCCACGACATATTCCTGAATATCGTCATAGATCGGATAGTCGCGGCCCGTTCCATGCATCGCCAGCGAGCGGTAGCCATGCGCGCCCGCACCTGCCGGCAATACATCCTGCTCGGACCCGGACCACCAGACGCCGATGAAGTTGTTCATGTTGAAGCGGATGTTGGCCGCTTCCTGAATGGCGACGGCGTTCATCACGCCCCAGCCCCACATGATCACATAATCCGGGCGTTCGCGGCGGATCTGCAGCCACTGGTTGCCCTGCTCCTGGCCGGGGCTGTCCACACCGATGGAGGTAAACGAATAGCCGAGGTTTTCGGAAAGGCGGGTCAGCGTGGGGATCGGCTCCCGGCCATAGGCCGAGTTGTGATAGAGAAGAACGATCTTCTTGCCCTCGAGGCTGCCTTCATTCTCATCCAGCAGGAAGTTGATGATGACCGAGGCGCCATCCCAGTAGGTGCCGGGATAGTTGAAGGTCCAGTTGAACACCTCCCCATTCACCGCCGATGTCCGGCCATAGCCCATGGTGTGCATCGGCACGCCGTCTTCCATGGTGCGCGGGATCAGCTGATAGGTGATCCCGGTCGAAAGTGGCTGAATGACCAGCGGGCGGTCGCCCCGGATGGCCTGATAGCATTCCACCCCACGCTCGGTGTTATAGGCGGTTTCGCATTCGCTCATCCGGATGCGCACACCGCCGATACCGCCATCGCGCTCGTTGATCAGGGTCAGATAGTCCTGATACCCGTCAGCAAAGGGAATGCCGCCCGGCGCGAAGGGGCCGGTGCGATAGTTCAGCATCGGAAAGTGGAGATCCTGCGCAAGCACAGGCATCGCCACCGTCGTCGCGACCGCAATCGCTGCGGCCAGTCGGGTCATTCTCATTGGTTCTCCTCCCATTGATTGATGACAAATTCACAGAATTTCAGTTCTTGGTTGCTCCGCTCCCGCTCAGTGAGGGAAAGGCCAGAGGCGCAGCTTGTCCTTGATGGTACGCCACAGCGCGGCCAGCCCATGCGGCTCGACAATCAGGAACGTGATGATCAGCGCGCCGACGATCATGATCTCAAGATGCGCGGCAAGGTCGCTGGGCCAGCCGAACTGGTTCACCAGCATCAGCTTCAGCAGCACCGGCCCGACAATCAGGAAGGCCGCGCCCAGAAACGCCCCGAGGATAGACCCCAGCCCACCGACGATCACCATGAAGAGCACCAGAAACGACTTGTCGATCCCGAAGGACTCACCCGCTTCGGCAGCCCCCAGATAGACCGAGAAGAACAGCGCGCCCGACACGCCCACAAAGAACGACGACACCGCAAAGGCAGACAGTTTGGCCATCAGCGGATTGACCCCGATGATCTCGGCGGCGATGTCCATATCGCGGATCGCCATCCATTTGCGCCCCATCGTGCCCCGCGTCAGATTGCGCGCCAGCCAGGCCAGCGACACCAGAAAGGCGAGGCAGATCAGATAGACCGACACGGATGAGGCCGTAGGTCCGGTCACCGCGTAGCCGAACACCCTGCGCGTGGGCGCCGAGATCATGCCGGTGGAGGAATAGTTGAAAAACCACGGCGTGCGGGTGAACAGCCAGATCAGGAAGAACTGCGCGGCCAGCGTGGCCACGGCAAGGTAAAACCCCTTGATCCGCAGCGAGGGCAGGCCGAACAACACCCCCACCCCGGCCGTTACCAGCCCCGCCAGAATAATCACGAAGACAATGTTCAGCCCCGGCATGGCAACCATCAGCTTGTAGCAGGCATAGGCCCCCACCGCCATGAAGGCCCCGGTGCCAAGGCTGAGCTGCCCGCAATAGCCGATCAGCAGGTTCAGCCCCAACGCCGCAATGGCGTAGATCAGGAAGGGCACCACGATGGAATTGGCCCAGTAATCGGTGATGAACATCGGCACCACCAGAAAGGCGAAGGCCAGCACCAGATAATAGCCGTAGCGGTCAAACCGGATGGGAAAGGTCTGGTTGTCGGCGCCGTAGGTCGTTTTGAAATCGCCCGCTTCACGGTAAAGCATGTGTCAGACCCTCTCGATGATCTTTTCGCCGAACAGGCCCTGCGGCCGGAACAGCAGGAAGGCGAGCGCAAGCATATAGGCGAACCAGTTCTCAGTAGCGCCGCCGATGACCGGCTGCATGAAGAAGTCAAAGAGCTTTTCGCCGACACCGATCAGCAGCCCGCCGACAATCGCCCCCGGGATAGAGGTGAACCCACCCAGAATAAGCACCGGCAGGGCCTTGAGTGCGATCAGCGACAGCGAGAACTGCACCCCCATCTTGGAGCCCCACATGATCCCCGCCACCAGCGCCACGATACCGGCGATCGACCAGGTCAGCACCCAGATGAAGCGCAGCGAAATGCCGACCGACAGCGCGGCCTGATGGTCATCGGCCACGGCGCGCAGGGCGCGGCCTTCCTTGGTGTATTGCGAGAACAGCACCAGCCCCGTCACCAGCACCGCCGCGATGGCCAGCGCATACAGGTCCAGCGTATCCAGATAGAAGCCATAGCCGAACCAGCCGAAGGTCAGGTCATCGACCGCGCCTGACATACCCTGCGGAATGCCGACATCCAGCCGCTTGACCTCGGCCCCCCACATAATGTCGCCCAGCCCTTCAAGGAAATAGGCAAGCCCGATGGTGGCCATGAAAAGGATGATCGGCTCCTGATTGACCAGATGTTTCAGCACGATCCGTTCAACCAGCCATGCGAACAGGATCATCACCAGAATGGTTGCCGGAATGGCCATCAGCGTGGGCATGTTCCAGCCGAAATGGTGCACCCGGGTGCCGAAGACTGCGTTGATCAGATGCGCGAAGGGCACCTGCCCGGTCTGGAACCCCACCAGCGTCAGCGCCGCAAACAGCGCCATCACCCCCTGGCTGAAGTTGAAGATGCCGGAGGCCTTGAAGATCAGCACAAAGCCCAGTGCCACCAGCGCATACATGATGCCCGCCGTCAGACCGTTCAGCGCGGCCTCCATGGCGAAAAGAAGTGTATCAGGCATTACTGCCCCCTGTCGGTTTGTTGTTGCGTGCGGCCCGGTCAGTCATGCGCCACCCCCAGATAGGCGTTGATCACTTCCTGATTGTTGCGCACCTCATCGGGCGTGCCGTCACCGATCTTCTTGCCGTAATCCATCACCACTACGCGGTCCGACAGGTCCATCACCACGCCCATATCGTGTTCGATCAGCACGATGGTGGAGCCGAATTCGTCATTCACATCGAGGATGAAGCGGCACATGTCCTCTTTCTCTTCGACATTCATGCCCGCCATCGGCTCATCCAGCAGCAGGATCTGCGGCTCGGCGGCCAGTGCGCGGGCCAGCTCGACCCGCTTCTTCAGCCCGTAGGGCAGGCGCGAGACCGGGGTTTTGCGGATGTGCTGGATTTCCAGAAAGTCGATGACCTTTTCGACCTTCTCGCGGTTCTCGGCCTCTTCGCGCGCGGCCGGCCCCCACCACATCGCCTGCTTCAGAAAGCCTGCGTTCATGTGGTTCAGCCGCCCGGTCATGATGTTGTCCAGAACGCTCATCCCCTCAAAGAGGGCGATGTTCTGGAATGTCCGGGCAATGCCCTGCCGCGCCACCTGATAGGGCCGCATCCGGGGGCGCTTGAAGCCCTTGTAATACACGTCCCCTTCCTGCGGGTTGTAGAAACCCGAGATGACATTGAGCATCGAGGATTTGCCCGCGCCATTGGGGCCGATGATCGCCCGGATCTCGCCCCAGCGGATGTCAAAGCTGATGTCCTTGATGGCCACCACCCCGCCGAACCGCAGCGTGATGTTCTTCATCTCCATCGCCACAGCGCCGATCTTGCGGCCGTCAGCGGTCATATAGCCGTCGTCTTGCGTATCCAGCATCGGATCAGTTCCCCCCATGGTCCGGTGCGCCGTCATTCGGCGGCCATGCGCGCGGCGTCGGTGTTGAACACCCTGGCATCGCGCAACTCCACCGTGGCCTTGAGCACGCCCTTGCGGCCATCCTCATAGGTCACTTCGGTTTCGGTATAGACGCTGTCCTCGCCGCCATAGAGCGCAGCAATCAGGTCGGCGAATTTCTCCTCGACAATGCGGCGGCGGACCTTGCGGGTGCGGGTCATCTCGCCGTCATCGGCGTCAAGCTCCTTGTGCAGCACCAGAAAGCGATGCACCTGGCAGCCCGACAGCATCCTGTCCTGCGCGACCGAGGCGTTGACCTCCTCGACATGGGACTGGATCGCCTCCAGCACGCGCGGATGGCCTGCCAGCTCCTGATAGCTGGAATAGGCGATGTTGTTGCGCTCAGCCCAGTTGCCCACGGCGCTCAGGTCGATGTTGATGAAGGCCACACAACGGTCGCGGCCATTGCCGAACAGCACGGCTTCCAGAATGTTGGGGAAAAACTTGAGCTTGTTTTCAACGTATTTGGGAGCGAACATCGTACCATCAGCCATCTTGCCCACATCCTTGGCGCGGTCGATGATCCGCAGATGCCCGGTGCTTTCCTCAAAGAAACCGGCATCGCCCGTCGCCACCCAACCCTCGGCATCCTTGGTCGAGGCGGTGGATTCGGGGTTTTTGTAATATTCCACAAAGGTGCCGGGCGAGCGGTAGAACACCTCGCCATTCTCGGCGATCCTCACCTCGACACCGGGAGAGGGTACGCCAACGGTATCGTTGCGCACCTCACCATCGGGCTGCTGGGTGATGAACACGCTGGCTTCGGTCTGGCCGTAAAGCTGCTTCAGGTTGATGCCCAGCGAGCGATAGAATTCAAAGATCTCGGGGCCGATCGCCTCACCGGCGGTATAGGCCACGCGGATACGGCTCAGCCCCAGCGTGTTCTTGAGCGGGCCATAGACCAGCAACTCACCCAGCGCATAATTCGCCCGGTCCGCCGCCGACACCGGCTTGCCGTCCAGAATGGCGGGGCCAACCTTGCGGGCATGGGCCATGTAGGTGTCGAACAGCCGCTTCTTGGTGCGCCCGGCGTCTTCCATGCGGATCATCACCTGCGTCAGCATGGTTTCGAAAATGCGCGGCGGCGCGAAGAAATAGGTCGGCCCGATCTCGCGCAGGTCGGTCATCATGGTCGCCGCACTTTCGGGGCAGTTCACGCAGAACCCCGTCCAGTAAGCTTGCCCGATGGCAAAGATGAAATCCCCTACCCATGCCATCGGCAGATAGGCCAGAATTTCATCCGTGGGCCGTAGCCGGTCAAATTCGGACGAGGCCTTTGCCGCCTCGATGATATTGCGGTTGGACAGAACCACGCCCTTGGGCTTGCCCGTCGTGCCCGAGGTATAGAGCATGACGCAGGTGTGGTCATAGGTCAGTTCGGCGCGGCGCTTGTCCAGCTCAGGGCCAAGGCGCTGATGCGCGGCGCGGCCCTCGGCCTTGGCATCTTCCAGCCAGTTCATATGCGTATGGTCGTATTTGCGCATCCCGCGCTTGTCGAGATACAGAATCTGCTCCATCGACGGCACCCGGTCGCGCACCTCGATGACCTTGTCCACCTGCTCCTGATCGCCGCACATGGCAAAACGCGCGCCGCAATGGTCCAGCACATAGACCATCTCTTCGGCCACCGCGTCCTGATAGAGCGGCACGGGAATCGCACCCACCGACTGCGCCGCGACCATCGACCAGTAAAGCGCCGGGCGGTTGCGGCCGATGATGGCGACATAATCGCCCCGCGCCATGCCCAGCGCCAGAAAGCCCAGCGCCATTGCCCGCACCTCGGCCTCGACCTCTTTCCAGGTCCAGGATTGCCAGATGCCGAATTCCTTCTCGCGGTAAGCCGTCAGATTGCCCATCTGCGCCGCATTGCGCGACAGCAGGGCCGGAATGGACTGCGTCGCCCCTTGCGTTGCCGTTGACATCACCGATTTCTCCTCCCTCTTCATGAAACGGGCTCTCGCCGCCATCCCACGCTCCGATGCCAGTGGTGGCGGTAAAGTCTTGCCCCAGTTTTGCCCAAACCTTTCGAATTGTTACACGCCAAGGTTGTTGTGGCCGCATCGAAAAAGCAACGGGAATGCACGGGCCGAATTGCGCCCCCCACCATCGGCGCGCTATAGCGGGTGCCCGTCCTGCAAAAGGCTGCCCGCCGTGACCGATTCCCACACCCGCCTGAACCTGTCGGCTGGCATCGCCTCGGTCAGCGTGGCGCTGATGCTGATCGCGCTCAAGCTCTGGGGGCTGGCGATGACCGGCGCGCTGAGCATGGCGGCCTCGCTGGTGGACAATGCGCTGGATCTGCTGGTTTCCGTGGGTGCGCTGGTGGCCATCGTCTATGCCGCGCGCCCGGCCGATGAAGACCACGCCTTTGGCCATACCTCTGCCGAGGATCTGGCGGCGCTGTTTCAGGCGCTGGTGGTGATGGCCTCTGCCGCCGCCATCGCCACTTTTGCGGTCATGCGCCTTATGAGTGAGAGCCCCGCCAGCCTGCGCGCCGAGGGGGCGGGCATCATCGTCATGGTGCTGTCGATCCTGCTCACCGGCGCGCTGGTCCTGTGGCAGCGCCATGTTGCGCGGCGCACCGGCAACCGCGTGGTCGCCGCCGATTCGCTGCATTACCTGTCAGACCTGATGCCCGCCATCGGCACCCTTTTCGCGCTCTGGGCGTCGGCGCAATGGGGTATCGGGCAGGTCGATTCCGTGGTGGCGCTGGCGGCGGCGATCTGGCTGGCGTGGAACGGCGGCAAGATCGGGCTGGGCGCCTGGCACGCGCTGATGGACCGCTCCGCCCCGCCGGAAGTGCTGGCGCGCATCGGCACCATCGCCACGGGCTGGCCCGGCGCGCGCGGCTGGCATGACCTGCGCACCCGCACCGCGGGCAGCCGGTTGTTCATTTCGATGCATATCGAGATCGAGGGCGCGCTGAGCCTGAACGAGGCCCATGCCATTGCCGACGGGCTGGAGCATGCGCTGCGCGATGCCTTCCCCGATTCCTGGGTCATCATCCATACTGACCCGGTAGGCCTGGGGTCGGGCCGTGAAAGCAAGGCGCCGCTGCGGTAAAGCGGCGGCTCAGCCCACTGCCTTCACCGGCTGTCGCAGGATGGTTTTCAGCTTCGCGGCGTCGGTCTTGCGCGGGTCGTTCAGGTAGATCTCATGATGCGGGCCGTTGAACGTAACCCCCATCCCCGGCATCACCACATCATGCAGACGGGCCAGCACCGGGCCTTCGTCATCATAGCTACCCAGATGCAGGGTTTGCAGCGACTGCCCCTCGTCATAGGGGGCAAACCGCAGGGTCTGGGGCGGCAGCGCACCCCGCTTCCTGGCGGTCTTTGCCAGCGCCGCGTCAAACAGCGCCCGGTCAATGAAGTCAGGCGCCATGATCATCATGGTCCAGCGCCATTTGTCCTTGTCACGGGTGACAAAGCTTTGCGGATCATCCGCCCACCACAGGCCCTCCAGTGGCGGCACCACGTAATCCTGCCCAAGGCTGTCCTTGGCGGCAAACTTCACTGCATAACTGACGCCATACAGCCATTCCACCGCCGCGCTATACGCCACCGAGGTGTTGGGGTCACCCGCGCCATCCACCATGACAAACTGCATGACCGGCACATCTACCACCACAAACGCGCCCGCAGGCGGCGTGTAGAGAGATTTCCGGGCCTTCCGGAAGTCAATTTTTTCCATAGCCCCGCCACCGGCCTCCCGCTTTCCGCCCCATCAGCGCAAGGATAGCAGACGGCGCGCGTCACTCAAAGCAGCGCGCGCGCTCAGCTTTCGATCAGGCCGCGCCCTTCCAGCAGCGCCTCCACCCCCGGCATACGGCCACGGAAGGCGGTATAAAGCGCCTCTCCTTCATCTGAGCCACCTGCCGAGAGGATATACCGCTCCAGCTTCGCGGCGGTCTCCGGGTCAAACGGATCACCCGCTTCGGTGAAGGCGGCAAAGGCGTCGGCATCCATCACCTCGGACCACATGTAGCTGTAATAGCCGCTGGCATAGCCATCACCGGAAAAGACATGCGCAAAATGCGGCGTGGCGTGCCGCATGCGGATGGCCTGCGGCATGCCGATCTCTTCCAGCAGTTCCGCTTGCTTCTGCATCGGGTCAGCGGGTGGCGGGCCCTCGTGGAACGCCAGATCGACCATGGCCGAGGCGATGAATTCGACCGTCGAAAAGCCCTGATCCCAGGTGCTGGCGGCTTTCAGCTTTTCGCGCAGCACATCGGGCATGGCCTCATTGGTCTGCCAGTGGCGGGCGTGGCGTTCGATCACCTCAGGCACCTCCAGCCAATGCTCATAAAGCTGGCTGGGCAGTTCAACGAAATCGCGCGCGACCGAGGTGCCCGAGATGAAGCCATGGGTGACATCCGACAGCATCTGATGCAGCGCATGGCCAAATTCATGAAACAACGTGCGCGCATCATCCCAGGACAGCAGCGCCGGGTCACCCTTGGCAAAGTTGCAGACATTCACCACGATGGGGCGCACCTCACCCCCCAGCTTGCGCTGGCTGCGCATGGCCGAGCACCACGCGCCTGAGCGTTTGGAGGAACGCGCAAAATAATCGCCGATGAAAACCGCCATATGCCGGCCATTGCGCGTGACTTCCCAGGCGCGGGCATCCGGATGGTACAGGGGCGTGTCAAGCGGGCGGAACTCCAGCCCGAACAGGCGGTTGGCCACGTCAAAGGCGGCAGCGATCATGGCATCAAGCGACAGATAGGGCTTCAGCGCCGCCTCGTCGAAATCATGCAGCGCGCGGCGGCGCTTCTCGGAGTAAAAGCGCCAATCCCATGGCTGAAGCGGGCCTGCATGACCATCGGCCTGCAAAAGCGCCGCCATCGCCTGCGCATCCGCCTCGGCCTTGCGCCGCGCCGGTTCCCAGACCCGCATCAGCAGGCCGCGCACCGCCTGCGGATTGCGCGCCATCTCGGTCTCCAGCTTGTAGGCAGCGAAAGACGGGTAGCCCAGCAGCGCCGCCCGCTCGGACCGCAAGGCCAGCGTCTCGGCGGCAATGGCGCGGTTGTCAGTGGCACCGCCGCCCGCACCGCGCGCAACCCAGGCCTCATAGGCACGCTGGCGCAGATCACGGCGCGGCGAATATTGCAGGAACGGCACAATCAGCGAGCGGTTGAGGGTGATCACATGCCCCGCCTTGCCGCGCTCGGTGGCCGCCGATGCCGCCGAGGCGATCAGGAAATCGGGCAGGCCGGTCAGATCATCCAGCACCATGAACCAGTCGCGCTCATCCGCCAGCAGATTCTGGGTGAACTGCGTACCAAGACTGGCCAGCCGCCCCTTGATCGCCTTCATCCGCTCTGACGCGGCATCATCCAGCTGCGCACCCGCGCGGATGAACATCCGCCGGTAGAGCATGAGCACCCGCGCCTGCTCCGGCGTGAGGGCGAGCGCGTCACGGCGCGCCCAAAGATCCTCGATCCGGGCGAAAAGCGCCCGGTTCGCGGTGATTTCCGAGGCATAGGCCGACAGAACCGGCGCCAGATCGCGCGACAACGCCTCACGCGCGGGGTTTGAATCACTGCCTGAGAGGTTGAAGAACACCCCCGCCACCCGGTCCAGCAATCCGTCAGCAAGCTCCAGTGCTGCGATCGTATTGGCGAAATCGGGAACTTCGGGATTGTCCGCAATCGCCGCCACCGCCGCGCGCCCCTCGGCCAGCGCCGCTTCAAACGCGGGCGCGAAATCCGCGTCGCGGATCGCATCGAACGGCGGCAGGGCAAAAGGCCCGTCCCAGTCAGCCAGTAACGAATTGCTCACAGCATCGCCCTTTCATCTTGCCTTAAATACGCACGGGGGGAGTTCAGAGGGGGGCGCGTGCGCCTCCCTCTGGCCGGGGGGTTTGGG
>NZ_DAIRVN010000103.1:0-13475 GCF_036802785.1 Pararhodobacter sp.
CCACCCTCCCCGCGCGCATCCCGGCGCAGGGGACTGCGCCCCCTTTTTGGGCCCGCGACCGGTTCCCTGGCCCCGCCCTGGGCGCGGTGTTTTGGGGGCGGGGGGCTAAACTGGCGGATGGCCCCCGGATGCCGCTCACCGCCGGCGTATTTGCGGCAAGATGAAACGGGGCGCCGCGCCTCTGCTTCATCTACTTGAAAATATCCCGGGGGAGGCGCCCGCAGGGCGGCGGGGGCAGAGCGCCCTTTCTTTTTTCTTGCCCGGCGCGTGCTGGTCGCATGAATGCAAAACGGGGGCCTTTCGGCCCCCGGATGCTTTCCAGACCCTGCGCGCCTCAGTAGCGGTAGTGGTCGGATTTGAACGGGCCTTCGGCCGGGACGCCGATGTAATCGGCCTGATCGGGGCGCAGCTGGGTCAGCTTGACGCCGATACGGTCCAGATGCAGGCGGGCGACCTTTTCATCCAGATGTTTCGGCAGGATGTAGACGCCCGGCGCGTATTCGTCACCCTTGGTCCAGAGTTCGATCTGGGCCAGCACCTGATTGGTGAAGCTGGCCGACATCACGAAGCTGGGGTGGCCGGTGGCGTTGCCGAGGTTCAGAAGCCGCCCTTCGCTGAGCAGGATGATCCGGCTGCCCGTGGGCATCTCGATCATATCCACCTGGTCCTTGATGTTGGTCCATTTGTGGTTCTTCAGCGCGGCGACCTGAATTTCGTTGTCGAAATGGCCGATGTTGCCGACGATCGCCATATCCTTCATCGCGCGCATATGCTCGATGCGGATCACGTCCTTGTTGCCGGTGGTGGTGATGAAGATATCGGCCGAGCTGACCACGTCTTCCAGCACCACAACCTCATACCCGTCCATCGCGGCCTGAAGCGCGCAGATCGGGTCGATCTCGGTCACTTTGACCCGTGCACCGGCCCCGGACAGCGAGGCGGCAGAGCCTTTGCCCACGTCGCCATAGCCACAGACGACCGCGACCTTGCCTGCCATCATCGTGTCGGTTGCACGGCGGATGCCATCGACCAGCGATTCCTTGCAGCCGTATTTGTTGTCGAATTTCGACTTGGTGACCGAGTCATTCACGTTGATCGCGGGGAAGGGCAGCAGGCCCTTCTTGTGCAGGTCATACAGGCGGTGCACGCCGGTGGTGGTTTCCTCGCTCACGCCCTGGATGGCGTCGCGCTGTCTGGCGAACCAGCCGGGGCTGGCGGCGAGGCGCTTGCGGATCTGGGCGAAGAGAAATTCTTCTTCTTCCGAGGTCGGGGTGGCGATCAGGTCGGTTTCACCGGCCTCAACCCGCGCGCCCATCAGGATATAGAGCGTGGCATCGCCGCCATCGTCAAGGATCAGGTTGGCGGTGCCGTCGGCGCCGCCGAACTGGAAGATCTTGTCGGTGTATTCCCAGTATTCCTCCAGCGTTTCGCCCTTGACGGCAAAGACCGGCGTGCCGCCTGCGGCGATGGCGGCGGCGGCGTGGTCCTGCGTGGAGAAGATGTTGCACGAGGCCCAGCGGACATCGGCGCCAAGTGCCTTGAGCGTTTCAATCAGCACCGCCGTCTGGATGGTCATGTGCAGCGAGCCGGCGACGCGCGCGCCCTTGAGCGGCTGGGCCTTGCCGTATTCGCTGCGCAGCGCCATGAGCCCGGGCATTTCGGTTTCCGCAATGGCGATTTCCTTGCGGCCGAATTCGGCCAGCGAAATGTCCTTGATGATATGATCTTGCGCCATCGGGGCGGGCTCCTTGGTTGTCAGTCGTTTTTGCTTTGGGGCCAGATAGCACCGGAGGCATGGTTCGGCAATGCCGGGTCAGTCCGTCCGCCGGTTGAGGCGGGGCAGAAAGACCGTCAGAATCCCGAGAGCCGGCAGATATGAGCAGACCTCATACACATAGGCGATCCCGCGGGCATCGGCCAGAACGCCAAGGGCTGCCGCAGCAATGCCGCCGATACCAAAAGCAAAGCCGAAGAACAGGCCCGCGATCATGCCGACCCTTCCGGGCACCAGCTCCTGAGCGAAGACCACGATGGCGGGAAAAGCTGAAGAAAGGATGAAGCCCACCAGAACGGTCAGTACTCCGGTCCAGAAAAGCGAGGCATAGGGCAGCAGGAGGGTGAAGGGCAGCACACCAAGGATGGAGAACCAGATCACCGCGCGCGTGCCGAAGCGGTCCCCGAGCACGCCGCCAAGGGCGACGCCCAGTGCCGCCGCGCCGAGGAACAGAAACAGCATGACCTGCGCCTGTGGCGTCGTCAGCGCAAAGCGTTCGATCAGGAAGAAGGTGTAGTAGCTGGCGATGCTGGCCGTGTAGATATTCTTGCTGAACACCAGAAAGGCCAGCACCGCCACCGCCAGGATGATCTTGCGGCGCGGCAGGGTGGTGGTGGTCTTCGGGGCGGGGCGTTTGGCGGCCTCGCGCCGGACATCGGCATACCAGCGGCCCACCCATCCGAGGATCAGGATGCCCGCCAGCGCCAGTGCCGCGAACCAGCCCACCGCCGGGCGGCCCAGCGGCACCACGACAAAGGCTGCCAGCAGCGGGCCTGCCGCCTGCCCGGCATTGCCACCGACCTGAAACAACGATTGCGCAGTGCCGAACCGCCCGCCAGAGGCTGCGCGCGCCACGCGCGATGCCTCGGGATGGAACACCGCCGAGCCGATGCCGATCAGCGCTGCCCCGGCCAGCAGCCAGGTGTAGGATTGCGCCTGCGCCAGCAGCGCCAGCCCTGCAAGGGTCGCGCTCATGCCGATGGCGAGCGACTGCGGCACGGGACGGCGGTCGGTGAACTGCCCCACCAGCGGCTGCAGGACCGAGGCGGTGCCCATGAAGGCGAAGGTCATCAGCCCGATCTGCGTGAAGCTGAGGGCGAATTCCTCCTGCAAAAGCGGATAGATCGCCGACAGAAGCGATTGCATCACATCATTGATCAGATGGCACATACTGATGGCCATGATCACCAGATACTGCGTGCGGACGATATCGCCGGGCTGCGGCGCAGAGGTGGGAAGCGGGGCGAGGGGGCTGGTCATGGCGGGTCCGGTTACGCTGCGGGCCGGGGGAACAGAGCGCTGCCCCAGGGGAAAGTCAAGGCAGGGCGAAGGGATACGCGGTTTTTCGCAACATTGCGGCGCTCAGACAGGGTCAGACCCGGCATATCGGTTGTGGGTGGGGTGACTTCGTGTAAAAATGTCAGAACGTCCTTCAAAGATCAGGCATTTCGGGGAATCGTGCAGAACGCGGGCAGGTCAGAAAAGCGTAGCGGCCCGGTCTGGTCCGGGGTCCGGGGTGCCGGGTGGCCTTTGCTGGCCCCGGTTCTGGCGCCCGTGCTGGCTGTGGCGCTGGCCGTGACACCGCTGTCGCGCCCGGCACTGGCGATGAATGAGCTGCGTTTCGTTGTGCCCGGCGCCGAAGACCGGCTGCGCGAGACGCTTGAGGCCAGCTCGCTCCTGGCGACGGCACAGCGCGAAGATCAGCTTGATCCGCTGGATATAACCTCTGCAGCGCAGGCTGAATATGGCCGCCTGATCGGCCTGCTGTATGAGGAGGGGTATTACGCGCCGCGCATCAGCATCCGCATCGACGGGCGCGAGGCGGCGGACATCTCCACGCTGCACCCGCCCGGTGCCATAGGCACGGTTGAGGTGTCGGTCGATCTTGGCCCGCAGTTCCGCTTCGGGCGGGCCGATGTGGGCCCGGTCGCGCCGGGGTCGGAGCTGCCGCCGGGATTTGTCAGCGGCGGGGTGGCGCGCAGCACGCTGGTGCGCGACACCTCTATTGCCGCCGTCGAGGGCTGGCGCGCGCAGGGCCATGCGCTGGCCGAAAGCGCCGGGCAGGAAGTCACCGCCAATCATGCGAACCAGCAGCTTGACGTGACCCTGCGCGTGGCGCCCGGGCCGCGGCTGCGCTTTGGCCAACTCAGGCCGCGTGGCAATGAGCGCACACGCAGCGCGCGGATCGTGGCCATCGCCGGGGTGAACTCTGGTGAGATTTATGACCCGGAAGAGGTGCTTGAGGCTGAAACCCGCTTGCGCCGCACCGGCACTTTCGCGTCAGCCGCCATCCGCACCGCCGAACAGGCGAACCCAGACGGCACGATAGACATGGATGTGCTGATCGAAGAGGCCCCGCCGCGCCGTCTGGGCGTGGGTGCCGAAATCGACAGCACGGCAGGGCTGCGGCTGACCGGTTTCTGGCTGCACCGCAACCTGTTGGGCGGGGCCGAACGACTGCGCCTTGAGGCTGCCGTCGAAGGGATCGCGGCGCGCGTCGGGGGCCTGGGTTTTGCGCTGGACGCGCGTTACACCCGCCCCGCCACGTTCAACAGCGATACCGATCTGGAACTGGGCCTGCGCGCGGTGCGCGTCGATGAACGCGATTACGGGGCTGATGCGGTTGAGGCCGATGCGCGGCTGCTGCGCCGCTATTCCCAACGGCTGACCGGGCATGCCGGGCTGGTGCTGCGGTTCGAGCGTGCGCGCTTTGGCGTTGATCGCACGCTGAGCGGCGATTTCGGCACTGTGGCGCTGCCCCTCGGCCTGACCTGGGACAGCCGCGACCGCGCGCTGGATGCGACCAGCGGCTTTTTCCTGATGGGCGAGGTCAAGCCCTATGCCGGGTTCAGCGATGCCGGGAACGGCGTTCGCATGCGGCTGGACGCGCGCATCTATGCCGATATGGGCAGCGAAGGGCGCTTCGTGCTGGCCGGGCGGGCGCAGGCCGGGGCGATCCTGGGCAGCGCACTGACCGCTACGCCGCGCGACTATCTGTTTTACTCGGGCGGGGGCGGCACGGTGCGTGGCCTTCCCTTCCAGTCGCTGGGCGTGACGCAGGGCGGCGTGGCCTCAGGCGGACAGGGTTTTGCAGCCGTCTCGGGCGAGGTGCGGGCGCGGATTACCGAGCGCATCGGCATCACAGCCTTTGCCGATGCCGGCTATGTCTCGTCCGGGGCGTTCAGCGGTGCGTCAGACTGGCAGGCGGGCGCGGGTATCGGCTTTAGGTATCAGACACCCCTCGGCCCGATGCGCGTGGATGTCGCAACGCCGGTCCGGCGCAATGCGGGGGCGACCGGGGGGCGTCTTCAGCTTTATGTTGGGGTCGGGCAAGCGTTTTGACACAGAACCGATGGCAGACACGCGACCTTGGCAAGGTGGTCCTCCGGTGGATGCCGGGCATGGCGCTGTTGGGCGTGGTGCTTGTGGCGCTGGCGCTGGCCCTTTCGGTGCCACCCGCCGGGGCCCAGACTGCAGACACCGCGCAGGGATCGGCCTCAACCGAAGATGCTGCGGGTGATGTGGGCCTGCTGACGCGCCTGCTGCAATCCTACCTTTCCGATGCCGGGCGCGAGGTCAATATCCGTGGCTTTCAGGGCGCGCTGTCATCGCGCGCCACCATCCAGACGATTACCTTTGCCGATGATGAGGGGGTCTGGCTGGTGATGGGCAATGTCGTGCTGGACTGGCGCCGTACGGCGCTGTTCGACCGTCGCCTCGAAATCAACGAACTCAGCGCGGATGAGATCCTTCTGCGCCGCCTGCCCAATACCGGCGATGACAGCGCGCTGCCCAGCCCCACGGCGCGGCCGGAATTCCAGCTGCCCGAACTGCCGGTATCGGTGAATATCGGGGCGTTGCGCGCGGGCCGTGTGGTGCTTGAACCGGCGGTGACAGGGCATGAACGCGCGATCGTGATGCTGGACGGGGCCATGCAGCTTTCCGGCGGGCAGGGGGATGCCCGGTTCGAGGCGGTGCGCGTGGATGGTCAGGAAGGGGAGTTCCGCTTCAGTGGTGATTTTGACAATGTGTCCCGCCAACTGACGCTTGATCTTCTGCTCTCGGAAGGCCGTGAGGGCATCGCCGCCTCGCTGCTGGGCATCCCCGGAGAGCCCTCGGTGGCGCTGTCGGTGGCCGGTGCCGGGCCGATCGACGATTTCGAGGCCGATATCCGGCTTGATACCGACGGGCAGCAGCGCGTCGCCGGAACCGTCCGGATTACCGATGCGCAGCCACAGGGCAACCTGCCGGAGGGGCTGCATTTCATCGCCGACATTGCCGGTGACCTGCGCCCGCTGATGGCGGCTGAGATGCATCCGTTCTTCGGCGCTGAAAGCCGGTTGCGCGCACAGGGCGCGCGCACCACCGACGGGGCGATCAGCCTGTACGAGCTGACCTTCAACACCCGCACCATGCGCCTTGTGGGCCGCGCTGATCTGGATGCCAGCGGTATGCCGCGCGTCGTCGATCTGATCGCCGATATCGCGCGTGAAGACGGTGCGCCGGTGGTGCTGCCCGGCACCGACGGTCAGACCACGATCTATGAGGCCGCGCTGAACATCGAATACGATGCCTCGGTCTCGCGCGACTGGCTGGTGATTGCCGGGATTGACCGGCTCAGCATGCCCGAGCTGTCGCTGGAGCGTGTCGATCTGGAAGCACGTGGACGGCTGGCGCCGCCCAATGGCCCCGGCACTGAGCCCGGGCCGCTCTTTGAAGGGGTGTTCGATTTCGCGGTGCTGGGCATGGAGGCCGCAGACCCGGCGCTGCAACAGGCGATCGGCTCGGAAGTGACCGGGTTCATGAGCGTATTGTGGCCCGGCACAGACCAGCCCGCCGAAATCTCGGGCCTTGCCATTCAGGGCGATACCGTGACCCTCAGCGCCCATGGCCAGCTGGAAGGCACCAGATTTGATGGGTTCGTCGAGGCTGAAGCCCCTGACCTGTCGGCCTTTTCCGCGCTGGCCGGGCGGCAGCTTGGCGGGCGGGCCTTGTTCAGTTCGAACGGACAGGCAAATCTGATTTCGGGCGCGCTGAATCTTGATCTGGGCCTGATCGCTACCGACCTGTCCATCGACCAGCGCGAATTCGACAATCTGGTGGCGGGTGAATCGACGATCCGCGCCAACGTTGTCCGTGACCAGCAGGGCACCATCCTGCGCGATTTTGCCCTGCGGGCCGGTGCGCTGGAACTGCGGGCTGCCGGGCAGCATCTGCCGGGCGATATCCATGTCTATACCAGCTTCAACATCTCGGATCTGGCGGCGCTGGGGCCGGGCTATGGCGGGGCGATCAGTTTTGACGCGCGCCTGCAAAGCGACGGCGAGCGGCAGAGACTGCGCTTTGATGGGAACGCGCGCGATCTGGCGCTGGGCGACCTGCCGGGCGGAGATGCGGCCAGCGCCCTTCTGCGTGGCGAGACCGAGCTTTTCGCCGAAGCGATGATCGAAGGCGACCGGATCAGCCTGCTTGAGGCCACGATCGACGGCCCGCAGATTGCCCTGTCGGCGGCGGGCCTGTGGTCTGATGCCGAGACCGATCTGGATGTCACGCTGTCGCAACTGGATATCGCCGGGACGATGCCGGGCGCGTCCGGGCGGCTGCGGGGCGATGTGCGGGTGACCGGCGACGATCAGGCGCGCCGGATGGCGCTGGATGTCACCAGCGACGGCTCACTGCGCACCGGCATTGCACAGATCGACCCCATTATCGGCGGAACACTGCAACTGAGCGCCGCGGCGACACTTGGCGCGGATGGTGCGTTTGCCATCGAAGCCGCAAGGCTTACCACTCAAAGCCTGACAGTCACCGCCGAGGGCCAGCAGGCGGCCGATGGCGCCGCCAATTTCGCGATGACCGGCGCGATTGATACGCTCGCGCATGCGGTGCAGGGCATTGACGGGCCGGGCCGGCTGCAGGCGCAGGTGTCACGCGCTGCCGGGGCGGACAGCTATGAAACCAGCTTTGCGTTCTCCGGCCCTTCCGGCCTGTCGCTTGAGGGTGGCGGGCGTGTCCGCGATGATTTCTCGACGGTCGCGATCAATGTTAACGGGCAGGTTGATGCGGCCATCGCCAACCCGGTGATCCGGCCATTCTCGGTTCAGGGGCCGTTGCGTGTTGATGCGCGGGTTGACGGCCCGCCCGCCCTGTCCTCGGTGCGCGGGCAGGCGGTTCTGACGAACGGGCGGTTCGTGTCTTCGGTCAACAATATCGCCTTCCAGAATATCGAGGCCCGGGCCGAGTTCATGGGCCAGTGGGCGCGGATCGAAGGCAGCGGCGAAGCCCAGACCGGCGGGCGCGCCTCGGTTTCGGGCAGTCTGGCGATGGACGGTCGCGGTGACGTTGACCTGAACCTGCGCGCAGACCAGCTGCGCATTGTCCGCCCCCGGCTGCTTGAGGCTGTGATTTCCGGCGATGTCAGGCTGTCGGGTGCGCTGGCGACCGGACCGCGCCTGTCAGGCACCCTGCAGGTTGAAGAGGCCGAGATCCGCATCCCCAACTCGCCGCTTGGCCGCAGCGGCCATGTGCCCGAGGGGCTGCGCCATATCGGCGAGACCGCCGCCAGCCGCGCCACGCGCGAAAATGCCGGTATCGCCGCCGACGCCTCCACTCGCCCTGAACGGCGGCGGATCTATCTGGACCTGACGCTTGAGGCGCCGGGGCGGGTTTTTGTGCGCGGGCGCGGGCTGGATGCCGAGCTGGGCGGCACGCTGCGGCTGGGTGGTGCCACCGGCGATATCATTCCGTCGGGCAGCTTCTCGCTGATCCGCGGCCGGCTGGACCTGCTGGGCAACCGCTTCGTCCTGACCGAGGGTTCGGCCAGCATGATCGGCAGCTTCATGCCTTATATCCGGCTGGTGGCGACGACCGACAGTGACGGAGTGGTGACCAGCATCATCCTTGAGGGCGAGGCGTTGGAGCCCGAGATCGAGTTCAGCTCGGTGCCGGAGCTGCCCGAGGACGAGGTTCTGGCCCGCCTGATCTTCCGCCGCTCGCTGGCCTCGCTGTCGCCTTTCCAGGCGGCGCAGCTGGCGATGTCGGTGGCCACGCTGACCGGCCATGCCGATGGGTCTTTTCTGACGCGGGCGCGGCAGTCGCTGGGCCTTGATGATCTTGACGTCACCACCGATGCCGACGGCAACACCGCACTTCGGGCGGGGCGCTACGTGACAGAGAATGTCTATAGCGACGTAAGCGTTGACAGTGCGGGGCGCGGTGAGGTGTCGATCAACCTTGACCTGACCCCCTCGATCACGCTGCGCGGGCGCACCGATACCGAGGGGCGCACGGGTCTGGGCGTCTTTTTTGAGCGCGATTACTGAGGGTAAATCTGCGGGCTTCCTGCCGGAGCAACAGATGTTCTGTGGCTGCGTCCTTGCCGGAGGGTGAGGGGCCGGGGCAGGAAACCCGTGGCACAGAAGGACCGGGAACACATTGGCCGCTGCGCGCTGCGGCTTTGCCTCGCGGGTGTTCCGGGCTATAGAGTGGTCAAAACCTGCGCCGGTAACCGGCGGGCGCGGGCGCGCACCAAGTCAGGAAACACCGATGTCTGCCGATATGCTCTCTACCGTCATCAAGCCCGTCCACCGCGAGGGATATCCGTTTATCGGCGTTTTCGCGGCGGTTACGCTGGTGCTGTTTCTGATCTGGCAGCCGTTGGGCTGGATCGGCGTTCTGCTGACGGTCTGGTGTTACTATTTTTTCCGCGACCCTGAGCGCGTGACGCCGCAGCGCGCGGGCCTGCTGGTCAGCCCCGCCGATGGTGTGATCTCGCTGATCGAACCTGCCGTTCCCCCCGCCGAGCTGGGCATGGGGACAGTGCCGATGATGCGGGTGTCGGTCTTCATGAATGTCTTCAACTGCCATGTGAACCGCATTCCCGTGGCGGGCACGGTTTCGGCGGTCTCATACCGGCCCGGCAAGTTTTTCAATGCCTCGCTCGACAAGGCCAGCGCGGATAATGAGCGCAATTCGGTCGCGCTGGAAATGGCCGACGGGCGCAAGATCGCCGTGGTTCAGATTGCCGGGCTGGTCGCGCGGCGGATCGTCTGTGATGTGAAGCCGGGCACCGTGCTGGAAGCGGGCGAGCGCTTCGGGATGATCCGGTTCGGCTCCCGGCTGGATGTGTATCTGCCCGAAGGGGTGCATCCGCTTGTTGCGCTGGGCCAGACCATGGTCGCGGGTGAAACCGTGCTGGCCGACCTGCTCAGCGCCGAGGGGCCACGCCCGGGCGAGGTGCGCTGAATGGCGGAAACCGGAGGGGAAATGGACCAGCGGCGCGATGACGGTGAATGCGACGCGGCAGGTGTCGATGCGGGCGACCGCCGCAGCCTGTCGCTTGTGCAGCTTCTTCCCAATCTGGTGACCCTGCTGGGGCTTTGTGCGGGGCTGACATCTGTGCGTTATGCGCTTGATGAACGCTATGAGACCGCGGCGGCGCTGATCCTTCTGGCAGCGGTGCTGGACGGGATGGACGGGCTGATTGCGCGCAAGCTCAATGCGGCCAGCCATTTCGGCGCCGAGCTGGATTCGCTGTCGGATTTCGTCTGCTTTGGTGTGGCACCGGGCATCTTCCTGTTTCACTTCGCCCTGCAAGGGGTGGCGGGGATGGGGTGGTTGCTGGTGCTGGTCTATATCCTTTGCGCCTGCCTGCGGCTGGCCCGGTTCAACGTGAACCGCGACGCGCCACCACCGCCGGGCAGGGCGCATTTTGTCGGAGTTCCCGCGCCTGCCGGTGCCATGCTGGCGCTGCTGCCGGTCTTTCTGACACTTTCCGGGATCTGGGATATGCGGACCGTGCCTTTGGTGGTCGCCGCATATCTGGCGGGGGTGGGGCTGCTGATGATCTCGCGCCTGCCGACGATTTCGCCCAAGGGGCTGCGGGTGCCGCGCAACCGCGCTGTCTGGCTGCTGCTGGGGGTTGCGGTCTTTGCGGGCCTTGGGGTGACGCGGCCATGGCTGCTGATGGTGCTGGTTGATCTGGCGTATCTGGTGCTGCTGGCGCAGGCGGCATGGGGGCAGCGACACAGGCTGACCTGAGCGGAAAGCTGCGGAAACGACTTGACGCGCGCCGCCGGGGTGGCTATCTGACGGCGATCGCGCGGTTGTAGCTCAGTTGGTTAGAGTACCGGCCTGTCACGCCGGGGGTCGCGGGTTCGAGCCCCGTCAACCGCGCCACTTTCTTTTCTTTCCTGATTTTTCGCCGGACCGCAGCACCTGCCTTGCGCGGGTCTTTGGCGGTTTCCGCTTCGATGTCCCATACCTGCGCGGCCTTTCGCTTGCCCCGCCCCTCGGATACCGTCGCCCGATTGAGTCGAAGGAGTGGGCAATGATCACCGTTCAGGGCTTTGAGGGCGCGCGCGTGGGTGTGCTGGGGCTGGGCCGTTCGGGCCTTGCGACCTGTGCTGCGTTGTCGGCGGGCGGGGCAGAGGTCTGCGCCTGGGACGACAGCCAGGAGGCCCGCGCGCGGGCCGAGGCATCCGGCATCACGCCGGTGGACCTGACGCGCCAGCAGGCGCTTGAAGGGCTGGCGGCGCTGGTCGTGTCGCCCGGCATTCCGCATCTTTACCCCGCGCCGCACCCTGTCATCGCGGCAGCCACGGCACTTGGCATCCCGGTTGATAATGACATCGGCCTTTTCTTCCGCTCGCTTGCCCGCATCGACTGGGACCTGTTCGACAATCCGCCGAAGGTGATCGCGGTGACCGGCTCCAACGGGAAATCGACCACCACGGCGCTGATCGCGCATGTTCTGGAGGCGGCGGGCAAGCCGGTACAGATGGCGGGCAACATCGGCACCGGCGTTCTGTCGATTGATCCGCCGGGCGAGGGGGCGGTGATTGTGCTGGAGCTGTCGAGCTATCAGACAGAACTGGCGCGCGCCCTGACCCCGGATATCGGGGTTTTCACCAATCTTTCCCCCGATCATCTGGACCGCCACGGCGGCCCCGGTGGCTATTTCGCCGCCAAGCGCCGCCTGTTTGCCGAGGGCGGGCCGGACCGCGCCGTGATTGGCGTTGACGAGGCGGAGGGGCGGTTTCTGGCCATGCAGATGGGCGAGGGCGCGGCAGACCATCGGGTGATCCGCGTCTCCTCCGGGCAGAAGCTGGGCGGCATGGGCTGGTCGGTTTTCGCGCGCAAGGGGTTTCTGGCCGAATGGCGCGGCGGGCGGCAGGTGGCGTCGATTGACCTGCGCGCCATGCCCGGCCTGCCCGGTGCGCATAACCATCAGAACGCCTGCGCCGCCTATGCGGCCTGCCGATGTCTGGGGCTGGCGCCGCGTCTGATCGAGGATGCGCTGGCCAGTTTCACCGGCCTGCCGCACCGCAGCCAGCTGGTGGCCGAGATAGGCGGCGTCAGATACATCAACGATTCCAAGGCCACCAATGTGGACAGCGCCGCCAAGGCCCTTCAGGCTTTTGGCCGCATCCGCTGGATCGCCGGTGGTCTGGGCAAGGAAGGCGGGATCGCCGCGCTGAGCCCGCATCTGGGCGGGGTGGTGAAGGCCTATCTGATCGGCCATTCGGCGCGGGAGTTCGCGCTGCAACTGGGCGCCGTTCCACATGAGCTGTGCGAGACCATGGGGCAGGCCGTTGCCCGCGCCCATGCCGAGGCAGAGCCGGGTGATGTGGTGCTGCTGGCCCCCGCCGCCGCCAGTTTTGACCAATACGCCGACTTTGAGAAACGCGGTGAGCATTTCATCGCCGAGGTGACGGCGCTGGCACCGGCATGAGCGCGGATCCGCCCCACTCCCGGGCCCCCTCTCCGGGGCTGTCCCGGGCCGCGTCTGCCTCCTCATCCCCCGCCAGTGCCGGAGACACACCGCGCGGCTTTGCCTTCGCGCTGACCGCCTATCTGCTCTGGGGTATGCTGCCGCTTTACCTTAGGGCGCTGGCGCATGTGCCAGTGGTTGAGGTGCTGGCGCACCGGGTCATCTGGTCGGTGCCGATCGCGCTGGCGGTGCTGATGGTCATGGGCCGCACGCGCGATCTGCGCGCGGCCTTTGCTTCGCCACGGACGCTGGCAATGGGCGGGGTGACGGCGGCGCTGATCACGGTGAACTGGGGCGTCTATGTCTGGGCGATCCAGACCGGGCAGGCGCTGGAGGCCGCACTGGGCTATTACATCAACCCGCTGTTCAGCATCTTTCTGGGTGCCGTCTTGCTGGGAGAACGGCTGAGCCCTCGGCAATGGGCTGCGGTGGCGCTGGCGGTAGCGGCGGTGGCGATCCTGACATGGGACACCGGGCGCCTGCCGTTGGTGGCGCTGGCCCTGACGTTGAGCTGGGGGTTTTACGCCTTTTTCAAACGCGCCCTGCCGATCGGCCCCAATCAGGGCTTCACGCTGGAGGTGATCCTGCTGACGCCCTTCGCGCTGGGCTATCTGATCTGGATGCAGGCGCAGGGCGGCATATTCATCGCCGGGGCATCCCCGCGCGATGTGGCGCTGCTGGTAGGATGCGGGGTGATCACGGCGGTGCCGCTGATGATCTATGCCAATGGCGCGAAGCTGTTGCGGCTCTCGACCATTGCGATCATGCAATACCTGACCCCTACCATGGTGTTCCTCCTTGCGGTTTTCGTTTTTGACGAGCCTTTCGGGCAGGCGCGGGCCATCGCCTTTCCGATGATCTGGCTGGCGCTCATCCTTTATTCGTCAGAAATACTGCGGTTGCGGCGGTAAGGGGGGCGCTGCCCCCCTC
>NZ_DAIRVN010000104.1:0-12901 GCF_036802785.1 Pararhodobacter sp.
CTCTTGGCCTGCGGCCAATTCACCCCCCAGCGTATTTCTGGCAAGATGAAGGGGCGCCGGGCGCGCAGCAAGGAGTGTCGGGGCAGGGAAGAAAGCCAGGCGGGAGCGGCCTATTTTTCGGCGCAGATCTGGACCAGCAGCTGTTTCGTGCCCTCGATATCGCGGCAGATGGCAGCGCGGGCGCGGGCGGGATCGCGGGCGCGGATCGCTTCGACAATGTCGCGGTGGCCCTGCTGGAAGGGTTCATGCGTGCCGCGCTCGAACTGGGGCGCGATGCGCTGCGACAGCAGGCGCATGAACGGGCCGTAGCGTAGCCAGAGCGATTCAATCAGGTTCATCAGCACCGGCGAGTCTGCGGTTGCATAGATGGCGAAATGGAAATCGCAATTGCGCTCAAGCATTTCATAGACATCGCGGAGCCGGGCGGTGGCGCTGTGGCGCGCCTCCAGCTCTTCCAGCGCGCAGAGATCGGTTTCGGTGATGCGCTCGACCGCCAGTTCGGTTGCCAGCCCCTCCAGCGCCAGTCGGGCGCGGCTGATGTCTTCGAGGGTGCCCAGTGTTACATCCGGGACATAGGCGGAACCGTTCGAGCGGATTTCGACCGCCCCTTCCGCGCCCAGCCGTCGCAGCGCCTCACGCACCGGCATGTGGCTGGTCTGGAAGCTGTCGGCCAGCGCGCCGATGGTCAGCACCTGCCCCGGGTCGAAGCGGCCCAGAATAAGCGCCTGCCGCAGGTTCTGATACACGCTGTCCGCCACCGTCACCCGTGCCGAAACGGGGCGAAGCGCTGCATCGGCGAGGGATTTTGGCATTGGGTGCTGGTCCTTTGATCAGATGCTCATATGAAAGACCTTGGCGTGGAAATCAACCTTGGATGGCTTCAGAGTGCGTTGAAGAAACCCTGCATCCGGTCCATCGCTTCAGACAGGCGGGTTTCATCAACCGAGCCGAAACAGATACGAAGATGCCCCTCACCCGCGTTGCCGTAAAAGCTGCCCGCCTCCACCACCACGCCGGTATCATTCATCAGCTTTTCGGCCAGTTCCTGCGACGGCAGGCCGGTGCCGCGGATATCGGCGAAAGCGTAGATGGTGCCCTGAGGGGCAACGCAGGTCACGCCCGGCATCTGGTTGAGGCGCCGCACCGCCAGATCGCGCCGCGCCAGATCGCCTGCCACCAGTTCCTCAAGCGCCGCTTTGGGTCCGGTGACGGCGGCCAGCGCGCCGTGCTGGATGAAGGTGTTCACATGCGTCACCTCATTTGTGGTGATCTTCATCAGCGCCCCGGTCATGCTGGCATCCGCCGCCAGCCAGCCCAGCCGCCAGCCGTCCATCGCATAGGCCTTGGTGAAGGCGAACATGGTGATGGTGCGCGCGCGCATGCCCGGCAGCGCGGCAATCGACACATGTTCGGCACCGTCATAGGTGATGCGCTCATAGACCTCGTCCGAGATCACCGTCAGGTCATGCTCGATCGCCAGATCGGCGAGGATCTGCAACTCCGCGCGCGAATAGACACGGCCGGTGGGGTTGCAGGGGTTGATCAGCACGATCATCCGGGTTTTCGGCGTGATATGCGCCTCGATCAGGTCACGGCGGATGGCAAAATCGTTGTCGGTATCAAGCGGCGCAATCACCGCCTTTGCGCCTGCCAGTTCGATCTTGCCGATATGCTGCGGGTAATAGGGGGCGAGCAGAATGGCCTCATCCCCCTCATCCAGCAACGCCATGAAGGCGGCGTAGGAGGCCTGTGTGAGACCATTGGTGACGATGATCTCATCGGCGGTGTAATCGGTGCCGTTGTCCTGCGCCATCTTGCCCGCCAGCGCGTGGCGCAGTTCAGGAATGCCTTGCAGATCGGAATAATGCACATGGCCCGCGCGCAGGGCGGCAATGGTGGCTTCCTTGATATGGTCCGGCGTATCTTCCACCGGGCGGCCCAGTTCGAGGTGGATCAGATCGCCGGGGCGGCCAAAGGCGCGGGCGAACATTCCGAAGTTCTTGGCCGATGTCTGGGTGATGCGGCGGGCGAAACGGGGCATGGAGGCTCCTGTCTGGTTCATGGTGTGGGCGGATGGCGCAGGGCGCGGGCGTCTGACCAGAGGCCACGGGCCAGCACCAGCGCCGGGGCATGGCGGGCGAAGGGGCGGAAGGGGATGGAGCGCGCGGGTTTGGTTGGCAGCGGCAGGGGGCTGCCCTCGGCCAATGCCTGTGCCAGCGCGCGGCCCAGCGCGGTGGTGAAGGCCACGCCGCGCCCGTTGCAGCCGACCGCGCCGATCAGGCCGGGTTGCAGCTCAGCCAGCAGGGGCAGGGCATCGGTGGTCATGGCGGCGGTGCCTTGCCAGGCATGGGCGAGGCGGGTTTCAGGGGGCAGGCGAAGTTCCCTGACGGCGCGTTGCAGGATCTTCTTCGGCAGGCGGGCACCCGCGCCCATCGGCACCAGCGCCATGCCGCCCGAGATGAGACGGTTTTCGGAGTCCAGCCGCCAGGTGAAGATATTGGTGCGCGTGTCCGAGGCCGGTTCGCGGTTCGGGGCGATGCGGGCCACGGTTTCGCTGCTCAGCGGCGTGGTGGCGATCTGATGCACCGTCAGCGGCAGCACGGCGCGGCCCAGCGGGCGGGCGGCGCCCAGCGTCCCGGCATTGGTGGCGAGAAGGACGCGGGAGGCATGGAGCGGTCCGGCGGCGGTGTGCAGGGTCCAGCCGTCAGTGGCGCGGGAAAGTGCGGAAACCGGCGTTTCTTCATGCAGCAGGGCGCCCGCATTCTCGGCCAGACGGGCCAGCCCCAGCGCATAGGCCAGCGGGTTGATCATCCCGCCCGAGGCGTCGCGCAGCGCGCCGTGATACAGCGTGATCCCCGACCGCGCGGCCATCGCCCGCGCGTCCAGCCATTTCACCGGCCGCCCCAGCGCTTGCCAGTCGCGCACCCGCGCCTGCAGCGCCTGCGCCATCGCAGCGCTGTGGGCCGGTTGCAGCCAGCCGTTCTGCTCGGCCTGTGTGCCCAACCCGGCACGGCGGGCAAGGTCGAACACCATGTCACCGCCCTGCGCGACCATATCGAGCAGGCGCGCACCGGCCTCAGCCCCCAGTCGCGCCCGGATCATCACGGGATCGGCGCGCGAGAAATGCGGCACCACGAAGCCTGCGTTGCGCCCGCTCGCGCCCCAGCCGATGCGATGCGCCTCCAGCAGGCGGACGCTGACACCGGCCTGTGCAAGATGCAGCGCACAGGACAGCCCCAGAAACCCGCCGCCGATGATGGCCACGTCGGTGGTGGCACCCGCTTTGGGGCCGGGGCGGGGGGCTGGCTGGGCAGTGGTGGCGTGCCAGAGGGTTGCGGGCATGTTCATGCGCGGTGTCCTGAAAGGGGGGTTTCTTGACCGCGGGGGAAAACAGTGATCAAACGATCACAACCATACATACAGGAGCGTGCAGGATGGAAAACACTCGCTGGGCGATCAGCTCGGGTTCGAAATTTGAGGAACTGGCGGGCTATTCGCGCGCCGTGGTGGATGGCGACTGGGTTTTCACCTCGGCCACCGCCGGGGCGGACCCGGAAACCGGCGCCTTCGCCCCCGACGCTGAAACGCAGGCACGCCACGCGCTTGACGTGATCGCGGCGACGCTGGCCAAGGCGGGCGCGGGCTGGGGCGATGTGGTGCAGGTGCGTTGCTATCTGGCTGACCGCGCCGATGTGGTGCCGGTGTCCAAGCTGCTGGGCGCGCTGTTCGCTGACCCAAGGCCCACGAACACCACCATCCTCTGCGCCTTCCCCCTGGAGGAAATCCGTGTCGAGTTCGAGATGGTGGCGCGCAAGCGCTGAGCGGCTCATATCCGCCCCTCCTGCACGCCATGACAGGCGACCATGCCGCCGCCCGGCAGGGCGGTGGCCTCAGGCCGCTCTACCCGGCATCGCTCATTGGCAAAGGGGCAGCGGGGGTTAAAGGCGCAGCCTGGCGGCGGGTTGAGCGGGCTGGGAACCTCGCCCTTCAGAGGGGCAGAGGCACGGCCCATGGTGTCAAGGCTGGGCACCGTCTGGATCAGCAGTTGGGTGTAAGGGTGGCGCGGGGCGTCAAACAGGCTTTCGGTTGGTTGCAGCTCCACCAGACGGCCCAGATACATCACGCCCACATCGTCTGACATATGGTCAACCACGGTCAGGTTGTGGCTGATGAACAGATAGGTCAGGCCGTATTCTTCCTGCAACCGGCGCATCAGGTTCAGAACCGCGGCCTGGACCGAGACATCCAGCGCCGAGGTCGGCTCATCGCAGATCAGAAACTCGGGGCGCGAGGCCAGCGCGCGGGCCACGGCAATGCGCTGGCGCTGACCGCCGGAAAACTGGTGCGGGTATTTGCGGGCATCGCGGGGCGACAGCCCCACCTCGACCATCAGCGCCCCCACCATCTCGCGCATCTCGGCCCGCGAACCCGCCAGCCCGAAGGCCAGCAGCGGGTCGCCCACGCTTTCCTCGACCGACCAGCGCGGATTGAGGCTGGCGTAGGGGTCCTGGAACACCATCTGCACGGCGCGCCTGACCTTGGGGTCGTTCTTTGTCGCCAGATCGACGGGCCTGCCCGCATAGCGCATCACCCCGCCCGAGGGCGGCATCAATCCGGCCAGACAGCGCGCCAGCGTCGATTTTCCGCAGCCGGATTCCCCCACCAGCCCCAGCGTGCGCTTCGGCTGGATGGCAAAGCTGACATCATCAAGCGCGCGCACGATGCGCTTAGGCTGTCGGGCCAGTTTGCGGGTGATCCAGGGCGGCGAGACATCAAAGCGGCGCGAGAGGTTCTCGACACTGACCAGCGGTTGTCCTGTCGTCATTGACCTTCCTCCAGCCAGCAGGCGACCTGCACGCCACCGGGGCGCGGCGCCGCATCTGGCCTGTGGGTTTTGCACTGCTCCATCACGAAGGGGCAGCGGGGCGCAAAGGCGCAGCCCGCTGGCAGCGCATCAATCCGGGGCATGGTGCCGGGGATCTGCGGCAGCAGTTTCAGCCGCGCGCCGACACGAGGGATCGCGGCGATCAGCCCGCGAGAATAGGGGTGGCGCGGGGCGGTCAGCACATCGCGCACTGGCCCCACCTCGGCCAGCCGCCCGGCATAGAGCACCGCCACCCGGTCGCAGGCCTCGGCGATGACGCCCATATCGTGGGTGATCAGCACCACGCCCATGCCGCGAGAGCGGGTCAGTTCGACCAGCAGCGCGATGATCTGCGCCTGAATGGAGACATCGAGCGCGGTTGTCGGCTCATCAGCGATAATCAGGCGCGGCTCTCCGGCCAAGGCCAGCGCGATCACCACCCGCTGCCGCATACCGCCGGAAAACTCATGCGGGTAATTCTCGAGCCGTTCTTCGGCTGACGGGATGCCGACCTCGCGCAGCAGGTCAGCGGCACGGGCGCGCGCCGCCGCCTGTTCCAGCGGCAGATGCTGGCGGATGGTCTGGATCAGTTGTTGGCCGACGGTGAAAACCGGGTTGAGCGCGGTCAGCGGGTCCTGGAAAATCATGGCGATTTCCTTGCCGCGCAGCTTTTGCATCTTTGCTTCCGGCAGCGTGTCGATACGCGTGCCGTCAAACCAGATCTCACCGGCAGACTGGCGCAGCGGCCGCGTCATCAGCCGCATGATGGCAGCGCCCGTGACGGATTTTCCCGCGCCCGATTCACCCACCACGCCCAGAATTTCACCCGGCGCCAGTTGCAGGTTGATGCCATCCAGCACCTTCAGCGGCACGTCGCGCGCCAGTTCCACACTCAGGCTGCGGATATCCAGCAGCGGCTTGGTCATCACGATGTTCCTTTTTTGCGGAGCAAGGCGGCCCAGCCGATCAGCGTGGCGACCCCGCAGCATGCGGTGAAAAGCCCGAAACCCGCGACCGATCCGGCAGCAATCGCGCTGTAAAGGGTGATCGCCAGCGCGCCCCCGGCGGTGGTGATCAGCATCGCCAGCCCGGCGGCGGTGCCGGCGAATGCCGGGAAGGGCTCCAGCATCAGGATATGTGCGTTGGGCACCATCAGCCCCATGCAGCCGATCAGCAGCAAAAGCCCCAGTGCGATCAGTGTGGGCGATGGGGTGCCAAGGCTGCCCGCCACCAGCAGCGCCGCCCCGGTCAGAACCGGCACAATGCCCCAGCCGATGGGCCGCGCCGCACCAAAGCGCGCGGCAAGCCGCCCGGAGACCAGCGCGATTGCTGCGAAAAGGGTGAGGACGGCGGCGATCAGCGCGGCATAGGCGGCGGGCGAAAAGCCGAAGGTTTCAACAAAGACAAAGGGCGTGGCCGCCATCATCACCACGAAACTGGCGTTCGAGGCGATGCCGATCATCAGCGCCGCGCGAAATTGCGGGCTGCCCAGAATCGCGGCCTCAGCCCGTTGCGGGCGGTCCTGCGGCAGAACCGGCACATGGCGCGGCAAGACCCGAAGCGCGCCGATGATACCAGCCAGCCCCAGCGCGGCGGCGACAAGGAAGGTGGCGCGCCAGTCGGTCACCTGCAGCACCGCCGCGCCGATCAGAGGGCTGGCGGCGGGTGAGAGCGACACCACGGCTGTCAGCAGGGCCATGGATTGCATTGCGCGCCCGGGCGACATGGTGGTGCGGATCGTGGCGCGTGCGGTCACGATCCCGGCGACCGACCCTGCGCCCTGCACCAGCCGTGCCGCAATCAACTGGGTAATATCCGCGCTCAGTGACGCCGCGATGCTGGCGGCAACAAAGACCCCGCCTGCAACGGCAAAGGCCAGCCGGTGCCCGAACCTGTCCGCCGCGCGGCCATAAAGCGCGAAGCCAATGCAGGAGCCCAGCAGGAACGCGGTCAGCGTGGCCTGTGCGGCGGGCTCTGACGCGCCAAAGCTTTCGGCCATCATCGGCAGGGCCGGCAGATACAGGAATGACCCCGCCAGCCCGACCGTGGCGATCAGGCACAGGATGGCAAGCGTGGCGCCGGGCGACGCCGGGGAGGGGCTGTCACGCATGGTTTCGGGCCTGAGCCAGTGGGCGGGGGTGGGGCAAGGGGGAGGTCCTTTTCGATTGATTGATCATTGATCAAATCATCAGAGAGTGCAATAGTGACCGTGCAGTCAGCGCAAGAAACGGCTGCGACCTCTGACAGGGAGACTGGAAAACATGATGAAAAGAATCCTTATGGGGGCCGCCGCAGCGTTGGCCCTGACCGCCGGAATGGCAAGCGCCGAGAACCTGCGATTTGCGGGTGCGACCCCGGCGCTGACCATGGACCCGCACGCCACCAATGATTTCACCACCACCGCGATCTTCCGGCAGGTCTATGACAGCCTGATCGGCCTGAGCCTTGATATGGAGCTGACGCCCGCGCTGGCGACCGAATGGGAATATGTCGGCGACAGCACGTGGCGCTTCACCATCCGCGAGGGTGTGCAGTTTCACGACGGCTCGGAACTGACCGCTGACGACGTCGCCTTTTCGATCATGCGCCAGAAGGACAGCCGCTTCTACCGCTCGCTCTTTGGCGGTATTCAGGAAGCGCGGGTGGTCGATGCCACCACCGTCGAGGTTGTCTCGGCCGGGCCGGACCCGATCCTGCCGCGCAAGATGTCGCGCATGTTCATCCTCTCGCAGGCCTGGGCTGAGGCCAATGGCGTGGTCGATATCCCCGATCTGGGTGCCGAAGGCGCCGAGGCGCATTCGATCCGCAACGCCATGGGCACCGGCCCGATGCGCCTGATCAGCCATGATCCTTCGGTCGAAACCCGCTTTGAGGCGTTCGGCGATTACTGGGATGAGATGCCCGGCAACGTGACCACCGCGACCTATCTCAACATCGGCTCCGGCCCCACCCGCGTCGCGGCCCTGCTGACCGGCGAGGTGGATATGGTCGTTGACCTGCCCTTGCAGGATATCGGCAGGGTTGAGGGGGCGGCGGGCTATACCATTGCCGAGGCGCCGCAGATGCTGTGGATGCAGCTTGAGATGGACGGCACCCGCGAACAGGCGCTGGAAACTTTTGATCGCGCAGGCAACGCGCTGGCAGAAAACCCCTTCCGCGATACGCGTGTGCGGCAGGCCATCGCCCATGCGGTCGATGCTGATCTGATCGCCGACCGGGTGATGCGCGGCAAGGCGCGGGTGGTGGGCATCTCCACGATCCCCGGCTTTGGCGGCTATCAGGAAGACATGGATCAGCGCTGGGAAACCGACCTCGACCGCGCCCGCGAACTGCTGACCGATGCAGGCTACCCGGATGGTTTCGTCACCACCATGAACTGCCCGCTTGAGCGCTATGTCAACACCGACGACATCTGCCGCGCCGTCGCCTCGATGCTGGCGCGGGTGGGGATTGAGGTGCGGGTCAATGGTCTGGTATGGCCGGAATTTGCCCGGATGCTGGTCAACGGCCCCGACTCAAGCTTCCACCTGATCGGCATGGGCCCGGACAGCCGCGATACGCAGGATGCCTTCACCGGCTATGTGATGACGCGCAACCCGGATGCGAACGAGGGCTTTTTCAACTGGGCGCAGTTCACCAACCCCGAGATTGACGAACTGACCCGCACCCTGACCGTCACCTTTGACGAGGCGGAGCGCGAGGTGCTCTATCGTGATCTGCTGGAGCGGGCGCGCGAGGGCGTGAATGCGGTCTATCTGCATCAGCCGATGATCGTCTGGGGCATGCGGGCAGGTGTCACCGCGCCGATCCGCTCGGATGCGACGGTCACCCTGCAAAACGTTGTTGTGGAGTAATCGCCCATGATCGCACTGATCGCGCAGAGGGTTGTTCAGGCAATCATCGTTCTCTTCGTGGTCAGTGTGCTGGCCTTTGTGCTGTCGACCCAGATCGGTGATCCGGTTGCCAGCATTCTGGGTCTTCAGGCAACACCGGCAGACCGGCTGGAACTGAGCGCGCGGCTGGGGCTGGATCAGCCCTGGCCTGCGCGCTACCTGACGTTTGTCAGCAACGTGCTGCAGGGGGAGCTGGGGGTTTCCTACATCACCCAGCGCCCGGTGGCCGAGCTTATTGTTGAGCGTCTTCCCGCCACATTCGAATTGGCAGGCGTGGCGCTCTTGTTCTCGCTGGGTGTGGGGCTGCCAGTGGGCATCTATGCCGCCATCCGGCGCGGGCACTGGAGCGCGGATGCGATCCTGTCGCTGTCGGTCATCGGCGTTTCCGTGCCGACCTTTGTCATCGCCATTCTGCTGATCTTCCTTTTCTCGGTCACTTTGGGCTGGTTGCCCTCATTCGGGCGCGGGCAGGTGGTGCAGGTGGGCTGGTGGACAACCGGCCTGCTTACCCCCTCCGGCCTGCGCTCGCTGATCATGCCCGCCGCCGCGCTGGCGGTCAGTCAGGTGGCGCTGGTCGCCCGCCTTGTGCGCGCCGAGATGATCGAGGTGCTGCGCGCCGATTACATCCGTTTCGCCCGTGCGCGGGGGCTGAAGCCGCGTGTCATCCATCTGTCGCTGGCCCTGCGCAACACGCTCATTCCGGTGATCACGGTCAGCGGTATTCAGCTGGGTTTCCTGTTTGCCTTCGCCGTGGTGGCAGAGGCCGTGTTTCAATGGCCCGGCATCGGCCTTCTGTTTCTGCAGGCGCTGGGCTCAACCGATGTGCCGGTGATTTCCGCCATTCTGCTGCTGACGGCGGTGTTTTTCGTGGCGATCAACACGATCGTTGATCTGCTTTACGCCGTGGTTGACCCACGGTTGCGCGCGGGCGGAATGACCGGCCGCCCGGCTGACGCCTGAGGGAGGCGAGCATGTCTGACACATCCGATACCCGCCCCCGCCTGCGCGATTCCGAGCTGTTGCGCGCGTTTCTGGACAGCACACAGGCGATGATCGCCTTTGTGGTGCTGACGCTGCTGGTGATGGCGGTGCTGCTGGCGCCGTTCATCGCGCTGACCAACCCTTATGACCTTGCCTCGCTGGATCTGCTGAATTCACGCCTGCCGCCGGTCTGGATCGACGGTGGCGACTGGCCTTATCTGCTGGGCACCGACAGCCAGGGTGGCGATATGGTGTCGCTGATCCTCTATGGCATGCGCACCTCGCTTTTGGTGGGGGTGCTGGCGGTGGCGCTGTCGGTGACGATCGGCACTATTCTGGGCCTGATATCGGGCTATTTCGGCGGCTGGGCAGGCACGGTGATCATGCGCGCGGCGGATGTGCAGTTTACCTTTCCGGCGATCATTCTGGCGCTTCTGATCGGCGGGCTGGCCAAGGGGGTGCTGACCCCCACCGCGCAGGCGCAGTTTGCCATTCCGATGGTGGTGCTGGCGCTTGGTATTTCACACTGGCCGCATTTCGCCCGGCTGGTGCGCGGCGCGGTGCTGGTGGAGCGCAACAAGGATTATGTGGCCGCCGCACGGCTGGCCGGGCGCGGGCCGTTCAACATCATGCGCCGGCAACTGCTGCCGAATGTGGTCAATCCCATTGCCGTGCTGGCAACGCTGGACATCGCTTTTGCCGTGATGGGTGAGGCCACGCTGTCGTTCCTCGGCTTCGGGCTGCCGCCGACAGAGCCGTCGCTGGGCACGCTGATCCGGTCTGGCTACAACTACCTGTTCAGCGGCGAATGGTGGCTGGTGATCTTTCCGGCGCTGGCCCTGATGGTGCTGGTGGTAGCGGTCAACCTGTTCGGCGACTGGCTGCGCGATGCGCTGAACCCGCAGCTTCGGTAAGGCCCGGCGATAGACTAAAACTATCAATTGACCGGGATCGAATATTGATTTCGCAATAAACTCTGTGCTTCATCGGGGTAAAACCTGCACGAGGCCAGCCATGTCCCTTTCCGCGCCAGCCCCCTCCGACAGCGATATACGCGCCCTGATCGACACGCATCTGCCGCTGGAAGGGCCGCTGCTGCCTATTCTGCATGCGCTGCAGGAGGCTTTTGGCCATGTGCCGCAGGCGGCCATGCCGCTGATCGCCGGGGCGCTGAACATCAGCCGGGCGGAACTGCATGGCGTGGTCAGCTTTTACCATGACTTCCGCGAGGCACCGGCGGGCCGCCATGTGCTGAAGATCTGCCGGGCCGAGGCTTGTCAGGCGATGGGCGCCGAGGCGCTGGCCGAGGCCGCGCTGAAAAAGCTGGGCATCGGCTGGCACGGCACAACCGCGAATGGCGCGGTGACGATAGAGCCGGTTTATTGTCTGGGCCTGTGCGCCTGCGCCCCGGCCGCCATGGTCGATGACCGGGTTGTCGGAAGGGTGGATGCCGCGCGGCTGGACAGCCTGCTGGCAGAGGCGGGGGCATGAGGGTCTTCATCCCCGCAGACAGCGCCGCCAAGGCGGTGGGCGCCGATGCCGTGGCCGATGCGATCAGGGATGCAGCGGCGCAGCGCGGGCTGGCGATAGAGATCGTGCGCAACGGCTCACGCGGGATGATCTGGCTGGAGCCGCTGGTGGAACTGGAAATCGACGGGGTCCGCCACGGTTTCGGCCCCGCCACGCCCGAAGATGCGGGCGCGATACTGGACGGAACCTGCGCCAAAGCACTTGGTCCGGTCGATGCGCTGGACTGGATGCGCCGCCAGACCCGCCTGACCTTTGCCCGTTGCGGCGTCATTGACCCCCTTTCGCTGGACGACTACGCGGCGCATGGCGGGCTGGTGGGCCTGAATCGCGCGCTTGGCATGGACCCTGCCGCCATCGTGGCCGAGGTGACGGCTTCGGGCCTGCGGGGCCGGGGCGGCGCGGGCTTTCCCACCGGCATCAAATGGGAGACAGTGCGCAAGGCGCCGGGCACACAGAAACACATCGTCTGCAATGCCGATGAGGGCGACAGCGGCACCTTTGCCGACCGCATGATCATGGAGGGCGACCCGTTCAGCCTGATCGAGGGGATGGCGATAGCCGCGCTCGGCACCGGGGCCACGCGCGGCTATGTCTATCTGCGCTCGGAATACCCGGATGCGATACGGGTGATGAACCGCGCGGTTGTGCTTGCGCGGCAGGCCGGGGTGCTGGGCGCGCGGGTTCTGGGCTCGGACCATGCGTTTGACATGGAAATCCGCAAGGGCGCCGGGGCCTATGTCTGCGGCGAAGAGACGGCGCTGCTGAACTCGCTTGAGGGCAAGCGCGGCACGGTGCGCGCCAAGCCGCCCCTGCCCGCGCTGGAGGGGTTTCTGGGCAGGCCGACGGTGGTGAACAACGTCATCAGCCTGGCCAGCGTGCCGGTGATCATGGAAAAGGGCGCCGCGCATTACGCCAGCTTTGGCGTGGGGCGCTCACGCGGAACGGTGACCCTGCAGATCGCCGGGAATGTGGCGCGCGGCGGCTTGTTCGAGACCGGCTTCGGCATGACGCTGGGCGAGGTGGTCAACGATATCGCGGGCGGCACGGCCACGGGGCGGGCGGTCAAGGCGGTGCAGGTGGGCGGGCCGCTGGGGGCCTATATGCCGGTGTCGAAATTCGACACACCGATGGGCTATGAGGAGTTCGATGCGCAGGGCGGCCTGATCGGCCATGCCGGGCTGGTGGTGTTTGACGACAGCGCCGACATGCTGCGTCTGGCGCGGTTTGCGATGGAATTCTGCGCGGTGGAAAGCTGCGGCAAATGCACGCCGTGCCGGATCGGCGCGGTGCGCGGGGTTGAGACAATCGACCGGATCGCGGCGGGTGACGGCACCGCGATCCCGCTGCTGACCGATCTGTGCGAGACGATGAGGGATGGCTCGCTCTGCGCGCTGGGGGGCTTCACGCCCTTCCCGGTGATGTCGGCGCTGACGCATTTCCCCGGCGATTTCGAAACGCTGCAGGCGGCGGAATGAGCGGGGGCGCAATGAGACGGGGCGAGGTATTGCGCCGCGCTTTGCGCGACACGAGGGCGGGGGGCTTTGGCCCCCCCCCCCCCGGTGTGATATACACATATACCAGCCCACCAGACAAAAGCGAATAGACGATTGCGGGGTAGGCGTTAAAAAAAAAA
>NZ_DAIRVN010000105.1:0-11074 GCF_036802785.1 Pararhodobacter sp.
AATTCACCCCCCAGCGTATTTCCGGCAAGATGAAGGCGGGGTCAAAAGCCACTGGCGCGGGGCAGCCAGGTGGACAGGAACGGCACAAACGTCAGCAGCATCAGCACCACGAAATTGGCCAGAAAGAAGGGCGGCAATTCGCGGATCAGTGCGGTCGGTTTGAGTTTGACCGCCGCCGAGACCACGAACAACAGACTGCCCACCGGCGGCGTTGTCAGCCCGATGGTCAGGTTGACGATCACCACGATGGCGAAATGGATCGGATCAATCCCCAGCGCGAAGGCGATGGGCGCCAGGATCGGCACAAGGATCATCACCCCCGGCATCGGATCAAGGAACAGGCCAAAGAGCAGCAACAGCACATTCACCGCCAGCAGGAAGACGACCGGGTGCAGATCGAGCGCGACGATATAGCCTGCCAGCGCCTGCGGCACCCCCTCGATGATCAGCATCCAGGCGAAGGCGCGCGCGCCCGCCAGGATCAGCAGCACCGCCGCGCTGACCAGCGCCGCGCTGAGCAAGAGCGCGGGCAGGTCGCGCAGCCTGAGCGAGCGATAGACGAACATGCCGCACAAAAGCGCATAGGCCACCGCCATCACCGAGGCCTCGGTCGGGGTGAAGACACCGGCCCGGATGCCGCCGATGATCAGCACGATCAGCCCCACCGCCGGCAGCGCATAGAGCGTCGCGCGCCCCCGCTCCCCCCAGTCGGCGCGCGGCTCGCTGCCGATATAGCCGCGCTTCCGGCTCATCCACCAGTTGGCGGCCAGCATGCCGCCGGTGATGCACAGGCCCGGAACGATCCCCGCCATGAACAGCGCCACGACCGAGACCCGCTCATCCTGCATGGCGTAGATGATCATGATGATCGACGGCGGGATGATCGGCCCCACCACCGCCGCCGAGACGGTCAGCGCCCCCGCATAGGCGCGCGGATAGCCCCCCGCCTCCATCATGCGGATCATCATCGCGCCCGGCCCCGCCGCATCGGCCAGCGCCGAGCCCGAGATGCCCGCGAACATGGTGGAGGAGGCCACGTTGGCATAGCCCAGCCCGCCGCGCAGATGCCCCATATAGCGCACCGTCATGCGCAGCAGCGCATGGGTCATCGCGCCGCCGGTCATCAGTTCGGCCGCCAGAATGAAGAACGGCACCGCCAGCAGCGGGAAGCTGTCGATGCCCGAGAACATCTCTTTCACGATGACAATCGCCGGATAGCGCGAGCCGAAGGTCAGCGCCAGAAAGGCCGCGATGGCGATGGCAAAGGCCACCGGCACACCCAGCACCAGCAGGCCGAAGAGCGCGGCGAACAGGATCTCAGCCATTTTGCCCTCCGATCAGCGCGCCCTCATCCGCGCCCACATGCTCACCCGCGCGGATGAAGCGCGGCGCGATCAGCAGCAGATGCGCGATCAGCAGCGAAAAGCCCACCGGCATGGCGAGATAGATATACCAGTACGAGATGCGGGTGGCCGGGGTAAGCTGGCGGCCCATCCGGTTCATATACTGGTGCCCGACCACCACCATATAGGCAAAAAAGAACAGCAGAAGCAGAACGATAGCCGCCCTGAGCGCGATGCGCGCGCGGATGGGCAATATGTCATGCAGATTGGTGATGGCGACATGCCCACCCTGACGCAGCACCAGACCGGCTGCAAGAAAAGTCATCCAGATCATCAGGTAGCGCGCCACTTCATCCGCCCAGGGGATCGACTGGCCGGAAAGGTAGCGCAGGCCGACATTGGTGAAGACCACCGAGGACATCGCCACAAGGCACAGGATCACCGCCCAGGCATTGAGGGCAACAAAGGCGCGTTCGGCTTGGCGGAACAGGGACATCGGGCGGTTCAGTGCATTGGCCCCGGCGGTTTGGCCGCCGGGGCGCAGGGGTTCAGGCAGCGCTTACTCGGTCGCGATGATCGCTTCGATCTGGTCGCGGTCATAGCTGGTGTAATACTGCTCATAGGCGGGGGCCAGCGCTTCCTGGAAGGCGGCGCGGTCTTCGGCTGAAAGCTGGCCCACATCCATGCCGCGCTCACGCAGCGTTTCCATCCCGCTTTCCTCGACGGAATCGACAAAGCCGCGCATGGCGCCGACGGCCTCGGCGGCGGCTTCGCGGAAGATCTGCTGGTCTTCCTCGGTCATCGTATCCCAGACCATGGGCGACACCAGCAGCATCGCGGGCGAATAGACATGGCCCGAGATGGTCAGGTATTGCTGGACATCATTCAGGCTGGCCGAGACGATCACCGACAGCGGGTTTTCCTGCCCGTCGATGGTGCCCTGCTGCAGCGCGCCGATCACTTCCGGCCATGCCATCGGCGTGGGCGCGGCGCCCAGCGTCTGGAAGGCGGTCAGGTGGATGGGGTTTTCCATGGTGCGCAGGCGCATGCCGGCCATATCCTCAGGACTGGCGATCTGGTTGCGGTTGTTGGTGATATGCCGGAAGCCCTGCTCACCCCAGGCCAGCGCGACCAGCCCGACATCATCGAACTGCGCGAGGATGTCCTGACCGATGGGTCCGTCCAGCACGCGGCGGGCATGGCCGAGATCACGGAACAGGAAGGGGATGTCGAAAACGCCGGTTTCCGGCACGAAATTGGCCAGCGTGCCCGAGGAAACGATCGTGGCCTCGACGGTGCCAAGCTGCACGCCCTCGATCACCTCGCGCTCACCGCCCAGACCGGACGAGGGGAAATGACGAAAGACATAGCGGCCCTCGGTGCGCTCTTCCACCAGTTCCTGCCAGCGGTTGGCGGCAACGCCGTAATGCGATTCAGGGGCCAGCGCATAGCCGATCTTGATCTCGGTCTGCGCCAGAAGCGGGGTTGCGACGAGCGCACCGAAAAGGGCACCGGCAAGCGCGGTTTTATGTAGGGTCATCTGCGGTTCTCCTCCGTTCAACAGGCCAACCCGGAAGCGCAGTGCGCGGCTGTTCCGGGCGGTGGGGGTGAATAGGGCTGATGCGCCGGGCTGAGTCAACGGATAATCGTGCCCGGCGCGGCGCGCGCAGAGCCGGGAAAAGCCCCTGTCCGGTGGCCAGTCTGCGCTGGTTCAGCCCGGCGGCGTTGCGGGCCGGTCCGGTGCGGCGATCAGGCGAAGCAAGGGGGCGTTCTGCCAGGAGACCTGCGCCTTCAGCTCTGACAGGCTCTGCTCTTCATCTTTCGCAAACTCGATGAACATCATGTTAAGGTTGTTGAACAGAAGCGTGCCCACCGCCGTCGCGTCGATCTCAGGGCGCACCTTGCCGCGCGTCTGCAGGCTTTCGATCAGCGTGCAGACCTGCCCTGCAAGGCGCGCGTCCAGCGCCGTATAGCGGCGGCTGACCGGCGTGTCGGGGCTGCGGATGGCCAGCGCCATGGCCGTGCGCCACATCTCCTTGCTCAGATAATGCAGGGAATGGTCGTAATAGAGGCCGATCAGCGCCCCCACCGCCTCGGCCACATCGCCGGTGCTGGCGGCGATCAGTTGCGCCCCCTCTTCCAGAATTTCCTCAACCTCGACACTGACGATGGCCACCAGCACATCGCCCTTGTTGCCGAAGTAATTATAGACCGTGCCGACCGAGACACCGGCCTCTTCGGCGATATCCTCGATGCGGGCCGCGTCATAGCCCAGACGGCGGAACCGTGTGCTGGCGGCCTCCAGAATCCGCCGCAGGCGGTCGGCCTTTTGTCTTTCGCGCAATCCCATGGGCGCTGTCACTCCGCTGCTCTCCCCCTCCGGAATTTTGATATTGACTTTAAAAATGAACGGCCTCAAGTTTTTTCTAAAAACAACGCCTGCAAAGGCCCAACAGAGGAGAATTGCCATGCCCCGCTCCATCCACGCGCTGCGCCTGTGCGCGCTGGCCACCACCGCACTGGTTGCCCTTCACGCCCCGGCTGCCGCGCAATCGCTCAATGCGCTGGTCTGGTGCGACCATGCCGACCCCGAGCTGATCCGCCCGTTCGAGGAAGCGCATGGCGTGCGCGTCAACCTGCGGGAATATGAGGGAACGGCGGCGGGGCTGTCCATTCTGGAGCAGTCGCGCCCGGGTGACTGGGATGTGCTGGTGATCGACGCGGTCGATGTGCACCGCGCGGTTGATCTGAGCCTGCTGGCTGCCCTGCCCGCCGAGGCGCTGCCCACCGCCGATTTCTTCCCGGAACTGGTAATGGATGACCTGAACACCCGCGATGGCGTCACCTATGCGGTGACCGAAAAATTCGGCTACAACACAATCTCGTTCAACCGCGCCACCGTCGATCCGGCGGATATGAACGATCTGTCGGCGCTGTGGTCCGGGCGCTATGACGGGCGGATTGCGATTTATGACTATTACCTGCCGGTGCTGGGCATGCTGGCGCTCAATGCCGGGATCGACACCGCCGATCTGGACGCTGAAGCGCTGGAAGGCCTGCGCGCGTCGCTCTTTGATCTCCGCGCGCGCTCGCGGCAGGTGGGTGAGGTGGTCGCCAGCCAGACGGCACTGGCCACCGGAGAGGTGGATATTCTGGTGGGCGGCGGCGAATGGCTGACCGCCGTTCTGGCCGATGAAAACCCGGATCTGGACTGGACGATACCGGAACAGGGCGCTGTCCTCTGGGCGCAGTCCATCGCCGCGCTGGCCGACAGCCAGAACCCCGATCTGGCGCTGGAATTCGTGCGCTACATCGCCAGCCCCGAGGGGCAGGCGCGGCTTGCCACCTCGTCGTGCTACTGGGGGATGCCCGCGAATGCCGCAGCGGGTGAGCATCTGAGCGACGCGCAGCGCGCCATTCTGCGTTGGGATGAGCAGGAAGGGTATCTGGCCCGCGCCCAGCGCTACCCGGTGCCTGATGCCGCGCTGGATGGCGCGATGCAGGATCTGTGGACCGATATGTTGCAGAACTGAGCGGCGAAAGGGGGCAGCGCATGGTGCAGAACCGCGAAAGGCGGGCGGGCTGGGGGCTGGTGGCCCCTGCCCTGATCTGGGTGGCGCTGTTCTTTGCGCTGCCCTTCGCGCTGATGGTGGGGCTGAGCCTGTCGCGGCTGGAAGGGCGGGTGGTGGCGCCCGGTTTCGGGCTGGACAATTACCTGCGCTTCTTCACCGAGCCTTCGCTGCTGCGCGGTCTGGTGGTGTCGCTGGAAATTACCGCGATTGTCACCGTGATGTCGGTGCTTCTGGCCTACCCACTGGCATGGATCATCGCCTTTCAGGTGCCCCGGCGCTGGCAAAGGCTGGCGCTGGTGCTGGCGATCCTGCCGTTCTGGACATCCTATGTCGTGCGCTCCTATGCGTGGCTGCTGGTGCTGGGGCAGAACGGGGTGGTGAACCGCGCGCTGGTGGCGACGGGGCTGGTGGATGCGCCGCTGATCCTGTCAGCCACGCGCTTTGCCACCGTCACCGGCTTTGTGCATTTCTTCACCATGCTGCTGACGCTGACGATCTATGCCAACCTCGTGCAGCTTTCGCCCAACTACGCCCGCGCCGCCGCCGATCTGGGCGCGGGGCGTTTTGCCACCTTCCGCCATGTCATCCTGCCGCTGACCCTGCCCGGCGTGATGACCGGCGCCTTCCTGACCTTCGTTCTGTGCATCGGCGACTATATCACGCCGCAGATTCTGGGCGGCAATAACGAGCTGACACTGCCGCAGCTGATCATGATGCAGCTGGGGCGGCGGGGCGATTTTCCGATGGCGTCGGCGATGGCGGTGATCCTGATGGCGGTGGTGTCGCTGGCCTACCTCGCCTGCGCGCGCTGGCTGCGGCTGGAGCGGGTCTGATGCGGGTGCTGGGGTGGCTTTATCTGGCGCTGATGTTCGGCTTCATCTTCCTGCCGGTTGCGGTGCTGGTGCTGTTCTCGTTTCAGGAGGGCCGCCTGCCGGTGCCGCCCTTCAACGGCCCCAGCCTGCGCTGGTACGCCGATGTGCTGGGCGACCGGCGGCTGATGTCAGGGCTGGGCAATTCGCTTCTGGTGGCCAGCCTTTCGTCGCTGCTGGCGCTGATCCTTGGGTTTCTGGCCGCGCAGGGGCTGGCCCGCTACCGCCTGCCCGGCACGCTCTTGATTCGCGCGGTGCTGGTGGCACCCCTGACCGTCAGCTACCTGATCATCGCGCTGGGGCTTCTGGCGCTGTTCAACCGCGCCGGGCTGGGCCTGTCGCTCTGGACTGCCGGGATCGGCCATGTGGTGATCAACCTGCCGCTGTGCTTTTCGATCCTCTACGCCTCGATGGGTGAGCATCAGCGCGCGGCGGAGCAAGCGGCGCGCGATCTGGGCGCGGGCGAGGCGCAGGTGCTGACGCTGATCACCGCGCCGATGCTCGCGCCCGCCATGCTGGCCGCGTATTTTCTGGCCTTCACCTTCAGCTGGGATGAATTCATCATCGCCTATCTCCTGACCCGCTTCGATGTCACCCTGCCGGTGGAGATATGGTCGCTGCTGCGATCAGGCCTGACACCGCGCGCCAATGCCATCGGCAGCCTTGTTTTCCTTGTCTCCGTGGGGGTTCTGATCGTCATGCAACTGACCGTCTTTCGCCGGGCGCGCCCATGACCGCAGGCGTTGAACTGCGCGATCTGCGCATGACCTTCGGCAGCTTCACCGCGCTTGACGGCGTGTCGCTGGATATCGCGGCGGGGGAGTTTGTGGTGCTGCTGGGCCCCTCGGGCTGCGGCAAGACCACGCTTCTGTCGATCCTCGGCGGTTTTCTGACCCCGGCTTCGGGCAGCGTGCATATCGGCGGGCAGGATATGACGCGGGTTGCGCCAAAGGACCGGCCCACCACCACCATGTTTCAGGATTACGCGCTTTTCCCGCATATGACGCTGCTGGATAACGTAGGCTTCGGCCTGCGGATGCGCGGCATGGGGCGGCGGGCGCGGTGGGGCAAGGCGCAGGAGATGCTGGAACTGGTGGGCCTGCCCGATGCCGGGGGGCGCTACCCGCATGAACTGTCAGGCGGGCAGCGCCAGCGGGTGGCACTGGCGCGCGCGCTGGCCGTCGATCCGCAGGTGCTGCTGCTGGATGAGCCGCTGGGCGCGCTGGACCTGAAGCTGCGCCGCCAGATGCAGGATGAGCTGAAGACCATTCAGCGCCGGGTAGGCACCACCTTTGTCCATGTCACCCATGATCAGGAAGAGGCGATGGCGATTGCCGATACGATCGTGGTGATGAACGCCGGGCGCATCAGCGATCAGGGACCGCCGCGCGCGGTCTATCTGACGCCGCGCAGCCTGTTCTCGGCGGCCTTCATGGGGGAGATCAACCTGATCCCCGGCACCGGAGACGGCGGCGGCGGCGGCGGCACGTTCCGCACCCCGCTGGGCACGCTGCCCCTGCCCGCTTCGGGCGCGCAGACGCTTTGTATCCGCCCCGAAGCCATCGGCACCCAACCGGCCGCCCTGCCCCTTGGCCCCGCCCGGCTGGTGGACAGCGCCTTTTTCGGCACCCACCACCGCTGCCATTTCGCCCCGCTCGCCGCGCCTGACCTGCGCCTGATCGCGCATCTGCCGCAGGGGGCTGAGCCGCAGCCGGGTATGGAAACGCCCTTATTCGCCCACACCCATACCCTGCTGGAGGGTCACCCATGAGCAGCCTTGTCCGCATAAGCGCTGATCAGTGGTATCGCCTGCGCCGCCTTGACGATGGCATCACCTGGATTGATGAGCCGCATATCGTCGAATTCTATCGCTGCAACATCTGGCATATCCGCGGGCGCGACCGGGATATGCTGGTGGACAGTGGCATGGGCGTGGTCAGTCTGCGCGAATGGGTACCGCTGGTCAGCGAACGCCCGCTGGATGCCGTCGCCAGCCATACCCATTTCGACCATATCGGCTGCCACCATGAATTCCCCTGCCGCCTGTGCCATGAAGCCGAGGCCGGTATTCTGGCCCGGCCCACCCGCGAAAACACCTTCTCCGACAAATATGTCACCGATGACATCTTCACCGCCCTGCCGCCCGAACCCTACCAATCCAGCCGCTATGCGGTCAAAGGCGCCCCGGCCACGCGCCTGCTGCATGATGGCGACATGATTGATCTGGGTGACCGCCGGTTCGAGGTGATCCATACCCCCGGCCACTCCCCCGGCGGAATTGCGCTGTGGGAGGCGGCGACGGGGGTGCTGATTTCCGGTGATATCGTCTATGATGGCGAACTGATCGAGGGCACGAGCGCCCTTGAACAGGCGCAATACATCGCCAGTATGGAGCGGTTGCTGGCGCTGCCGGTGCGCGTGGTCCATGGCGGGCATTTCCCCAGCTATTCGGGCGCGCGGCACCGCCAGATCATCACCGGCTGGCTGAAGGCAAAGGAGGAAAAGGCATGATCGACAAGCGGCAGTTCTATATCGGCGGGCAATGGGTGGACCCGCTCTCGCCCGATGAGCATGCGGTGATCAACCCCGCGACCGAGGAGGCCGTCGCCACCATCTCGATGGGCCGCACTGCGGATATCGACCGCGCGGTGGCCGCCGCCCATGCGGCATTTCCCGGCTGGGCCGCGACCGCCCCCGCGGAGCGCCGCGCGCTGGCGGAAAAGCTGCTGGCGATCTACCGCGCGCGCTATGAAGAGATGGTGCAGGCGATCACGCTGGAGCTGGGCGCGCCCCTGACCATGTGCCGCGATCAGCAGGCCGATGTCGGCGTGGGCCACCTGGAGGGGTTTCTGCGCGCCTTTGACCGTATCAAATGGCGCGAAAAGCTCGACAATGGCGATACGCTGCTGCGCGAGCCAATCGGCGTCTGCGGGCTGATCACGCCGTGGAACTGGCCCATGAACCAGATCGTTCTCAAGGTGGTTCCGGCGCTGCTGGCGGGCTGCACCTGCGTGCTCAAACCCTCCGAGATGACCCCGCTCAGCGCCATGCTCTATGCTGAAATGATCCATGACGCCGGTTTCCCGTCCGGCGTGTTCAACCTTGTCAACGGCAGCGGCGCCGAGGTGGGCGCTGCGCTGTCGCGCCACCCGGATGTGGCGATGATGTCCTTCACCGGCTCTACCCGCGCGGGCGTGGCGGTCAGCTGGGATGCGGCACCGACCGTCAAGCGGGTCATGCTGGAGCTGGGCGGCAAATCCCCCAACCTGATCTTTGCCGATGCCGATATCGCCACCCGTGTGCCCGCCAGCCTTGCCGAAGTGTTCAACAACACCGGCCAGAGCTGCGACGCCCCCACCCGCCTGCTGGTGGAGCGTTCGGTCTATGATCAGGTCGCCGCGCTGGCGGTGCTGGCCGCGCAGGCGCAGGCGGTGGGCGACCCGATGCAGGAGGGCGACCACATCGGCCCCTTGGTCAGCGCCCTGCAATATGAGCGTGTGCAAAAGCTGATCGAGACCGGGATCGAGGAAGGCGCGACGCTTCTGGCCGGTGGGCCGGGGCGGCCTGAGCGCTTCAACCGTGGTTACTTCGTGCGCCCCACGGTCTTTGGCGATGTCACCAACCAGATGACCATCGCGCGCGAGGAAATCTTTGGCCCGGTCGCCGTGCTGATCCCCTTTGACACCGAGGAAGACGCGGTCAGCATCGCCAATGACACGCCCTATGGCCTTGCCGCCTATATCCAGACCGGCGACAGCGCGCGCGCGGAGCGGGTGGCGGCGCGGCTGCGCGCCGGAATGGTCCATGTCAACGGCGCGGGGCATCAGTATGGCAGCCCCTTCGGCGGCTACAAGCAATCGGGCAACGGGCGCGAGGGCGGTCTGCCGGGGCTTGAGGAATTTCTGGAACTGAAGACCCTGCACCTGCCATGAGGACGAAATGAGCCAACGCTTCAACCAGCCGCTGGGCGGCAATGACATGCCCCGCTTCGGCGGCCCTGCCACGATGATGCGCCTGCCCACGCAGGCCAGCGCCGAGGGGCTGGATGCGGCCTTCATCGGCATTCCCATGGATATCGGCACCTCGAACCGGCCCGGCACAAGGCTGGGACCGCGCCAGATCCGCGACGAGTCGCGCATGCTGCGGCCCTATAACATGGCGACCGGCGCCGCCCCCTTTGACCACCTTCAGGTGGCCGATATCGGCGATGTGCCGATCAACACCTTTGACCTGAAGAAATCGGTCGGCATCATCGAGGCGTTCTATACCGGGGTGCTGTCGCACGGCACCATCCCGCTGACACTGGGCGGCGACCACACGCTGACATGGCCGATCCTGCGCGCCATCAAGGCCCGTCACGGGCCGGTCGCGCTGATCCATGTCGATGCCCATGCCGATATCAACGACGAGATGTTCGGCGAAAAGGTCGCGCATGGCTGCCCCTTCCGCCGCGCCTGGGAGGATGGCTGCCTGCAAAATGACAAGGTGTTCCAGATCGGCCTGCGCGGCACCGGCTATGGCCCCGATGATTTCGACTGGGGCCGCGAGAAAGGCTGGCGCGTGGTGCAGGCCGAGGAATGCTGGCACCGCTCGCTGGTGCCGCTGATGGCGGAAATCCGCACTGTCATCGGCGATGCGCCGGTCTATCTGAGCTATGATATCGACAGCCTCGACCCGGCTTTCGCCCCCGGCACCGGCACGGTGGAGCCCGGCGGGCTGACCATCTGGCAGGGGCTGGAGATCGTGCGCGGCTGCGCGGGGCTGAACCTTGTGGGCGCCGATCTGGTCGAGGTCTCGCCGCCCTATGACCCCTCAGGCAACACCGCGCTGACCGGCGCGAACCTGCTTTACGAGATGCTCTGCGTCCTGCCCGGCGTGCCACAACGTGCGCAGGGCTGAGCAGCGCACCCCCCATATGGGGGCTTGAGAAGCTCCGCGCGCGCGCCTATATTACCCCTGTGCCCGGCAACGGGTACTATGGACATAAACGCGCTCGTAATACGCGGATCGGACCCGGGGGCGGTACCCGGCGGCTCCACCAAAAACCCGGTCTTGGCGGGTCATGGGGCCGAAACAGGATCGACGAACGTCTAAAGGGGTTTGCTTTGTCCCGGTGAGCTACCACCGTTATCGGTGCTCAAGTACAGTTGCCAATGACAACCGTGCTCCGGTGGCTGTTGCTGCGTAAGCGGTAACACTACCGAAACTTAAGCCCTTGCGCTTAGCCGCGTAAGGCGGGGTTCGCAGGCACCTGGCAACAGAAGCCTGCACTTAATCCCCCTCCCCCCAG
>NZ_DAIRVN010000106.1:0-10984 GCF_036802785.1 Pararhodobacter sp.
GGGGGGTTTGGGCGCTCATGCTGGCATTCCTTGACTGGGCGGGCATTGTCTTGACGGGCATTAATCTGGGCAGGCGTTGTCTTGGCAGGCTTTTGGGCCTAGGTCTGTCGCGAAGATAGCGATTTGCCCGGCAGGAGCAAGATGACGGAACATGCAATCGAGATAGCGGGCCTGCGCAAGGTCTATGGCGGGCAGGGCGGCAGCGCGCCGAAAGAGGCGTTGAAAGGGCTTGACCTGACGGTGCCGCGCGGTTCCATCTTTGGCCTGTTGGGGCCGAATGGCGCGGGGAAATCGACGCTGATCAACATTCTGGCCGGTCTGGTGGTGAAAACCGCCGGGAAAGTGCGGATCTGGGGGTTTGATCAGGATACCAATCCGCGCCAGTCGCGTGCCGCGATCGGCGTCATGCCGCAGGAACTGAACGTGGACCCGTTCTTTTCGCCGCGCGATGCGCTGGAGGTGCAGGCGGGCCTTTACGGCGTGCCGCGCGCCCGGCGGCGCACCGATGAGATCCTGCGCCTGATCGGGCTGGAGGAGCAGGCGGGTGCCTATGCCCGCACGCTCAGCGGCGGGATGCGGCGGCGGCTGCTGTTGGGCAAGGCGCTGGTGCACTGGCCGCAGGTGCTGGTGCTGGACGAGCCGACGGCGGGTGTGGATATCGAGCTGCGCCAGATGCTGTGGCGCAATGTGCGCGAGCTGAACCGCGAGGGGATGACCATCATCCTGACCACGCATTATCTGGAAGAAGCGCAGGAGATGTGCGACGAGATCGCCATCATCGACCATGGCGAGGTGGTGGCGCGCGATTCCACGGCTGCGCTTGTCGGGCGGATGGATGGCAAGACGCTGCTGGTGCGCCCGGCAGGGACGGTCGGCGCGCTGAACCTGCCCGAGGGCGTGGTGCGCGAGGACCGCGCCAATGGCTGGCTGGCCTTTGGCTATCCGCGCAGCCGGGTTTCTGCCGGTCAGATACTGGCGGCGCTGGCCGCGGCCGGGGTAGAGATTGCTGATCTGAGCACCGCCGAACCCGATCTGGAAGATGCCTTTCTGGCACTGACCGGGACCGAATAAGCGGTTTTCGCCCCGGTGAGCGGGCAGGGGGGCGTTGCCCCCCTCTTGGCCTCGCGGCCAATTCACCCCCCGGCGTATTTGTGGCAAGATGAAGCGGCGCGGCAATGGCTGTGTCCGGGGCTTGTGCCTGCGTCTGGCCGCGCAGGCCGGATCACGGCGCAACGGAACAGGAGGGACGGGGATGAAAGCGGGGATCTTGTCGGCAGTGCTGGTGGCGGCTTTTGCCCTGCCGGTTGCGGCGCAGCAGGTATCAGATGTGCTGGCACCCGAAGGGGCGACGGCACTGGGCACGGCATTCCCCGAGGCCTCTGGCGCGGCGGCGCAGGCCATGGCGCTGCGCGATTCGGGGCAGGTGGTGGAAAGTGACAACTGGATGGTGGCCGCTGCCCATCCGCTTGCCGTTGACGCCGGGGCGCGGGTGCTGCGGGAGGGTGGCAGTGCCGCCGATGCGATGGTGGCGGTGCAGGCGGTGCTGGGGTTGGTGGAGCCGCAATCATCGGGGCTGGGCGGCGGCGCGTTTCTGCTCTGGTATGACGCGGAAAGCGGCGCGCTGACCACGCTGGATGCGCGTGAAACCGCGCCCCTTGCCGCCGGGCCGCGTTACTTGCTTGATGAGGGTGGCGAGCCGCTGGATTTCTGGGGGGCGGTGGTTTCAGGCCGGTCGGTCGGTGTGCCGGGAACCCCGCGCCTTCTGGAGGAAGCGCATCGCCGCTGGGGGCAGTCGAACTGGGCGGGCCTGTTCACCGATGCGATCGCGCTGGCCGAAGACGGCTTCACCGTTTCGGCGCGGCTGGCGGATTCGGTGGCGGCGGGGGCAGAGCGGCTGGCGGTGTTTGAATCCGCTGCCGCCTATTTCCTGCCCGGCGGCAGCCCGCTGACGGCGGGTGAGCGGCTGATGAACCCGGAGTATGCCGACACCCTGCGCCAGATCGCCGCGCGCGGGGCGGCGGTGTTTTATACCGGCGAAATTGCCGCTGACATCGTCGCGGCGACCCGCACGCCCGCGCATCCGGGCCTGTTGATGCCGGAGGATTTGGCGCGCTACCGGGTGATCGAGCGCGCGCCGGTCTGTGCGCCCTATCGCGGGCATGAGGTATGCGGCATGGGCCCGCCCTCATCCGGTGGGGTGGCGGTGGCGCAGATACTGGGCATGCTGGAGCCCTATGACATTGCCGCGCTGGATCCGCAGGACCTGACCGCGCGCCGCCTCATGGGCGATGCAACGCGGCTGGCATTCGCCGACCGGGGCCGGTATCTGGCTGACAGCGATTTCGTCCCGTTGCCGCTGGGCGGCCTGACCGACCCGGCCTATCTGCAGGGGCGCGCCGGTCTTTTGCGCCGTGACGATGCTTTGCCCGAGGTTGCGCCCGGCCAGCCCGAATGGGACCATGCGCAGCTTTGGGGCGATGACCGGCAGGTTGAGCGGCCCGCAACCTCGCATATCTCGATCGTTGATGCGGCGGGGAATGTGCTGTCGATGACCACCACGATTGAAAGCGGCTTTGGTTCGCGCCTGTTCGTGCGCGGTTTCCTTCTGAACAATGAGTTGACCGATTTCTCGTTTCGCAGCCATGAGGGCGGCTGGCCTGTTGCGAACCGCGTAGAACCGGGCAAGCGCCCGCGCTCCTCCATGGCGCCGACCATCGTGCTGCGCGATGGCGCGCCGGTTCTTGCCATTGGCAGCCCGGGCGGGGCCACGATCATCGGCTACACGGCGCAGGCGATCATCGCGCATCTGGACTGGGAGATGGATGTGCAGGAGGTGGTGTCGATGCCGCATCTGGTCAACAGCTTCGGCACCTATACGCTGGAGGAGGGCACCTGGGCCGCCGATATGGCCGGGGAGCTGGAGGCGCTGGGCTATACCACCAATGTCACCGCGCTGAACTCAGGCCTTCAGGCCATTGCCATCGGTGAGCGGTTGCAGGGCGGGGCCGATCCGCGCCGGGAGGGGATTGCGCTTGGCGAATAGTCAGAGGCTGGACGAGATGACCCCGGTGTTGAACCCGCCCATCCGCAACTCACCGAACAGGCGCTGATAATCGATCTTGGGGCAGCGGTTCTGGATGAACTGCAGCCCGCGCGCCTGCGCCATGGCAAAGGCCGCATCGCTTTCCACACCGACCTGCAGCCAGATCGTGCGAAGTTGCGGAAGCTGGTCAATGGCCTCGGCCACAATCGGCGGGACATGTTCAGAGCGGCGGAAGATATCGACCATATCGGTGTCTTTAGGGCAGTCGGCGAGGCTGGCGCGCACCGTCTCGCCAAACAATGTTTCGCCTGCATGGCCGGGGTTGACGGGGATCACCCGGAAGCCGCGCAAGGAAAGATAGCGCGCCACGAAATGGCTGGGGCGCACCGGATCTGGCGACGTGCCGAACACTGCGATGGTGCGCGTCGATTGCAGGATGCGGCGCAATGTGGCGTCATCGGGCGGGGAATAGCGGGGGCTGTCCATGGTGCACTCCGGCTGGTTTGCGGTCATTCTTGCCCGGCCACGCCGCGCGGGTGCAAGAAAAATCGCCCGGCCTGTGTAAGACCGGGCGAAGTGGGGAACGAGGGACAGTGGAGGAAACGCGAGTGTTCCTGCTTCACGCTTCTTAGCATGATATGGGCCCGAAATCGCGCCTGATAAGAGCCTCTCGCAAATATGTGAAATGCGGCTCAGCCGCGCTGGGTGGCCGCGTAAAGGGCCACCGCCGCCGCATTTGAGACATTGAGCGAGCCAAAGGCACCGCCGGCCGGAATGCGCACCAGATGATCGCAGGTCTCGCGGGTTTTCTCGCGCAGGCCCGGCCCTTCGGCGCCCAGCACCAGCCCCAGCGGGCGGTTGCCCGCCTGTGCAATGCCTTCGGCCAGCGTGAGGGTGGCATCGCCGTCAAGGCCCAGCAGCGTGTAGCCCATGGCGCGCAGGGTCTGCATGGCATCGGACAGATTGACGACGCGCATATAGGGCTGCCGTTCCAGCGCGCCCGAGGCGGTCTTGGCCAGCGCGCCGGTTTCAGGTGCGGAATGGCGGGCGGGGGCGATGACGGCGCGGGCGCCGAACACTTCCGCCGAGCGCAGAACCGCACCGACGTTATGCGGGTCAGTTACCCGGTCAAGAAGCACCACGAGGGGCGCGCCGGGGCCGGTGGCACAGCGCTCGTCGAAATGGCCCCAGTCCAGCGGTTTCACTTCAAGCGCGGCGCCCTGATGCACTGAATCGGCGGCCAGAGGGGCGGAAAAGCGGCGCGCATCCTCGATCTCGGGCACAATGCCCGAGGCGGCGATGGCATCGGCCAGCCTGTCGGCGGCATTGAGCGTGACAAGCAGGCGCAGCTTTTCGCGCGCCGGGTTGAGCAGCGCATCGCGCACCGCATGCAGGCCGAACAGCCAGACGGTTTCTGCCGCCGCCGCGCGTTTGCCACGTTCCTTGTCGATGACCCAGGCGGGTTTTTTCATCACTGTCCCCGTATTTCAAGGCGGGCAGAATGCGCGCTTGGCGCGCGCTCTGCAAGGGGGGCGCAAAAGACTGCAACAGCCCCTTGACGCCCCGCACACCCTTCGATATTTCGGCCCTCAGCGTCGGGCGACGTGCTGCAAGGTGCGGCAGCGGACTGTAACTCCGCCGGGGAGACCCACGCCTGGTTCGATTCCAGGGTCGCCCACCATCTCCCCATTTTTCGCAATGAAATCAACGGCAGCGTGTCCCGCAAGGGTACTGTTTCGAGGTGTTGCATATAATGGGTTACGACCCATGTGTCCTGCAAGTCACCAGTCCGGAGCCGATAAGGCCTGCATCCCGTCGGCCGCAAGGATTCGCCGGGCGGCCCCTCTTACGCGGATTTCGGAGGTTTTGGCCTGGGTGTGTGCCATTCCCGCCTTGATCTGATGTTCAATCGTCCAGGCTTTAGCCATTATTACGGCGACGGCCTTGCGGATGCCATGCGAGGATCGGTCTGCAAGGCCTGCCTGGAAGTGAACCATGCGCGGCACTGGGGTGTCCCTGCGCGCGCTGGAACTGAACCGCGCGCCCGACGTCCAGCGCACACGAGCCTTGGGGGCCAAAAAAAGACGCACGCGCGCGCCCAGTCCTTGCTGCCTGCCCGCCCGTGACAGCCTGCGTCAGCTCCGGCGGTGCTGGTCTGCGCCTTGACCCACTCCCCCGCCGCACAGCAGGTCTGCTGTCCGCCATCGGCGTTTCCTGGGCACAGCGAGATCATGGCAGGGAGGATCGGCCACGCCCTGAGCAATTGCGGGGGAGGGGCGTGCTTGCAGTGAGGGCGTATGAAGGGGTGAGCGCGGACGCGGTGGGGACCGTTCAAGTGGTGGGCACATCGGTCAATTGTTGCAGGTTCGCCGTTCGCCAGATGCCCGGCAACTCGTCACCACAAACAGCGCGCAAACGGCTGTCAGCAGCAGCCAGCGTTTGACGGACCACCGCTTCTGCCGCAATCAGAAGTTGATTTTCGCTCTCCCACACAGTTGCTTCGCGCAACGTGCTCGCAACGGCGTCAATCAGTGTTGATTTGTCCACGCCGACAAGCCCTCCCAAACTTTTATTCGTCGAAAAAAGCTTCTGCAATCGCGTCAGCCTTGGCAATCTGCAAAAAAAGTTCATTTTTCCGGGCCCGGCTCGAACTCGGCTACGGGGCGGTCCCGGTTTACTGGTTCAGTCGCTTATCATGGGCGGGGGCAATGCAGGGGACTCTTGGCGGGTCAGGGTCGCCCACCATCATCCCCTCGATCCGGCGCAGTTTCCGTGCTCAGCGGCTGGCGTTCAGGATGTCCTGCACCCATTCCGGCACGATGCTGCTGGCGGGGCCAAGGCGGTGCTCGTTGAATTCTTCCGAGATTTCCGAGCGCTCCATGTTCAGTTCCACACAATGCGCGCCTGCGCGGCGGGCGGCGGCGGCGAAGCCGGCGGCGGGCCAGACCTGACCCGAGGTGCCGATGGCCGCGAAGATTTCCACCCGCTCGACCGCTTCGGCGATGGCGTCCATGTGATAGGGCATCTCACCAAACCAGACGACATCGGGGCGTGTCGCCTTGCGCGCGCAGGCCGGGCAGGGGTCTGTGGGCTGCATTTCCGCCGGGGCGGGCCAGGTATGGCGGCAGGTATGGCAGGTGGCGCGCATCAGGGCGCCGTGCATCTGCAACACGTTTTGCGACCCCGCGCGCTGGTGCAGGTCATCGACATTCTGGGTCACCAGCAGCACCTGCCCGGGCAGCGTGGCTTCCAGCCGGGCCAGCGCCACATGGGCGGCATTGGGCGCGGCGGCGGCACAATTCGCGCGACGGGCGTTGTAAAAGGCGTGAACCTGCGCCGGGTTGCGGCGGAAGCCCTGCGGGGTGGCGACGTCTTCCAGCCGGTATTTCGTCCACAGTCCGTCCTTGTCGCGGAAGGTGCCCAGCCCGCTTTCCGCCGAAATCCCCGCCCCGGTCAGAATCATGATGCGCGCCATTGCTCAGGCCCTTTGCAGTTTCATCGGTTCGGTGCGGGCAAGCCGCAGGAAATGCGCCATGAAGGGTTTGGTGGCATCCTCGCTGCGTGTGGCAGCGAACAGGCGCTTGGTCATGCCGTTTTCGGTCAACGGCAGCGTGATGTAGTCGGATGAATACCTGACCTCACGCAGCACCCAGTCCGGCAGCACCGCCACCCCGCGCCCCGAGGCAACCAGAAGCAGGATCACCGCTGTCAGCTCTACCTGCCGGATGGCGCGGGGTTCCACCTTGGCCGGGGTCAGAAGGCCGCTGAACACATCCAGCCGCGCACGGTCCACGGGATAGGTGATCAGGGTCTCGGTGCGGAAATCCTCGGCCTCGATATGGCTGCGCCGGGCCAGCGGGTGGGTGCTCGCGGCGACGAAGCGCGGCTCATAGTCAAAAAGCGGAATGAATTCGATGCCTTCAAGGGTTTCAGGGTCGGAGGAAACCACCAGATCAACTTCTTCGCGTGCGAGGGCGGGCAGCGCGCCGAAGGACAGCCCCGGGCGGATATCGACATCGACATCGGGCCATGCCTTGCGAAAGGTTTCCAGCACCGGGAACAACCATTCAAAACAGGCGTGGCATTCGATGGCGATATGCAGGCGGCCCGATTTTCCCGAGATCAGCGCGCGGAATTCATCTTCCAGCGCGTCGATCCGGGGCAGGATGTCTTCGGCAAGCTTCAGCAGTTTCATACCTGCCGCCGAAAGCCTGAGCGGCTTGGTGCGGCGCACGAAAAGCTCCACCCCGCATTGTTCCTCCAGCCCCTTGAGCTGGTGGCTGAGTGCGGATTGCGTGATGTTGAGCTGATCTGCGGCGCGGGCCACCCCACCGGCATAGTGGATGGCGCGGATGGTGCGCAGATGGCGAAATTCCAGATGCATTATGCGCTTCGCCTCATGAGGATGATGAGAATAATGAATTTGTCTCACATTGATGTCTGTGCGACAAGGGGAGCATGAACAGGAGCCTTATCATGTCCGCACCGCGCGTTTCCTTCGAGTTTTTCCCGCCCAAGACGCTGGATGCCAGCTTCCGGCTGTGGGAGACCGTGCGCATGCTGGCCCCGCTGGCGCCGACCTTTGTGTCGGTTACCTATGGTGCGGGCGGGACAACCCGCAAGCTGACGCATGAGGCGGTGACGACGATCGGCGCGCAGTTCGGGCTGAATGTGGCCGCGCATCTGACCTGCGTTGACACCACACGCGCCGATACACTGGAAATCGCCAGAAGCTATGCCGATGCCGGGGTGAGCGAGATTGTGGCCCTGCGCGGCGATCCGCCCAAGGGGCAGGGCCGTTTCACGGCCCATCCCGAAGGTTTTGCGCATTCCATCGAGTTGATCGAGGCGCTGGCCGCAACGGGCGATTTCAAGCTGCGGGTGGGTGCCTACCCTGAGCCGCACCCGGAAGCCGCCGACAGCGCCGCCGATGTGCAATGGCTCAAGCGCAAGTTTGCCGCCGGGGCTGACAGCGCGATCACCCAGTTCTTCTTCGAGGCCGATACCTTTCTGCGCTTCCGCGATGCCTGTGTGCGCGAGGGTATGGACGGCGCCAAGATCATTCCGGGCATCATTCCGATTGAGAACTGGAAGGGCATCCGCAAATTCGCGCTGGCGACGGGGGCCACGGTGCCCGCATGGCTGGATGATGCCTTTGAAAAAGCCGCCCGCGACGGGCGCGAGGAATTGCTGGCCACCGCGCTTTGCACCGAGATGTGCGACGCATTGATGAGCGAGGGGGTGGAGGATCTGCATTTCTACACTCTCAACCGCGCCCATCTGACGCGTGATGTCTGCCACGCGCTGGGCGTGACAGCGCAGGTGTCTCTGCAGAACGTGGCCTGAGGGGCGGCGTCAGCCCGCCGCCGCGATGGTGGCGGCCACCGCGCGTTTCCAGGCGGTGTAGCGGGTGGTGCGGGTGTTGCTGTCCATCACCGGGTCAAAGCGGCGCTCCAGCGCCCAACCCTCGGCAAAGCGGGCGGCGTCCGGGTAGATCCCGGCCTTTGACCCGGCCAGCCATGCCGCGCCCATGGCCGTCGTCTCCAGCACCTTGGGGCGGTCAACCGGGGCGCCCAGAATATCCGACAGGAACTGCATGGCAAAGTCGCTGGCGCTCATCCCGCCATCGACGCGCAGGGTGCCGGTATGCGCCTTCGCGCCGCTTTTCGCCCAGTCATCCTGCATGGCCGACCACAGATCGCGCGTCTGGAACCCCACGCTTTCAAGCGCCGCGCGCGCCAGCTCGGCCGGGCCGGAGTTGCGGGTGAGGCCGAAGACCGCGCCCCGGCATTCCGGCCGCCAATAGGGCGCGCCCAGCCCGGTGAAGGCGGGCACGACGATCAGTTGTTGCGCGGGGTCGGCGCGGTCGGCCAGCGCCTGTGTGTCGGGGGCGGCCTCGATGATCCCCAGCCCGTCCCGCAGCCACTGTACCACTGCGCCGGCGATGAAGATCGAACCCTCCAGCGCATAGGTGGTCTTTCCATCCAGCTGATAGGCCACCGTCGTCAGCAGCCGGTTATGCGACGATACCATCTGATCGCCGGTGTTCATGAGCGCGAAGCACCCCGTGCCGTAGGTCGATTTCATCATCCCGGGCTGGAAACAGGCCTGACCTATGACCGCCGCATGCTGGTCACCCGCCACGCCCAGAATGGGAATCGCCTTGCCGAACAGCGCCGGGTCGGTTTCGCCGAAATGAGCGTTGCAGTCGCGCACCTCGGGGAGCAGGGCCATGGGGATGTCGAACAGGCGGCACAGGTCAGTATCCCATTCCCCGGTGCGGATGTTGTAAAGCATGGTGCGCGCGGCGTTGGTGGCGTCGGTCACATGGGCCTTGCCGCCGGTCATTTGCCAGATGAGGAAGCTGTCCACCGTCCCCAGCGCCAGCTTCCCGGCCTCGGCACGCGCCCGGGCGCCCGGAACATTGTCCAGCATCCAGCCCGCCTTGGTGGCCGAGAAATAGGGGTCAAGCAGCAGGCCGGTGCGCCCGGTGATCATGCCTTCATGCCCCTCATCGCGCAGGCGGGTGCAGATATCGGCGGTGCGCCGGTCCTGCCAGACGATGGCGCGGTGGATCGGCTCGCCGGTTTCCCGGTCCCAGATCAGCAGGGTCTCGCGCTGGTTGGTGATGCCGATGGCTGCGACCGGCCCGGCCTGTTCCAGCGCAGTGCGGCAGGTGGCGAGTGTGGTCTGCCACAGATCAGCCGGGTCATGCTCTACCCAGCCTGAGGCAGGGTAATGTTGCGCGAACTCCTGCTGCGCGCTCGCCACCACGCGGAAAGCGCCGTCAAAGACGATGGCGCGGCTGGATGTGGTGCCCTGATCAATCGCGAGTATCTGCATGCTTTCCCCCCTGTCTGCCCTATCAGTGCCCGGGGCGGCAGAACGCGTCAACCATGCGGGGTAGCCCGGCATATGAAAAGGCCCGGCGCGATGGCCGGGCCTTTCCTGCCTATAGGGGCGGGATCACTCAGGCATGATCACGGTGTCGATCACATGGATCACACCATTCGACGCTTCGATATCGGCCATCACGACTGTCGCATTGTCCACCATGACAGAATCGCCCAGCGTGATGGTGACCGACTGGCCATTGACGGTTTCAGCCATCATGCCGTCGCTCAGATCACCCGACATCACCGCGCCCGGAACGACGTGATAGGTCAGGATCGCTGTAAGGGCAGGAATGTCGTTCAGAAGCGCCTCAACCGTGCCCTCGGGCAGCGCGGCAAAAGCTTCATCCGTGGGTGCGAAGACGGTGAAGGGGCCTTCGCCCTTGAGGGTATCGACCAGCCCGGCAGCCTCGACCGCTGCGACAAGCGTGGTGAAGTTACCGTTGGCCACGGCGAGATCGACGATATCGAGCGCCTGCGCGTGATTGTCAGCAAATGCCGGGGCCGAGGCGAGGGCGATGAAGCTGGTAGCGATAAGGGTCTTACGAATCATGTCAGTCTCCGTTTCTGAAGGGTGTTCCACTGTGGGTAACAGCAGTGAATACGGGGGCTGGCCGGGTATGGATGACCGGCGGTGCTTCACAAAGAATTTGAAAACAACGGCTTGAAGGACAGGTGGCGCGCGCTAGCGGGTACGTGCGCGGCGGCGGCTGTGGGGGAGGCGTTGCCGGGCCGGGGGAATCAATCCGCCGATTCCAGGTCAATCATGCTTCCGAGTCGCGGGGACTCGCGGTTGATTCTGCCCGGCGATTCATCCTTTCGCGGCCCCGTTTTCGGAAAGTTTCCTGGCGGCGCTGTTTGGCGCAAGTTTCCTAGCCTGCCGCTTTGGCGCGGCGCGGGCAGGGGGCGGATAGGTCGGGCGGAAAGGCAGAAAATAACTCAATGAAACAAGGGTCTGGCGACGCTTTGATGGAAAATTCGTCATCAAACCGTCTTTTTCCTCTTGCGGTGTTTTTGCTGTGGGCCTAGATAGCGCTTCACCGGCGGC
>NZ_DAIRVN010000107.1:0-10799 GCF_036802785.1 Pararhodobacter sp.
CCTCTTGGCTTCGCCAATTCACCCCCCAGCGTATTTCTGGCAAGATGAAGCGGGAATGACATGCGCAGTTATGCCATCGGCGACATTCACGGGCATCTGGACCTGCTGAAGCGGGCCCATGCCCTGATCATGGATGACCGCGAGCGGGTTGGCGATACCGGGGCGCCGGTGGTGCATCTGGGCGATCTGGTCGATCGGGGGCCTGATTCGGCCGGGGTGATCGAGCATCTGATGCGCGGGCAGGCTGAGGGGCAGAACTGGGTGGTGCTCAAGGGCAACCACGACCGGATGTTTACAACCTTTCTGGACGATCCGCAGGCGCAGGACCCGGGCCTGCGCTCGGTCTACAGCTATCTGCATCCGGCGATCGGCGGCGGGGCCACGCTGGTTTCCTATGGCGTGGCGAATGCCGCCGACCGCCCGCTGGCCCCGGTTCATGCCGAAGCTGTCGAACGTGTGCCCGCCGCGCACCGTGCCTTTCTGAGCGGTCTGCCCAACTGCTACCAGCGTGGTGCGGCGCTGTTTGTGCATGCCGGTATCCGGCCCGGCGTTGCGCTGGAGGATCAGACAGAAACCGATCTGCTGTGGATTCGGGCGCCTTTTCATGAGCATACCGCCCCGCACCCTTGGTTGGTGGTGCATGGCCATACGGCGATTGATGCGGCGCAGCATTACGGCAACCGTGTCAATATCGACACCCGCGCGGCCTATGGCGGGCCGCTGACGGCGGTAGTGGTCGAGGGCGCGCAGGTTTTTACCCTTGGCCCGGAGGGGCGCAGCCCGCTGCTGCCCTGAGCCGGGCACCTGTTAACGGGCGCTTCATACCTGTTTGCTATTCCTGAATATGGGTGAAGTGAAACAGGTGGTGGGATGAGCCGGCAAAATCAAGCCGCGCCAATCATCATCAAAAGAAAGAAGATTGTGGCCGCGAGCGGTCACCATGGTGGTGCGTGGAAAGTGGCATATGCCGACTTTGTCACGGCCATGATGGCATTCTTTCTGATGATGTGGCTTTTGGGCGCAACGACAGAATCGCAACGTCGGGGGTTGGCGGATTATTTCACGCCCTCCATTCCGATCAACCGCAGTTCTTCCGGTGGGAGCGGGATGTTCGGCGGGAATGACATTCATTCCGCCGATGATCTGGGGCCTGAGACAAATCAGGGCAATACGACGGAATCATCGGATGACCGGTCCGAGGCTGATTCCTTCGAGGCTATTCAGGAGCGGCTGGAAGGGCTGGGCGCCGAAAGCGCTGTCATGAATGAAGCGCTGCGTCATGTTCTGACGCGGGTGACCGACGAGGGGCTGGTGATCGAGCTGTTCGATCTGCCCGATGCCCCCCTCTTTGACGGTGAAACCGCGGAGCCGCTTCCGGTACTTGCTGTTTTGTCCTCGATCCTGGTGGAGGTGTTCCGCATGACGCAGAACCCCCTCGCCATCGAGGGGCATACCCGCACCTATACCATGGTGCAGTTGAACGATCCGCGCTGGTCGTTGTCGCTCAGCCGGGCAGAACGGATGCGGATCCTGCTGGATAATCAGGCGCTTGATCCGATGAGGGTGGCGCGCGTCACGGGGCATGCCGACCGCCGGAGAGTAATGCGCAACCCCATGTCAGTGCGCAACAACCGGCTGGAGCTGATTTTGCTGCGCCGGGGAAACTGAGAGAGGGCAAAAAACGCGATTGGCGTTAGGGGGGCATTAACACCGTTCATGCAGTGTCGAACGTAACCGGCACAGGCTAGAAAGGTTTGTCAATGTCCACCCTCTACTCCTCTTTCAACGCGGGAATCTCCGGGCTCAACGCCAATTCGACCCGTCTTTCGGTGATCTCCGATAACATCGCCAATTCGGCGACGGCGGGTTACAAGCGGCAGAATGCCTCTTTCCAGGCCATGATCCTGTCTGCGGGCGGCGCGGGCGCCTATATGGCGGGCGGCGTGCGCAGCTCCACCATGCGCCTTATTGACGAACGTGGCGCGATCAGTTCCAGCGCCAACCCCACTGATCTTGCGGTTGGCGGGCGCGGGTTCCTGCCGGTAACTACCAATGGTCAGGGCAACACGCCGCTTATGCTGGCCAGGACCGGCTCTTTCCGGCCGGATGCCCAGGGTATCCTGCGTAATGAGCACGGGCTTGTGCTGCTGGGTTGGCCTGCGAACCCCGATGGCTCGGTCGCCACCTATTCGCGCGACACGCCGGGTGGGCTGCAGCCCGTGCAGATCAACCGCACGCAGTTCAACTCCGACCCGACAACCCAGATCAACCTACGTCTCAACCTTCCGGCCACGGCCACGCGCACAGGGGCGAGCGGTGATTCGCATGATGTGACGCTGGAGTATTTCGATGCGCTCGGCTCGGCTGAATCGCTGAACATGCGCTTCACGCCAGTAATCCCGGCAACCGGCACGTCCAATGAATGGACGGTCACCATCACCGATTCGGCCAGCGGCGCGGTGGTCGGGGAATACATCATGCAGTTCGACGATACGCCGCCCAACGCCGGGCGCATGATGTCGATCACCCAGCCGGCTCCGGCCACGGGCGCGCCCTATGATCCCGTGACGGGTGAACTGGCGGTGACGATGGGCAGCCAGACAATCAGCCTCGATATCGGCCGCCTTAACGCGAGCGATGGCCTCACGCAGATGGCGTCCAGCTTCACGCCTGTTTCGATCATCAAGAACGGCTCGCCGGTGCAGTCGCTGCTCAGTGTCCAGGTGGACCCGGACGGCATGCTGCGCGGCATCTACGATTCCGGCCTTGTCCGCGCGATCGCGCAGATTCCGCTGGTCGATGTTCCCAATCCGAATGGGCTGATGTCGCTCGATTATCAGACCTACCGGGTCTCTGAGGCCAGCGGACCGATGTTCCTGTGGGATGCCGGTGACGGGCCGACGGGTGATCTTCTCGGCTTCTCGCGTGAGGAATCAGCGACCGATATCGCCAACGAACTCACCAATATGATCCAGACGCAGCGTGCCTATTCGTCGAACGCCAAGGTCATCCAGACCGTCGATGAAATGCTGCAGGAAACCACCAACATCAAACGCTGACCCGGCACCCGAAAAGGAGTGAATGATGAGCCTCAACAGCGCCATATCGGCGGCCATGTCGGGCCTTGCGGCACAGACGCGGGCGATCGATGTCATCTCGGCCAATGTCGCAAATTCCATGACCGAGGGCTTCGCACCCCGGCAGTTGATGCTGAGCTCCTCTGTTCTGGGCGGCGTTGGCAGCGGTGTCCGTATCGCCGGTGTCGAACGGCGGACGGATCCCATTCTCGAAGCGCTGATGCGCCAGTCCGGCGGTGCCGCCGCCGGAACTGGCGCCCGGTTCGAGTTCTGGAGCCGGATCGAACAGGCCATCGGTCTTCCGGGCGATCCGCATGGTCTGACCGGCAAGGTTGCCACGCTGGAAACCGCGCTGATATCGGCGGCCGCCCGGCCTGATCTTGATCACCGGCTGTCCTCTGTCGTCGATGCGGCCAATGATCTGGTGCGCCATCTCAACCAGCTTGAAAATCAGGTGCAGGGGCTGCGGCAGAACGCCGACGCGATGATTGCGCAAGATGTCGAGACTCTGAATCAGGGGCTCGAAAGGATTGCGAAGCTCAACAAGGACATCATCAGGCTGCAAGCGACCGGCCACCAGCCGCACGGCCTGATGGATGAGCGCCAGCAGCTGATCAGTTCGCTCTCCGAGATTGTGCCGATCCGTGAGTTTCAGCATCCGGATGGGCGCATTGCACTCTACAGCGAAGGGGGGCATCTGCTGCTGGATACCCAGCCTGCGGTTTTCTCGTTCACGCCCAGCCCCGGGATGGATGCGTCCATGTCGCTCAGTGGCGGTATGCTCTCGGGGCTGAGCGTGAACGGCTATCCGATTTCCACGACGTCAACCGGGCCGCTGGCCGGTGGGAGGCTGACGGCGAATTTTGCCATCCGCGATGTCGATGCCCCCGCCGCGCAGTCGGCGCTTGATCAGATCGCGGAAAGCCTCATCAGCAGGTTCGAGGATCCGGCGACCGACCCGTCCATGATGCCGGGCCAGCCGGGCCTGTTTACTGATCTTGGACTTCCCCTGGACCCCGCGCAGACCGTTGGATTGGCGGGGCGCATTGCTGTCAATGCCGCCGTGCAGCCCGGGGCGGGCGGCGATCTTTGGAAGCTGCGCGAGGGGCTCGGCGCGGCGGCACCCGGGCCGGTTGGCGATGCACAGCAGATCCAGCGCTGGGTTGAGGCACTGCAGCGCCCGCTGCCCGGGGCGCCCGGCAGCGCATCACGCAACTTTGCCGATAATGTGGGGCAGACGATTTCAGGCATCAGCCAGGCGCGACAGGCCGCAGAAGACCGCGCGGGCTATGCCAAGGCCTATCACAGCGAGCTGACGTATCAGTCATTGCTCATGGGTGTTGACGTCGATTCCGAAATGCAGCGCCTGATGCTAGTTGAAAAGGCCTATGCGGCCAATGCACGCGTGCTTCAGATCGCCGACGAGCTGATGCGCCAGCTTCTGGAGATCTGATCATGTCCTGGGTTTCGCTTGGGAGTCTTTCGCTTCCGTATCAGATGCAGCGCAACGGCGTTAGTCTTCGTACGGCCATGGCACAGTACAGCGTCGAAATGGCCACAGGCAAGGTTCAGGCCCCGCAACGCCACCTGCGCGGTGATCTGGGCGAACTTTCGGTGATCGAATCGCGGCTGGCACGCATTGCCACCTATGATCTGATCATCGGCCAGAACGAAACCATGCTTGAGACTGCTCAAACAGCGCTCGGGCGGGTGGCGGCGCTGGGCTCTGTTCTGTCCAATCAGGTCCTGACAGCAGTCTTCGCCGATTCGGGTGATCAGAGCTATGCCTCCGTCGGCGCATCAGCGCGTGTGACTCTGACCGACATGGTCTCGGTTCTGTCAACGAGCGTGGCGGGGCGGACCTTGTTTGCCGGTGCCGCCGTCGACCGCGGGCCGCTTCTGCCCGCCGTGGATATTCTCTCGGAGGTCAGTGCGGCGGTTGCCGGGCTGACCTCGGCGCAGGACATCACCGATGCACTGGAGAGCTTTTTCTTTGATCCGGGCGGCACCTTTGAAAGCCTTGTCTTTCAGGGCTCAGGGACCTCGCCCGGGGGCGCAATCGACGATTCTGAAACCGGCCCCACCTTGCCGGATGCCGCGCATCCCGCGCTTCGCCGCCATCTGATGGCCGCCGCGCTCGGATCGCTTCTGGATGATCCGGGCCTTGCGCTGGATCGCACACAGACCCGCGCGCTGGCCAATACCACCATGGAACTGATCGAGTCGAATGGCGTGGCGGTTACAGCGCTCAGGGCAGAAATCGGATTTGGTCAGGAATTGCTGGAGCAGCGGGCACTGCGGCTGTCGCATGAAAAGGATTCCCTGGTCATCGCCCGTCACCGGTTGGTCGGCGTCGATGAGTTCGAATCCGCGAGCCTGCTGGAAGAGACGCGCTATCGGCTGGAGGCTCTGTATGCCGTGACGGCCCGGGTTTCGCGCCTGTCGCTGCTGGAGTATCTGAGATGATCGCACGGATTCTGGCTGCAATACTGGCTGTGACCCTGGCACAGGCGGCATCAGCCGGAATCAGGCTGAAAGATCTGGTCGAGTTCGACGGCGTCCGTGGAAATGATCTGATTGGCTATGGTCTTGTCGTCGGCCTGAACGGTACCGGCGACGGGTTGCGAAATGCGCCCTTCACCGAAGATATCATGGCCAATATCCTGGAGCGCCTTGGGGTGAATGTGACCGGCGAGCAGTTTCGCCCGCGAAACGTTGCCGCCGTTCTGGTTACCGCCTCGTTGCCGCCCTTCGCGCGCACCGGCTCCCGGGTGGATGTGACGATCTCTGCAATCGGCGATGCCGGAAGCCTGTTTGGTGGCACGCTGGTTATGACTCCGCTCAATGGCGCCGACGGGCAAATCTATGCCGTTGCGCAGGGGGCGGTGATCGCTGGCGGGGTTGCCGCTCGCGGTGACGCGGCCGCGGTGGTTCAGGGGGTTCCGACCTCGGGAACGATTCCGGGTGGTGCGCGCGTGGAGCGGGAGGTGGCGTTCGAGCTTGCCTCGTTGTCCAGGATCAGGCTGGCGTTGCGGCAGGCGGATTTCACCACCGCGCTCAGAATCGAGCAAGTGATCAACGCGCATTTCGGTCGTGGCGCTGCCGCCATGCAGGATGCGGGGACTGTGGTGCTGGATATCGCGGCGACCCGGCAGGCGACGGCGGCACATGCGCTGAGTCAGATTGAAAATCTGGTGGTTTCACCGGGGGCGCGGGCGCGCGTGGTGATTGACCAGCGCTCTGGCACGATCGTGATGGGTGAGGATGTGCGCATCAGCCGGGTGGCGGTGGCGCAGGGGGGCCTGACCTTACGGGTGGAAGAAACGCCGGTTGCGGTTCAGCCCAACCCCTTCACCCCGGGCGAGGTGGTCATCGTGCCGCGAACGCTGGCCGAGATCGAGCAGTTGCCCGGCGTCGGGCTGGCCGAGGTTCAGGGCGGGGCAACCCTCGCCGAAGTAATCGCCGGGCTGAATGCGCTGGGGGTCGGTCCGCGCGACATGATCGATATCCTGAACACCATCAATGCGGCCGGCGCCCTGCATGCCGATCTGGTGGTGCGATGACGGGGGCGTCAGCCGGTTACCCGGCGGTCGCGTGGCTGTGCAGGATCATGTCAGCCGCCTTTTCTGCGATCATGAGGGTGGGCGAATTGGTATTGCCACTGGTGATCGACGGCATGACCGAGGCATCGGCAACGCGCAGCCCCACCACGCCGCGTACCCGCAGATCCGGCCCGACCACAGAACGCGGATCGGTGCCCATGCGGGCCGTACCAACCGGATGGAAGATCGTCGTGCCGATCTGCCCGGCGGCAAGGGCGAGTTCGTCATCGGTCTGCGCATGAGGGCCCGGGCGGAACTCCTCGGGGTGGTAGCGGGAAAGCGGCTCGGCGTCCATGATCCGGCGGGTAAGCCGGATGGCGCGCGCGGCGATGCGGCGGTCGGCCTCGGCAGAAAGGTAGTTGGGCGCAATCTCGGGCGCCGCCATCGGGTCGGGCGATGTCAGCCGTACATGGCCGCGGCTCTGCGGGCGCAACTGGCAGACACTGGCGGTAATGGCCGGGAAAGCATGCAGATTCTGCCCGAAGGCATCCAGGCTGAGCGGCTGAACATGATACTCCAGATCTGCCCGGTCCACATCGGGGCCCGAGCGGGCAAAGGCCCCCAACTGGCTGGGGGCCATCGACATTGGCCCGGTCCGGCGCAGGGCATATTCCAGCGCGATCCGGCCCTTGCCCCAAAGCGATTGCGTCATGGTGTTCAGCGTCTTTGCCCCGGCGACCTTGTAGGCGAGGCGCAGTTGCAGATGGTCCTGCAGGTTTTCGCCTGCATCGCAGTCGTGGCGCGCCTCAATGCCCATGGTCTGCAGGAACGCCCCGGGGCCGATGCCCGCCAGCTGCAAAAGCTGCGCCGATCCGATCGCCCCCGAACACAGGATCACCTCGCCCTGCGTCCGGGCCTCGTGAACCACGCCGCCACGCAGATAGCGCACGCCCACGCAGCGCGCGCCGTCAAAGACCAGCCCCTGCGCCTGCGCGTGGGTTTCGATCTTCAGCGACTCGCGTTTCCGGGCAGGGTTCAGGAAGGCGCGCGCCGCGTTCCAGCGCCAGCCGGAACGCTGGTTGACCTTGAAATAGCCTACGCCCTCATTGTCACCCGTGTTGAAATCCGCGCTGGCGCGGATCCCGCAGGCCTGTGCCGCACGCGCCCAGTCATCGAGAATTTCCCAGCGCAGGCGCTGGTTCTCAACCCGCCATTCGCCGCCCGTGCCGTGCATCTCAGGGTCGGCGGGCCCGGCGGCGTAATCTTCGTGCTTGCGGAAATAGGGCAGAACGTCATCCCAGCCCCAGCCGGTATTACCCATCTGGCGCCAGTGGTCGTAATCGGCGGCCTGACCGCGCAGATAGAGCATGCCGTTGATCGAGGAACAGCCGCCCAGCACCTTCCCGCGCGGATAGAGCAGGCTGCGCCCCTCCAGCCCCGGCTCGGCGCGGGTGCGGAAGCGCCAGTCGGTGCGGGGGTTGTCGATGCAATAGAGATAGCCGATGGGCACATGAATCCAGAGGTAATTGTCGCGCCCCCCGGCCTCCAGCAGCAGCACGCGCGCCTTCGCGCTCAGCCGGTTCGCCAGAAGCGAGCCGGCCGTTCCTGCGCCCACGATGATGTAATCCCAGTCTGCCATTCTTCCCCCCGCAGCCGTCGCGTTCAAGGCCGCTGGCACACTAGCACTTCACGGAAGCGTTGCAATGGCGGGTATCGCAGGTCTAGCGGCGGCGCGATGACGTTACGCAAGGGGTAGCGGTTGTCGAATCACGCCGATTTTGTTATGTATCGCACTGATTTCTTCACGAGATCCAAGATGGCCGCAAAGGCCGCACAACCCCCAGATTGAGGACCGAGGCAGTAATGAAAACCCCCGTATTCGCAGCGATCATGACGCTGGCCCTGCTTGCCCCCGCCGCCGCATTCGCCGGCCCGGTTGAGACGGCCTGCAACCGCTCGGACCGTCCGGGCGCCAACCGCGCGCTGTGCCGGTGCATTGATGCGGTTGCAAGCCAGACGCTGACGCGCACCGAACAGCGCCGCGCAGCGCGCTTCTTTGCCAACCCGGATGAGGCGCAGTCCGTTCGCATGTCGCGCACCAGCGATGACAATGCATTCTGGACCCGCTACCGCGCCTTTGGTGAAGCGGCAGAACGCAGCTGTGTGCGCTGACTCAGGGCAGTTCCCCGCGTGACAAACGCGCCAGCGCCAAGGTGCTGGCGTCTTCGATCAGGTCCAGCACCGCATCGAAAGAGCCGGTGAAATACGGGTCAGGCACATCGCCGCCGATGCCCGCATAATCCAGGAACCGGGCAAGACGGGCCGTGGCGCCGGGCGGCGCCAAATCGCGCGCGTCGCGCAGGTTTTGCGCATCCATCGTCAGGATCAGGTCAAACCGGGTGAAGTCTGCCTGTGTCAGCTGCCGCGCGCGCAGATCACCAAGGTCATATCCGCGTTTGCGCGCGGCACTCAGGCTGCGGCGGTCAGGGGGGTTGCCCACATGCCAGTCGCCGGTGCCCGCGCTGTCGATCTCCAACGCCAGCCCCGCTTCAGCCGCCTTGGCACGCATCACCCCATGCGCGCTGGGTGAGCGGCAGATGTTGCCAAGGCACAGCAGCAGCACCTTCATTTCCGCGCCTTTTCCTGCAATTTCTGCTTCGCGCGCCACAATGTGAACAGCCCCGCGCAGACAACGATCACGGCACCGAATGCCACATTGGGCCGCAGGGTTTCGCCGAAAACGCTGATACCGATCACACTGACAAAGACCAGTTGCAGATAGGCGAAGGGCTGGATGGCGCTGGCCTCGGCCACCTCATAGGCGCGGATCAGCAGCCAGTGGCTGAGCACGGCGGTCAGGCACAACAGGCCCATCCACGCCCAGTCGCCGGGTGCCATCGGCTCCCAGAACCAGACGCCGATCAGCGTGGTGAAGACCGCGCCGGCCACGCCCGTCCAGAAAAAGCTCACTGCCGCATTGTCCTCGCGGGAAACGTAGCGTGTCAGCAGCCCGTAGAGCGCGAACATGAAGGCGGCCAGCAGCGGGATCAGCGCGGCCGGATGAAAGACGCCAAAGCCCGGCTGCAGGATGATCAGCACGCCGACAAAGCCGATGCCGATCGCCGTCCACCGCCGCCAGCCCACTTTCTCGCCCAGCACCGGGCCGGAAAGCGCGGCGACGAGCAGCGGATAGACCGCGAACACCGCGTGGCTTTCCACCAGTCCCAGCAGTACGAAGCCCGCGACCATCACACAGACCTCAGCCGACAGCAGAAGCCCGCGGAACATCTGGGTGAGGGGGCGCTTGCTGCGCGTCGCCGCGCGCACGCCGCCCGCCTGCCGTCTGGCGATGGTGATGACGAAAGCCGCAAAGAACCAGTAGCGGATCATGATCACCATGAAGACATTGTATTCCCCCGCCAGATGGCGCGAGATGCCGTCCTGGATGGCAAAGACAAAGGTGGTGGCGATCATCAGCCAGATGCCCAGCTTTGTGTTCTGCTCAGTCATGCCGCCGCCTCTTCCAGTATTCCGGTGCTCATGTGTTTCTTGCGGCCATAGCCGGGGCGGCGGGTGACCGAGAAGCCCGCTTCCGCCAGCGCCCGGCGCACATGACCTGCGGCGGTATAGGTGGCAAAGGTGCCGCCCGGCGCGGTGTGGCGCGCGACCTCGGCCATCAGTGCCTCACTCCACAGCTCGGGGTTTTTGGCGGGGGAAAAGCCGTCAAGGAACCATGCGTCGGCCTGTCCGGGCCAGCACGGCAGTATATCACGCGCGTCGCCAATGTGGATTTCGGCGCGCAGGCCGGGCAGCTCAAGCACCCTCAGCGGCCCGCCTGACGCCGCCCAGGCCGCCACCAGCGCCGTCGCGCCGGGCAGACCAAACGCGGCCAGCGCGCGCGCCATGTCCTCAGACGGTAGTGGGAAGGCCTCGAACGAGGTGAAGTGCAGCACACCCGGCCCCTGCCAGAGTTCCATCGCCGCCAGCAGGTTCAGCCCGGTGCCAAAGCCCAGCTCAGCGATATGAAAGCCGTCGCGGTAGCGCGCGGGCAGGTCGTTGCCGGCCAGAAAAACATGCCGCGTCTCATCCAGCCCTGCGCCGATGGTGAAATAGGGGTCGTCGAAGCGCGCGCTGACCGGCGTTCCGTTCTCGGTCCAGGTGATGGGGGCGGTCCCGGGGG
>NZ_DAIRVN010000108.1:0-10589 GCF_036802785.1 Pararhodobacter sp.
CCCGCCCCCCCCCCCCCCCCCCCCCCCCCCCCCCCGCGGCCCGGCGGGGGCCCCCCGCGGCCGGGCGCGCGGGCCTCGCCCCCATCGAGGGGGCTCGGCCCGCCGGGGGTGGCTGCCCCCGCCGGCCTGCGTCCGCCCACAGGCGTACTTCAGCGGACGTATTTGTGGCAAGATGAAGGAAAGGGCGACGGCGCGCGCGGTGCCGTTTACCCCAGCCGCCCGATGGCACCGGCGGTGTCGAGCATGCGCGCGGCATAGGCCCATTCGTTGTCATACCACGCCAGCACGCGCACCAGCTGCCCCTCCATCACCCGCGTCTGATCCAGATGGAAGACGGAGGAATGCGGGTCATGGTTGAAATCGGCGCTGACATTGGGTTGGTCAGTCGTGGTCAGGATGCCCTTGAGGCGGCCCGCTGCGGCCTCGGTGATGGCTGCGTTGATTTCCGCGACCGAGGTGGCGCGCGCCGCGTCAAAGGTCAGGTCGATCGCCGAGACATTGGGCGTGGGCACCCTGAGCGCCACGCCATCCAGCTTGCCCGCCAGTTCCGGCAGCACCAGCCCCACGGCCTTGGCCGCACCTGTGCTGGTGGGGATCATGCTCAGCGCGGCGGCGCGGGCGCGGTAGAGGTCAGAATGCTGGCGGTCCAGTGTCGGCTGATCGCCGGTATAGGAATGCACCGTGGTCATGAAGCCGCGCGTGATGCCCACCGCCTGATGCAGCACCTGCGCCACCGGCGCGAGGCAGTTGGTGGTGCAGCTGGCGTTGGAGATGATCCTGTCTTCGGGGCGCAGGCTGTCATGGTTGACGCCGTAGACGATGGTCCGGTCGGCGCCACTGGCCGGGGCCGAGACCAGAACCCGCGCCGCGCCCCGGTCCAGATGAACGCGGGCGGCTTCGGCATCCTTGAAGATGCCGGTGCATTCGAGCACCAGATCGATATCCGACCAGTCCAGCCGCGCCGGGTCCCGCTCGGCGGTGACGCGGATCGGCCCGTGACCGGCATCCATTGACGGGCCGTTGGTGGTGATGGTGCCGGGAAAGCGGCCATGCACGGAATCGAAGCGCAGCAGATGGGCGCTGCTCTCCACCGGGCCAAGGTCGTTGATGGCGACAATCTCAAGATCGCGGCGGTCCTGCTCGATCAATGCGCGCAGGATCAGCCGGCCGATACGGCCAAAACCGTTGATGGCAAGACGGGTTGTCATTGGGGCTCCGTTCGGTTGTCAGGGTGTCATGCGAAAGTTACCGCTAACAAACCCCTTTTCGCGCCATTTTTCAAGCCGGAACCGCAGATTTCGCGTTGGGCGGGGGGCGGGTCACGCAAAGATGTTCGCCCTTTCACGCACCGGAAATGCATCGCGCAGCCGCGTGCGCAAAGCAAAAAGGCGCCCGAAGGCGCCTTTGATGGCCCGTGCAGGGGCGCGATGGCGGTCAGATCAGTGCAGCCGGCCCATCGCGGCGGCGACATCGGCCATGCGGCAGGAAAAGCCCCATTCGTTGTCATACCAGGCCAGCACCCGCACCATGCGCTTGCCGACAACCTTGGTCTGGTCCGGGGCGAAAATCGAGGAATGGGTAGTGTGGTTGAAGTCGATGGAGACCTTGGGTTCAGGATCATAGGCCAGAACCGAGCCCATCGCGCCGCCTGCGGCCTTGCGCACCACCTCGTTGACATCATCAACCGTGACATCCTTGCCCGCAAGAAAGGTCAGGTCCACCGCCGAGACATTGGGCGTGGGCACCCGCATTGCCGTGCCGTCCAGCTTGCCCGCCAGTTCCGGCAGCACTTCGCCCAGTGCCTTGGCGGCGCCGGTGGAGGTGGGGATCATCGCCATGGCGGCGGCGCGGGCGCGGTAGAGGTCTTTGTGGCGGCGGTCCAGCGTGGGCTGGTCGCCGGTATAGGAATGGATCGTGGTCATGATGCCGGATTCGATGCCGATGGCGTCATTGAGCACCTTGGCCAGCGGCGCCAGACAATTGGTGGTGCAGGAGCCGTTCGACACCACCAGATGCTCAGGCAGCAGGGCGCGGTGGTTCACGCCATAAACAATGGTCTTGTCGGCGCGTTTGGCCGGGGCGGAAACGAGCACCCGCTTGGCGCCGCGCGTCAGGTGGACGGCGGCCTTGTCACGGTCGTTGAACTGCCCGGTGCATTCCAGCACGACATCGACGCCGGACCAGTCCAGCTCTTCGGGGTCATAGGTCGAGAACACCTTGATCGGGCCGCGACCCAGATCAAGCGTATCGCCCTCAACCCGGATCTGGCCGGGGAAGCGGCCGTGCACGCTGTCGTATTTCAGCAGATGCGCATTGGTCTCGATAGGGCCGGTGGCATTGATCGCGACCACCTCGACATCGTTGCGCGCGCTTTCCGCGATATGGGCGAGCGTGCAGCGGCCGATGCGCCCGAATCCGTTTATGCCGATGGTGATGGTCATGATCCAGCCTCCGCAAGCCGTGATGGGGTCATCCGCAGGGCAGCCGGCAGGCGCGCGCGGTAATACCCTGCGTATAGCCGTGGCATCATGGCTAAGAAAGGGCGAAAATCGAATTTATGCAAGACGTTAGCGCAAACCTCGGGTCGCGACCTGTTGTTTGCGCTAACCCGGCGGGGCGCCTGGCCGGGCGTTGGCGCTAACCTGCGGGTGCCGGCGAGAGGCTGACGAAACCGCAGATTGCCAATCGCCCGGCGCCGTCATAATTCATGCTTCACCGATACAGGATTTTCAGCATGCGCTTCGGCATTCTCCTTCTGATCTGCCTGACGGTTGCCAACGGGCTGGCCTGGTGGGCCTTCTGGCATGACAAGCGCGCGGCCATCGCCGGGCGGCGGCGGATCTCCGAGGACCGGCTGCTGGCGATTGCCTTTCTGGGTGGCGGGCTGGGGGCAAAGCTGGCGCAGCTTTTGCTGCGCCACAAGATCAGGACAGAGCCGTTCCGCCAGCAGCTCAATGGCATCATCGCCGTGCAACTGCTGGCGCTGGCGGTGATCTGGGCGATTTACAGGGTTCAGCGCGATGCCGTGTGGCTGCTGAGCGCGCAGTAACTATTGCGGGGCGACAAGCGCCAGAAATGCGTCCACCTGCGCCTCGGTCGTTGACCATGAGGCCACGAGCCGTGCGCTCAGCGCCTCGGAATCATCCCCCTCCAGCGACCGGTCATGGGGCCAGAAGTAATAGGCGGCACCGGCCTTGTGCGCGCGGCGATGGGCGCTGCGGGGCAGGGCGGGGAACAGCATGTTGCCGCCACGCGGATGCAACAGCGCGGTGTCCGGCAGGGCGATCAGCCCGGTTTCCAGCCGCGCGGCCATGGCATTGGCGTGGCGCGCCAGTGTCAGCCACAGATCACCCTCCAGCCAGGCTTCCATCTGCGCCGACAGGAAGCGGTGCTTGGAGAACAGATGCCCGCCGCGCTTGCGCCGCAGCTCAAATTCCCAGGCTTTGGCCGGGTCAAAGATCACCACGGCCTCAACCCCCATCAACCCGTTCTTGGTGCCGCCGAACGACAGCACATCAACCCCGGCTTTCCAGGTCATTTCGGCGGGGGTGCAGCCCTCGGCCACCAGCGCATTGGTGAAGCGCGCGCCGTCCAGATGGACGGGCAGGTCATGCGCTTTGGCGATGGCGGTCAGTGCGCGGATCTCGGCCACCGAATAGCGGCTGCCGCATTCGGTCAGGTTGGTCAGGCTCAGCATGCCCTTCTGGACATTGTGAACCCCCACCCGAGCGGCATTTTTCAGCTTTATGTCAAGCTCTTGCGGGTCGATCTTGCCATGCTCTCCACCCATCAGAACCAGTTTGGCTCCGCCGGTATAAAACTCTGGCGCGCCGCATTCATCCTCTTCGATATGGGCAACGCGGTGGCAATAGACCGCGCCCCACGGCGGGCAGAAGGTGGCCAGCGACAGCGCATTCGCGGCGGTGCCGGTGGCGACCAGATGGACAGCGGCCTCAGGTGCCTCGAAGATCGCGCGGATGCGGGCGCGGACCCGCTCCATGATCGCATCCGCCCCGTAGCCGGGGGCGAAACCGTCATTGGCGCGCGCCAGCGCCTCCAGAATGGCGGCGGGCACGCCCGAGCTATTGTCCGAGGCAAAGAACATCAGATTTCCTCTTCGATGATATGGTCTTCCCAGTCTTCTTCCGGGATTTCGTATTCCGGCAGCGTGCGCCCCTGAACCGAGATCCCGGCGCTGTGCACCGTATCCGGGTCGCCCGAGATCAGCGGGTGCCAGTCCGCCAGCCTGCGCCCCTCATGCAGAACACGGTAGGCGCAGGTTTTCGGCAGCCAATAGGCGACATCCTTGATCGTGCCCGGTGTCAGCATCACGCATTCGGGCACAAGGCTTTTGCGGATCGCGTAATTGCCGCAGCGGCAGGTGCTGTCATCCAGCAGGCGACAGGCGATGTTGGTGAAGAACACCTCGCCGGTATCGGCATCCTCCAGCTTGTTCAGACAGCATTTGCCGCAGCCGTCGCACAAGGCTTCCCATTCCTCGCCCGTCATGCGGTTAAGCGGGACGCTTTCCCAGTAACGGGGGCGCATCAGCGATCCGCCAGAATGCTGCGGGCGCGGGCGCTGTCGGCATCCATCTGCGCGATCAGCGCCGCCAGCGTGTCGAATTTCTCTTCGCCGCGCAGGTAATCCACCAGTGCGACCGACAGGTGGATACCATAGAGATCACCTTTGAAATCAAAGAGATGCACCTCAAGGTTGGGCGTATTCTCGCCAAACATCGGCCGCACCCCCAACGAGGCAACCCCGTCGTAAGACCCCGCCTGCGGCCCCGAGAGCACTTGAACCCTGACCGCGTAAACCCCGAAGCGGGGCAGGTGCAGCCCGTCCAGCGCCATATTCGCGGTGGGGTAGCCCAGTTCGCGCCCGCGCTTCTCGCCGTGCTGAACCGCGCCGTCGATCCGGTGGCGATGGCCCAGCATGCGCGCGGCATCCTCCGGGCGGCCCTCGCTGAGCGCCTGACGGATCGCGGTGGAGGAAAACGCCCCGGCCTCGCTGCCGATCAGCGGCAGGATCGTCACCTCGAACCCGAAACGTGCGCCGAAATCGCGCAGCATCTCTGCCGTGCCCGCCCGGCGCTTGCCGAAACAGAAATCCGCGCCCACCACGACATGGCGCAGTGCCAGCCCGCCACCCGGCCCCCCGGCCAGCACATCGCGCGCGAAATCTTCGGGCGAGAGGCCGGAAAGCTCGGCGTTGAAGGGTAGCTGAAACAGGCAGTCCACGCCCAGCCGCTCCAGCCGGTTGCGGCGGCTTTCGGCGTTCATCAGCCGGAAGGGCGGCGCATCGGGGGCAAAGAATTCGCGCGGATGGGGTTCAAACGTGACCACACCCAGCGGCAGGCCGGGGCGGCGGGCATGGTCGATCACAGCCTGATGGCCGCGGTGCACACCGTCGAAATTGCCCATCGCGGCCGAGGCCCCGTGACAGCCCGGATCAATGTCTTTCCAGTGGGTTATGATCTGCATTCGTGCCCCGCCCGGCCCCTTGTTTCAGGGCGGGATGGGGCCCGCCTCAGTCGAACTTGCGGCTGGGCGCCAGAACCAGCGCCTCGCCTTTCAGGACCGTGGTATCGCCCACCGAACAGCGACAATCAAGGGTCACCCGGCGCTTGGCATAATCGATCTCCCGCACCACCACTTCGGCCAGCACTGTGTCGCCGGGGCGCACGGGCGCGAGGAATTTGAGCGACTGGCCCATGTAGATGGTGCCATGGCCCGGCAGTTGCTCACCGATCACCGCTGAAATCAGTCCGGCGGTGAGCATGCCATGGGCGATGCGGCCCTCGAAAATGGTGTCCTGCGCGTATTCATCGTCCAGATGCACCGGGTTATGATCGGTCGAGACCTCGGCGAACAGCGCGATATCGCGGTCGGTGATGGTCTTGCGCAGATGGCGCGCCATGCCCACTTCCAGATCCTCGATACAGATCGTGCCGCGGGGCAGATTGTCCTTGGGTCGCGTGTCAAGCATGGCGGGTGCTCCGGGCTTTGGGGCGGTCATCGGCGGTTCCGGTGGCTGGCCCGGCGGATACCGGGTCGGGCATATACTGCGGCGCAGCGTAGCGCGCGCCGGGCGCAGATGCAAGGCGCGCGGGTAATGAACGTGCAAAATGCGCGCTGTTGTGGCAATTTTATTGCGGCGTCGTCAGCGCAACCGCCCCATCGCATAGCGCGGTGTGCGGGTCTGGCCGGTCAGCCATGCCAGCAGCGGCGCGGCTTCCGGTGCCTGGACATCGGGGCCGAAGCGGCTTGCCTCCAGCCCGCCGGTGACAAAAAGCGCGTCGATCCCCTCAGCCTGCGCACCGGCGATATCGGTCAGGATACCGTCGCCCACGGCCAGCACCTGATCGTTGTCATAGCTGATGCCCATCGCCGCCAGCCGCCGCCGCGCCAGATCATAGATCGGCGGGTGTGGCTTGCCGAACGACATCACCGCGCCGCCCATATCGGCGTAAAGCTGCGCCAGGGCGCCCGCGCAGTAGATGCGCGTCTCGCCCACATCAACCACGATATCGGGGTTGGCGCTCAGCATCGTCAGCCCGCGCACCTTGGCGGACAGGAAGCGGCCGCGGTAATCCTCAGGCGTGTCGGCGCAATCATCGAACGGGCCGGTGCAGATGATCCCCTCCGCCTCATCAAACGGCACGCGGAGGAGGGGGGGCTGGCCGGCCAGTGCCTCGGGGATTTCGGTGAACAGGTCTTCGTCCTTCTCCGGTCCCAGATGCCACAGCCTGCGCCCCGCCGCGCCCATCAGCATCGCCTCCTGCGTGGCATCACCCGACGAGACGATGACATCCCAGGCATCGCGCGGCAGGCCCATGCGCACCAGCCGCCGCTCAACCGCGTGGCGGGTGCGCGGCGCGTTGGTCATCAGAACGACAGTGCCGCCGCCCCGGCGAAAGCCCTGCAGGGCGGCCACGGCCTCAGGATAGAGGGCGCGGCCGTCGTGCAGACAGCCCCAGAGGTCACAATAGAGCACGTCATATTGCGCACCGATTCCGGCGAGCGTTTCGATGATCTCGGTCATGCGCCGGGCGCCTCCGGGTCAGAGGGTCTTGATGTTCAGAGGCTCAGGGCGGGGATGATCTGCTTCTTGCGGCTCATCACCCCCGGCAGCACCACGGTGTCGCCGGTGACGCTGACGCCAAAGCTTTTCTCAGCCATGGCTTTCACCAGATCGTTGGGCACCAGCAGCGTGGCCTCCTCGCGCAGGATATCGACCACGAAAAGCAGCACCTGATCGGCGCCATCCTCTTTCGCAACCGTTTCCATCGCGGCCATCAGGCTTGCCTTGCGGTCCAGCACCACCTTGGGCGCGGTGGTTTCCAGCACCGAAACCCGCAGCTCCTTGCCCGCGACCGAGTATTCCTTGCTGTCCATGCGCAGCAGCTGCGCATCCGAAAAGGCCGAGACATCGGACTTGGCCGCGAACATCTCGGCGGCGTAATCGGGGATCGCGATGCCCAGATCGCGCGCCAGCTTCTCAGCCACGGCGCGGTCATGGTCGGTGGTGGTGGGTGAGCGGAATTCCAGCGTGTCCGACAGGATGCACGACAGCATCAGCGCTTTGATGGTGTCCGGCATCTTTGCCGCATCCGCGCCCATCAGATCATGCATCAGCGTGGCGGTGCAGGCCAGCGGGCGGATGGTGATGTCGATGGGCAGTGTCGTTTCCAGCCCGCCGGTCAGCTTGTGATGGTCGATGATCGCCTGGATATCGGCCTTGCCGATCGAGGGCGGCAGCTCTGACGGGTTGTTGGTGTCGACGATCACCACCTTGGTGCCGGGTTCGACATCGGTGATGATCTCCGGGCACTCAACGCTCCAGCGTTTCAGCACAAAGGCCGCCTCGGTGTTTGGCTCACCCAGCAGCACCGCGCGCGCAGGCACGCCCCGTACCTCGTTCAGGTACCATGCCCAGATGAGGGGCGAGCCGGTGGAATCGGTATCGGGGGCCTTGTGGCCGAAAACGAGCGTGGTCATGGGCAATGCTGAGCCTGTGTTGAGGAATCGCGCGGGTTATAGGCGGTGCGACGGGGCTTGTCACGCCTGCTGGGTGCGCCTGCGCGGGCAGGGGCAGGGCAACGGCAGGGTAACTGGCCGGAAGCGTATGAAATCAACGCCTTGCGATGCGGGATTTACTTTATCTTCATATATTGCCGGAAAATCCGCCCCCTCACCTGTTCAAAAATATCCTCGGGGGGAGTCGCCGCGCCAGCGGCGGCGGGGGGCGGAAAGCCCCCCTTCGCGCCCGCTGCCGGGCCGCGCCGTCTGGTCTGCGCGACAGTGTGCCAATCCAGCGCCCTTCGCCCGTCCGGGGAGTTGACAGCGCCGCGCGGCTCCCCTAGATACAGCGCTGTTGGCACTCACCGAAGGCGAGTGCTAAAAGTATCAACCTGGAACCTAAGGAGTGTTCTCAGATGGCATTCAAACCCCTTCATGACCGTGTGCTGGTCCGTCGCGTTCAAGGCGAAGACAAGACCAAGGGCGGCCTGATCATCCCCGACACCGCCAAAGAAAAGCCCGCCGAAGGCGAGATCGTCTCGGTAGGCGAAGGCGCGCGCAAGGATTCGGGCGAGCTGATCGCACCCTCGGTCAAGGCCGGCGACCGCATTCTGTTCGGCAAATGGTCGGGCACCGAAGTGACGATCAACGGCGAAGAACTGCTGATCATGAAGGAAAGCGATATCCTCGGCATCGTCGAGTGACTGCTTCCTGCTGATCGCACTGACCCTTAACTACATATTTCAGGAGCACCCCTCATGGCTGCCAAAGAAGTCAAATTCAACACCGATGCCCGTGACCGCATGCTGCGCGGCGTCAACATCCTTGCCGATGCGGTAAAAGTCACGCTGGGCCCCAAAGGCCGCAACGTGGTCATCGACAAGTCGTTCGGCGCCCCGCGCATCACCAAGGACGGCGTTACCGTCGCCAAGGAGATCGAGCTTTCCGACAAGTTCGAGAACATGGGCGCGCAGATGGTGAAAGAAGTCGCCAGCCGCACCAATGACGAAGCAGGCGACGGCACCACCACCGCCACCGTTCTGGCCCAGGCCATTGTCCGCGAGGGCATGAAAGCTGTCGCCGCCGGCATGAACCCGATGGACCTGAAGCGCGGCATCGACCTTGCCACCACCAAGGTCGTCGAGGCGATCAAGGCTGCCTCGCGTCCGGTCAAGGACAGCGACGAAGTTGCGCAGGTCGGCACCATTTCGGCCAATGGCGAAGCAACGATCGGCCGTCAGATCGCTGACGCCATGCAGAAAGTCGGCAACGAGGGTGTCATCACCGTCGAAGAGAACAAGGGCATGGAGACCGAGGTTGAGGTCGTCGAAGGCATGCAGTTCGACCGCGGCTACCTGTCGCCCTATTTCGTCACCAACCCGGACAAGATGATCGCCGAGCTGGAAGACGTCTATATCCTGCTGCACGAGAAAAAGCTGTCGTCGCTGCAGCCCATGGTTCCGCTGCTGGAATCGGTGATCCAGTCGCAAAAGCCGCTGCTGATCATCTCTGAAGACGTCGAAGGCGAGGCACTGGCCACGCTGGTGGTCAACAAGCTGCGCGGCGGCCTGAAGATTGCCGCTGTCAAGGCACCGGGCTTCGGCGACCGCCGCAAGGCCATGCTGCAGGACATCGCCATTCTGACCGGCGGTCAGGTGATCAGCGACGATCTGGGCATGAAGCTGGAGAATGTCACCATCGACATGCTCGGCCGCGCCAAGAAAGTGTCGATCAACAAGGACAACACGACCATTGTTGACGGCTCGGGCGAGAAATCCGAGATCGAAGCCCGCGTGGCCCAGATCCGTCAGCAGATCGAGGAAACCACCTCGGACTACGACAAGGAAAAACTGCAGGAGCGTCTGGCCAAGCTGGCTGGCGGCGTTGCGGTCATCCGTGTCGGCGGCATGTCGGAAATCGAAGTCAAAGAGCGCAAGGACCGCGTTGATGACGCGCTGAACGCGACCCGTGCTGCCGTTCAGGAAGGCATCGTTGTCGGCGGTGGCGTGGCGCTGGTTCAGGCTGGCAAGAAGCTTGAGGGCCTGAAAGGCGCGAACAGCGACCAGGACGCGGGTATCGCCATCGTGCGCCGCGCGCTGGAAGCCCCGATGCGGCAGATCGCTGAAAACGCCGGCGTCGATGGCGCTGTCGTGGCTGGCAAGGTCCGCGAATCGAACGACGTGACCTTTGGCTTCAACGCCCAGACCGAAGAATATGGCGACATGTTCAAGTTCGGCGTGATCGACCCGGCAAAGGTTGTCCGCACCGCGCTGGAAGATGCAGCATCGGTTGCCGGTCTGCTGGTTACCACCGAGGCGATGATCGCCGACAAGCCCGAGCCGAAGGGCCAGGGCGGCTCCGGTGGCGGCATGCCCGACATGGGCGGCATGGGCGGGATGATGTAATCCCGGCCATCAGGCCAATACGATCAGGGGGGTGGCCATCTTGGCCGCCCCTTTTTCTTTTCGGGCGGGTTGGCGGGGGGGCGCCGGGGGCCTTTGACCCCCGGCGCCCCCCGCCCGGGTCTGCGCTCCCCTCGGGACCGCCACCCCGCCCACCCGCCAG
>NZ_DAIRVN010000109.1:0-10525 GCF_036802785.1 Pararhodobacter sp.
CCCGTCGCCAGCCGCCCCCCCAACCGCTTGCGGGGGTGGGGGGGGCGGGGCGGGGCGCGGCAGGGCCATGCGCGGTCAGTGCCACGCTGACCCGGGCCACGCCGGGCAGCGCCAGAATCACCCGCTCTGCCTGAGCGCGCACGGTTTCCAGCTTGCGCGCGGCCTCGGGCGTTTCGGCCTCAAGCACGAATCGCACCATACCCTCCTCGATAACCAGCGCGCGCACCAGATCGCCGCCGACAAGGTCGCCCCCATCGGGCAGGACAACGGCGCGCAAAGCGTCAAGCACCTGCTCGCGCGTTGGAGAGGGAGGCGTATTCATAATGAGGCTCCTGTTCTGGCCGGTCTGACACGTTGCGCTAAACCTGTGCTCTTTTTCCAGCCGAGCAAGGGCATTGCAAGGTCAAGCGGCGCAGCCAGCACCGGCGACAACCCTGCCCGACGCCAAAAGATGTTCACCACATGCCTGTTTTGGCGGCAGCGCGGCTGTTTTCAGCCACTTCTTTAGACCGGACCGCCATGCATTTGCTGCATAGCAGCATTGACCAACTGGGGTATTGTGCAGACGCAGCAATTGCATCATCTTTGGCTCAACACGAACGCAACCGCGCTCTACCGCACAAGAAAGCAGGGAAAGCGCGAAGAACCGAAGACGAAAGAGCATACCATGGCTTTCCTGAATGAAACCATCCGCGGCGCAGGCCCCCTCAGTGCCATCCGCGCCACCTTTGCGGGACTGGCCGATACCTGGAACCGCTACACGGTATTCCGCCGCACCTACAACGAGCTGAGCGCGCTCAGCACGCGGGAACTGCAGGATCTGGGCTACTCGCGGTCGATGATTACCCGGCTGGCCTATGAAGCCGCCTACGGCAAGAACGCCTGAGGCGCCAAAGAATTCCGGGCCGGCGCACCACAAGCGCCGCCCGACACGAGACGAAAGGCCCCTCCTCCTCCCTGGGCCGATCGTGAAGGAACTGCCGCTCTCCTCCTCCCTGCGGTCGTTCCAAACCTGATGCGACGGCCCACCTCCTCCCGGGTCTGTCCGCTCAACAGCGCGGTTGCCCCTCCTCCTCCCTGGGCAACCGCGCGCGTTATTCCGGGGCCGCGCAGCGATGCGCCCCCACCGAGATGCCTGGGTCAACCTCCTCCCTGATCCATGCAGCTAGCGCGGCCACCCCTCCTCCTCCCTGGGTGGTCGCGCAAACCAACACCGGGGCCCCTGCGCCCCACCGGAATGCCTGGGTCTTCCTCCTCCCTGACCCATGCACAATAGCGCGGCTGCCCCTCCTCCTCCCTGGGCAGTCGCGCTTTTTACATTTCAGCGATATCTTGAAAGCCGGGTGCCGGAGCGCGCTCAGAACGGCACGTCATCCACCCCTTCGCCGGGGGTCAGGAAGCGCGCGACGATGTGTTTTTCGCCCGCGCGGTCAAAGGCCACGGCCATCTTGTCACCATCGGCGGCAACAATGGTGCCCAGCCCGAATTTCACATGCATCACCCGCTCACCGGGACGATAGACCGGGCTGTCCTCGCCACCCGCAGCCTTGCCGATGCTGCGCCCCACTGCTGCCGGTTCTGCAATCTGCCCGCGCGCCTGCAACCGCTTCCAGCCGGGGGAGGCATAGACATCAGCCTTCGCGGCCCGGCTTTCCACCGTAGAGCTGGCCCGCGCCATGCCCGCCGCACCAAAGCCGCCACCGTAAAGGCCCGGCGGGGTCAGTATCTCAACATGTTCGGCGGGCAATTCGTCAATGAAGCGCGAGGGCAGTTGCGACTGCCATTGCCCGTAAACCCGGCGGTTCGCCGCGAAAGAGATGGTGCACAGCCGCTCAGCCCGCGTGATGCCGACATAGGCGAGGCGGCGCTCTTCCTCCAGGCCCTTGCGCCCGGTTTCATCCATGCTGCGCTGGCTGGGGAACAACCCGTCTTCCCAGCCCGGCAGGAACACCACCGGAAATTCCAACCCTTTGGCCGCATGCAGGGTCATGATCGTGACCTTTTCGGCCGCATCCTCTGATTCATTGTCCATGATCAGCGCGACATGTTCCAGAAATCCCTGAAGATTATCGAAGCTTTCCAGCGCCTTGATCAGTTCCTTCAGATTCTCCAGCCGCCCCTGCGCATCGGGCGACTTATCGGCCTGCCACATGGCGGTATAGCCCGATTCGTCCAGAATTTGCTCGGCCAGCTCGATATGCGACAGCGCGCTGCCCCGCGCGCCCTGCACCACGATACCGTCGTCGATGACCAGATCGTCGTCTTGCAGCACGGGCGCGGGCGCAAGGGCCACGGCATCATGCCAGCGCTCCATCTGCTCGACAAAGCTGCGCAGTGTTCCGGCGGCGCGGCCTGAAATCAGCCCGTCGCGCAGCGCCAGACGCGCGCCCACCAGAAGCGGCACTTCGGCGGCGCGGGCGCATTTCTGGATGGTCTGCTGCGCCTTGTCACCCAACCCGCGCTTGGGTGTGTTGACGATGCGTTCAAAGGCCAGATCGTCGGCGGGCGAGATGGCGAGGCGGAAATAGGCCATCGCATCGCGGATCTCCAGCCGCTCATAAAAGCGCGGGCCGCCGATCACCCGGTAGGGCAGGCCGATCGACAGGAAACGGTCCTCGAACGCGCGCATCTGGTGGCTGGCACGGACCAGAATCGCCATCTTGTCGCGCGAAACCGCCCCCAGACCGCGCCCGCCGCGCTCCAGCGCCTCGATCTCCTCGCCGATCCAGCGCGCCTCTTCCTCGCCGTCCCAATGGCCGATCAGGCGCAGCTTCTCACCCTCTTCCAGCTCGGTCCACAGTGTCTTGCCCAGCCGCCCCTCATTGCCCGCAATCACGCCCGAGGCTGCGGCCAGAATATGCGGGGTGGAGCGATAATTCTGCTCAAGCCGGATCACCTTTGCGCCGGGAAAATCCCGCTCAAAGCGCAGGATATTGCCCACCTCGGCCCCGCGCCAGCCATAGATCGACTGATCGTCATCGCCGACGCAGCAAATGTTCTTGTGCCCCCCGGCCAGAAGCCGCAGCCACAGATACTGCACCACGTTGGTGTCCTGATACTCATCCACCAGAAGGTAGCGCAGCCAGCGCTGGTATTGCGCCAGCACATCAGGATGTTGTTGAAAAATCGTTACCACATGCAGCAGCAGATCACCGAAGTCGCAGGCATTGAGCGTGCGCAGGCGTTCCTGATAGGCGGCGTAAATCTCGGTACCCCGGTTGTCATAGGCCCCGGCCTCGGCCGCAGGGACCGATTCGGGGCGCCAGGCCCGGTTCTTCCAGCTGTCGATGATCGACGCCATCTGCCGCGCGGGCCAGCGTTTTTCGTCGATGTTGAAGGCGTGGATCAGTTGCTTGAGCAGGCGAAGCTGGTCATCGGTATCCAGAATGGTGAAACTGGGCTTCAGCCCCACCAGTTCGGCATGCCTGCGCAGCAGCTTCACGCCGATCGAATGGAAGGTACCCAGCCAGCGCATCCCCTCAACCGAATCGCCCAGAAGCGCGCCGATACGATATTTCATCTCGCGCGCGGCCTTGTTGGTAAAGGTCACGGCCAGAATTTCATTGGGCCGGGCCTTGCCGGTGGCGATCAGATGGGCGATGCGCGCGGTCAGCGCGCGGGTCTTGCCGGTGCCCGCGCCCGCCAGCATCAGAACCGGGCCGTCCAGCGCCTCCACCGCCTCGCGCTGGGGGGTGTTCAGCCCCTCCATATACTGCGCGCGGTGCATATGCCCGGCCTGAACCATCGCCTGCTGCGACAGGCTTGGCCCCGCCCCCGCGTCCCTGTTGGTTTCGCTGCTCATGCCATCCGGCCCCGTTTTATCCTGCCGGACCCTAGCGCAGCATGGCGCGGGTTCCAAGCCTGCGTTCACTTCTTGTTCGCAATTGTGACGGTATTTTGCACCTGTCCGCCCCTGCCGCGCCATTCCCGCAGGGCGGCTTCCATGCCATCTTTGGGCGGCGATCAGCGTGAAGGGGCAGGAATGAAACGGATAGCGTGTATAGCGGCGGTGCTGGGCCTTGGCCTGATGCCCGCAGTGGCGCAGAAAGCACCGCCAGAAACCTCGGACGATGTCCCGCGGAATGGCCCTCTCGGCATCGCCTTCGTGCAGGCGCCCGAGATGGCTTCGGGCATGGCCCTGGCCCTGACACCGGAAGAAGGCTTCGCCGCTGCCACCGCCCAGTGCGTCGCGGGCGGGGCGATGGCCGGGGATTGCCTGCACACCAACTGGTGCCTGCCCGCCGGCTGGTCGGTTGATCTGTTCGTCATGCATCAGGAGGGGGTGCACTGGCATGAGGTCCATTGCGGCCTTCCGTCGCGCGAGGTGGCCGAGCAGGTGGCCGAAGCGCTTTGCAACCCGGCAAGCCGCGACTGGCTGAGCGAGTGCCTGCCGGTTCAGTTCTATGACCCCGAAGGCACGGCGCTGCTGCCGGAAGGATGAGGCCGCTTGCCAGCCCCACACCCCGCTGGCATAGATCTGTCATGGATCTTGACCTGCGCTTCCCGGCCCTTTCAGACCTGCGTCAGCGCGCGCGCCGGCGCATTCCGCATTTCGCCTGGGAATATCTCGACAGTGCCACCGGCACCGAATCGGTCAAGCATCTGAACCGCAGCGCGCTGGATGCCATCCGCATGGCCCCCTCCGCGCTGGACGGCGCGTTTCAGCCGGAGCTTGCCACGCCGCTGCTGGGACAGACCTTTTCGGCCCCCTTCGGCATTGCGCCCATCGGCATGTCCGGCCTGATCTGGCCGGGGGCCGAGGCGGCGCTGGCCCGGCTGGCGGCCCGTCAGCGCATCCCCTACGGCATGTCCACCGTCGCCACCCGCCTGCCCGAGGAGATCGGGCCGCTGGCGGGTGACATGGGCTGGTTCCAGCTCTACCCGCCGCGCGACGCTGACATCCGCACCGACCTGCTGAAGCGCGCAAAGGCGGCGGGGTTCCGGGTGCTGGTGCTGACGGTCGATGTGCCCGCCCCCTCGCGCCGCGAACGCCAGTTGCGCGCCGATCTGGCCTTTCCGCCGCGCAAGACGCCGCGCATGTTCGCCCAGACCGCGCTGCGCCCCGAATGGGCCCTGCGCACGCTGCGCATGGGTGTGCCGCGCCTGCGGCTGATGGAGGAATACAAGCGTCTTGACGGCACCGCACCCTCGACCGGCCATGCCGGATACCTGCTGCGCGTCAATCCGGACTGGGACTATGTGGCGGCGCTGCGCGACGGATGGCAGGGGCCGCTTGTGCTCAAGGGCATTCTGCGCCCTGAGGATGGCACGCGCGCCAAGGCTGCGGGGGTGGATGCCGTCTGGGTCTCAAACCACGCCGGGCGGCAGTTTGACGGCGCGCCCGCCAGCGTCGATGTGCTGCCCGATATCCGCGCCGCTGTCGGCCCCGGTTACCCGGTGATTGCCGATGGCGGGGTGGAATCGGGGCTGGATATCCTGCGGATGATGGCGAAGGGGGCCGATTTCGTCATGCTGGGCCGCGCCTGGCATTACGCGCTGGCCGCCCTTGGCCCGCGCGGCGCGGCGCATCTGGACCATATCCTGCGCGAAGACCTGATCGCCAACATGATGCAACTGGGCCTGACAAGTCCGCGCGATGCGGGCCAGCGGCTCTGGCCCGCTCAGGACACTGACAGGTCCCGGTAGGATCTCAGGAAATGACGGATGAGCGGGCCGAGAACACGGTCGCGCGACCACGGCGCATTGCTGCGCGTCAGCCCGCGCAGATCTATCCCTTCGGCAATCGGGGTGGGCCAGGTCGCGGGTGGCACGAAGCCCATTTGCCACGCACCAAACAACCGCGCCTCTACCGGGCCCTGCCATAACGGGATGACGCCCTTATGCCGTGCATCCCCGCAAATCTTTGCAAACAGAAGGTCGACCGGGGTTTGCATCCCTTCGAGAACCTGAAAAAAACCGCCATCGTGATAGAGCAGCATCCCCGTAATCCCGGCGGCGGCGTTGTTTTCGCGCGAGCACGCGAGCATCCTCTCGATATCGGAGGCATCGAACAACTTCTGCGCCGAGCTTACATAGATTAATCTATACAACACAAAATCTCTCTTCAGGAAATGCGATCCTTCGTAACAGACAGAACCGCCCTGCCCTGCCTTCGGTTCCTTTGCTTCAGAAAACCGCCTGAATGTGAAAAAACCGTTCAAAGCCTTTGCCGCATCGCAGAAACTCCTTTACCAAACCGTCAGCAGCGCCCCGTCAGCGCAACTCAAGGGATGAACCGAATGACAGCTTTCCAGAAAATCCTCATCGCCAACCGTGGCGAAATCGCCATCCGCGTGATGCGCGCCGCCAATGAACTGGGCAAACGCACCGTCGCCGTCTATGCCGAAGAGGACAAGCTGGGCCTGCACCGTTTCAAGGCTGATGAGGCCTATCGCATCGGGGCGGGGCTGGGGCCGGTCGCTGCCTATCTGTCGATCCCTGAGATTATCCGCGTGGCCAAGCTGTCAGGCGCCGATGCGATCCATCCGGGCTATGGGCTGCTGTCGGAAAACCCGGCGCTGGTCGATGCCTGTGTCGAGGCCGGGATCACCTTCATCGGCCCCCGCGCCGATACGATGCGCGCGCTGGGTGACAAGGCCAGCGCCCGGCGCGTGGCGATCGAGGCCGGGGTGCCGGTGATCCCCGCGACCGAGGTTCTGGGCGAGGATATGGATATCATCCGCGCCGAGGCCGCCAAGGTCGGCTACCCGCTGATGCTCAAGGCCAGCCACGGCGGCGGCGGGCGCGGGATGCGCGCGATCCTTGGCCCCGATGAGCTGGAAACCCGTGTGCGCGAGGGCCGGCGCGAGGCCGAGGCCGCCTTTGGCAATGGCGAGGGCTATCTGGAAAAGATGATCCAGCGCGCGCGCCATGTCGAGGTGCAGCTTCTGGGCGACACGCATGGCAACCTCTATCACCTTTATGAACGCGACTGCACCGTTCAGCGGCGCAACCAGAAGGTGGTCGAGCGCGCGCCAGCCCCCTATCTGACCGACGCCCAGCGCGCCGATGTCTGCGCTTTGGCGCTGAAGATCGGCCGCGCGGTGGGCTATCAGAACGCGGGCACCGTCGAATTCCTGATGGATATGGACGATGAGCAGTTCTATTTCATCGAGGTGAACCCCCGCGTTCAGGTCGAACACACCGTCACCGAAGAGGTGACCGGCATCGACATCGTCAAGGCCCAGATCCGCATCGCCGAGGGCGAGACGCTGGCGCAGGCCACCGGCACCCCCCGGCAGGAGGATGTCACGCTTTCCGGCCACGCGCTGCAATGCCGCATCACCACCGAAGACCCGCTGAACAATTTCATCCCCGATTACGGCCGCATCACCGCCTACCGCTCAGCCACCGGCATGGGCATCCGTCTGGACGGCGGCACGGCCTATTCGGGCGGCGTGATCACGCGGTATTACGACAGCCTGCTGGTCAAGGTCACTGCCTGGGCGCCCACGCCCGCCGAATCCATCGCCCGGATGGACCGCGCCCTGCGCGAGTTCCGCATCCGGGGCGTTTCAACCAACATCGCCTTTGTCGAAAACCTGCTCAAACATCCGACCTTTCTGGATGACACCTACACCACCAAGTTCATCGACACGACGGATGCTCTGTTCCACTTCCGCAAGCGGCAGGACCGCGCCACCAAGATCCTGACCTATCTGGCCGATATCACCGTCAACGGCCACCCGGAGACGGCGGGCCGCCCCCGCCCCGCCGCACAGCCCCGCGCGCCCCAGCCGCCCGCAACCCTTGGCAGCCCCGCACCGGGCAGCAAGACCCTGCTGGAGGAGAAGGGCGCCAAGGCGGTTGCCGACTGGATGAAGGCCGAAAAGCGCCTGCTGCTGACAGACACCACCATGCGCGACGCGCATCAGTCGCTTCTGGCCACCCGCATGCGCTCCATCGACATGATCCGCGTCGCACCTGCCTATGCCGCCAACCTGCCGCAGTTGTTCTCGGTCGAATGCTGGGGCGGCGCCACCTTCGATGTGGCTTACCGCTTCCTGCAGGAATGCCCCTGGCAGCGCCTGCGCGACCTGCGCACGCGCATGCCCAACCTGCTGACCCAGATGCTTTTGCGCGCCTCCAACGGCGTGGGCTACACCAATTACCCCGACAATGTGGTGCAGTCCTTCGTGAAACAGGCGGCTGAGACCGGGGTGGATGTGTTCCGCGTCTTCGACAGCCTGAACTGGGTCGAAAACATGCGCGTCGCCATGGACGCGGTGCTGGAAACCGGCCGCATCTGTGAGGGTACCATCTGCTATACCGGCGACCTGCTGGACCCCGCGCGCCCCAAATACAACCTTGATTACTATGTCCGCATGGCCAAGGCGCTGGAGGCGGCTGGCGCGCATGTGCTGGGCGTCAAGGACATGGCGGGCGTGCTGAAAGCGCCTGCCGCGCGGGTGCTGTTCAAAGCCCTCAAGGATGCGGTTGACCTTCCCATCCATTTCCACACGCATGACACCTCGGGCGCCTCCATCGCCACGATCATCGCCGCTGCCGAATCCGGCGTCGATGCCGTCGATGCCGCGATGGATGCGTTTTCGGGCAATACCAGCCAGCCCACGATGGGCTCCATCGTCGAGGCCCTGCGCCATACCGACCGCGACACCGGGCTGGATATCAACGCCATCCGCGCCATCTCGGATTACTGGGAACAGGTCCGCGCGCACTACGGCGCGTTCGAGACCGGGCAACAGGCGCCCTCGTCCGAGGTGTATCTGCACGAAATGCCGGGCGGCCAGTTCACCAACCTCAAGGCGCAGGCCCGCTCGCTGGGGCTGGAAGAGCGCTGGCCGGAAGTGGCGCGCGCCTATGCCGATGCCAACCAGATCTTCGGCGATATCGTCAAGGTCACGCCGTCGTCCAAGGTGGTGGGCGATATGGCGCTGATGATGGTCACCCAGGGCCTCAGCCGCGCCGATGTCGAAGACCCGGCTCGCGACATGGCCTTTCCTGAATCGGTCATCGACATGATGCGCGGCAATCTTGGCCAACCTGAAGGCGGCTGGCCCGCGGGCATCGTGTCCAAGGTGCTCAAGGGTGAGGCGCCGATGACGGAACGCCCCGGCAAGAACCTGCCTCCTGTCGATCTGGCCGAGACCCGCCAGAAGCTGACCGAAGAGCTGGAGGGGCTGCGCATCGACGAGGAGGACCTGAACGGCTATCTGATGTATCCCAAGGTGTTCCTTGATTACATGGGCCGCCACCGGCAATACGGCCCGGTGCGCACCCTGCCGACATGGAATTTCTTCTACGGGATGGAAGCGGGCGAAGAGATTTCGGCCGAGATCGACCCGGGCAAAACGCTTGAAATCCGCCTGATCGCGCTGGGTGAGACGAATGAGGAAGGCGAGGTCAAGGTCTTCTTTGAACTGAACGGCCAGCCCCGCACCGTCCGCACACCCAACCGCAAGGTCAAGGCGACCACCGCCGCCCGGCCAAAGGCCGACCCGGCCAATGCCGGCCATCTGGGCGCGCCGATGCCCGGCTCGGTCGCCTCGGTCGCGGTTTCGGTGGGGCAGACGGTCAAACCGGGTGATCTGCTGCTGACCATCGAGGCGATGAAGATGGAGACCGGCCTGCATGCCGAGCGCGCCGCCAAGGTGCGCGCGGTGCATGTCCAGCCCGGCGCGCAGATCGAGGCCAAAGACCTGCTGATCGAACTGGAATAAGCACCGCACAGGCTGCGGGAGGGACAGGGGCGCTGCGGCGCCCCTTTTCGTTTGCGCTTTGGTGGGGCGGCGTCACCGGGCGCGCCAAAGGGCCGAAAGCCCGCCAGCGCGCCCCCCTGTTAGGACGCGCGGCGCGATGCCGCGTCAGAGCCGGGCAGCTCAGTGTCCGCAACCCCGGTCGCCATGTCCTTGCCACCCTTGCCCCCGGCAGGCGCCTGCAGCACCTCTGCCTCAACCCGGTTGCTCCCGGCCCCGGCAGCGGGCGGGCTCAAGGCCTCAACCTTGGGGGATTTCGTCAGTACCGGTTTGCCCTCGGCGGGTTTGGTTTCCGACAACGCGGGCGTGCCGCTCAGGGCAAGCGCGGTTGCCAATGTCAGAAATGCCATACGCATGACGGTTCTCTTGTCCTCTCTCATGGCGCGCCTGACTGTCGCCAGGGCGCGCGGTTGCACCGCATCTCCCCCCGGCCCGGTAACCCCGGAGCTGCCAGAGGGATGTGAAAGCCCTGCAGGGCTTTCGCGCCGAAGATGGGCGGCGGCGGGGACGCTTCAAGCCCCGCTGACGCTTCGCCACCACGCCCTCACAGGGGTTTTACCGCGAACGGACAGGGGCTTGACGCATTGCCCGGACCAATGATTTCCTGAAGGTTCATGCGTCGCGCGGTGCACTCTTGCGCGCACCAGACCGCACCCTGCCCTGCCCGCCTGCCCCGCCACAGGAATTTTCGCGCGCTGCTGCATTTTTCCCTTGCGGCCCGGCACCGCTTTTCATACATCACGCGCCATCAAGGGAGCGGGCGTAGCTCAGGGGTAGAGCATAACCTTGCCAAGGTTAGGGTCGTGAGT
>NZ_DAIRVN010000110.1:0-9918 GCF_036802785.1 Pararhodobacter sp.
AGCCCAGCCACAAGCCATCCCGTTCAGTGCGTCACGGCCATATGCGATTCCCCTGGTCGGCGAGCGCCACGATCTGCGCCTCTTTCAGAACATCCAGTTCGCGGATTTCAATATCGGGCAGTTGGTCTTTCAATTCCACCAGCGAGGAATGATTCAGATCCGCCACAATTACCTTCCATCCGGCCCCGGTCAGTTTAACGACGGCGGCCTTGCCTATTCCGTTCGCGCCTCCTGTTATTACGGCGACGGGTTGGCTCATGTGCGTTCTCCTTTAATTTATCCGGCATGTCGCGGGGAAAGCCGGATATCAACTGACATGGAAACCCCCGTTCACATCGAGCACCGCGCCGCTGATGTAACTTGCCCGTGCCGAGGCAAGGAACAGCAGCGGCCAGGCGATCTCGTCAGGTTCGGCGCAGCGGCCCAGCGGGATGCGCGCGGTATCGATCCGCTCCGGCTCCAGCATGGGTGTCAGCACCGGGCCGGGCGCGATGGCGTTGACCCGCACGCCCTGCGGCGCGGCCTTTTGCGCCAGCCAGCGCACCAGCGCATGAACCCCGCCCTTCGAGGCCAGGTAATGCGGGCTTGAAACCAGCCCGCCCATCCGCCCGGCCACCGACCCGCTCAGCACCAGCGTCCCCTTGCGCGGCGCCAGAAGCGGCAGCGCGGCGCGCGCCAGATTGATCGAACCGCGCAGGTTTACATCCATCACCCGGTCGAAGGCCGCGTCCCAGTCATTCGCCTGCCAGTCGTCAAGCGGGCAGATCGCGGCGGTGACCACCACCGCGTCCACATCGTCAAGCCCGGCGAAAGCCGCCTCGACCTCGGCCCGCGACGCAATGTCGAGCCGGTGGCGGGCGATGACGCCCGCGCCATCGGCCATGTCGCCGCGGTCCATCAGCGTCAGCCGCGCCCCCTCGGACGCGGCCAGCACGGCGCAGCGCTGGCCGATGCCCGAGGCGGCACCGACGATCACCAGATGGCGACCGGCAAGGGCCAGCCCGCTCATTCCGCCGCCCTCACACCCGGGCGCTGCCGCGATTGGTGCAGGGTATCGAGCAGCACCGGGCGCAGATGTTCCGCCCCGGCCAGCGCCGCGCGCTCAAGCACCTTCGAGACGGGCGGCGGCGCCCAGCTTCCGGTTACACGGCGCACCGGCTGGTCGAGATCGTAGAAAAACCGCCGCTGGATCTCGTCGGCGATGAAGGGGCCGATGGAGGTGCCCCGGGTGCTCTGCTCGGCGATCACCACGTTATTGGTGCGCGCAAGGGATTGGCCGATCAGATCGTAGTCGATATCGCGCTGCGACAGGGTGCGCAGGTCGATCACATCGGCCGAGATGCCAAGCTCGTCCACCATGTCCTCGACAATGCGCACCATCGCGAGGGTGCACAGGATGGTCATCTGCGTGCCGTGGCGCACCATGCGCGCCTTGCCGAACGGGATCAGGTAATCCAGATCCTTGGGCACCATCGCGGTGGTGCGATGCAGGCTTTGATGTTCCAGCACCAGGACCGGGTCATCGCACAAGAGCGCCGCGTTCATCAGCCCCACGTAATCGAAAGCGTTGGAAGGGGCGATGATCCGCCAGCCGGGATACTGCATGAACACCCCGGCAGGGTCCATCGAGTGTTGCGAGCCGTAGCCCTCGGCGCCCGGTATCCGCGTGCGCAGCACCACCGGCACCGGGTGTTCGCCGCCGAAAAGATGGCGCATCTTGCCGATCTGGTTGAGAAGCTGGTCGGCGGCCACAAGGAAGAAATCGGAATACATCAGCTCGATGATCGGTCGCATTCCCCGGCTCGCCAGCCCGGCGGCGAGGCCACAAAAACCGTTCTCGCAGATCGGCGTGTTGATCACCCGTTCGGGGAAGGCGTCGATGATCCCGCGCGTCGCGCCCACGGTGCCGCCGCGCATGTTCGCCACATCCTCGCCGATGATCAGGTAGTTCGGGTCCTGCTTCATCCGCGCCAGAACCACCTGCGGCATGACGTCGATGAACTTCATCTCCACCATGTCCTGCGGGGCGAAATCCTCGGGCTCGGCGGTGCGCAGGCCCTTCAGCTCGGAAAGATCGCCGGTGATCCCCTCATCGATGCTGGCCGGGTCGGGCCAGAGGGCGGGGCGGATGCGCCGCGCGCTGCCGGTGCCTTCGACGCAGCCGTCCACCGCCCGGTCGATCAGCCCCGAGACGAGGGTGTCGATCCCCTCGACATCGCCCTGGCTGAGGATATCGCGGCTGCGGCAATCGGCGATGAAACGGTCCAGCGGGTCGCGGGCACGCCAACGCTCCTCTTCCTTCTTCGTGCGGTAGCCAAAGGCGCTGCCGGGGATCGGGGTGCTTTGGTGGTAGTAGCGATAGACATCGGCCTGCACCAGCACCGGGCCGCGCACCGCGCGCCCGCTTTCGTCGCACAGCATCCCGAAGGCGCGTTCGGTGGCGCGGCGCACGGCCATCGCGTCCATCCCGTCAACACGCAACGAGGGGATGCCATGGCCGAGCGCGCGGGCCAGCAGATTCTGCTCGCGGGTGGATTGCTCGACCGTCATCGAGACGGCATAGCCGTTATTTTCAAGGAAAAAGACGATCGGCAGGTTATAAAGCGCGGCGAGGTTCATGGATTCATGCGTGGCGCCCTGATGGGTGGCGCCATCGCCGAAGAAGGTCACCACCGGGCGGCCTGTGTCGCGGATCTTCTCGGCCCATGCCGCGCCACAGGCGATGGGGGTGCCACCGGCGACGATGGCATTGGTGCCCAGCACGCCCAGGCTGTCGCGCCGAAGGTGCATCGACCCGCCGCGCCCGCCGCCCCAGCCGGTGCGCAGCCCGAGGATCTCGGCCAGCATGGCGTTGACCTCGGTTTCCATCTGTTCGGGAACGGCGGTGTCGTGGTTGGGGCGGAAATTGTCGGACCAGGTGGCGCGGACCAGTTTTGCCACCACCTGATGATGGGCCCGGTGGGTGCCCGTCATCAGGACGTCGGCTGGCAGCCCCGCCATGCAGCCCACCGCCCCGCCGTCCTGACCGATGCTTGAATGGGCCGGGCCGTGCACCAGCCCCTGCTTGTCGAGCGCAAGAATCGCCTCTTCGAAGCGGCGCACGGCATAGAGCGAGAAAAGCATCTGCTCGGCCTGGGCGGTGGTGACGCCTTTCCAGTCCTCCTCGGTCGATACCAGGTCGAGGATCGGTGTGTCGATGGGGATGGCTGTCTCTTTCATCCTCGGATCTCCCAGGTGGGGCGGATCTGTCCGCGTGTCGGTTCCTGCCGCCGGGCGGGGCGGCACTTGCCCTCAGGGCGTGCGTTGTCGTGGCGCTGTGACCGCTCCGAAGGGTCCGGCCCGCACGCCGGGCCGGAACGGTCGGTCAGTTGGCGAAGGCCAGTCGGGGTAACCAGATGGCCAGTGCCGGGAAGAGCATCAACAGCCCCACGGCGGCGAGTTGCAACACCACGAAGGGCGCGGCGCCGCGATAGATCATCGCCATCGTCACACCTTTCGGCGACACCCCCTTCAGGTAGAACAGCGCATAGCCGAATGGTGGTGTAAGGAAGGATGTCTGAAGCACCACCGCCACCAGAATCGCGAACCACAACATGATCTCGGTCGTCGAAAGGCCGAGGCCGAAATCGAGCGCGATGACGATGGGCGCGAAGAGCGGCAGCACCACATAGCTGATCTCGATCCATTCGAGCACGAAGCCGAGTACGAAGATGATCGCCAGCAGCATGATCAGGGTGCCCCAGGCCTCGAAGGGCATGGCATCCACCATCGAGGCGATCATATGCGGCCCGCCCAGCCGGGCGAAAACCACGCCAAAACAGGTGGCGCCGATGATCACGAACATGATCATCCCGGTGATCTTGCCGGTCTCGAAAATGGTGCCGCCCAGCACTTTCCAGCTGAGCTGACGGGTCGTGGCGGCCAGAATCGTGGCGCCGATGGCCCCGAGCGAGGCGGCCTCGGTCGGCGTGGCGAGGCCAGCTATGATGGAGCCCAGCACGACCATCACCAGCGCGATTGGCGCGACCATATCGCGCATCATGCGTATGAACATCTGTAGCCGGGTGAGCTTTTCGGTCACGGCCATCGCGGGCATCAGATCGCCGCGGAAGATCGCCACCGTGATCAGGAAAATCATATAGAGGCCGACCAGCAACACGCCGGGCAGCACCGCGGCGACGAAGAGATCGCCCACCGGGATCGACAGGATATCCCCCATCAGCACCAGCATGATCGAGGGCGGCAACAGAATGCCCAGCGTGCCCGAGGCGGCGATGGTGCCGGTGGCGATCTCCTTGTTGTAGCCATTTTGCAGCATCACCGGCAGGCCGAGAATGCCCAGCGTGACCACCGACGCGCCGATCACCCCGGTTCCGGCGGCCAGGATCAACCCCAGCAAGGCCACTGCCAGCGCCAGCCCGCCGCGCATGCCGCCCATCATATATTGCAAGGATATCAGCAGGTTGCGCGCAAGGCCGGAGCGCTCCAGCATCAGCCCCATATAGACGAACATCGGCACGGCGACGAGCAGCCAGTTGGCGATCACCCCGCCATAAACGCGTGAGACCATCGTGCCGAGAAAGAGGTTGGGCAGGTCGGTGAGCAACACGAAAAGAACACCCGTGCCACCCAGGACGAAAGCCACGGGATAGCCCGAGAAGATCCCCAGCAAGAGGACGAGAACCATGCCGAGGGGCAGACCATATTGCGCGATCACGGGCGTTTTTCCTCTGAAGGGGTCTCGTCTTCGTCGATTTCGAGCGCCGAGCGCTTGAGGAAGCCGAAGAGCGTGGCCAGATCATTGATGAGTTGAAGGACCGCGACGGCGAGCAGTACGCCCAGGCCGATCGGGATCGCCGATTTTATGACCCAGCGGTCGCGCAGGCCGCCATAGTCGGAACGCTCGCCGGTGAAGAAGGCGCGTTCAACGTAGAAATATGAGAAATAGATCAGCGCGAGGCAGAACGGGATCAGCAGGCACAGATGCCCCAGGATGTTGACGATCATCCGGGTGCGCTGCGAGAAGCGCCCGTAGAGGATATCGACCCTGACATGGCGGTCATGCACGGCGGCGAAGGCGCCGCCGAACATGACCATGATGGCGAACGCATGCCATTGCAGTTCCGTCAGGCCCGCCAGCGTCAGCCGGCTGCCCAGCACGGGCAGATCATAGCCCCAGTTCCAGATCATCCCCATCCGCAGTTGCGACGCGACGACGGCGGCGAGGGTAAAGATCATGATGAACAGGACCGCCCAGTTGGCGACCCGGCCGGGCCAGGCGAGGGCCAAAGCCGTCGCCTTTATGGCCCGGCCCAAACGACCGGTGTCACTCATGGTGTCGTGTCTCCGACTGGAAGGTCCATCCGTTATTCGGCGGCTGTGCGCGGCAGGTGCTGAAGGTTGAACCAGACCTGCTCGACTTCCATGTGATCGCGCAGCGATTCATAGACTTCGCGGAACAGCTCGTCGGTGGCAGCGGTCTCCTCGATCACCTCACGGCTGGCTTCCTGCAGCGCTTCGAGCAATTCGTCGGGCAGGCGGCGCACTTCCACCCCTTGTTCCTCGAAGTAGCGCAGCACTTCAACCTGATCGGCGGCCACGGTGATCAGCGAGTTCATCACCGTTTCGCGGCAGGCGGCCCAGAACAGCTCCTGGTCATGCTCGGAATAGCCGTCCCACACATCGCGGTTGATGATGAACGAGTTCCAGCTCGCCGGTTGGTGCCAGCCCGGGAAGTAGTAGTAGCTGGCGATCTGGTAGACACCGATGCTGCGGTCCACCACGGGCAGCGAGAATTCGAGCCCGTCGATCCGGCCACGCTCAAGCGAAACATACAGCTCACCCCCCGCGATCAGCGAGGTGGAGGCGCCCAGACGGTCCATCACCCGCCCGCCAAGGCCGGAGATGCGGAACCGCAAGCCTTGCAGATCCGCCGTGTTGTTCAGCTCGACGTTGAACCAGCCGGCCGGTTCGGCGGCGGTCAGGTGGCAGGGCAGCGCCACCACGTTATGCGGCTCATAGGCGCGCTGAAGCAGTTCAAGCCCCTCGCCGCTCCACATCCACGACATGAAGGTCAGCGGATCGGGGCCGAAAGGCATCGCGCCGATCAGGCCCACGGCGGGGATGCGGTCGGCCCAGTAGCCCACCCAGTCCCAGCCTGCGCGCACCGCGCCCGAGCTTACCGCGTCGAACACCTCGAACGGCGGTACCAGTTCCCCGGCGCCATAGATCTCGAAATTGATACGCCCCTCGGAAAGCTCGCTCAGGCGGCTGACAAAGAACTCGCCGCCTTCACCCAGATAGGGCTGGTTCTTGGCGAAGGTGCTGGCCACCTCGATGGATTGTGCGTTGGCGGCGCCGAGCACACCGACGGATACCAAAGCGGCACAACTTGCCGCGCTCAGAAAACGCTTCATGGTCATCCTCCCATTGAATGGAGTGCGGCGATTCGCCGCCGCATCCCCGTACCGAGTGTCAGCACCGGGCACCGCCCGGACCTCCTCGGGCAGATGAAAGTGTGACCTCAGTTTTGACGCTAGCATTCCATTTCGCCGCGAGTCAACAAGCACGCGCATGGGCTGGCGGCACTATTCTCCAAAGGGCCAGACCGGTCGCCTGACGCCGCAATGCGGCAATGGACATGCGGCGAAACGGCGGGCGGCGGGGGCCATTCAAGGGGTGGCAGGCAAGGGCGCATTTTCCGGTTGTCGACTACAATGGTAAAATAACAGTTAAATAACATGCCATTATGACAACAATATTCACGCCGCGACGGTCACTGATCCTTCAGGCCGCGCCGCAAACCCCGCCGCCCGGTCACTACAAACCACCGGGTTTTCTCCACCGGCGCGGCCCCGCGTTTCCCGTCCCATCCATTGAACCCACTGGACAACCCGGATGGGCTGAGGCAAGACTTGTGGCATGGTTCCGTGATCACACATAGACCGAAAGTCAGCCCGTTGCGCGCCGCGAACAGTTTGCAAAACCTTCTCGCCCCCCTGATCCTCGATGAGGAATCGACGGTGCAGAGCCTTGTCTACGAGGCATTGAGCGAGCTTTTGGTGAGCGGGCAGTTGCAACCGGGCGAGGAGGTCAGCCTTCGCCATGCCGCCGCCGCTCTGGGCGTCAGCGTCACGCCCGTGCGCGAGGCCCTGCGCCAGTTGGAGCGCGAGGGGGCGTTGGTGCCAGCGGGCAAGAACCGCGCCTTTCAGGTGCCGTCCCTACCGGCCGCCTATGTCAGCGAGATCTGCGTCATACGCATCCAGCTGGAGGGGATGGCAGCCGAAAACGCGGCGAATCTGGTCACCCATGCCCAGCTGAGGGTCATCGAGAATGCGATGAAACTGACCGAGAACGCCATCGCCGGGCATGATCTGGGAGACTTCCTCAAGCATAACTGGCGCTTCCATTCGCTGATCTATCAGGCCGCCGGGATGCCGGTGCTGATGCGCCTGATCGAGGGGCTGTGGTTGCGGATCGGCCCCGGCGTGCGGTTCGCGCTCGATCAGCATCTGCTTTCGGGCCAGTCCGTGCGCTGCCACCGCGCCGCTTACGAGGCGCTCAAGGCGCGCGACGGCGCGGGGGCGCGCGCGGCGATCAGCGAGGATATCCGCAGCGCTGCCGAGAATCTGCTGGCGCTGCGGGCGAGCGAACCAAAGGCATGGCCCGGCAACGCGTTCAGGGCCTGAAAACCGACGATCGAAGAAACGGCGCGCTTCCGGGGGAGGGGGCCGACCGGGAAAAGGGAAGGAGGCCCGATGCGACACGAAGTCCTGATGCCCACCCTGGGGCCCTCGCAGGAATCCGGCATGATCACGTCCTGGCTGAAAAAGCCCGGCGATCAGGTCACGGCCAGCGATACGCTGCTTGAGATCGAAACCGACAAGGCCACGCTTGAGTGCGAGGCCGGGCATGACGGCACCCTTGTCGAACTGCTGGTCGAGGCCGGGGCCGAGGCGCGCGTGGGCAGCGTCATCGCCCTGATCGCCAGCGACGGGGCGGCGGCGGGTGCCACCGAACCCCCGCGCGCCAGCCCGGCGGAGGAACCCCAAGCACCGGCCGCCAAGACTCCCGCCGCCCCGCAACCCCAGACCGCGCCCGCCCCGCAGGCCGACCGGATCGCCGCCTCGCCGCTGGCCCGCCGGATCGCCGCCGAACGCGGCATCGCGCTGGCGGATCTGGTCCGCGCCGGGGTCGAACCGCCGCTTCATGCCCGCGACCTCGACGCGTTCGACACGGCATCCCCCGCACCCGCTTCCACCAAGGTGATGCCCGCCGCCGCCGCCATCACCTTGCAGGCGATCGTGCGCACGGATGCGCTTGACGATTTCCGCGACTGGTTCGCCACCGAGACCGGCGCGCCGCTGCCCCTGCCCACGCAATGGGCGGCGATGGCCAGCGGCAGCCTGCGCGCGGCCCGGGGGGATGATGCCCCGCTTACGGTGCGCGTGGAAATACCCGGCAGCGGTGCCGCGCCGCTGGCTTTCACCGATGCCGATCTGGCCCGGCTGACCCGCATCGCCTCCACCGACCAGCCGCCCCGCGATCTGCTGATCCGCGATCTTTCGGCCACCCGCCTCAGCGCCGCAACCTTTCCCGGCGATGCCGGCCTGCCGGTTCTGACGCTTACCGCCGGTGCCGAGAGCGGGCAGATCACCGCCACGCTGGTGCTGGCCGAGGGGGCGTTGGGCGTGGACGGCGCGATTATCTTCCTTGACGATCTTGCCCGGCGGCTTGAACAGCCGCTCCGGCATCTGCTGTAAGCGCCGCGCGGAGGACAGCGAAATGACCACAGTCGCCAGCCCTTCAACCCGCAAATACGCGCTGGAGCGCGGTATCGACCCCGAGGCGCTCGCCCGCCGGACGGGGCGCAGCTTTCTGACCCGCGAGGATATCGACGCGGCCCTTTCCCCCGGCCCGGCCCAGACCGCCGCCCCGCCCTCGCCCTGGGAAACCGACCATGCCCTTTACGGCCCGGTCGAGTTCGAACCGCGTTCGCGTTTCAGCCGGATCGCGGCGGCCAACCTTGCGGTTTCGGCCAGCACCATTCCCGCCGTGACCCACCACGATGCCGCGGATATGGGCGCCATCGATGCCCTGCGCCATGAACTGCGCCCGGAGGCCGACGCGCGGGGCGTGAAACTGACCGTCCTGGCCTTTCACATCCTGGCGCTGACCCGCACGCTTGATGCCTTTCCGCGCTTCAACGCCTCGTTGTCAGCCGATGGCGGCGGCCTTTGGCTCAAGCGGCATGTCGCCATCGGGGTCGCGGTGGACACGCCCCACGGACTGGTCGTGCCGGTGCTTCGCGGGCTGCAACGCCGCAAGATCTGGTCAATCGCCACCGGGATCGCCGACCTTGCAGCGCGGGCACGGGCACGAAAGCTGCGCCCCGAGGAAATGGGCGGCGCCTCGATGTCGGTTTCAAGCCTTGGCGGGATCGGCGGTCGCGGCTTCACGCCGATCATCAACCCGCCGGAACTGGCGATCTTGGGCCTCAGCCGGGCCCGGGTCGAACCCGTGTGGGACGGCGAGGCGTTCCAGCCGCGCGCCATGTGCCCGCTTGACCTGACCTATGATCACCGGGTGATCGACGGCGCGCAGGCCGCCGCCTTCCTGCGCCACTACGCCGACCTGCTGGAGGCCCCCGCCCGCCTGATGCTGTGAGCGCCATTATTCCCCCGGCGCGGGGCGGCGAACCCGGACCCCGACATGAGGCCGGACGGGTTGCATCATCGACGGCCAGAGGCACGAAACCCCGGCCACCCCCCGCGACCGGACAAAAGAATTGCGCTGTCAGATATGCTGCCCTAACATGGCAGCTATGCGACATCGGCATGAAGACCGCTGCGCTCCAACCGGGAACGGGAGTGGACAAAACATGGGGGTCATGCGGCGCGTTTTCTGTTTGCGACGGTC
>NZ_DAIRVN010000111.1:0-9767 GCF_036802785.1 Pararhodobacter sp.
GTGTTGGTGCTGTGATCCTTGCCATACATCTCGAAATCGACATCCAGCGCCGCCCGGTCAGCCCTTCGGTGCAGCCAGCTCGCCCGCCAGCCCCCGGGCGATCAGCGCGCGGCTTTCGTCAATGCCGTAAAGCGCGATGAACCCGCCGAAGCGCGGCCCCTCGGATGCGCCCAGCAGCACCTCATAGAGCGCCTTGAACCAGTCGCGCAGGTTCTCGAACCCGTGCTCCTTGCCCACGGCGAATACCATGCTTTGTAGCGCCTCGCCGTCCAGCCCGCCGTCCCAGCTTTCCAGCCGCGCGGCCAGATCTTCCATCGCCGCACGTTCCTGATCGTCGGGCAGGCGGAACACCCGCTGGGGCGCCACAAAATCGTGGAAATAGCGCAGGGCATAGCCGGCGGCGGCGTCCAGATCGGGGTGGGTTTCAGGGCTGGCGTCGGGCGCGTAGCGCCGGATGAAGCCCCACAGGCCTGATTTGTCGCGCGCCCCGGCCACCGCTGCCAGATTCAGCAGCATCGAGAACGGCACCACCATGCGCGATTCCGGCGGGTTGCCGCCATGGATATGCCAGACCGGGTTAGCCGCCTGCTGTTCCGGCGTCTGGTCAGGATAGGCGCGCAGCTGCTGGTGATATTCATCCACCGCACGCGGGATCACATCGAAATGCATCCGCTTGGCGGTTTTGGGTTTCTGATACATGAAATACGACAGGCTCTCGGTCGCGGCATAGGTCAGCCATTCATCAATCGTCAGCCCGTTGCCGCGTGACTTCGAGATTTTCTCGCCGTTTTCATCCAGAAACAGCTCATAGGTGAAATGCTCGGGCTTGCGCCCGCCCAGAACCTCGCAGATCCGGTCATAGATTGGCGTGTTGGTGCTGTGATCCTTGCCATACATCTCGAAATCGACATCCAGCGCCGCCCAGCGCGCGCCGAAATCGGGCTTCCATTGCAGCTTCACCTGCCCGCCGGTGACCGGCAGCGTCCATTCGCGCCCGTCCTCGTCATCAAAGGTGATGGTGCCGTCTTTGGCGTTCACCTCCTTGAGTGGCACATACAGCACCCGGCCCGTCTCCGGGTGGATCGGCAGGAAGATCGAATAGGTCTGCTGGCGCTCCTCGCGCAGCGATTTCAGCATGACCTCCATCAGCGCATCATAGCGTTCCGCCGCGCGCAGCAGGATCGCGTCAAACTGGCCGGTCTTGTAGAACTCGGTGGCCGAGATGAACTCGTATTCAAAGCCGAACGTGTCCAGAAACCGGCGCAGCATGGCGTTGTTATGCCCGCCAAAGCTGTCGTATTCGCCGAACGGGTCAGGCACGGATGTCAGCGGGCGTTGCAGATGCTCGCGCAGCATATCGGGGTTGGGCACATTGTCGGGGATCTTACGCATCCCGTCCATATCGTCAGAAAAGCAGATCAGCCGGGTCGGAATGTCCGAGATCACCTCGAACGCGCGGCGGATCATGGTGGTGCGCGCCACCTCACCGAAGGTGCCGAGATGCGGCAGGCCCGAGGGGCCATAGCCGGTTTCAAACAGGACATGCCCCTTGGCGGGTGGCGCCTTCTCGTAGCGTTTGAGCAGCCTGCGCGCCTCTTCAAAGGGCCAGGCCTTGGAGGTCATCGCGGCATCGCGCAGAGAGGTCATATCACTTGCTTTCGCTCAGGGGTTCAGGGAAGAGTTCGCCATGGCACAGAGGGCTTCGTGATGCGCTTCCTATTGCCCGGCCCGGTCGCAGTCAATATTCTGGCCCCCAGCCCCCCTGAACAGGACAGCCTCATGGCACAGCCTCCGCATTCCCTTTCTCCGCAAGACAGCCTGATCGCTACGCTGATCGCGGTCTCGGTCGCCGACAGCGAAATCCGCACGGCGGAGCTGTTGGCCATCGAGGCGCTGGTGAACCAGTTGCCGATCTTTGCTGAGTATGATTTCGACCGCGTCAAGATCGTGGCGCAAACGGTCTTTGACCTGTTCGAGGAAGAGGACGGGCTGGATGCCCTGTTCGGGCTGGTGCGCAGCAACCTGCCTGAGCGCCTGTATGAAACGGCCTATGCGCTGGCCTGCGATGTGGCCGCAGCCGATGGCAAGCTGCTGCAGACCGAGCTGCGCTTTCTGGAAGAGCTGCGCTTTGAGCTGAACATCGACCGCCTGCACGCCGCCGCCATCGAGCGCGGCGCGCGGGCGCGGCATATGCACGGCTGACAGCGCCGCCCCCCTCAGGCGGCGGTGTCAGATGACGGTGGCGGGGCATGTGCGGCCATGGCCTGACGTTCAGCCGCCAGCAGGTGAAACAGCACGCGTTCGGCATGGGCTGAGCTGCGCCGCAGCCAGCGCATCGAATCGGTGATGGCGAAAATCCGGGGCGGGGCGGCACGGGTTGACAGAACGCGCCGCCGCAGCCGGTCTTCGCGCCGGGCCAGCCGGGGTTGCGCACGCACCAGCCGGGCATGCAGCCGCGCCAGCTGCGTGGCATGTTCGCGCGCCTTTTCCGCATCACCGGGGATGAACCCGGCCTCAAGCTGCGCCACCGCGCGCAGGATCGCGCCGAAATACAACGTCTCGCGCCGCAGCATCGGCTCATACATGGCGACCGTCATCCGCCCGCCCTGCCCGGCGCGCTGGATCAGGCGGCGCAGATGGTCCAGCAGCGCCATCAGTTCGCCATAGCGTTCCTGACGCAGCGGGTCTTTCTCAGGCAGAGCGATCTGCGACAGGAACAGCCCCAGCGCATCGGCATTGCTGACCTGCCCCGCCAGATCAGGCACCTCCGCCGGCCGCAACCCCGGCGCCAGCAGCGCACCCAACTGCCCGAAAAGCGCCGAAATCTGCCGCCTGCTGCCGGACAGCACCACATCCAGCGCGGCCGCCGGATCGGTCAGAAAGCGCGCATCCAGTTCCTGCTCAATCGCCAGCGGACGTTCGGGCACCAGCCATTCCACCAGCCGCGCGAACGCGCCGGTGAAGGGCAGAAACACCAGTGCCCCCACCAGCGCGAAACCGCTGTGGAACAGCACCAGCGCCAGCGGCGCATCGCCCATGGTGATCCCTGCCGCCATGACACGCACCACCAGATCGAGCAGCGACAGCGCCACCAGCCCCTGCGTCAGGTTGAAGATCAGATGCGCAATCGCCGTGCGCCGCATGGCGATATTGCCGCCAAGACTGGCCAGAACGCCGGTAAAGGTGGTGCCGACCGTCATGCCGATCACCAGTGCCGCCGCCTGCGTGAAGCTGACATGCCCCTCGGACAGAAGCACGATCGTCGCTGCCACCCCGGCGCTGGACGACTGGGTGACCACCGTCACCACCACCCCCAGCCCCAGCAGCTGCAACCGGCCCCAAAGCGTGTCGGTGGGCAGATTTTCGGGGCTCAGCAGCCCGTCGAACACCGACATCCCCTCTTTCAGCAGGTCGATGCCGATGAAGATCAGGCACAGCCCCGCCAAGACACCCCCCAGCCGCGCCACAGCGCCGGAGGTCAGTATCCGCATCAGCCCCGCCGCGAACAGCACCGGAAAGGCGAGGGTGCCAAGGTTGATCTTGACGCCCAGCAGCATCACCATCCAGCCGGTGAAGGTGGTGCCGATATTGGCCCCCAGTATGATTCCCAGCGACTGGCTGAAGCTGAGGATGCCGGCGCCGACAAAGCCCAGCGTCATCACCATGGTCGCGCTGGACGACTGGATCAGCGCCGTAATCGCCGCCCCCGCCGCCATTCCCGTAACCGGGCGCGCCGCAAAGCGCCGGATCGCAGCGCGCGCCTGATCCGAGGCCATGACCTTCAGCTCGGCGGTCAGCGCCTGCATCCCGTAAAGGAACAGGCCGATCCCGCCCAGAAGGTGGAAAATCCCGTCCGGTATCACGGCGAAAGGCCCGTTCCGCTGCGTGGATACCGCCGCGCCGCCGCGCGCGGCAAACAGTTAAGCCCGGGCGCGCGCTCAGCCATAGGTGGCCGCCCAGCGCTCGATCAAGCCCTGTTGGAGCGTGCGGGCCCGGCGCGCCCATTCCTGCGCACCCGGCGGGCGGTCGCGGGCCTGCACCGGGATGGTGGCACGGCGCGGCAGGTCGCCGCTGAAAATGGCAAAGACGATCTCGCGCCCGCCCGGCGCGCGGACATAGCCGCCCAGCCCGTTGACGAAATTCAGCGTGCCGGTCTTGGCGTGAACGGCGACCGGGTGATTGTTCATCTCGCGGCCCTGCGCGTCACGCATCGTATGGCGGCGCAGCAGGCCGGGCAGAATCCCCTCGCGGTGGGCGGCCAGAAAGAAGGCACCCATCCCCCGGGCCGTCACGCGTGAGGCGTCGCTCAGCCCCGAATGATCGGCGAATTGCAGCCCCTGTGCGCCATAGCGCTGCGCCAGCCACCCCGCCATCACCTGCCCTGAGCCGGGCAGCGCGGCGATGCCGGGCACCAGCCGCCGCGCGGCGGTCAAGCCCACGCATTCGGCGGTGATATTGGTAGAAAAGCGCAGCATCTCGCGCGCCATCTCGCTCAGTTGTGCCGAGCGGTTCTCAGCCAGCACAGCGCCGCCGCTGCCGCCCGAAGCCGCCTGCGGGGCAGGCAGGGTGCAGCCGCGCGCCGCCAGCAACGCGCGCAACACGTCGCCTGCATAGGGGCCGGGGCGGCGCACCGGCAGCCAGCGTGACCCGCCATTGCCCAGCGCCTGCCGCGATACCGTCCAGGCCTCGCGCCCGGCAGCGTTGGCATAGGTATAGACCGGATCACCCCTGTCGCGCGCCTCGATCCTGATCACCGAAACCGCAGGCACCTCGCGGTTAGAGCGCGCATCCATCGTCAGCCGCATCTGCCCGCCGCTGGGTGCCCATTGGAAATGCACGCGGTTATAGTTCAGGTTCAGCCCCGAAATCGCCGGGTTGTAGCCCGCCTGCACAGGCTGGTCGGTGGCGATCTGCGAAATCTCGGGCAGGGCGCTGTCATCAAGCAGAAACCGCCCCTCCACCCGCCGCAACCCCTGCGCGATCAGCGCATCGGCCATCCGCGCCATATCCTCGGTTTGCAGGCCCGGGTCGCCACCGCCCTGCAACACCAGATCCCCGCGCAGCACGCCCCCTGCAATGGCCCCGCCCCGCGCCAGAACGCGGGTGATGAACCGATGCTCCATCCCCAGCGCATGAATGGCGAAAAGCGCGCTTGGCGCCTTGGCCACGCTGGCGGGCGGCAAGGGCTGGTCGGCGCCATGTTCCTCCAGAATCGTCCCGCTCTGCGCATCCAGCGCGATGAACCCCGTCACCCCGCCCAGATTGGCGCGCTGCAACAGCCGCTCGACGGATTGCGCCGCCACCGCAGGCGCACTTCCCCGCGCGCCGGGCGCGGAGGGGCGTGGCAGCGGGCGCAGCGAGCGTTCGGGGGCATTGGCCAGCGCCGGAAAGGCACTGGCCGCAAGCAACCCGCCCAGGAGGGCGCGGCGGGTCGGATGCGGGTGGTCAGAGGCCATGATACTCCCTTCAACAGATACGAACGGCAGCGCGGCAGGTGCCGGTGATGGCACCATGCCCATGCAACCATCCGGCACGGACGATGGCATGTCAAAACTGCGTTGATCCTATGTCATTGCGGTCCGGCTTTTCCAGCCCCGTTCCCTTTATCCGGGGCGGTACCGGCTGCCCGCGCCCGCATCGCGCTGGACGATTCCGGGCGCATCGGCATGTCCAGATAAACCCAGGCGGGCGCATCTGCCCGGCCCAGCAGCCTTGCTGCCTGCGCAGGCAGACGGTAGGCCGCGTATTGACGCGCGGTGCGCGCCGACAGCGCCGCAACCCGCTGGCCGGGCCGGGCAAATACTGCGACGGGCACGTTCGCCATGATCTCGCGCCAGCGGCCCCAGCGATGGAACCCGGCCAGATTATCGGCCCCCATCACCCAGACGAAGCGCACCCCCGGATAGCGCTGCTGCAGTGCCGCCAGCGTATCGGCGGTGGCCCGCGTGCCCAGCCGCGCCTCGATATCGGTGATCTTCACGCGCGGGTGCCGCGCCATGGCCGCTGCCGCCGCCAGCCGGTGCGCCAACGGCGCGGGCGGATGCTGTTTGAGCGGGTTACCCGGGCTGACCAGCCACCAGAGCTGATCCAGCCCCAGCCGCTTGAGCGCCTCCCGCGAGAGGTGCAGATGCCCCGGATGCGGCGGATCGAATGAGCCGCCGAACAGCCCCACCACCTGCCCCGGTGCCGCATACGGGTCTTCCCAGCGCATCTGTCGCCCCCTCCGGACCTTTTGCCGCGCGCGACCATGGCGGGAAACCGGGGCGATGGAAAGGGCAGAACGGCCCCCGTTCTGCTGAGGGCGCCATTGCGAGGGGGAAGGGAACGCAAAACACCCGGCCCTTGCGGGGCCGGGTGGCGCTTCTCACAGCCAGAAAAGGCTCAGTTCGCCGGTTCGCCCTGACGGGCCTCGTCGCCACGGCGACGCGCACGGTCGTCCATGAAGGCGTCGAATTCGGACTTGTCCTTCGCCTCGCGCAGCCGGTCCAGAAAGGCGCCGAAGGCCGCCTGCTCATCTTCCAGCCGCTTGAGCATATCCGACTTGTAGGCATCAAAAGCGCTGTTGCCCGAGGTTCCGGTGACGCCGCGATGCATCCGGTTGCGGCCCTTGCACGATTTTCCAAACATCTGCTTTCCCCAAATCATATATGCCAGAAGTGCCAGACCGATCGGCCAGAACACGATGAATCCGACCACCATGGCCGCAATCCACGCGGGCTTGCCGCGCTCGTCCAGCCAGGTTTCAGCCCGTCCGGGCCAGGTTGCGATTGCCGTCATTTGCCAGTCTCCTCTGTCTGTCGGTGTTAATGTAATTTACATTTACATAAGTGGGCATGGCAAGCACTGATTCAAGAGGTATCGGGTGGATTTTTCAGTGAGGGGCAACTGCCCAGAATCATTGAGAAATCTGAGCGCTCACCTAGCGAGGCGCGTCTGCCTTGCGGAGGAGGTGCATGGGAAACCGGCATCAACACCGCAATCCCCGTTGATTGAGCACCGGATTGCGCGAATCGCGTTTCGGCTGAGCGCCCCGTCTGGCACAGCGTTTTCGGAGAAAACCGTCGCCGGGGAGGCTGCGTGCGGCATCCAGCGGCCACGCAACCCATTAATATTCCGTCACTTAAACCGGCGAACAACCCCAAAGAGATTCTCTTTGGTCACTTCCACCGAATCCGCTACGCTAAAAATGGTAAATTTGTGGCGTTGGGGGTGAGTATGGAGATTGCACAGCTCTTTGATTTTGTCGGTCGCTTCCCGACAACCTCCGCCCAGCAACGCTTCTGGTTTCAGGAAATGGCCAAACCCGGCGATATCGAGCTGAATATCGCTGTCAGATGGGAACTCCGTGGTGCCTTCCGCGTCGCGGATATCGAGCGGGCGATGCAGATCATCACCGACCGGCATGAGATGCTCCGCACCCGGTTTGTCGAGGAGCATGGCGAGCTCCGGCAAGAGGTGGTCACGGGGGTGCGGTTCCATCTGGGTGTGGTGGATCTGCGCGCCGTCTCGCCGAAGGACCATGATGCACGGGTTGCCGCGATGGCGCGCGAACTGGCCGCGGAGCCGTTCGATCTGACCCGGCCCTGCCAGTTGCGCATGTCACTGGTGCGCCTTGCGCCTGACCGGGCGGCGATACTGATTGTCGCGCATCATATTGCCTTTGATGGCTTTTCTATTGGCGTTCTTGGCAATGAGCTGGGCCTGACCGTTCAGGCACTGTCCGAAAACCGGGCGCCGGACCTGCCGGAACTTGCCCTGCAATACGGCGACTATGCGCTTTGGGAAAAGGAGCTTGAGGCATCGGGCGCGCAGGAGGAAGACGGGCTTTTCTGGGAACGGAAGCTGAAAGACGCGGCGTATTTCGAACTTGAGACAGATTTTCCGCGCCCGGCCATCCGCACGACCACCGGCAAGACCCTGATCAAACCCTTCCCCGCCGGTTTCGACGCAAGGATGACCGCGTTCAACAAATCGGCGGGCATATCGTTCTTCACGCTGGGCGCGGCAGTGATGAGCGCGGCGCTTCATCGCTGGAGCGGCAAGACCGACATCCTCTTCGCCTCGCCGGTCGCGGGCAGAACCGATACCGCCATCGAGCAGCTGATCGGCGTTTTCATCAACACACTCGCTCTGCGGATCGAGGTGCACCCGGACGATTCGCTGCTGGATCACATTTCCCGGGTCAGCGCGGTTGTGAAGGAGGCCGTGCTGCATCAGGCCTATCCGTTCGACAAGGTGGTGCGCCGCCTCAAGCGCCCGCGGGATGCCAGCCGCAGACCGCTGGTCTCGCTCAACCTGAACATGCAGCGCGTGTTTCTGCAGGAACGTCGCTATGGCGCGTTCGAGATGGTCTCGGTCCCGTCGCATATGCCGGGCGTGTTTTACGACATGAACATCCAGATCATCGGCCGGAATGCGGGCTGGAAGCTGATGATCGATTACAACGATGCGATGTTCAGCAAGCAGACGGTCGACGCGTTTGCCGACCTCTTGCTGGCGACCTTTGACATCACCCTTTCTGAGCCTGCGCGAAGCCTTTCGACCCTGCCGCTCAGACCCCAGACCCGCAGGCGCGTTCCCCATGCCCTGTCCGCGCCGCTGCCGGAGGATGATGCGCTGCCTTCGCCGCATGACGACCTGCCCGGCAGGGGCATTGTTGCACCGGCGGTGCGGCAGATCTGGGCCGATATTCTGGGCATCCCCGTGGCGGAGTGTCAGGGCGATTTCTTTGAACTGGGCGGGTATTCGCTGCGGGTGTTGCGCATGCTCGCGCGCGTCGAGGCACAATTCGGCAAACGGGTGCCGCTGGCGGCCTTTCTGAGCGATCCGACACTGGACGGGTTTTCCCGGGCGTTGCGCGAGGCGCTGCAAGACAACGCCCATGGTGCCGCACCCCAGGGGACCGACGGGCGCGTGATCGAGATCATGACCCTGCACCCCGCCCATGCAGGCAGCCCCGTGATTGCCACGATCAACCAGCCCTTCCTCTATCATGCCATGGCACGCAACCTTTCGGACGATCTGGAGGTCGCCAATGTTTTCGTCCCTGATGAGGCTGCCTTTGCCCTGCTCAAAGAGATGGATTTCGATGCCATCGCAGCCGAGGCGGCGCGGCGGCTGCGTGCCCGCTATAGCGGCCGCCCCATGGTCCTTTGCGGGCAATGTGTGGACGGCCTGCTGGGGCTGCGGATCAGCCAGAAACTGGCGGAGGCGGGCGAGCACATTCTGGCGGTTGCAATGATTGACACATGGGAGCCGGGGCGCTTTGTCCGCATGACCCGCCTTGAACGCATTGTCGCGCGCTGGACCATCCGCGCGCGGCGCTGGGGGCACTATCTGACCGAGAAGGCTGCGGGCCGCATCGGCTGGGCAGAACTGTTCAGGAAGAGTAACCTGGGCAACGGAATGATGCGCCGACTGGGCATGGCCGAGCCGAAAACCGAGGCCGAGCGGCTGGCGATCGCCGTCAATGCACAGCTTGTCCGAATGAGCCGCAAGCATCCCTTCGACCAGTACGAGGGCGAAGTGGTTCTGTTCAAGACAAGGGCGCATACCGAGGCGGCCCTGCGGCTGAGCTTTGGCTGGTCGGGCCTGCTGGCCGCCGATACGCCGGTGTATCCGCTGGCCGGATGGCACGAGGATGCCTTGCTGAAATCAGGGGTTGAGCGCATCTCGCAGGTGCTGGAGGCAAGGGTCAACCGCTGCCGTGAGGCATGCGCCGTCCCGGTTCCGCGCGGCGCGCAACATGCCCGCTGACGCCCCCCCCC
>NZ_DAIRVN010000112.1:0-9402 GCF_036802785.1 Pararhodobacter sp.
GCGGGGCAGGGGGGGGGCTGGGCGGGCGCCCGCCCGGCATGGCGCTTCCATGGTCGCGGATCAGGCAAAAAAGCCCTTCGCGGCGCAGCTCGACGAACAGATCCACAATCCCGTCGCTCTGCGCGTAGGCGTGTTCGACGATGTTGTTGAGTGCCTCGGCAAGGATCAGTTCGGTGCTGGAAAGATCATCCTCCCCCAGCCCGGAGCATTGAAGCCCGTCACGGACCGCCATCAGGGCCGCGCGTGTTTCAAGGTTGCAGGCCGGGAAGCGGCGGTGAATGCGCCCGGTTCCTTCGCTGCGCCGGTGCCGGGCGGGCTCATCGGGCGGGGGTGTGCCGGGCATGGCATGTGAAGCGGGCAGGACCATTCAGGTTAACCTGTTGCTTTCATCTCGCAGGGCGGATGCTGGTGGATGGTGAAAATGCTGTCCATGCGCGTCAGGCGAAAGACTTTTGCCACCGGCGGTGTCAGCGAGGCGAGGTGCAGGGGGCGCTGCGGGCCAAGCAGTTTCATCACCGCCACGACCGCGCCAAGCCCGCTGCTGTCGAGGAAGGTGACGCAGCCCAGATCAAGGATCACCGGGCCGTCAAAACCATCGGCCGCGCTGCGGAGCGCTTCCTTGAATTCAATCGCCACGGCGGCATCAATCCGGGTTTCGTTGACCTTGACGAGAAGACCTGCGGCGCTGTGATTTGTGCTGATATCCACGTTTCCCTCTCGCATTCGGGGTTCTTTCGTGGTCAGCCTAGAGCGGAAACCTTTCCAAGTGGTTCACAGATGCCGGAGGCTGAAATGCAGGAAGTTGTTATCATTGGCGCGGCGCGCACCCCGATGGGCGGCTTTCAGGGTGTGTTTACCGGAGTCAGCGCCTCCGAACTGGGCGGAACGGCGATTGCGGCGGCGATTGCAGGCGCAGGGCTGGCCCCTGATCTGGTGGAAGAGCTGATCATGGGCTGTGTTCTGCCAGCCGGGCAGGGGCAGGCGCCGGCACGTCAGGCCGGATTCAGAGCCGGTCTGGGTGAACAGGTGCCCGCCACGACGCTCAACAAGATGTGCGGATCAGGGATGAAGGCGGCGATGATCGCGCATGACCAGATCGCGCTGGGAGCCGCCGGGATCATGGTGGCAGGCGGGATGGAAAGCATGACCGGCGCGCCGTATCTGCTGCCCGCGATGCGGGGCGGCGCGCGGATCGGCCATGGTCAGGTGATTGACCATATGTTCCTCGACGGGCTGGAAGATGCTTATGACAAGGGGCGCCTGATGGGCACTTTTGCCGAGGATTGCGCGGAAAAGTACCAGTTCAGCCGCAACGATCAGGATGATTACGCGCTGTGCTCGCTGACCAACGCGCTGTCGGCGCAGGCCGATGGTGCCTTCGACGGCGAGATTGCGGCGGTGACGGTGCATACGCGCAAGGGCGAGGTGATGGTCACCGATGACGAGCAGCTTGCCAGGGCCCAGCCCGAAAAGATACCGACCCTGAAGCCCGCCTTTCGCAAGGATGGCACGGTGACGGCGGCCAATTCCTCGTCGATCTCGGATGGTGCGGCGGCGCTTGTCCTCGCCTCACGCAGGGCGGCAGAGGCGGCGGGTGCGCCGGTGCGCGCCGTGATCCGTGGCCATGCCAGCCATGCGCAGGCGCCCGGCTGGTTTTCGACCGCCCCGGTGCCCGCCACCCGCAAGCTGCTTGACCGGCTGGGTTGGTCGGTCGATGAGGTGGATCTGTGGGAGGTGAACGAGGCCTTTGCCGTGGTGCCGATGGCCTTCATGCGTGAAATGGGGATCGCGCGCGAGAAGATCAACGTGAACGGCGGGGCATGCGCGCTGGGCCATCCGATTGGTGCGTCTGGCGCGCGGATCATGGTGACGCTGCTGCATGCGCTGGAGCGGCGCGGGTTGAAGCGCGGGATAGCGGCGATCTGCATCGGCGGCGGCGAGGGCACAGCCATCGCCATCGAGCGGGTCTGACGCCGGGGACTGAGGGCTTGGCGGCGTGTCAGGTTGCTGACCTGCGCCCTGGCCCGGAACGTATTTCGACGCGCGCCTGCCCCGGCGCGCGTCGTGAAGGATCGGCATGCGATGCCGTTAGTGTTGAGATACCTGGTCGCCCGGGAACGCGCGCCTTTGGATCTGGCCGTTAGCGCTGAAATTGCTGACGGTCAGCACATCGTTGGCATTCAAGCCGACAGCCATCAGGTCCTGTGCCGTGTAAACGTCATCAGCGCGGACCTGGAACGTATCGCGGGGGCTGAATTCGAGGAAGTCCGATTCATTCAGACCGGTAACCATCAGTTCCTGTGCCGAGTAAACGTCGCCGGCGCGGACTGCGTGTTTACCGCGGGGGTTGGCGTCGGCCCTGTCAGAGGCGCCCGGGTTCACGATCCCGTCGCTGCGGATGTCGGTTGCATTGGCGGCAACGGAGCCCAGGGCGACGAAAACGGCGATGGCGGAGGTGATAGCGAAGCGAGTCATTTTGGTGTCTCTTACTTTTCTGTGTGTGTGTATGTGATCGTTTTCGGTCACAAATGGGACGTAAGCTTCGCCACCCTCGTCATCAATGTGTCACATATCTGCCCAAATCGACTGCTCAATGTGCAAGAGTGCACAGGAAAGACCGGGTGAGAGACCTTGAATCGTCGAAGTGCAAACAAGTCTTGCAATTTCGTGTGAAACGCCGGTTGGCGTCAGCTGTAGATGGCGGTCTCGTCCCGCGGCGCACCAGCCACCCAGCTACGGCATGTCGGTATTGAGGGGCCGCCGCCCTCGGCCCGCATGAGACAGCGCAGCGACCGGCTGCGGATCAGCATAGCGGTGGCGCGGTCAGTCCGCCCGTCGGGCGATGCGCCCCGCCAGAAACGCGAAACGGCCCGGCAGAACCTGCCGGGCCGTTCGTTCATTGGATCATGTCGGGTGTCAGAGGCTGGCGTCCAGCGCGTTGACAATCGCGTCGCCCATGGCGCTGGTCGAAACCGGGCTGCCGCCCTCAGGCCCCATCAGATCGGCGGTGCGCAGCCCGTCGGCCAGCACCTTCTGCACGGCGGCCTCCAGTCGGTCGGCTTCGGCCCCCAGATCAAAGCTGTAGCGCAATGCCATGGCGAAGCTGAGGATGCAGGCGATCGGGTTGGCCTTGCCCTGACCCGCAATATCGGGGGCCGAGCCGTGCACCGGCTCATAAAGCGCCTTGGGCCGGCCATTGGCCATCGGCAGCCCCAGCGAGGCCGAAGGCAGCATTCCCAGCGAGCCGGTCAGCATGGCGGCAAGGTCTGACAGCAGGTCGCCGAACAGGTTGTCGGTCACGATCACATCGAACTGTTTGGGCCAGCGGGTCAGCTGCATGGCGCCCGCATCGGCATACATATGCGACAGCTCGACATCGGCATATTCTTCGTCATGGACCTTCTGCACCACTTCGCGCCAGAGAATGCCCGATTCCATGACATTGGCCTTCTCCATCGAGCAGACCTTGTTGCCCCGCTTGCGTGCCAGCTCGAATGCCGAACGGGCGACGCGGGCAATCTCGGATTCAGTATAGCGCTGGGTGTTGATGCCGACGCGCTCATTCCCTTCGGTGAAAATGCCGCGCGGCTCACCGAAATAGACGCCCGAGGTCAGCTCGCGCACGATCATGATATCGAGACCGGCGACCACTTCCTTCTTGAGGCTGGAGAAATCGGCCAGCGCGTCAAAGCACTGCGCCGGGCGCAGGTTGGCGAAGAGGTCCATTTCCTTGCGCAGGCGCAGCAGGCCGCGCTCGGGCTTCACGCTGAAATCCAGCACATCGTATTTCGGCCCGCCGACAGCGCCCAGCAGCACGGCATCGACTTCCTGCGCCTTGGCCATGGTGGCATCGCTCAGCGGCGTGCCGTGCACGTCATAGGCGGCACCGCCGACGAGGTCTTCGCTGACATCAAACACAAGCCCTCGTTTGGTGCCGAACCAGCCGATGATCTTGCGCACTTCGGCCATGACTTCGGGGCCGATCCCGTCGCCGGGCAGAATGAGAAGGGAAGGATTGGGCATTGCGAAACCTCTTCAATGGCGTTGCCTTCGCGTAGCGGCTGGACGGGGGGGCGTCAAGTCGCCGGGCCCTTTGGGGGCTGGTGGAAAACCGGGGCGATTCGTGCTAAGGTTGCGCCACTGAGCAATCCATCAAAACAGGAGAGCACGCATGAGCAGACATATCCTCGACCGTCCCCGCGCGGAGACCGGGGCGCGCCTGTCGCAATTCCTGACACTGGAGCGCGCGGCCCAGCCCCATAACGCCAGCCGCCTGCTGCAACAGCGCAAGCGCGACGAAAAGGCACCCAGACTCGCGATTTACACGCGTATCGAGCGCCATCAAGAGGTCTGAACGCGGTCTCCGGCGTATCAAGCTCAAATGACCCGGCGCGCTAATGCGCCGGGCGCTGCACGGCATCCAGAAGGCTGCGGCCACCATCAAGGCTGATCACCTGCCCGGTGATGAAGCCAGCGCTGCTTGAGGCCAGAAACTGCGCAGCCTCAGCCACTTCGGTGGCGGTGCCGATCCGGTGCAGGGGGGTGCCACGGATGATGCTTTCGCGGTAATCGGGGTTTTCGGCGATACAGTCGCGCAGGCTTGCGCTCATGACCGAGCCAAGGGCGATGGCATTCACCCGGATATTATGTGGCGCCAGCGCCACGGCCAGCGCGCGGGTCATCTGTTCGGCGGCGGCGGTGCTGATGGAATAGGCCAGCAACTCTGGCTGGGTGCGCTGCGCGGCAACCGAGCTGAGATTGACAATCGTTCCGGCGCCCGCCTTGCGGTCGTCATCCTGCTCTGACTGGGTGATCATGCGCCGCGCCACGGCCTGCGACAGGCGCAGGGCCACCATCAGGTTCTGCGAAAGTGCCTCATCCACCGTCTTGTCGGCGGGGTCCAGCGGGTCGGTCAGGGTAAATTCGCGCGCGGCATTGACCAGAATATCCACCCGGTCAAAGGCGTCAATCGTGGCGGACAGCAGGTTGGCCACCGTCAGCTTTTCGCGCAGATCGCCGATGAAGAGGCGCGCGGTGTCACGCTCTGCCAGCCCTTCGCAGGCCGCTTTCAGGCGCTTCTCGTTCTGGTCGGCCAGCACGACATTCGCGCCCTCGTCCAGAAAGCGGCGGGCAATCGCATGTCCGATCCCCGAGGCGGCGCCGGTGACAATTGCAGTCTTGCCCGAAATGGAGAAACTCATGCGCGTGACCCCCTTGGGTGGCCCGCAGCGCGGCGGTCCCGGTGGGGCGCTGTGCGGGCCCCTGCGGCAGCGCGCACCGGCCCCTCGCCCAGGAGGATCTTGAAGGCGGCGGTGCCAGCCACTTCCGAATGACGGCGAAAAGAGGCCGTCATCGCGGCCTCATACGGCAGGTGCCGGTTGGCAACCAGCCACAACTGCCCGGCAGGGCGCAACAGCGCGGCGGCGGCGCGGATGAAGGCAATGCCCAGCCCCGGCTGGCCCTTGCGCCCGGTGTGGAAGGGCGGGTTCATCACCACGATATCGGCCTGAATCCCCGGCAGCGGCAGGGTGGCATCGGCCCAGTGAAAGACGGCGCGCGGATCGGTGACATTGAGGCGCGCGCAATCCAGCGCGCGGGCATCGGCTTCAACCAGATGCAGCGCCTTGATCCTGGGCGCACGCGCCAGCAGCGCGGCAGACAGGAACCCCCAGCCCGCACCCAGATCGACGGCTTCACCCGCGAGCGTATCGGGCAGGGCGCCCGCCAGCAGCGCCGATCCGGGGTCAACCCCATCGGCTGAAAAGAGCCCGGCGCGGGTCTGAAAGGGCTGGCCCGCCGCGTCAACAAGCGTCACCGGCGCGTCACGCCATGCGGCCAGTGCGGCAGCGCCGGGCGAGGGGAACCAGAAAATCTTGCCATGGCCTTTAGAGACAGGCTCGCTCACGCTGACCTTGCTGCGCAGCGCCTTCAGGATCGCATCCACACCGTCGGTCTTCTGGCCGTCGATGATCACCGGTCCCTCGGTCAGCGCGCAGGCCTCGGCGATCATGTCCAGCGCCTCGGCCCGGGCGCGGGGCAGGCAGACCAGCACCGCCGCCACGCCGGGCGCGATGCTGCGGGCGCAGGCATAGCCTTGCGCGGTAAAGGCGGCATGGTCGGGGAAATGCGGCGTCATCACCTGCACCCGCTCACGGGGCAGGGGCGCCAGACTTTCACCCGCGCGCGGGGCCAGAACCGCGATGGCGCCGGTTGCGGGCAGGGTCAACCCGCCCTCGAACGCCAGTTCAAGCCGCAGGGCGCGCGGCGCAGGGTCTGTTTGGGGTGTGTTCATGGGCGGACGCAGCTGCGCCCTACTCCTTTTCCAGCGTGCATTGCAGCGGGTGCTGATGACGGCGCGCGAAATCCATGACCTGCGCCACCTTGGTTTCCGCAACCTCGTAGGAAAAGACGCCGACCACCGCCAGCCCCTTCTTGTGCACCGTCAGCATGATCTCGAACGCCTGCGCATGCGACAGGCCGAAGAAACGCTCAAGCACATGCACGACGAATTCCATCGGCGTGAAATCGTCATTGAGCAGCATCACCTTGTACATCGGCGGGCGCTGGGTGCGCGTCCGGGTCTTGGTGGCGATGCCGGTTTCCCCTTCCGGGCCGTCGGTGCGGTCGGTCATTCTGGGGGTGATGGTCATGGACAAAGCCTTTGGGTGACAGATTCGCGTTCATGGCAGTATATAGCGCGAAGGCGCGGCATGAAAACCCTGACGAAAGGGGAGGGAGATGCAGATTACCACGGTTGGCCTTGATGCCGATGACACGCTTTGGCACAACGAGCGGCTTTTTCACCTGACACAGGCGCGTTTCGCCGCCCTTCTGGCCGATCACGCCGAAAAGGACCACCTCACTGAGCGCCTTCTTGCCGCCGAGCGGCGCAATCTGGGGCATTACGGCTACGGTGTGAAGGGCTTCATGCTGTCGATGATCGAAACCGCCATCGAGGTGACCGAGGGCCGGGTTCCCGGCCATGTCATCGCCGAGATCATGGAGGCCGGGCGCGCCATGCTGGCCGAGCCGATCGAGCTGCTGCCGGGGGTGCACGAAACCATCGCCCGTCTGGCGCCCGACTACCGGCTGGTGCTGATCACCAAAGGCGATCTGCTGGATCAGGAGCGCAAACTGGCGCAATCCGGGCTGGATGTGCTGTTTGATGCCGTTGAAATCGTCAGCGACAAGACCCCGGCTGCCTATGCCGCGATCTTTGCCCGCCACGGCGAAGGGGCGGAGGCCGCGCTGATGGCGGGGAACTCCATGGCCTCGGATGTGGTGGCGCCGCTGATGGCCGGGGCCTGGGGCGTGCATGTGCCGCACGGGCTGGAATGGGCGCTGGAATTTGCCGAGGCGCCGGTTTCCCATCCGCGCTACCGGAAGATTCCCGCCCTCGAAAACCTGCCGGATCTTCTGGAGTGGATCGATGGCAGCTAACATCTAGTGGCTGCGCGGCACACAGCCACTAGATGTGTCAGTAAATTAAAGACAGCGCGAAAACCCTTGATTACAAGGGTCTTTTCATAGGTGCTATCGCATGCTAAGCTGATCAGGAGCAGAAAAAGCGCCCGGGAAAAACCGGGGCAATCCGAGGCAAAGGACAGGCAAGGTGGCAGCGCGTCTCAAGCGTTCCTCCAGCTATGGCAGCATGACGGCGGCAGTGTTTTTCTGTACGCTCATCATGGTATGGCTGGCCCCTATCAACACGGCACAGGCTACCCCCTTCGCGGCGGTGGTGATGGATGCCCGTTCAGGCGAAATCCTGCACGCAACCAACCATGATACGCGGTTGCATCCGGCCTCGCTGACCAAGATGATGACGCTCTATGTCGCTTTCGAGGCAATCCAGAACGGCGAAGTCTCGCTTGATACCCAGGTGCGGGTGTCGCGCCGTGCGGCACGCGAAGTGCCCTCACGGCTGGGCCTGCGTGAAGGTCAGACCATCGCGCTGCGCTACCTGATTCGCGCCGCTGCGCTACGCTCGGGCAATGACGCGGCCACCGCGATTGCCGAGGCGATCGGCGGCTCGGTCGAAGGGTTCGCCGCGCGCATGAACCGCACCGCCGCCGCGATCGGCATGTCCAACACGCGCTTTCAGAACGCGCATGGGCTGACCGCTTCGGGGCACCTGTCCACCGCGCGCGACATGACCATTCTTGGTCGCCAGCTTTATTTCGATTTTCCTCAGTATTACAACATCTTCTCCCGCCGCAGCGAAGATGCGGGCATCGCGCAGGTGAACAACACCAATTCGCGCTTTCTGAACGCTTATCCGGGGGCTGATGGCATCAAGACCGGCTTCACCAATGCTGCGGGCTATAACCTGACCGCCATGGCCGAGCGCAACGGCGTGCGCATCATCGTTACGGTTTTTGGCGGGCGCTCGGTTGCGCATCGCCATGAACAGGTGGTGCAGCTGATGAACCGTGGCTTCCGCGAGGCACCGGCCCGCGTGGCGCTGCGCCGCCCGTCCCGCCCGAATTATACCAGTGCGCCACAGGTGGCCAGCAACAGCGACGGAGGCCGCGCCGCGGGCCGTGTGATCCGGCTGCAGACCGCGCCTGAGCGCAGCATCTTTCCCGCCCGGCGCCCGCTTTCCCCGTCCGAGCAGCCGTCGGAACAGCTTCTGGCCTCGCTTCAGAATGATATCTCTGCCGTTCTGGCCGAAGTGGCCAGCCCCGAGCCCGAGCCCGAACCCGTGGCTGCCGCCGCTTCCGTCAATGCTGCGATTGACGAGGCCGTGGCGCTGGCCGCGGCGCCCGCCAGCTCACCCGTGCCGCCTTCTCGCCCGCAGGACGCGGCGGCGCCTGAGGATGACCTGATTGTCGCGCGCGGCGTGGGCTTCAGCACGATCGACACGCAGGAATATCTGCAACTGACCGAGGGCGCGGGGGAATCCGGCGCTGGTGATGATCCCATCACCATCACACCGCTGGCGGCCAATCTGTCTGAAACCCTGCGGGAAGACGCTGCTGAGGAAGCCATCGCGGCAGTGCCGGATGAAGCCGCGATCGTCACCGCCATTGCCGAAAGCCTGTTGAACGCCTCGGGCATGCCGGTTCTGCCCCCGACCGAAGAACTGCTGGCCGATGTCGTCGTTGAGAACGGGCTTGTCGTCATTCCCGGTCTGCCCCCCATCGCCGTAGAAACTGCGGCGCTGAATCATAGCGATGCGCCGGTGCAGCCCATCTTTGCGAATGCCGCGCCGCTTCAGGCCGCGCCGGTGCCTGCCACGCTCATCGTGGACGAAGGCACTGCCGAGGCCATGGAAGGCCCCGCGCTGGACGGCCGCATTGTTCTGACCTCAAGCGATGCCGAGCCGGTCATCGAAATGGCCGCCGCAACGCCCCCGCCGATGCCAGAGATCGTCACCCGCGTTTCAACCTCGGGCGGGCGGGT
>NZ_DAIRVN010000113.1:0-9245 GCF_036802785.1 Pararhodobacter sp.
CCGGGGGCGGGGCCGGTCGCGAAGGCCTTGCGGGGGCGCAACGGGCGTGGTTTGTCAGCAGGCTGACAGTTCCGGAACCTCCCATGCCCCTGATCCTTTCGCAAATCGCCGCCTCGCGCGGGCCCATGGCCGCTTTCATCGCGATGGGCGTGGTCTGGGGCACGTTCATGGCCTCGATGCCCGATCTGAAGGACGGGCTGGGGGTCAGCGACGGGCAGCTGGGGCGGTTCTTGCTGTTCGGCTCGTTGATGGCGATCACCATGATGCTGCTGGCGCCGCGGCTGGGCGGATGGCTGGGCCGCTGGGCGGTGCCGCTGGGCACGGCGATGATGGGGCTGGGGGTGATGCTGCCCGCGCAGGCCAGCGCGCCCGTGTTCTTCATCGGCGCGCTGATGGTCATGGGTGGTGCCACCGGGGCGCTGGATGTCTGGATGAACGCGCGGCTGAGCACGATCGAGGCCGGGCGCGGCATGGTGCTGATGAACCTCAACCACGCGGTCTATTCCTTTGCCTACGCGGGCGCGGCGGGGCTGACCGGGCTGGCGCGCGCCGCCGGTTTCACCCCGGTTGCCATTCTGGGTGCGGCGGGGCTGGTGGTGCTGGCGCTCGCCACCCTCAGCCTTGAGCGCGAGGGGCGCATTGACGGTTTTGTCGGGCGCGGCGTTGCGCGGCCCCGGGTGCGGCTGGGCATGGTGCCGCTGCTGGCGGGCCTGCTCATTCTGGTGGGCTTTCTGGCCGAGAATGCCGCCGAGGCCTGGTCGGCGCTCTATATCGAGCGCGATCTGGGTGGCGGGACCGGCGCGGGGTCGGCGGGCCCGGCGCTTCTGGGCCTGACGATGGGGATGGGGCGGCTGGCCGGTCAGGTCGTGGCCAGCCGCGTCGCTGATCAGGTGCTGTTGCGCGGCGGGCTCGCGGTGGCGGCACTGGGCTCGCTGGTGGTGATCTCCGCCAATGGCGTGGCGATGGCCTATCTGGGTTTCATGGTGCTGGGCCTTGGCATCTCGGTCGTGGTGCCTACCGCGCTGGCGGTGGCCGGGCGCCTGTCGCCGCCTGCGCTGCGCAGCCATGCCATCGCCCGCGCCACGGTGCTGGGGTATCTGGGCTTTTTCCTTGGCCCGCCGGTTCTGGGCCTGACGGCGGAACTGGCCGGGCTGCGGCTGGCCTATGGGCTGGTCGCGCTGGCGCTGGTGGCGGGGCTGTTCCTGCGGGCAAGGCTGGCGCGATATGAGGGCGTATAGAACCCCAAGTCTTGCGTCCCGGCGCTGTGGATGGTCTATTGCTGGGTCAGACTGACACCTTCCGAGAATCGAGCAGCGAATGGCGAACGACCTACTTTCCGGCGCGACCGAGACCTATGATGCCTCCAGCATCGAGGTGCTTGAGGGGCTGGAGCCGGTGCGCAAACGCCCGGGCATGTATATCGGCGGCACTGACGAGCGCGCGCTGCACCATCTGGTGGCCGAGGTCCTCGACAACTCGATGGATGAGGCGGTGGCGGGCCATGCCAACCGCATCGAGGTGGAGCTGCACGCCGATTATTCCATTACCATCCGCGACAACGGGCGCGGCATCCCGATTGATCCGCACCCCAAATTCCCCGACAAATCAGCCTTGGAAGTGATCCTGTGCACGCTGCATTCGGGCGGGAAATTCTCGGGCAAGGCCTATCAGACATCGGGCGGGTTGCACGGGGTGGGGGCCTCGGTGGTCAATGCGCTGTCGGACCATCTGCGCGTGGAAGTGGCGCGCAACCGCGAGCTTTATGTGCAGGAATTCTCGCGCGGGGTGCCGCAGGGCCCGGTGCGCAAAGTCGGCCCAGCCCCCAACCGGCGCGGCACCAGCTTCACCTTCCATGCCGATGAGCAGATCTTCGGCAGCCACCGCTTCCGGCCCGCCCGGCTGCTGAAGATGGTGCGCTCCAAGGCCTATCTGTTCTCGGGGGTGGAGATCCGCTGGAAAAGCGCCGTTACCGATGGCGACACACCGATGGAGGCCGTGTTCCACTTCCCCGGCGGGCTGGCCGATTATCTGGGCGAGCAGCTCAAGGGGGATGCCACCTATGCCGACCGCCCCTTTGCCGGAAAGGTCGGCTTTCAGGAGAAATTCGGCGTTCCCGGCTCGGTCGAATGGGCGATCAACTGGACACCGGCGCGCGACGGCTTCGTGCAGAGCTACTGTAACACCGTGCCCACGCCCGAGGGTGGCACGCATGAGGCGGGCTTCTGGGTGGCGATCCTCAAGGGTATCCGCGCCTATGGCGAGCTGGCCAGCAACAAGAAAGCCGCCCAGATCACCCGCGAGGATATGGTGGCGGGGGGCTGCGCGCTGGTCTCGTGCTTCATCAGCGACCCTGAATTCGTGGGCCAGACCAAGGACCGCCTTGCCACCGCCGAAGCCGCAAGGTTGGTCGAGGGCGCGGTGCGCGACCATTTCGACAACTGGCTGGCGGCGGATACCAAAGCGGCGGGTGCGATTCTGGATTTTCTGGTGCTGCGCGCCGAAGAGCGCCTGAAACGCCGCGCCGAGAAAGAGACCAGCCGCAAGACCGCCACCAAAAAGCTGCGCCTGCCGGGCAAGCTGGTCGATTGCTCGGCCACCGCGCGCGACGGGACCGAGCTGTTCATCGTCGAGGGGGATTCGGCGGGCGGTTCGGCCAAGATGGGGCGCGACCGGCGCACGCAGGCACTGCTGCCGCTCAAGGGGAAAATCCTGAACGTGCTGGGCGCGGCCAGCGGCAAGCTGGGCCAGAATCAGGAGATCAATGATCTTTGCCAGGCTTTGGGCGTGGGGATGGGAAGCAAGTTCCGGCTGGATGATCTGCGCTATGACAAGATCATCATCATGACCGATGCCGATGTTGACGGCGCGCATATCGCGGCGCTTCTGATGACCTTCTTCTACACCCAGATGCGCCCGCTGATCGACCACGGGCACCTCTATCTCGCCTGCCCGCCGCTGTTCCGGCTGACACAGGGTGCGCACCGCCTCTATCTGCTCAGCGAGGCGGAAAAGGACGAATGGATGCAGAAGGGGCTGGGCGGGCGCGGCAAGATCGACGTGGCCCGCTTCAAGGGTCTGGGCGAGATGGACGCCAAGGATCTGAAGGATACCACCATGAACCCGGCCACGCGCAAGCTGATCCGGGTGTCGATCGACGATGACATCCCGGGCGAAACCGCCGATCTGGTGGAGCGGCTGATGGGCAAGAAGCCGGAACTGCGCTTCCAGTATATTCAGGAAAACGCGCGGTTCGTTGAGGATGTGGATGTGTGAACCCGCAGCCCGGCGCCGCTGACAGGGTCAGCAGTTCGGGGGCATCCGTTCATGCCCCCTGTCACGCCTCCGCTGCTCAGCGCACCGGCTGCTGGTTCCGCAACACAATCGTCCGCCCCACCGGCCAGAGCGCGAAACCGGCAAGTTTCAGATGCGCCCAGGCGAAAGGCAGGCCGATGATGGTCACCGCACAGAGCAGCGCGCTGAGAATGTGCCCCAGCGCCAGCCACCAGCCCGCCAGAACCAGCCAGATGAGATTGCCCAGCAGACCAAACGCGCCGGTGCCCAGATCGGGGCCGGTGACCTCTGCGCGGTTGATCGCCTGAAAGCCGAAGGGCATCAGCGAATACCCGGCTGTGGTCAGGGCCGCGCGCGCCCAGGGCAGGCCGATGATCGACACCGCCATGATCGCGGCGGCGATCAGCCAGCCAAGCGCCATCCATGCCCCGCCCAGGACGATCCAGAGTATGTTGAGGATAAGAGCCACGGCATGTCCTTTCACGATCGCCTTTCAATGTGGGGGGGCCAGGTCTCCGGCACAAGGGGCACGGGTGGCCAAGGGCACAAGGGGCGACAGGCAAAAGGGGCGACAGGCGCAACAGACCGCATGCAGAAGGCAGGCGCATGACAGGCGCGCGCCCTTTCCTTCATCTTGCCAGAAATACGCCCCGGGGGCGGCCGCAGGCCGGTGGGGGCAGGCAGCCCCCGGCGGGCCGGGCCCCCTCGATGGGGGCCCGGCCCGCACCTCCCTGCAGCCTCTTCCTTTCCCCACCGCATCCGCTACCTTGCCGCCATGCGCGCGCTCATTCTCGCCCTCCTCCTCCTCGCTGCCTGTGGCCGCCCGCTGGCCGAGGGGGAACTGGCGCTGGCCCAAGGGCTCTTTGGCGACAGCCTCGATGTGGCCCCGGTCCGGCTGGTTGAGAACCCGCTGATCGGTCTGCGCGGCTTCACCTATCCCACGCGCCCCCGCACCACCTGCCGCGAGCGTATCCTGCCGCCCGATGAGGGGCCCAGTTTCATCGCCCGCGCCGCCGGAATGGTCTTCTGGAACCATATCCACATCCGCCCCGCTCTGATGCGCCCTGATTACACCCGCCGCCCCGATGGCGCGACAGATCTGGGGGCGGCGATGTTCATCGCGCATGAACTGACCCATGTCTGGCAATGGCAGAACCACGCGCTGACCGGCTACAGCCCCCTGCGCGGCGGGGCGGAGCATCTTTCCGGCGCCGATCCCTATCTGTTCGACCCCGCCAGCACCGCGGATTTTCTGGATTTCGGCTATGAGCAGCAGGCCAGTCTGGTGGAGGAATATCTCTGCTGTCAGGCGCTGGACCCGGAGGGCGCGCGCACCGCGCGGCTTCAGGCGATGCTTGGCGCGGTCATGCCCGCACCGATGCTCTCGCCGATGCTCTCGCCGCCCGGGAATATCCGCCTGCCTTGGCCCGAAGCCCCGCTGCACGGCATCTGCAGCTGATCGCCCGCGCGCCCGCCGGAACCCCGCAGGCGCCACTACCGCCAGTGCAGCGGGCCGCGCTTGTGCGGAAAGGCCAGATTGGTGCTGATGCGCTGGCAATAGGCGGCCTGATCCAGCAGGCGCAGGCCAGGGGTGGGCTCTGGCCCGTAGAGCGCTTCAAACACGGTTGCGGTCAGCGGCGCGGGGCCGCTGTCCCACCACGGATAGGGGGTTTCGCTGGCCTCCAGCCGCGCCCGAACCCGCTCCAGCATCTGCCCGAACAGCGCCAGCCCCGGACGCGCGGCAAGGAAGTTGTTCGCCACTGTCCCATAGCCGCATTCCTGACAGAACACCGCCTGCGCGCCTGCCAGCCAGTCATCGACCGGGGCGCGGGGATATTCATCGACATCGGCATAGACCCCACCCTCGGTATAAAGAAGTGCGATGCGGAACAGATCGGCGCGGGTGGCGGGCAGGGTCTGGCGCTGGAAGAGCGCCAGCAAGGCAGGGTGGTGGCGGGCCAGCCATGCGGCGGCCTGATCGGGGCCATAGAGGGTGGTGGCGAACCCCGGGTGCAGCGCCTGCCAGGCGCTGACGCTGCGCGCCACGGCGCCGCTTTCCGGCCCCTCCCAGTAAAAGGCCAGCCGGGCCGGGATTGGCGGGCCACCGACTGCGGTAAAGACCGGGCGGGCGCGCGCCAACAGGCAGGCTGACAGGCCCGGCGAGGCAATGACGGGCGCAAGGCCCACCTTTTCCAGCACCGTTTCCGGTGACTCCCGCATCAGCCCCGACGGCAGCGCCGCGCTGGCCTCCAGCGCATCGAGGGTGATGCGGTCGCGCAGGTCCGGCGCGGGGGGCGCGCCGGTCTGCACGGTCTTGAGGGTGCGGAACTGCGCCAGCGCTTCCTCTGCCGCGCTGAAATCACCGCGCAGAAAGGCCGCGCGCGCCAGCGCCAGCCAGAGGCCCGGATGGCCGGGGTATTCGCGTTGCAGCGGCCCCAGCGCGGCAGTGGCTGCGTCAGGCCGGAAGCGCCAGAGCGCGATCTCGGCGCGCAGCCAGGCCAGATCGGCGCGGGTGGGTGCCGGGGGCGCGGAGTTTTGCGCGCGCTCAAGGGCGGCCTCGGCCTGTTCAACCGCGCCTTGCAGCAGGTGGCTTTGCGCCAGCGCCAGCAGCCTGCGCGCGCGCGGGTTGGTGCCGCTGACGCGGGCCAGATCGGCCTCGATCTGCGCCTGCGCGGGTTCAAACAGGCCCAGCCGGTTCAGCGTGGGCACCAGCGCGGCGGCGGGCAGGTTTGGGGTGGCGGCAACACCGGGGGCAAGCAGACCGGCCTCCAGCGCGCGCCAGTCCTCTTCCAGCGCGCGGCAGGTGAGCCAGAGCGCGCGCAGCGCGGTGTTGCGCGGGAAAAGGCGCAGCGCGGCCTCGGCATGCGGGCGCAGCGGCAGGGCGGGTGCGCTGCTCTGACGGGCGCGGCCCAGCATGGCGCGCAGCCAGTATTCGTGCTGGCGCGCGCTCCACCGCGCCGGGGCGGGGGGCAGGCCGGGTTCCAGAAGCATCAGCGCGGTTGTATAGCTCTCGGTCTCCAGCGCCAGCCGGATGCTGGCGTCACGGGTCGCCCCGGCGCCATGCCGGGCCTGCGCCTGCACAAGAACGGAGCGGGCGCGGGGATAGTCGCGCGCGCTGAGCAGAAGGGCGAGTGCCTGTTGCCAATGCCCGCCGGGGCCGGGTGGCGCGGCATCGAGCGCGCGCGCCAGCGCCACGGCCCCGCCTTCCAGATGGAGGCGTTGCAGATGCACCCGTTGCCATATCTCAGGCCAGCGTTCCAGCCGGGTAAGGTCATCGCGTGCGGCGCTCCAGTCCGCGTCCAGCAGCGCCAGTTCCGCGCGGCAGGCCAGATCGGCGGCTGCGGTCTCTGATTGCAGGTCGATACTGGCCAGGAACGCGCGCGCCTGCGCCGCCTTTCCCGCCCGCCACAGCGCCCAGCCGGCGGCGGCGCGGCGGCGGTTCTGGGCCGCGCAGCGGGCGCAAAGCTCCGCAAGCGCGGTGTCGTCAGCGCTGCTTTCCACCGCCACCAGCGCCAGATCAATCGACCCGGGCCAGCGCACCAGCGCCGCCTTCAGCGCAGGCTCAACCGGCAGCGCGAAGGATGAAAGCTGTGACAGCGCCTTCAGGGCGGGGCCATAGGGGGTGTCCGGCAGGGCATCGGCCAGCGCCTGCGCGGGCGCCTGCGGATCGGCGAGCGGGCCGGCCCAGAGCCTGTCATGCAACCCCTCAAGCGCCCGCATGTCAGCCTGCAAGCATCTGTTCTGCTTCGGAAAAACGCATGCCGAACGCACCCGCAACGGCATCGCGCGTGCGCCAGGTATAGCCGTGCAGGAACAGAAGCACCGCGCGGTCGATGGGGAAAGGGGTGCTTTCCCAGATCCGGCGCCGCATCAGCCCGTCAAACCGTTCGCGCCCGGCCTCGGTCATGCGCGCGGGGTCAAGCGCCAGATGCTCCATTATCCGTGCCACGCTTTCTTCGCGGGCGTTGTGAAAATCTTCATAATTGAGCACCAGAATGTCGTCATAGTGCCGTTTCCAGTTTGACCAGTTGCGCACGAAACTGCCATGCGCGTCCAGCCGTGCCTGGGCGATCAGTTCGTGCAAGGTATCGTCCAGTTGAAGGGGCTGGTCATGCCCGGGCCCGAAACGCCAGAGCATGTGCATCCGCAGCGCTGAAACCGCGCGGGCCAGCGGGTCGCGCAGAATATAGATGATCTTCGCGGTGGGGTTGATGGCCTTGCACTCGGCGATCTTCGCATCAGGGAGGAAAGCATATTCGGGTGTAAAATCCATCGTCAGCAGATGCGGCTCCGGCGGGGTCATGAGGGTGCGATACCACTCAACCCCGCGCTGATGGTTCCAGTCCCAGAAATGGGCTTCCTTGCAGGTTGAGGTGACGGGCTCGGAATCGGGGAAGGCATGGGTGCCGGGGTGGCAGTTCAGCACCGAATGCAGCCAGCTGGTGGAGCCCTTCTGACAGCCGATGCACAGGATATCGGTGATATTGGCGCGTGTGTTCATGGCGGCCTTTCAGGTTTCGGGCATGAAGCGGATGCCGGTTTCAGCCTCGGCTGCTTCGCGCTCGCGCCACAGCATGCCGTCAAGGAAGTTCAGGCAATCCGCACTCAGCGGATAGTCGGGTGCATGCCAGACGCGCTGATGCAGCCGCCCGGCATAAGCCGCGTTGTCGCCCAACGCCTCCACAGGCAGGTCGCAATGCGCCAGTACCTGCGCCATACCCGCCTCAGGCGCGGCGGCAAGGGCGGCGAAATCAAGCACCAGCAGGTCGGGGTAATGCTGCCGCCAGCGCTGCAGATTGCCCGCGTAATCGCCATGCGCCTGCAGGCGCGCGCCCTGAACGCGGTTCAGGAAGGCCTGATCGAAGGTAATCTGAACGCGCTCGGCAGGCGCATTGTCGGTGGCCCACATCGTATGCATGCGCAGCGCTGAAACGGCACGGGCGCGCGGTTCGCGCAGGATGTAGAGGACACGGGCAGTGGGGTTGAGCGCCTTGCATTCGGCGATCTGGCTGTCGTTCAAAAGCGCGTAATCCGGGGTGAAGTCCATTGATTTCAGGCTTCTGTCATCCAGAGGCGTCATCAGGAAGCGATACCATTCACGGCCGCGATGGTGGTTCCAGTCCCAGAAATGGGCCTCCTTGCGGGTGGAGGTGACGGGCGAGAAATCCGGAAAGGCCCAGGTGCCGGGATGCAGGCTGAGAACATTGTGCAGCCAGCTTGTCATCGCACGCTGCGCGCCGATGCACAGGATATCGGCGTGGTTGGGGCGGGTCATTGCGCGCCCGGTGCGGTGAGGTCGGGTCCGGTGAGGTTCGGTCCGGTGAGGCTGTCGCGCAGCGCGGCCAGATCGGCGGGCACCGGGCCGCTGCGCGCGAAGGCGTCGATATGCGCAAGGCAGGCTTCGGTATCGCCCGCCGCCTGTGCCGCTGTGATGGCCTTGCGCCGCCGGAAAGGATTGTCGGCGGCAGCCACGCAGGCATCGAAACAGGCCAGCGCCTCAGCCGGGGCGCCGTCGCGCAGGCAAAGATCACCCAGCAGGCGCAGCGCGAATCCGGTGGCGTTGTCGCCATCCTCGACAAAGCCGGGGGCCCGCACACGCGCAATGAGCAGCGGTGCCACGGCTGCACGGACGGGGCGCGCGCGCGTCAGCATGTTGTAATCCAGCAGTTGCTTCAGCGCGCCCGCAGTTTCAGAGTAATGGCGAACCGCCTGAACCGGGTCAGCGGCGAGCCTTTCCTCATAGGAGGCGATGGTCAGATCCGCGACCATGCGGGTGCGGAAGAACTCAAGGCATTGAAACAGCGCCAGCCGGGTGGCGGGGTCGCGCATCGACGGGTAGCCGGAGGGATGGCCGAAAGCAAAGGGTGCATGCAGCCCGGCGGCGTTCTGATAGCGCGCAACGGCCTGCCACAGCCGCACGGGCTGGCGGCAGGCGGGGGGGATGAACACCTCAA
>NZ_DAIRVN010000114.1:0-7411 GCF_036802785.1 Pararhodobacter sp.
TTATCTACACGCGTAAGATCGTCGGCTGCGTCTTTTGTGTATAAGTGACTGGGCCGGGGATGGGGGGCATATTGGGTGCCCCTCCGAGCCTTGCGGCCCCTTCACGCCCCGAGGATATTTTTGAACGGAGGAGGGGGCAAGCGCTGGTTTCAGCTTTCCAGCCAGAGTGTCACCGGCCCGTCGTTGACCAGCGAGACCTTCATATCGGCCCCGAACACCCCGCGTGCGGTCGGAATGCTCGTGGCGGCAAGGTGAGCGGCGAAATGCTCATAAAGCGCGCGGCCCTCATCGGGTGGGGCGGCCGCGGAAAAGCCGGGCCGGTTGCCGCGCGATGTATCGGCGGCAAGCGTGAACTGGCTGACGACCAGCGCCGCACCGCCCGTGTCGCGCAGGCTGAGGTTCATCTTGCCGGCATCGTCGCGGAAGATGCGCAGCCGGGTGATCTTGTCGGCCAGCGCCTCGGCGCGCGCACGGTCATCGCCCTGCATCGCGCAGACAAGGATCAGCAGCCCCGGCCCGATCTGGCCGACCACGGCGCCCTCCACCCGCACCGCCGCCTCGCTGACCCGCTGCACCAGCGCGCGCATTACCGGAAGTCACCAAAATACACGAAGAGGATTGCCAGAACCGCAGCCAGCAGGACCGCACCCGCGATCTTCCATTTCGACCAGGGCCGTTCACCCTGAACCTTGCCGGTCTGGGCATTGACGATGAAGCGATAGCTCTTGTTCTGGTAGCGATAGGCGGCCATCCAGATCGGCAGCAGGAGGTGTTTGAATTTTTCGTCCGAATGGTCGGTGCTCAGGCTGTGGATGCGCTGCTCGTCACCGCCGATATCGCGGCGGACATCCTGGCGGATCACCTCTTCCATGCGTTCCTGCGCGATCCTGAAGCCGTCGGGCAGATCGACGGTATAGCCCTCGGCGCGGAAACCGGCAAGGAACTGCGGATTATAGGGCGAAAGGTCGCCCAGCATCCAGGGTTCCAGCGCGCGGGTGAATTTGCGCGGCAGGCTTTGCGCGGCCATGACCAGCACGTCATGGAACTGGCGCTGCACATTGCCCCGGGCCGGGCGCCAGCGGATCTTGCGCACCTGCTCGGTGCTGGTCTTGCCGTTGCGGGTGACCGTGCGGGTCTCATAATAGGCATCCCCCCTCTCGCCGGTATAGCGTGAGCGGGTGAAGGCATCGAACGCCCAGTAGGGCACATAAAGCCCGTCAAGCTGGCGGTCGGAGCGGGCGTAGCGCTTCAGCCCGTTGGGCGCGAACCACAGGCTCTTCAGCCAGCGGTTCATTGCTTCATGCGCCTCCTTTTCCGTCAGGCGGAAGGGGAGAACGGCGGCGGGCTTGATGTGGCGGTGGGTGCCGGTGTCAGTGACCACTGGCGAGGCACAGAAAGGGCATTGCAGGGCGTGGGTGTTTGGGTCGAATTCGACCTGCGCGCCGCAATTCGTGCAGTTGAGAACCCGCGTCTCCTCCATCGCCTCGGGGGGCAGGTGGTTGGCAAGCGCTTCATGCAGGTCAAGCGCGGTCAGCGCGGTGTTGCGGTCCTCGTCGCTGGCGGGGATTTCCTGCTCATGGCCGCAATACTGACAGGTCAGCCGCCGCTGCCCCGGCGTGAAACGCAGCTGCGCGCCGCATTGCGCGCAGGGGAACTGATGGCGGTCAGCGGGTGCCGCGGCTTCCGTTTGCGACATGCGTCACCCGGCGGGCGGCGGTGGCGGCGGCGAGACCGAGAAGAGCGGCGCCAGATCGGCGACATCGGCCGCCTTCATCCAGCCATCCTGTCCCGGCGCCCAGACCAGAGATTCGCGGCTGAAACCGCCCTGCGTGATCATCTGGCCAAGCTGCGCGGCGCTGAACGGCCCCTTGGTCTGCCCGTTTTCGGCCAGATGCCAGACGGATTCTGAAGGCGGCGGGGGCGGCGGCGCTGCCTGCGGTGCCGATTGCGGTGCGGGCGGCTGCTGGTTCATCCCGCCCATCGCATTGGCCATGGACTGGGCCATGCCCATGCCCATCCCCATGCCAAGGCCCGCACCCATCGCATTGTCGCCACTGGCGCTGGCGGCATTCTGCATCGCCTGCGCGGCCGAGAACTGGGTGAACTTGTTCAGATCGCCCACGATTCCCATCGAGGTGCGCTGATCAAGCACCTTCTCCACCTCAGGCGGCAGCGAGATATTTTCGATATAAAGCTCAACAACATCAAGCCCGTATTCATCCATCGTCGGGTCAATACCCTCGCGGATGATATCAGACAGCTCCTTGGTATTGGCGGCCATGTCGAGCGCGGGAATGCCCGAGCCCGCCAGTACCCGGCTGACCTTCTGCACGATAATGTTACGGATCTGGCCCGAGACCTTGTCCTGCGTGAAATCGCCGTCGGTGCCGACGATCTCCTTCATGAACTGGCCGGGGTCAGAGACACGGATCGCGTAGGAACCGAAAGCGCGCAGCCGGATCGGCCCGAATTCGGGGTCGCGCAGCATGATCGGGTTCTGCGTGCCCCATTTCAGCCCGCCAAAGCGGCGGGTGTTGACGAAATAGACCTCGGATTTAAACGGAGAATTGAAGCCGTGTGACCAGTGCTGCAGCGCCGTCATGATCGGCATGTTGTTGGTCTGCAGCTCATAAAGGCCGGGACCGAAGACATCGGCCATCTGCCCTTCATGGATGAAGACCGCTGCCTGACCTTCGCGCACCGTCAGCTTGGCGCCCATCATGATGTTGTTGCCATAGCGCTCAAAGCGCCAGACCAGCGTGTCGCGGGTTTCATCAAGCCATTCGATGACGTCGATGAACTGGCCCTTGAGGAAATTGAAGACCATGACGCGCCTCCTTTCAATGCAGAATGTTGCCCGGTTCCGGGCTCAACTTTCGCCCGCCACCAGCTCGGATGCAATGCGAAAGACGATGGGTGTTGCCTCGGGCTCGGTCATGCCGGGCCGCAGGCGGGGATCGTGGTGCAGGCGCAGCAACAGGCGGTCATGGCCGGTCAGCAGCGCGAATTCCTGATCGTCATTGAAGATCGACGGGCGGGCATTGGCGCTGTCATTGGCCAGCCCCAGACCCTGCGCCAGTTCCTCATGGTAGCAGGCTTTCCGCGTCAGGGCGGGGTGTTCGGCGCGGATGATGGCAAAGGCCTCGGTATAGGTGGCGCTGCCGTCGCGCGAAAAGGCCATGGCAAGGCAGAAGGTTTCGCGCGGCATGTCGGTGACAAGGCGCACGGCGGCGGCGTCAATCCCGGGTACCAGCTCTTCCAGCCGGGGGCCGATGGCGCGGCGCTCCTCCTCATTCAGCACCAGAACATGAAAATTCGCTCCCTGAGCCTGACCCTGAGGCAGCAGCCGCATCGCATGGCCCGCCGCGCCCGCCATGTCTGAGACCAGCGCGGCGACATCGGCATGATCGCGCGCACGCATCGCCGGCGGGACCGAGGCGCCGAATTCCATCCGATAGACAACCGGCATTTCCCAGCGGCGCAGCACGCTGGCCGTTGTGCGGGAGGTGAAGCGGCCGGCATTGAGCAGGTATTCGTCATGCAGCGCGATATCGATGTAGTTGCGCGCAAGGATGCTGGCGCTGATCGGCACCTCGCCATCGTCACGCCGCATCAGCCCGCGGGCGACGCGATCATCCTCGATGCGCTGGTAATAGGCGGCCAGCTCCGACGGGTCGGGCATGATCCGTGTCAGCGCGGCCGGGCGGGCGGGCGCGGGCGCCATGCTGCGGGTTTGCGGCGGTTCAATCATCGCGCAGCCGGACGCAAGGCCCGCGCTCAGCATCCCCGCGCCGAGAATACCGCGCAGGCGCGCGGTGACAGGTGGCGCCATGATGCTATCAGCCGTTGGCACGGGCCCGGGCCGAAGCGAGGGATTCGCGCAGTTCTGCTTCCATCTTCTGCAATTCCTCTTCGGCGGCGGCGCGTTTGGCCTTGCCTGCATCGGCAATTTCAAGGCTGTCCTGAATGGTGGCGATCAGTTGCTCATTGGCATGTTTGACCGCCTCGATATCAAAGACCCCGCGCTCGATCTCCTGGCGGACCTCGCGGTTGGCATCGCGCAGGTTGTCGGCGTTCTTGGTCAGCAGCTCATTGGTCAGGTCATTGGCCGCGCGCACCGCCTGCGCCGCTTCGCGCGAGCGCTGGATGGTCAGCGCCTGCGCCAGCTGTGTTTCCCACAGCGGCACGGTGTTCACCAGCGTCGAGTTGATCTTGGTGACCAGCGACTTGTCGTTTTCCTGTACCAGCCGGATCGACGGCAGCGACTGCATGGTCACCTGCCGCGTCAGCTTCAGGTCATGCACCCGGCGTTCCAGATCGTCGCGCGCGGCGCGGATATCGCGCATTTCCTGCGCCTTGAGGATTTTGTCATTCTCATCGGCGGCGTCCAGCTCGGCCTGTTTGGCCGGGATTTCGGTGGCGTCGATTTCCTTCAGCTTCGCCTCACCGGCGGCGATGTAGAGCGCCAGTTCGTTGTAGAAATCGAGAGTCTTCTCATAGAGAAGATCCAGCGATTTGATATCCTTGAGAAGGGCGGTCTCATGCCCCAGCAGGGTTTCGGTGATCCGGTCGATCTGGGCTTGCACGGTTTCATAGCGGGCCATGAAATTGGCCATCGGTGCTGCTTTGCCGGTCAGGCGTTCCCACCAGCTACGTTCGCGCCGCGTGTCCAGTTCGCTGACCGCGAAGCCGCGGATTGTGGTGACCATCTGGCGCAGCGAGTCACCGGCGGGGCCCACGTCCTTGTTCTTCACATCCACCAGCATCGCCTGGCTGATCTGCTGAAGCTCAAGCTGCGCGCGTGAGCCGAAACCGATGATCGAGCCGGTCGAATGCATGTCGATTTCGGCAATCCGCTCGCGGATCGCGGTGGCGGCGGGCTGGTCGGCCTGTTCCAGCGTCATCACCTCGGCGGCGGGCTCGGGCAGGGCGAGTTGGGTCGCCTCCTCGATGGCCGTGGTCAGGTGCAGGGCTTGCTGGCGCACGTCTTCAGACATTGGGGTTTCCTTTCTCGGAGGCATTCTGGGGGGCGGGCACGCCGATTTCCAGATCGACGGCAAGGCTGCCGGGGATCGGAGGGCGCAGGCCTTCGCGTTCAAGCCGCTCGCGCAGCACATCAATCTCGATATCCAGCGCCTGACGGTCGCTGTCGAGCAGGGTTTCGGTGCGCAGGGCGAAATTCTTCTGCAGATCGTCCAGCAGCGCAATGTAATCGGCCCGGGCCTGCGTATCGCGGCGGCGGGCGTAAAGATCGGCGAACTTGACCGTCGCATCGCGCGCGCCCAGCAGATAGACGCCCATGTAGCGCCGCGCCGCGCTCAGGCGGCGGGGGTCATTTTCGACGGTGCGCAGCAAGGCGCGCACATGGGTCTGAAACTCGCGCAGGCGGTCTTCGATCTGGCGGTCACGGCAGCGCAGGATAGCATCGCTCATCGCTTTCAGATGCTCTTCGGCCTCTTCGACGGCGCGCGCCACACGGTCGGTCTGGAAAAGATCAATCCCCTCCATCCCCTTGTCTTTCAACGGGTCCGCGCCGAAGGCGGCAAAATGCAGCCCCGCGCCCAGCACACCGAAAATTACCGCCGGAACAAGGCCGCCGGCACCCAGGAGCCCGGCGATCCCCAGCCCCAGCCCCATCGCGGCCGCGCCAAAGATCTTGCGCGGAATGGCGGGGCGGCGGGCGACGCGGCGGTTGTCATAGGCATCCTGCGCGATCACGCCTTCGCGGGTCAGCCATGCCGACAGCAGAAGCAGCGCGAAGACGCCCAGATTGACCGCCAGCCCCGCCGGGTCCTTGAAGAAGGCGCTGAAGGCGAAAAGGAAGGGCAGGATGAATAGCAGATGCACCCGCGCGCCGACCGGATGCGCGCGTTTGCCGCGTATCACTGTACCCGGTGCCGCTGCTTCTGCGCGCGGGTCACCTCCGGGGCTGTGAGCGCCGCCAAAGCGTCTGGCCATGGTTCAGCCCCCCACTGCCCAGACATAGATCACCAACCCCATCAGGAGAACGTAAGCGGTTTTCTGAATACCCTGGGTTGTCAATGCGGTGATCCTGTATCGTCGCGCACACCCATCGGCGGGTGGCTGTTCAGCGGGTTTGCGGCGGCGCCGAAACAGGCGACACGGCGCTGACTATACGCGAAGAAACCGGGCTTTGGAAAGCCACCGAATGCGTCTGAAGGCCCGGCTTCAGCGCCCCGGGCCTGAGGGTTTGCGCGGCGCGCGGGTGGGTGCGCTGCCGGGTTGGGCGCGCTTTGTGCCCCATGAACGGGGCTTCGCATCACTGCCACCGGCACCCGGCTTGCCGCCGAAAGACTTGCTGCCCCAGGAGCGGCGCGCGGGCTTCTCTGCCGTGCTGGCCGGATCGGCGGCGCCGGTCCTTGGCGTATGGTTCTTTGCGGCACTGTTTCTGGGGGCGCTGTTTTTCGCGCCGCCGCCCGCGCCGCCACGGGCTGCGCCTTTTTCCGGCGCATGTCTCTCGGGCGCGTTTCTCTCGGGCGCATTTTTGGCGGGCGCATTGCGCGTGGCGCGTTTCGGCGCCGGGGTTGACGCCGGTTTCGCCCTGTCAGGGGCGGGTTTCCGGACAGGTCTGGCGCCGGTCTCTGCCCCGGCCTCAGCATCCGGAGAGCCGCCGAGCTGGTCGCGCAGCACCTTGCTGCGCACCTCTTCCACCGCGCCCGCCGCCAGATCGCCCAGCTGGAACGGGCCATAGCTGATGCGGATCAGCCGGTTCACGGCCAGCCCCACGGCCTCCATCGCGCGGCGCACCTCGCGGTTGCGACCCTCGCGGATGCCGACGGTCAGCCAGGCATTGGCGCCCTGCTGGCGGTCGATCGCCACGGCCATCGGCTGAAACCGCTCGCCTTCCAGCACGATACCCTTGCGCAGCGGCTCCAGCATTTTTTCTTCCGGGGTGCCGTTCACACGTACCCGGTATTTGCGCAGCCAGCCGGTTGAGGGCAGCTCCAGCTTGCGCTTCAATTCTCCGTCATTGGTCAGCAGCAAAAGCCCCTCGGAGCTTATGTCAAGCCGCCCCACCGACATCACGCGCGGCATATCTTCGGGCAGCGCGTCAAACACCGTCTCGCGGCCCTTTTCGTCGCGCGCCGTTGTTACAAGGCCCTGCGGCTTGTGATAAAGCCACAGCCGTGCGGGTTCAGGCGCGGCCAGCGGCTTGCCGTCCACAAGCACCTTGTCGCCGGGGCTGACATTCAGCGCGGGACTGTCGATGCGCTTGCCATTGACCTGCACGCGACCGGCCTCAACCATCGCTTCGGCTTCACGGCGCGAGGCGAGGCCTGCGCGCGACAGCACCTTGGCGATCCGCTCACCCTTATGGGCGCTGGGGGCAGCAGGCTTTGCGCCTGACCGGGAGCGGGTCTGCGGGCGGGGCTGGGCATCGTTCTGGGGG
>NZ_DAIRVN010000115.1:0-7274 GCF_036802785.1 Pararhodobacter sp.
CCCAGCCCGCCCCAGCTGATCGAAGCGATCGCAGGCCCCGGGCACAGCCCCGCCATGCCCCAGCCCGCACCGAACATCAGCGAGCCGATCACCAGGTTCCGGTCGATCTGGCTGCCCGGCTTGCGCGGCATCTCGCCGCCCAGCACCGGCCTTGCGCGCCGCGCGGCGATGTTCCACGCGACCGTCATCGGCAGGATCGCGCCGCCCAGCACGAAAGCCAGCGTCGGGTCCCAGTCACCGAAGATATCCAGCCAGCCCTGCACCTTGTCGGTATTGGTCATGCCCGAGACCAGCAGACCCACACCAAACAACCCGCCGGCGACGAAAGCAAAGAGATTGCGCAGCATCAGATCACCCCCAGAACATGTTTGAACAGAACCACCGCCAGCCCCCCGGCCAGCAGGTAGAACACCGTCGCCCCCATCCCGCGCAGCGAGAAGCGCGAGATACCGCAGACCCCGTGCCCTGAGGTGCAGCCATTGGCCAGCCGCGTGCCGACCCCCACCAGAACCCCCGCCGCAACGATCAGGGCAAGGTTTGAGGTGATGTTGGTGCTGACCTCAACCGTGTAGAGCGGGCGCACCAGAACCGGCACCAGCGCCAGCCCTGCCAGAAAGGCCAGCCGCTCAGCCCATGTGGCCCAGCCCGAGCGGTCCACCAGCCCGCCGATGATCCCCGAGGCGCCCATGATCCGCCCGTTGACCAGCAGAAACACCGCCGCCGCAGAACCGATCATCAGGCCTCCGACAAGGCCCCAAATCCAATCCGTTTCCATGTTCATCTTCCCGTTACTGGCCCCCGTCCAGGCGGGGTTTGCCGTGTTGTGCTGTCAGCGAAAGCCGCGCCCCCTTCTTCCCGGGCGCGCGGCTTTCAGCGCTCAGAGGCCGTTGACCGGCACTTTCAGATAGCTCATCCCGTTGTCTTCCGGCGGCGGCATCTGGCCTGCGCGCATATTGACCTGCAGCGAGGGGATGATCAGCCGCGGCATGGCCAGTTGTGCATCGCGCTCGGTCCGGGCGCGGACGAACTCTTCTTTTGAGCTGCCCTCGCCCACATGCTTGTTCACCGCCTTCTGCGCGCCCACCGTGGTTTCCCAGGCATATTCATCGCGCCCCTCGGCCTTGTAATCATGGCCGACAAAGATGCGCGTGGCCTCCGGAAGGCTGAGAATTTTCTGGATCGATTCCCACATCGTATCGGCCGATCCGCCCGGGAAATCGCAACGCGCCGTGCCGAAATCGGGCATGAACAGCGTATCGCCCACAAAGGCCGTATCACCGATGACATAGGTCAGGCAGGCGGGCGTGTGCCCCGGCGTATGCATCACATCGCCGCGCAGCTGGCCGATATGGAAGCTGTCGCCATCCTGAAACAGCGCATCAAACTGACTGCCGTCGCGCTGAAACTCGGTCCCCTCGTTGAAGACCTTGCCGAAGGTGTCCTGCACCACGGTGATGTTGCGGCCAATGGCGATCTTGCCGCCGGTTTCCTGCTGGATATAGGGCGCGGCAGACAGATGGTCGGCATGGACATGGGTTTCCAGCAGCCATTCCACCTTGAACTGTTTTTCCCGGATGAAGCGGATCACCGCATCGGCTGAGCGCGTATCGGTGCGCCCTGAGGCATAGTCGAAATCCAGAACGGAATCGACCACGGCGACCTTGTCCGAGGACGGGTCACGCACGACATAGGTGACAGTAAAGGTGGCCTCGTCAAAGAAGGCAAAGACTTCGGGTTTCATGGGTCGCTCTCCAAAACTGTTTGCTGACGGCAATATAGCGGAATGAAATCATATTGCAAGTTGTGAATGTGTATTTTTGACCTGCATCAACCCGCCACCCCCTGCACCACGCTACTGTACACCACCAACGCGAACAGGAGGATACCGATGCCCGATTTTTCCAAAGCAGACTTTTCCAAAGCCGAACTTGACCGCCGCAAGGCCGCGCTCTCGCAGCGTCTGGCCGAGCTGGACAGCCGCCTGCACGGCATCGAAGCCGAGCTTCAGTCCCATGACAGCAAGGACTGGGAGGAGATGGCGACCGAACGCGAGCAGGATGAGGCGCTGACCGCACTCGGCGAAGACGGCCAGCACGAGATCCGCATGATCAACGCCGCCCTTCAGCGTATCGACGAGGGGGAGTATGGCTTCTGCACCCAATGCGGTACCCGGATCGCGCCCGAGCGGCTTGACCTGCTGCCCGCGACGCCCTTCTGCGCGAATTGCGCCCGCTAGCGGCATTTCCGGCGCAAAAGCCCTGTCAACTTCGTCACAACCTGCTTTAATACACCCGTCAACCACGGGGAGGAGGGGCAGTGCGCGAGGATCAGGGCGCAGAGACAGGCCAGCCCGCCATAGCCGAAACGCTGGGCGGGGCCGGGGCAAGCGAGAACTATGTACAGCGGCGCCTGCAGGATGGCGTCGCGGTGCTGACGCTTGCCGGGCCGGGGGGCAACCGCTTTGCCCCCGCGCTGGCACAGGCGCTCGCGCGCGCGCTGACCATGGCGCAGCGCGACCCCGGGGTGCGCGCCGTGGTGATCACCGCGCGCGGGCCTGATTTCTGCGCAGGCCCGTATGCCGACCTGCCGCCGCCGGGGCCTGACCCCACAACCGCGCCCGCCATTCTTGACCAGCTGGACGACCTTTGCCGCCAGATCGCCGACAGCCCGCGCCCGGTGGTCTGCGCGCTGCACGGGCGGGTGGCCTCGGCGGGGCTGGCGCTGGCGCTGGCGGCAACGGAACGGCTGGCCGATCCGCGCGCGGGGCTGCATTTTCCTGAGACGCGGCTGGCGCGGCTGCCGCCGGGCAATGGCGCGGTACGGCTGGCATGGCGCATCGGAGCCGGTGCAGCGCTGGCGCTTTTGCAACGCGAAGGGCCGATGCCCGCCCCGGCAGCCCTTGCCGCCGGGCTGGTCGACGCGCTTGAAACAGAGGGGCTGGTCCCTGCCGCCATCGCCCGCGCGGCGGCACTGGCGCGGGCCGCGCCGGTGGGGGAGACAATCCCTCCCGGCCTGCGCGATGCCCCAGCCTTTCATGCCGCGATTGGTGCCGCGCGCGCCGCCCTTCCCGCCCCCCTGCCACCGCAGCGCCGGCACGAGGCACTGCTGATCGACGCGGTCGAGGCCGCGCAACTGTTGCCGATGGATCAGGCCCTTGCGCTGGACTCAGTCCTTGCCCGCGATGTCGCCACCGCCCCGGCGGCGCGCGCGCTGGTGCATCTGTCGCGTGCCGCGCGCCGGGTGCTGGACACACCCGAATCCCGCGCCACCCCGCGCACCGCGCCGCACAAGGGGCCGCTGCTGGCCGCCCTCGGCCCGGCCGATGCCGCGCTGCTGCTGCCGCCTCTGCTGCGCGCGGGGCACGCCGTCACGCTGATCCTGCCCGATACCGCGCAACTGACCGCCGCGCTTGAGGCGGTGGCCGAAGCGCAGCTTGCCGCCGTCGCCTCCGGCGCGCTGACGCAGACCCGGGCCGACGCCGCCTGGGCACAACTGCAAGGGGCGCTGACGCCTGAGCCTGAGGCGCAGCCCCGGCTGGCCATCGCCGGGCCGGGGCTGCTGGAAGGGCTGGCCGGAGTGCTACCCGCCGGTTGCGCGCTGCTGGCCTGGAACACAGCGCTCAGCGGGCTTGCGCAATCTGCACAGGCCATTGCCCTGATGCCCGCCCCGGTGCGCAGCCGCGCCGGTCTGCCGCAACTGGTGGAACTGGTGGTCCGGCCAGGCATGGACCCGGCAACCGCCGCGCGCGCCACCGAACTGGTGCTGGCACTGCACCTGACCCCCCTGCGCGCGGGCGGCGCCCCCCTCCTGCCGCCGCTTCTGCGCGCCGCGCGCGACGCCGCGCAACGCCTGATCGCATTGGGCGTGCCGGATGCCACATTGCGCGGCAGCGGCCTGCTGCCGCCCGCCGCCTTCCTGCCAGCTCAGGTCACACCAGCCCCCGCAGATACACCCGCCGAAGCCGCCGCCGAAATCCCTGATCTGCCCCTGCCCGCGGAGCGTCTGCTTCTGCTGGCCCTCATCAACGCGGGCGCAAGGCTGCTGGAAGCGGCGCAGGCGCTGCGCCCGTCGGATATCGATATCGCAATGGTGCTGGGGGCGGGCTATCCCAACTGGCGCGGCGGCCCGATGGCCGAAGCCGACAGCATGGGCCCGCTTGTCCTGCGCCACGAGCTGCTTCAGGCCGCCACGCTTGACCCCGGCCTCTGGTCACCGGCACCGCTGATCGGTGAAATGATCCGCCAGGGCTGGCGTTTTGAGGATCTCAACACCGACTGAAAGGCGCGCGCCGCCCCCCTTCATCTTGCCGGAAATACGCGGGGGGTGAGCGGCGTCCCGGGGGCCTTCCAGTGGAAGGCCCCAGCTTTGAGCGCCGAGCCCGTGGCCCCATCTGGAAAGAAGGGCCGGGAAATGGCCGCAGGCCCAGAGGGGGCAAAGCCCCCTTCCTTCTGCCCTGTCCCACCCCTCTCCCGTCTGGCGCGCTATTTCAGCGAGACACCCACGACCACCAGCATCAACCCGATGACCGACACGAAGAGTGCCACCATGTTCCAGACCACGCCGCGCTGAAGACGCGCGCGCAGGCTGACTTCGTCCAGCCCGGCGCGGCGCAGGCGCAGGACATAGACAATGCAGGCCCCCAGCCCGGCCACGCCCGCCAGCGTGACCGCTGCGCCGGCCCAGATGATGATATCGAAAAGGCCCATGCCCTGCCCCTTTTTTGTTTCCGCCGCCCAGGGGGCTGCCGCCCCCTCTGGCCTGCGGCCATTCACCCCCGCGCGTATTTCTGGCAAGATGATGCCGCAAGCCGGGTGGGGCGCGCCGATATAGCCGCAAGGCCGCGCGCGCCGCAACCCCCGCGCGCATCCCCGGCATCTCCCTTTGCACGGGCCCGCAGACCCCTTGCCTGCGCAAAGCCAAGCGGCTAGGACATGCGGGCACAGCGCAAGAAGAGGCATTCATGAGCAGCCCAGACACCACCTATTCGGTCACAGCCGACGAACTGCGCCAGTTCGTTGAGCGTTATGAACACCTTGAGGCCGAGAAGAAAGACATCGCCGATCAGCAGAAAGAAGTGATGGCCGAAGCCAAGGGGCGCGGCTATGACACCAGTGCACTGCGCAAGATTGTCGCCATCCGCAAGCGCAAGCCCGACGACATCGCCGAGGAAGAAGCCGTGCTTGAGGTTTACAAGGCCGCGCTGGGGATGGTGTAAGCCGCGCGCCGCTTTTCATGGCGGCGACAGGCGGGGCGGCGGCCCTCAGGCTTTCAGAAAACCTCAGGCTTCCAGAAAATCCACCCCGGGCATCTGCGCGATCAGATCGACATCCTGCGCGTAAAGCTCGCTCAGGATGTCGGCGTGGTCTTCCTGCCAGCCCGGAAGCGTGGCCTCGACCTCCAGCTTCTCGGGCAGGGCGAATTTGTCGAGGAAGGCGCTGAGCACCTTGCGCCGCTGCAGATCGGTCATCGGCGGGCGCTCGGCCAGCCAGTTACCCATCAGCCGCAATCCCTCTTCCGAGACAAAGCCGCGATACCAGTCAAACACTCCTTCCAGCACCCGGTCATCCGGATGCCCGGAGACCTCGCGCAGGATCTCGGGCCACAAAAGCGGCGTATCCTCGTCGCACCACACCGTCAGGCGGCAATCCGGCACCGCCGCGTGGATGCGCCCCAGCGTTTCGGACCAGCGCAGCAGCAGCGGGTTTTCCGCCCCCATCACCTGCTCGGCACCGCCCGCGCCGGAATGCTCGGCCAGCGCCGGAAGGAAAGTCGCCGGGTTGCGGATGGCCATATAGAATTCCACCCTTGCGGAGGGGAACAACCGGCGCAGGCCCGCCACCTTGGCCGCCGCATCCGGGTAGATCTGGCCCTTGCCGATCGCCCAGCGGTGATTGCTCAGAAAGCAGTCCGAGGAAAACACCACGCGGTTGACCGTATCTTCGGTGATCAGGCTGTCGAGCAGCGCTTCCTGCGTTTCGGCATCGGTGGCGGTGTCGCGCATCTCATGGGCGGTACGGCGCAGGAGGGTGCGGTAGCGGCTGGTGCCGGGAATGCTGATTCCATCCCTGGCAAGCACCGCGCGGTTGCGCATCAGGCAGCGGATCAGCCGGTCTTCATCGGTCAGATGCGCCCCGAGGTGAATGGCTATTTCCATGTTCCCGGGAACTTCCTTCCATCGCCTGCCAAGGGCCTGATTCTGGCCGATTCCGCGCGCAGGCGCAACCCCGGCGCCGTTCCCGGCCGGCGGGGCTGAAAAACCGGGCGCGAAACGGCGGGAAAGGCATACCTTGCCGCTTGAGCGCCCCGCCCAAACCCGCTATCAGGGGCGCGTTGCCGGTTTAGCTCAGCTGGTAGAGCAGCGGTTTTGTAAACCGAAGGTCGGGGGTTCAAGTCCCTCAACCGGCACCATGATGGCCCCGTGGCAATGACGCATTGGCGTGCAGGCTGGTTCATTCTTCGACACCCCCTTGCCTGAGTTCCCCTGAGGGCACGGTCGGATCCGGGTGTGAGATCTGGCCGGGGATGGGGCGCCAGTGCCGCGAAGGCGCCCGTTTCTGCAAAGGAAGGCTTTATGCTTTGCCGTGTGAGAGCATCACCCACAGCTCCGGGTATTCAGTCACCGCACCAAAATCGTCAACCGCGAGGGTCGTACGATAATCATGATGCGGGGATGCATAGCCGAAGGCATGGTTTTGGATGCGCCGGTAGCTCTGGCGCAGCGGCTTTACGGTCCAGTCTGCGGTATCCAGCCATACTGCAACCGAATCCGCTTCATCGCCCGTGGACAGGTCCAGTCGTCGAATCGCGTTTGTGTTGCTGGCGGGTGTGAAGCCAAGGTCGATATCTTTCAGCCCCTTAAGGGCATGGTCCTTGCTGCCGTTAATGCACCAGCCGTCGTCGCCATCACGCTCGACATCTAGCTGGAAGTCGCTCTTGCCGATCCATCCTGCGACAGAGGCTTGCAAGCTTGTCCACTGTCGGTCGCAGAGCAGGCGATATGCAAGATTGGCGGCCTGTCCCTCATGCTCGAAAACAGCTGTACCCTTGATGGTCCAGCCAGCGGCGGTCTCGGCAAACCGGCAGGCGTCATGCCCTTCTTGATCCAGGCGTTTCCAAAGAACGGTATGCATTAGACCTCCGGAGTTCAGATGTGCCTCAAGCCAGTCTAACAGTCATGAGCAGCGGCAGCAAAGTCCGCATCCAAAGATCCGGTGGATCAGGCCCGCCCGTCCCCGCCCCCATACGTCAGCCATGCGCGCCCGAAGGCCACATGC
>NZ_DAIRVN010000116.1:0-7056 GCF_036802785.1 Pararhodobacter sp.
GGTGGATTCGGCGCAGCCGAAGAGGGGGGCAACGCCCCCCTCCTGCAACCTCAGGTCAGTCCATGGCCTTGAAGTTCAGCGCCACGCCTTCCTTCATCCCGCTCGGCCAGCGCGCGGTCACCGTCTTGGTGCGGGTGTAGAACCGGAAGGCATCGGGCCCGTGCTGATTCAGGTCACCGAAGCCGGATTTCTTCCAGCCGCCAAAGGTGTGATAGGCCAGCGGCACCGGGATCGGCACGTTGATACCGACCATGCCGATATTGATGCGGTTGGCGAAATCGCGCGCGGTGTCGCCGTCGCGGGTAAAGATCGCGGTGCCGTTGCCGTATTCGTGGTCAAGCGCCAGATTGATCGCCTCTTCGTAGTCCTTCGCGCGGACCATCGACAGGACGGGGCCGAAGATTTCGGTGGTGTAGATGTCCATATCCGGCGTCACATGGTCGAACAGATGCGCGCCAACAAAGAACCCGCCCTCATAGCCCTGAAGGCTGAAGTTGCGGCCGTCGACCACCAGCTCCGCACCCTGCGCCACGCCGGTTTCCACCAGCCGCAGGATGTTTTCCTTGGCCGCTGCCGTCACCACCGGGCCGAAATCGACATCATTGCCGCCGGTCCAGGGGCCGACCTTCAGCTTTTCGATCTTGGGGATCAGCCGCTCACGCAGGGCTTCAGCCGTGCCTTCGCCGACCGGCACCGCGACCGAGATTGCCATGCAGCGCTCGCCCGCCGCGCCGAAACCGGCACCGACCAGCGCATCGGCGGCCTGATCCATATCGGCATCGGGCATGATGATCATGTGGTTCTTGGCGCCGCCAAAGCACTGGCAGCGTTTGCCGTTCGCGGTGGAGCGGCTGTAGATATACTGCGCGATCGGGGTGGAGCCGACGAAGCCCACCGCCTGAATGATCTCGTTATCAAGGATCGCATCGACCGATTCCTTGTCGCCGTTGATCACCTGCAACACGCCATCGGGCAGCCCGGCTTCCTGACACAGTTGCGCCAGCATCAGCGGCACCGAGGGGTCACGCTCGCTTGGCTTCAGAATGAACGCATTGCCCGAGGCCAGCGCCGGGCCCATTTTCCACAGCGGGATCATGGCGGGAAAGTTGAACGGGGTGATGCCAGCGGCCACGCCCAAAGGCTGGCGCATCGAATACATGTCGATGCCCGGCCCGGCGGAATCGGTGAAATCGCCCTTCAGCAGATGCGGCGCGCCGATGCAGAACTCGATCACCTCAAGCCCGCGCTGGATATCGCCCTTGGCATCGGGGAAGGTCTTGCCATGCTCGCTCGACAGCGCTTCGGCCAGCTTGTCCATATCGCGGTTGATCAGGCCCACCAGCGCCATCATGACCCGCCCGCGCTTTTGCGGATTGGTCGCGCCCCAGGCGACCTGCGCCTTGGCGGCTGAGGCCACGGCGGCGTCCAGTTCCGCTTTTGAGGCCAGTGCCACGCGCGCCTGCACCTCGCCGGTGGCGGGGTTGAAGACATCGGCGAAGCGGCCCGAAGTGCCCGCGACCAGTTTGCCGTCGATCCAGTGACCGATTTCTCTCATGGTATCCTCCTGAATATGCTGCGCGTACAATAGCCTTGCAAAATTGTCCTGAACAGGGGCAGTTTCTCAAAAGGGGTTTTGCATTTTTGCAAAGGCAGGGTGATGGCTGACTGGGATGATCTGCGCGTTTTCCTTGCCGTGGCGCGGGGCGAAAGCCTCAGCCGGGCGGGGCGGGTTCTCAAGCTTGATCCGGCCACGGTGGGGCGGCGCGTGGCGCGGCTGGAAGAGGCGCTGGGGGTGCGGCTGTTTGCCAAATCACCGCAGGGCTATGCCCTGAGCGATGAGGGGGCGCGGTTGCTGAACCATGCGCAAAGCATGGAATCGACCATGGAAACCGCCCGCGATGCGGTGGCCGGGGCCAGCGCGGGCATCACCGGGCAGATCCGCATTGGCGCGCCCGATGGCTGCGCCAACTACCTGCTGCCGCAGGTGGTGGCGGCGATCTGCGCGGGCAATCCGGGGCTGGAGGTGCAGATCGTTGCGCTGCCGCGTGTCTTCAGCCTGACCCGGCGTGAGGCGGATATGGTTGTCGCCGTCAGCAAGCCGGAATCGGGCCGGGTGATCGTGCAGAAAATCACCGATTACCGCCTGCATCTGGCTGCCGCCGCCCCCTATCTGAGCAGCGCGCCGGTGCTGGAGGGGCTGGCCGATCTGCCCACGCACCGGCTGATCGGCTATATCCCTGACATGATCTTTGACCGCGAGCTGGATTATCTGGGCGATCTGGGGGTGGATGCGCCGCCCCTGGCTTCCAACTCGGTCTCGGTGCAGCTTAATCTGATCCGGCAGGGCGCGGGGCTGGGCGTGGTGCATGATTTCGCGCTGCCCTTCGCGCCCGGTGTGCGGCGGGTGCTGACGGCGGAATACAGCCTGACCCGCGCCTTTCACCTGATCCGCCACGCCGATGACCGCCGCGTTCCCCGGCTGGAACGCTTCGCCCGTGCGCTTGTGGCCGGGCTGCGGCGTGAGGTGGCGCGGCTTGAGCGGGCGGTGGATGCGGCGACGGATGTGGCGGGCTGAGAGGGGCCGTTTCAGGGAATGCGGATCAGCACCGCCTCGAACCGCACATCGCAACGCTGCGCGCCGCCGAAATTGCGGATCTGCCCGGTCACCCGCACCGGCCCCGTCGTGGTGGCACTCAGCGTTGCGGGCACCTGCCGGTTGAAACGCGCGCGGGCATTGCCGAAGTTCCAGGAACTGCCAAAGATCGCCGAGCCTTCGACCGGGCGGAAGGTGCGGTCCATCTCACCATCGGGCTGACGGAAGCCCATCGCCCCCAGCGACTGGTTGAACGAGAACGAGGCGCTGTTGGGGTTATCGCCCAGATTGGCCGGGTAATAGCGCATGAAAAACGCCTGCGACGCCGCATACCAGCCCGCATCCTGACAGGCCGGGGCAAAATCATGGACAATCGCGCTGCCCTGAAATTCGATCGTCTGGGCGGTGGCGGGGGAGGCGGTTGCGGCGAGCGCTGCGACCAGTGCTCCAGCCAATGCGACGCCCTTTGGGCGCAATGCGGTTCGGATATTCATGATTCCTGCTGATCTCTGCCCGGCGCACGGATTATGCGTCACAAAAAGTCTAGCAGGCCGCGCCCACGCATTCAATCGGGGCATAGCGGCGTGGACCCGCGCGGGGCGGGGGCGCCGGAGGTCAAGGTTCTTGACAGATGCCCGGCACTGGCCGACGCTTGGCATCTGACAGCGACGGGAGGCCATCATGCTGGTAAACCAGATTCTCAAGGCAAAGGCGGGCGGTGTGGTGACCATCGCACCGGATGCGACGGTGCGCGAAGCGGTCGAACTGCTGGCCGCGCGGCGCATCGGCGCGCTCGTCGTCTCGGCGGATGGCAAGGTGGTCAAGGGAATCCTGTCTGAACGCGATATCGTGCGCGAACTGGGCAAACGGGGCACCGATTGTCTGGATGAAAAGGTAACGGCGATGATGACCCGCGCCATTTACGGCTGCGCGCCGGGGGACAGTGCCGATCAGGTGCTGGAAACCATGACGACCCGGCGTTTTCGCCATATGCCGGTGATGGAGGGCAACCAGATGATCGGCCTGATCTCGATCGGCGATGTGGTCGCCGCGCGGCTGAGCGAGCTGCAGCTTGAGAAAGACGCGCTGACCGGGATGATCATGGGGCACTGAGCCTTGCCAGCGCTGCGCCCGGGGCAGGCCGGGCAGGGGGTTTTCCACCCCCTCTGGCCTGCGGCCATTCACCCCCGAGGATATTTCCGGACAGAAAACAGGACAGGCCGCGCGTCATGCGGGAAATTCTTTCCTTGCATCCCGGGGGGCAATATTGTTGCGTGGCGCCTGCCCGAGGGGCTGTCATGACCACCGCCGACCACCAAGGAGATCACCATGCGCATCGGGCTTTATCCCGGAACATTCGACCCGCTGACGCTGGGACATATGGACATCATCAGCCGCGCGACGGTGCTGGTGGACCGGCTGGTGATCGGCGTGGCGATCAACCGCGACAAGGGCCCGTTCTTTTCGCTGGAAGAACGGGTGGCGATGATCGAGGCGGAATGCGAGGCGCTGAGCGTGCGCACCGGCACCGAAATCGTGGTGCATCCGTTCGAGAACCTGCTGATCGACTGCGCGCGCGATGTGGGGGCGGCGATGATCATTCGCGGGCTGCGCGCGGTGGCGGATTTTGAATATGAATACCAGATGGTCGGCATGAACCGCGTGCTCGATTCCTCGATCGAGACGGTGTTCCTGATGGCCGAGGCGCGCTATCAGGCGATCGCCTCGCGGCTGGTGAAAGAGATCGCGCGGCTGGGCGGCGATGTCAGCAAATTTGTGCCACCGCGCATCAATGCATCGCTACGCGAGCGGTTCGGGCCGGTGACGGTCGGTGTATGACGGCGTCTGAAGGCGCAGCGGGGGGAGAGGCCGCAACAGCGGCCCTAAACCTCTGACAGGTCAATCGCCACGCCGCGTTTTTCGGCGCTTTCCTGCACCGCCTGACGCAGCGCCGCATTGCGCCGCAACAGCGCCAGAAACCGCGATTCGTCCAGCGTGAGCAGGGTGCAATGGGTGATGGCGCTGATCTGCCCGCGCCGCGCGCTGCGCCGCAGCAGCGCCAGATGGCCGAACATCTCACCCCGGCCCAGCCGCACGACCTGACTGGCGCGCGACAGCTCTACCGCACCCGAGGCGATGAACCATACCCGGCGCGGCGTATCGCCCCGGCGCATCAGCACCTCGCCCGGCGCGGCATAGACGGTGCGCAACTGCGCCGCGAGATGCTTGCGCTGCCCCTCGTCCATATCGGCGAAAAGGGGGAACTGGCGTACCAGCTCGGTCTTCTGCACCGCCAGATCCAGTGTCGGGCGCAGGGCAAGGCGGGTGCGGCGCTCGTGGATATCTGCCATCAGCACCTGCCGCAGCTCCGGCCCGATCAGCCCGTCATCCACCAGCGCTGCATATTCACGCTCTTCCTGCGCCAGAACCATCTGCCGGATCAGGCGCCGCTCAAGCTGTTCGGCATAGCCGGGGAACTGAAGGCGCAGCCCGTCCAGCCCCTTTTCGGTTTCCTCCAGCCGCCGCTCCAGCAGGTCATGCAGCAGCTCGGCCACCCGCTTGCCATGGATGCGGCGGATGCGGGTGTCGATGAAGCCGTGCAATTCTTTGAGAATCAGCACCTGCCGCACCAGTTGCTCGAACCGTTCGGCGGTGAGGCTGGACAGGGGCGCTGACAGCCGCAGCCGGTTGTGCAGGAACTCGGCCATGCGCAGGCCGCGCGTTGCACGCAGCCGCCGCCGTGCGGTGTTCAGATACCCCAGGCGCCCGCCGTTGCGCGTGCCCTCGATCAGCCGGTCGGCGTCTATCAGCATGCGGTCGGCCAGCCGGGCGGGGATCGTGCGTTCGCGGAAGCCCTCAAGAAGCAGGTCGCGCTCACGCCCGGCAAGCGCTACCAGACCCAGCGTGATGCGGTCACGGTCCTGCAGCCCGGTGCCTTCGTCGGCGATCTGCACGGCACGGTCCACCCGTCCGGCAAAGCGCTTGACCTCATCGCGCAGGGTTTCGCGGGCAAGGCCCAGATCGCGGGCGGCGCCGGTGACGCTTTCACGCACCGATTGCAGCGCCACGGCCACCACCTGCGCCGACAGCGCCGCATCCAGCCGCGACAGCCGGTCCAGCCCCAGCCGCGCGATTACCAGCCGGAGCGTGGTCCCCTGCACCAGCAGCGTGAAGAGGGTAAAGCCCGTGGCAATGATGCCGACCTGCCGCTTGATATCAGGCGAAACGCGGAAGCTTTCGGTCACGGCCAGCGCCAGCGCAAGGGTCACCGCCCCGCGCAGCCCTCCCCACATGATGGCAAGCCGGTAGGGCGCCTCGACCTTCGGAGAGGCCCGCAGCTTGGTCAGAAGCGGAAAGAGCGCGAAGAGAATCAGCGCGCGGGCCAGCAGCGCGGCCACCACCGTCACCGCAATCAGAACCAGATCGAAGGGCCGCAGATTGGCCAGAAGCCGCGGGATCAGCAGCGCGGCGAGCACGAAGATCATGCCGCTGGCCCAGTATCCCAGCAGATCCCAGGTGTCGCGCAGTTTGGTCATCGAGGGCGGCGACAGCTTGCCGGGCGCCAGATAGTTCAGCGTCAGCCCCGCCGTGACCACGGCGATCACCCCTGAGACATTGAGCACCGCCTCGGCCAGCACATAGACCAGATAGGGCAGCGCCACCGAGACCGAGACCTGCCCCAGCGGATGGTCGCCCAGTTGCGCCAGCCCGGTCAGCGCCAGCCGTGCCGCCGCCCAGCCGATAAACGCCCCGCCCAGCACCAGCCAGGGGAAATGGAACAGCAGGTCTGCGGGCTGTGGGGTGGGGATGCCGAAGGCGACATAGGCAAAGAACAGACCGAAAAGCGCGATGGCGGCAGCATCGTTGAGCAGGCTTTCCCCCTCGACGATCCGCGCCAGCCGCTGCGGGGCAGGGGTTGCGCGGAAGATGCTGACCACCGCCGAAGGGTCGGTGGTGGAGACGATGGCGCCGATCAGCAGGCAGGCCATCAGCGACATCCCGGCCAGCGGGTAAAGCGCATAGCCAACGGCCAGCGTGGCCACCACCACCGCCACGACCGAGAGCACAAGGATCGGTACCCAGTCATCGAGCATGCGGCGGAAGTCGATCGACAGGGCGACCTGAAAGATCAGCGTGGGCAGGAAGACATAGAGAAACAGGTTTGACCGGATCGGCAGCGCCAGAATGGCCTGCGCCAGCGGGTTGAATGCATCGGTCAGCGTGGTGTGCAGAAGCAGGGTTGCCGCAGTCGCGATGGCGATGCCCATCATGGCCAGAATAACGGTCGCAGGCAGGCGCAACCGGTCGGCAATGGGTTCCGACAGGCCGATGACGGCGAAGAGCGCCGCCACGAGTGCTACGATCACGACAAGGTCCATGTATGATCAATAGCTTGGCCTTGCGGCGCGGCAAAGTGGGCAGGTGTCACATTTTATGTGGTTGACGAAACAATGATCACGGGG
>NZ_DAIRVN010000117.1:0-6989 GCF_036802785.1 Pararhodobacter sp.
CTCTTGGCCTGCGGCCAATTCACCCCCCAGCGTATTTCTGGCAAGATGAAGGGGCCGGCGCGGGCGGGCTTCTGCGGTTGGTGTCTGGTGGTGGATTGCGTATTGATTTCAGATGGTTGTGGCTAGTTGTTCAGGTGTGAGTGCCTGGACGAAACGGGCAATCCGCTGGCAGGCCTCAACCGTGTCGCTGTCACTGGCATTCAGCGCCACGCGCAGCCATCCCTCCAGCGCCGCGCCGAAGGAGATGCCGGGCATGACGGCGACGCCGGTTGCTGCCAGCAGATCCAGTGCGAAGCGTTGTGAATCTGTCGTCAGCGCGCGGATGTCGATCAGCGCGAACATGCCTGCTTCCGGCCGGTGCACATGCAGCCCCGCCACACCGTCCAGTGCGGCGTGGATCAGGGCGGCGCGGTTGGCCATGCGGGTGGCCATGGCGCGCGCCAGTGTGGGCGGGCTGGCGACGGCATCGGCGGTCATATCGGCGATGAAGGGCTGCGAGCCGAAGAGCATGGTCTCGGACAGCGGCAGCGCGCGGGTGCAGAATTCGGCCGGTCCGCAGAGCCAGCCTGAGCGGAAACCGGGGGCGGCGTGGGATTTCGAGATGGAGGCGGTGGTGATCACCCGGTTTTCGTGCGTGGGATTGGCCAGGGCCGAGGTGAAGCGCGCCTCACCATGGGTCAGATCGCCATAAACCTCGTCGGAGATCAGCCAGAGGTCATGCTTTTCGGCCAGCGCGCCGATTGCGTCCAGATCGGAAGGGGTGAGGACCGCGCCGGTGGGGTTGTGGGGTGTGTTGAGGAAGATGGCGCGGGTGTCGTTGGTTATCTTTTCGGCGATATCAGTGGCTTGCAGGCGGAAGTTGTGTTCCGGTCGCAATGTCACCGGCACAGGCGTGGCGCCGGAGGCGCGGATCAGCCCTTCATAGGTGGCATACATCGGGTCACCCAGGATCACCTCGCTGCCCGGCTCACAAAGCGCCATGAACACCAGATAGAGCGAGGTCTGGGTGCCGGGCAGGCACATGAACCTGTCTGTTCCGATGCTGCGGCCTAACTTTGCGCTGTAACGCGCTGAAAGTGCTTGCAAAAGACTGTCTTCGCCGCGTCCGTTCGAATACCCGGTACGGCCCGCTTTCATGGCGCTGATTGCGGAGTGGATCAGGCTGTCGGGTGTGGGCACATCCGGCTCGCCGATGGTGAGGTTGATGACCTCCTGCCCGGCGCGCCGCCGGGCGGTGGCGGCGGCGCTGAGCACCCATTTGTCCGATCCCAGCCCGGCAAGGCGTGTGGTGACAGGGGCATATTGCATCTTTTACTCCGGCAGTTTCAGATCAAGAAGCCGGTTGAAGGCCTTGATCGCAATGGATTTCATCTCATCTTTGGTGAAGTGCTCCGGCAACAGGGAGGCTTCGATCCAGAGCCCGTCCAGAAGCGCATTGCCGGCAATCGCAAGCGCGCGCGTCTCACCCGGCGCGGGTGTTTTGCCGGCGGCATCGAGGGCCTGCGCGATCATTGCCTCAAGCCGGTCGCGGAAGGCGAGATAGGTGCCCTCATGCACCGCGCGCATCGCCGCGTCGCGCGGCACCAGCTGCATCGAGGCGGCCCAGAGCGCCATGGCGCGCGGGTCCACCACCGGGGGGGTGACGGCGTTGACGACAAACCCCGCCAGCCGGGCCAAGGGGTCTTCGGGCAACTCGTCGAGCCGCGCCAGACTGGCCTCGGTCAGGCCGGACATCAGCGTTTCATGCGCGGCGGCGATCAGCTCTTCCTTGGTGGCGAAGTAATGGCGGATCAGCCCCTGCGTGACTCCGGCCTTCAGCGCGATGGCGCGCACCGTGGCGGCCTGCGGCCCCCCTTCGGCGATGCAATCGAGCGTTGCCTGAATGAGCGCGGCGCGCCGGGCTTCCTCGCCCTCGCGCCGGTAGGGGCGGCGCGCGTTCATCGGCGCAATACCGGGCGGGTAAGGCAGGTGGGGCCGCCCTCGCAGGCGATGCAGAGCGCGTCGCCGTTGAACACCTGCACCCGGCAGCCCGCCGCTTCCATCAGCGCGCGGGTTTTGGGGAAGCCATCGACCATCACCAGATCGCGCGGCGCCAGTGCCAGTACATTCAGGCTGAGGCCGTTCGATTGCATGAATTCATCCTCGGGCGCGTGCAGCAGCGCCCACCCGCGCGCCTTCATATCGGCCCACAAAGCATAGGGCAGCAGCGGCGCGTGGATCAGCGCGATATCGGGGCCGAGCGGCGAGACCAGCGACATCAGATGCAGGCAGGCCTCGGGCCCCGTCCACCACGGCAGGTCATAGGCTTGCACGGCCATGCCATGCGGGCGCAGGATACTGGCCAGCGCGTCGATCCCGGCCTGATTGGTGCGCGCGCCGCGCCCGACGGCCAGCGTGTCAGGATCAAGCCAGAAGCAATCGCCCGATTCGACCGTGGCATCGCCCGAAAGCTGGCCGATCACCGGCACCCCCAGCGCCTTGTAGAAATCGGCATGCAGCGCGGGCTCGCGCCTGCGCAGGGCCTTGCCCATGTTCAGCACCACCGCGCCGTGGCGGGTGACAAACGACGGATCCTGCACGAAAACCGCGTCCGACAGCCCGTCATCGCCTGACGGCATCCAGTGCACCGTGGCGCCGCTGGCCGCGACAACCCGTGCCAGTTCAGCATGTTGTGCTTCGGCCTGTACCGGGTCAAAGCCCGGCCCGTAATGCCAGTCTGCCGGTTTGGCGGCAGCCATGGCGGGGCCGGGGGCGCGCATGATCACGCGGGCAAGGGGTTTTGAGCGGTCTTCGGCGCCGTAAAGCATGGGGGTTCCGGTCTGCTTAAATTATACGCTTGCATAATTGCCAGTTCTTTGCCCAAATACAATGGTAAATCTGTCGCGTTGCCGGATCAGGCATCGCGCAACGATCAAGAGGCGCATGCCGCGCCCGGATGCTCAACAGAGGAGACGACCATGAAAAAACTTGCCCTTCTGGCGACCACCGCGTTCATCGCAGCAGCCGGTATGGCGCAGGCCGAGGAGGTGCGCATCGGCATCGCGGCCGAGCCGTATCCGCCGTTCTCGTCGCCCGATTCCGCCGGCAACTGGGTCGGATGGGAGATCGAGATCATCGATGCCATCTGCGCGGCGGCGGAGCTGGACTGCGTAATCACCCCCACCGCATGGGACGGGATCATTCCGGCGCTGGTGTCGGGGCGGATTGATGCGATCATGAACTCCTTGTCGATCACCGCGGACCGGCTGGAAACGATTGATTTCTCAGACCCTTACTACAACACCCCCACCGTGATCATCGGCCAGCGCGATATGGAGATGGACGCCACGCCTGAGGGGCTGGCGGGTATGGTGCTGGGGGTTCAGGTTTCGACCATTCACCAGACCTATGCGCAGACCTATTTCGAGGGCGCGACCGAACTGCGGACCTATCAGACGCAGGATGAGGCCAATCAGGATCTTGCTGCCGGGCGCATTGATGCCACGCAGGCGGACAGTCTGGCGCTGGATGACTTCCTTGCCACCGAGGCGGGCCAGTGCTGCGAGCTGAAGGGCACCGTGGCGCCTGACGAGGATATTCTGGGGGCGGGCGTCGGTGCCGGTGTGCGCAAGGGCGATGATGATCTGCGCGAGGCCCTCAACCGGGGAATTGCCGCCATCCTTGACGACGGCACCTATGACGAGATCACGTCGCGCTATTTCGCCACCTCGATCTATGGCAACTGAGCGCGGCTGATACTGCGTGCTGGACTGGCTGTATGCCCTCTGGCCGGGGCTGGAAACCTCGGTCAGCCTGTTGTCCCTCCAGCCGCCGGGCTGGGGGGGCAATCTGTTGCGCGGGGCATGGGCCAGCCTGCAGATCGCCGCCGGGGCCTTTGCGCTGGGGCTGATGATCGGCATTTTCGGCGCTCTGGGCAAGCTCAATGGCGGCCCGGTCACGCGCGATCTGCTGGCGGTCTATACGACCGTGGTGCGCGCGGTGCCGGAGCTTATTCTGATCCTGATCCTGTATTACGCGGGCACTGACCTGCTCAATCAGGCGCTGCGGGCGATGGGCCAGCGGCCGGTTGAGATTTCGGGCGTGGTGGCGGGGATTGCGGTATTGGGCGTGGTGCAGGGCGCCTATGCGACGGAAGTGCTGCGCGGCGCGATCCAGTCGGTGCCGCGCGGCCAGCTTGAGGCGGCGCGCGCCTTTGGCATGGGGCCGGTGACAACCTTCCGCCGCGTGACATTCCCGGCGATGCTGCCGCTGGCGCTGCCGGGCCTGTCGAACCTGTGGCTGATCGCCACCAAGGACACGGCGCTGCTGGCCATCGTCGGCTTCTCGGAACTGACGCTGGAGACCCGGCAGGCGGCAGGCTCCACCCGCGCCTATTTCACCTTCTTTCTGGCGGCGGGCGCGATTTATCTGGTGATGACGCTGGTATCGGGCCGGGTGTTCGGCTGGATCGAAGCGCGCTACCGGCGCGGGCAGGTGGCGCAATGAGCCGGATGTGGGGGCGGGTCGCCGAGGAAATTCTCGTGCCGCACCGGCTGGTGATGATCGCCGTGGCACTGGGGATTGTCATCTGGGCCGCGCTCAGCATGCGCTGGCATTGGATACCGCGCTACAGTGATCTGGCGTTGCAGGGCATCTGGCGCACGCTCTGGCTGCTGGGCCTGTCCTGCCTGATCGGTTTCGCTTTGGCGGTGCCGTTGGGGCTGGCGCAGGCGGCGGGGCCACGGTTTCTGGCGGTGCCGGCGCGGGCATTCTGCACGGTGATCCGGGGCACGCCCTTGTTGCTGCAACTGTGGCTGATCTATTTCGGGCTGGGCAGCCTGTTCCCGCAATTCCCGTGGATCCGCGAAAGCGAGCTCTGGCCTTATCTGCGGCAGGCCTGGCCCTATGCGCTGCTGACGCTTTCGCTGAGCTATGCGGGCTATGAAGGCGAGGTGATGCGCGGCGCGTTCCGCTCCGTCCCTGGCGGGCAGCTGGAGGCCGCGCGCTCGATGGGCATGTCGCGCTTTGCCATTCTGCGGCGCATCTGGCTACCACAGGCGCTGCAACGCGCGCTGCCGACGCTGGGCGGCGAGACGGTGTTGCAGATGAAGGCCACGCCGCTGGTGGCGACGATCACGGTGATCGACATTTACTCCGTCGCCAGCCGGGTGCGGCAGGACACCTTCATCATCTATGAGCCACTGTTGCTGCTGGCGCTGGTCTATATGGTGATCGCGGGGCTGATCGCGCTGGGGTTCAAGGTGCTGGAGCGGCGGTTCAATCGCGGGCTGGTGGTTTGAAAAGAAAGGGGGCTTTGCCCCCTCTGGGCCTTCGGCCCATTCCCCGGCCGCGCCACGGGCGCGTCGTTCGCGGCTGGGTCCTTCCACTGGAAGGCCCCCGAGACGCCGCTCACCCCCCAGGATATTTTCAGACAGAAAATGCACGCTACCATAGGATGGACGCCCCGCCCGAAGCGCGACCGGCACCGGCGCGAAGTTTTGCGAAGAGTTCGCGACCTGTGCCCTCGGAATTGGCGCTCAGGTCCGGGGTGAGGGGGGCGCGGGCGGCAAAATCCGGTTCCAGCACATCAATCGTGCCCGCGAGGGCATCCAGCCGCACCCGGTCGCCATCACGCAGCCGCGCCAGCGGGCCGCCCGCTGCCGCTTCGGGCGCGATATGGATGGCGGCAGGCACTTTGCCCGAGGCGCCCGACATGCGCCCGTCAGTGACCAGCGCCACTTTCAGCCCGCGATCCTGCAGCACCGCCAGCACCGGCGTCAGGCTGTGGAGTTCCGGCATGCCATTCGCGCGCGGCCCCTGAAAGCGCACCACGACCACGGTATCCGTGGTGAATTCCCCCGCCTGAAAGGCCGCTTTCACCGCCTCCTGATTATCGAACACGCGCGCGCGGGCGTCGATCACATGGCGCGAGGGGTCCACCGCCGAGATCTTGATCACCCCTTCGCCCAGATTGCCGGTAAGCTGTTTCAGCCCGCCCGTGGGCTGGAACGGGTCTGCCACCGGGCGCAGGATGCGGGTGTTGAGGCTTTCAGCGGTGCCCGCGTGCCATTCCAGCCGGTCGTCGATCAGTTTGGGTTCCTGCGTGTAGCGCGCAAGGCCCGGCCCGGCGATGGTTTCGGTGTCGGGGTGCAGCAGCCCGGCTTCCAGCAGCTCACCGATCATGAAGCCCAGCCCCCCGGCGGCGTGGAAATGGTTCACATCGGCCAGACCGTTGGGATAGACCTTGGCGATCAGCGGCACGCAGGCGGCGATTTCATCGAAATCCTCAAGCGCCAGTTCGATCCCGGCGGCATGCGCCATGGCGGGCAGATGCAGCACGAGGTTGGTGGAGCCGCCGGTGGCCATCAGCCCGACCATGCCGTTGACAAAGGCACGCTCATCCAGAATACGACCGGCGGGGCGGTAATCATTGCCGCGCGCGGTAATAGCGGCAGCGCGCGCCACGGCGGCCGAGGTCAGCGCCGCGCGCAAGGGCGTGCCGGGGTTGACGAAGCTTGCGCCGGGCAGGTGCAGCCCCATGAATTCCATGAGCATCTGGTTGGTATTGGCGGTGCCGTAGAAGGTGCAGGTGCCCGGCCCGTGATAGCTGGCCATTTCAGCCGCCATCAGGTCGGTGCGGCTGGCCTGCCCGGTGGCGAAGGCCTGCCGTACCTTTGCCTTTTCATCGTTCGGCAGGCCCGAGACCATCGGCCCCGCCGGCACGAACACTGCCGGGACATGGCCGAAGGTGGCCGCCGCGATCACCAGCCCCGGCACGATCTTGTCGCAGACGCCCAGATAGAGCGAGGCATCGAAGCAGTTATGCGACAGCCCCACCCCTGCCGCCAGCGCGATCACATCGCGTGAGAAAAGCGACAGTTCCATCCCCGCGCGGCCCTGCGTGACCCCGTCGCACATCGCCGGAACCCCGCCCGCCACCTGCGCCGTCGCCCCCGCCGCGCGCGCGGCCTCACGGATCAGGGCGGGATAATTCTCGAACGGCTGATGGG
>NZ_DAIRVN010000118.1:0-6966 GCF_036802785.1 Pararhodobacter sp.
CCCCCCGCCCCTGCGGCTGGCATTCATTCTCGCGCCGGATGCGCCCCTCACCGACTGGGTTGCCCGGCTGATTGAACGGCTGCACGATGACCCTTCCTTTACGCTTGTCGGCACCATTGCCGGGCAGGCAAGCGCGCCGGCAGCAGGCAGGCCCCCGTTGGTGCTTTCGATGGAGCGTATGGCGCAAAGGGCCCTGTCCCGGACCGTGAGCACAGCAGCGGCAAGCCGGGTGCTGGCCAGCCTGCCGGTGCTGACGGCCGGTCACGGCGAGCCGGTCGCGGATATCGCGCTGGCGCTTACCGGGCACTCCCCCGCCGGGACTGAAACGCCGGGCATCGCCAAAGAGGAATGGTCGGTGCTGATCGCGGGGTCACCGCCGCATCTGGCCGAACATGCCGCGATGAAGGCCCTGTCAGGCGGCGCGCCCCTTGTGCCCCTTGCGCTGATGGCGCGCGTGCCGGGCACTCCCAGTGAGCATTGTCTCTTCACGGCGCAGTACAACATCAAGCCCAGCGCCACGCTCATGGCCCGCTTTCTGCGCCACAAGGCGGTGGGGTTCGTGCTGCGCGCCCTGAAGTGCCGTGCCTTTGGCCGCGACGTGGATTCCGGCGTGGCCCGCACGAACATCCCGCCTGACCCGGCCGGAAAGGCGTCGCCCTATGCGACCATCCTCGCAAGGTCGGTCACCCGGCGTCTGGTGACAACGGCGCGCACCCGTCTGGGCCGCCCCGCGGACAATTGGGAACTGCGCACCGGAACGGGCACGCCGGACAAGCTGGATCTGAGCCAGCTTACCCCCCTGCCGCGCCTGCGGTGGCTGATGGCGGACCCCTTCCTGATCGAACACGGGGGCGAGGTTTACCTGTTTTATGAGGCATTGGAGCGGAGCGGCGGCAATGCCTGGATCGAAGTCGCACGTCTGAAGGGCGCGGCACTGGAGCCGCTGGGTGTTGCCTTGCGCTGCGATTACCATCTGTCCTTTCCGCAGGTCTTCGCCCATGGTGGCGAGATATACATGATGCCGGAAACCCATCAGAGGGACCGGCTGGAAATCTGGCGGGCAAAGCAGTTTCCGCTGGAGTGGGAGCTGCACGCGACCGCGCTGGAAGGCATGTTGCCCGCCGACAGCTCCTTGCTGCACCATGACGGCGGCTGGTGGCTGTTCAGCAATCTGTCCGATCACGCCTATCAGGAACATTCCAGCGCGCTCTCGCTCTTCCGGGTGGACGGCCCGGCCCTGAAAAGCGTCACGCCACACCGGCTCAACCCGGTTGTGATCGGCAGCGATGTGTCGCGCAATGCGGGCGGTGTTTTTTGCGTCAACGGGCAGCTTTTCCGTCCTTCGCAGAACAACAGCTTCGGTGTTTACGGCTATGGGCTGAACCTGATGCGCATCGACGTGCTGAACGCGCAGGACTACCGCGAAACGCTGATCCGGCAGATCACTCCGGGTGATCTGGACGGCGCGAATGGCGTTCATCACGTCAGCTTTGCGCAGGGGCAGTGTGTGCTTGATGTCTATGTCGACAGGGCGGCGCGCAGGCCCTAGCCCCGCGCCTGCCGTGCAACCGGGGAGGATGGCATGCGACACCGTGCTTCGGGAATGGTTGGTGGCTGCGCCGCCTGCGCCCTTTTGCTGGGCGCGGGCACATTGAAAGCACAGGAGGAGGCGCCCTTCTTTCTGGGTATTCAGACGCATTTCGTGCAGGACTGGCGGCTGTCCTATCTGAACCTGCTTCCCGATATCGGTGCGACCGTCCTGCGCGATGAGCTTTCCTGGCCTGACATCGAAAGCGTGCCCGGTGTGTATGATTTCACCGGCAGCAGGGCCGTCTATCTGCAACGGGCGATTGACAGGGGCGTGGACCCGCTCATCCTGTTCTCCGACACCAACCCGCTGCATGACGCCGGGCAGACCCCCTATTCCCGCCAAGGCCAGAATGCTCTGGCCGCCTATGTGGTGGCGGTGCTGGATGCGTTCGCGCCCGGGTTGCGGCGCATCGAGATCGGCAATGAATTCAACTCGGATGATTTCGTCAGCGGGCCCTTTACCGAAGACCGCACGCGCCATCTGGCCACCACGCTGCGCGCCATCCACAAGCCCGTCCGGCTGGCGCATCCGGAAACCGAAATCCTGTGCACCGGTACGCTGACGGTGGCCATGGGCTTTTTCCGGTCGCTGTTCGAAAACGGGATACTGGACTATTGCGATGCCATCTCGCTGCATCTTTACCCCGACCAGCCAGAGCTGGTGGCAGGGGAACTGGACAGGCTGCGCGCGCTGATGGCCGGGTTCGGGCAAGTGCTGCCCATCTATGTGACTGAATTTGGCAAATGGTTCGACGACCCTGACGACGCGCCGGATTTCATGCTCAAGATGGTCGCGCAAATGGGCGCTGCCGGGGTTGCGGGCGCGTGGTGGTATGCACTGCTGGATGAGCCATACTGGCCCAATATGGGGCTTTACCGGCCTGCCCCCGTCGCCCCGATGCCCGCCGCCGACAGCTTCCGCCTGTTGCAGGAAAGCCTGTTGCCGCTGGGCAGGCCTCGACGGATCGGCGCCACGCCGGTTGATCAGATTTATGCCTTTGGCGAGCCGCCCGGTGCCATCATTGCCTGGGGCGCACCGGCGGCGCTGGTCGTCAGCGGGGCCACGCAGTTTCTGGATGCCCGGGGAAACCCCATCGCGCCGGTGACAACCCTGAGCCAGGTTCCCGTCGTCATTCTGGGTGAGGCGCTGGAAATCCACACCGAGCGCGCGCGCCACATCGTCAACGTGACCCATACCTTCGGCCAGTCGCCATGGAGCTATCATGCACTGCGCGCGGATGGCCGCCTGACCCCGTTGCGGTTCATGGACTGGGAATGGTCAACATTCCTGGGTGATCCCTCGCTGCGGCCCCTGCGGGTGACGCAGGACTGGATATCCGGCGCCCGGTTCGACACCGGGGCATATCACGCCATCGAGCGTTTCACCGCCCCGGAAGACGGTGAATACAGGGTGGAGGCACGCTGGCGCGCCCCAGCTGAGCCGGATGGCGACGGCGCCAACATCGAGGTATCGCACAACGGCACGGTCATTGCGGCGGGTGTGGTGTGGACGGAAGACTTCGTCTTCGGGCCGCAGGAAATCCATCTGGCCGCCGGTGAGTGGCTGGACTTCGCGGTCGGCCCGCACAACGAGGCGGGCGGAGATGCCCTGCGCCGCGAAATCACCCTCCACTACCCGCCAACCGCCACCGCACCCTGAGCGCGTCAGCCATGCCGCCCCAGGTCAGTCACGCCGCAGCGCGCTGAGCCGGGAACGATAGAAAAGCGCCAGCAGCGCGACATACATCACAGTCGGCGGGAGAGAGATCAGAAGCGCGCGCACCAGCGGATTGACCCCGGCCAGAACCTCCAGCTGATTGATACAGACCAGTGCTGCAAGCGAGGCGATGATCGGAACAACGGCAGGCAGCAGATTGCGCACCACCGGCCACCAGACGAACCCCAGCTTGGCTTTGTAGATCTGCAGATTTATGACGAAGACGATGAGCGCAACAACGATCTGCGCCCCGGAAACCGCGATCATCCCAAAGGGGCCGGTAACCACGGTCATGGCAATTGCGATAGCGGCATAGGACAGGAAAAGCCGGGGCAATACCCGCGTGTTGCCGGTCAAGGACATCAGTGGTTCGGTGGTGTAGCCCATCGCCCCCAGAAGTGCTGCGAAGGAAAGCAGCACGATAACCGGCACCGCAGGCGCCCATTCCGGGCCCAGCAACCCCACGATGATCGGTTCGGCGAACACACTGATCCAGAGGAAACCGGGGATCGAGATGATGCCTAGAATCGGAAAGAAGACATTGGCGGAATTCTGAAGCGCCCCGGCCTCGCCGGTGTCCCGGGCGGTGCGGAACGCCTTCCATGCCAGAACCCGCGTCGGCTCACCGATCAGTTCGGAAAAGGCACCGACCACGCGCTGCCCCGCCCGGAAATACCCCACCGCCGCCGGTCCGAAGAAGCCGGCAACGATGAACACCGCCGCATAGCTGCGCAGCGTAAGGATCAGCCGCGAGACCAGAATATTCGCCGAAAACCCCATCAGATCGGGCAGTTCGTCGCGGATGAACCAGAAGCTGGGCACGATGCGTGTCACCGCAACCGCCAGCAGCAGGAAGCCCGCCTGCAAGGCAAGCCTGCCACCGACCAGCGCCAGCACGCCATGCCCGGCTTTCAGCATCACGAGCGTCACGATCAGCCCGGCGGTTTCAGCCACGATGACAATCAGCGCAAAGGCCACGATGCGCCCCTGCCACACCAGCGCACCGTTCAGGGCCGCCGACGGGGTAGCCAGAAAGATCCAGAGCGCAAAACCCGCAACCAGAAGCTGTGTATCTTCATGGCTGGAAATCCGCGCCGTCAGGACTGCGGCAACAAGCCCGATGACCATCATTGCAAGACCGGCAATCCAGGCCGCACCAAAGACCTTGCGCGGGCCATCGGGGGCACCGCTCCAGGACATGATGTATTCACCCCAGCCGGCCTCAGACACCTTGAGGGCGATTATGGCAAAGGCCGAGATCAGGGCGAAGAAGCCGAAATCCGCCGGGCCAAGAATGCGCGCGGCAACCACGAAGATCATGATCTGCGCCACCTGGATATAGGCGCGCGACAGCGCGGTCAGCAGCGCGCCCCCCGCCATCGCGGCGCGGCCGGTGGGTGGGGCGCGGCCGCGCGAGGCCGGCCCGTCAAGATCTTTACCTGGCACCGGCAGCCTCCTTAAAGAACCGGCGGGGCCGGAAACACGGAAAGGACGGGAAATCGCCGAGGACCTTGCCCGAAACGCTGAACGCCCGGCTTCGCTACTGTCCGCAGACCTATAAAATCTGATAAACTTAGATTCGGTCAATCTCTAATAACGCACTCTCATCCTCTGATTGCCCGCAAAGACGCAAAAACAGGCACATAAAAAATCTGACGGGCTGCGGAGTCAGCGCTTTGCGTAACGCAACAGTTAAGTTACTCTGTTTTTAAAATCTCGGAGCGATGTCGCGACATGGTGCTCTTTCCCGCAAGTTTTGTAATCATTGCGTTCTGGTTCATCGCGGTGCTCCGGTCCGGTTCAGGCGCGTATCTGATGACGCTCGCCATGCTTCCCTTCGGTATGTTCGCTGTCGTGCAACTGCCGTCGCTCGGCGGGCTCTCCATTCTCGCGACGACGCTTTTTGCGGCAATGGCCGCGGGGGTCAGCGCATTGGGTGTGCTCTTACGTCCCGGGCGCACCTCTTCCGGCTTCAATTCAGCGGCAGTCGCCCTGGGATTGTTCAGCCTCTATTCGGTTTTCTCGGCGCTGGTTCTGGTACGGTTTTTTGAGGGATCGTTTCTGGTCGTTCCCGTAGCGCGCGGGGTGGCGGGCATTCAGATCGACCCGAGCTTTCCTTCAGTCTACGTTCCGGTATCGCCCTCCAGCGCCAATCTTTCCCAGACTTTCTATATTCTGATTGCCTTCGCGTTCTTCGTCGCCTTCTGCGGCTGGATGCGCCGGGAGGGGCCTGCGGCTGGCGAGCGGTTGTTTGCCATAGCGGCGGCGATAAACGTGATATTGGGTGTGCTGAACATCATACAGTTTGACCTCCTCCTAAGCTGGTTTCAGACGGCCGCTTATACATTGCACGATCAGCAGACCATGGGCGGGTTGCGCCGTGCCATCGGCGGTTTTTCCGAACCCGCGCCTTTTGGCGCCGCTTCGGCGGTTTTTTTCGCTTATTTTGCATGGTCCTGGGCCCAGTCTCACAGACCGCGCGACTTTCTGCTCGCGCTGTTCAATTGCGCCTTCGTGATCCTCTCCTATTCCACCACCGGCTTTGCCGCGCTGGGGGTTGTCTTTGCCATTTTCGCGCTCGCACGCTTTCTGGACATTCATGGAAAGATCGAGCGCCGCAGAACAGCCCTGAAAATCGCCGGTTATTCCATCGTGCTGGCAGCGGCGGCCACAATTCTGGCACTCACCCCGCTTCTGCAGATCGCGGTAGACCTTCTGGACCGGCTGTTCTTTTCCAAACTGGATTCCCTTTCCGGGCAAGAGCGCGGTGCATGGTCGGCCTCGGGGATGAATGCCTTCTACCGCACCTGGGGATTGGGCGCAGGCGCGGGATCGGTGCGCTCTAATGGACTGCTCCCGGTGTTTCTGGGCAGCGTGGGCCTGCCCGGCACATTCGCTTTTTTCGCTTTTCTCTGGCTGACGATTGGCCGATCCGCCAAGGTGATCGCTGACCCGGCCTTGCGGCGCATGTATGTCGGCGCGCGGATTGCCGCGCTCGCGCAGCTCACCGCGCTGATGCTGAGCATGACGGTTCCTGACCCGACAATCCTGCTCATGGTCTGCTGCGCCATTGCCTCAATCGCCCGTGAAACGGCGCTTCGCACCTCGGCCGAACGCCTGGTACCCGTTGCGCCGCCGGAAACGAGGCTGGGCGCGACAGCCTGAAAAGGCCGCCGGGGGAACCCTTTGTCCGACGAGAGAGCGGCGCCTGCCGTCTTCCGCAGGGTGCCCCTGAAGGACGCGTGGCGGCCTTCCGACCCACTCGAACAACCGACTATCCGGGAAACGATCCGGCGGTGATTCGCAAAAAAAGCGACATAAGCGCGCATTTGCAAAGTGCAAAAAACATTTGACGAACATTCGTTAGCGCAGGAACCCGCTCAACATATTGAATTCTGGTGCCATGGATGGGGAAATGTAGTGTTCCGCACCACCCACCGCCGGTAGGGAATTCTACCACTCTATATCTGGTGACACGAAGCCCGAACTAATCATCAATCCTGAATACATGATTACCAGAAACCCCTTATCTACCTGCAAATCAAGCGAATTTTAACGTTTTTTCAACACTCGTCTCAGGCCATATCCGAAGCCCCTAATGTATAACAGGGGAATCGCATATGGCCGTGACGCACTGAACGGGATGGCTTGTGGCTGGG
>NZ_DAIRVN010000119.1:0-6617 GCF_036802785.1 Pararhodobacter sp.
GGGTGGCGTGTCTGAGGCGGGCGGGCGGTCAGGATCGGTCACGCGGTGCACCCTTCGTATGGCTGGCAACGGGATTCGGGAACGGGCAGGTGTCCGGCGCTGCGCAGGCTGGCCTTTTCACGCGGCGGCCCCCTGTCTGCGCGGGTCAAAGCCCCGGGGCGGGTTGCGCCCGCCCCGGAGAGTTTCTCTGCGATCAGTCCGAAACCGCAGCGAGGTCTTCTTTCATCTGGTCCAGAATGGCCTGACCACTGTCGCCGGTCATGCGCACAAACTCGGCCTCGACGGATTCGGCGGTTTCCATGAAGGCCTGACGCTCTTCATCCGACAGGCGGGTGACGGTCATCGTGGGCTTGGCCTCCATGATCGCCTCCAGCGCGCGCTCGGTCAGACCTTCCTGATATTCCAGGATATAGTCGAACGCGACCTCGGTGGCTTCGCGCACCAGTTCCTGATCTTCCTCGGACAGGCCGTCGAAGAAATCCTGATTGGCCATCAGCGCAGTGGTGAAGTTGTTGTGGCCGGTAAAGGTGATGTAGTCGGTCACCTCATACATGCGGGTCGATTCGACAAAGAACATGGGGTTTTCCTGACCCTGAATCATGTTCGTCTGAAGCGCGCCGTAAACCTCACCCCAGGGCAGCGGCGTCGGCACGGCACCAAAGGCGCGGTAGCTTTCCACCAGCAGCGGGTTGGTCATGACGCGGATGTTCTGCTCGTTCAGGTCGGCCGGGCTGTTCACCTGGTTGCGCGTGGTAATGACCACTTCGCCTTCCGGATACATCGTCAGCAATTCCAGCCCGTGCTGGGCATAAAGCTCCGGGAACATCTCGTTGATGGCGACCGAGGTGCGGAAGAATTCGTTCAGCGCGGTGCCTTCCTGCGGCAGCAGGTAGGGGACGAAGAACACCTGCGCCTCAGGGATCAGCGCGCCGGTAAAGCCGGGCGACTGGTTGACGAACTGCAGGATGCCCGCCTGCGTCTGCTCCATGATGTCATCCGATTCACCCAGCGTGCCGAAGGGGAAAAGCTGCACGGTATGGTCTGAATTGGCTTCGATATGTTCCTTGAACTGCGTGGCAAAGACGCCCTGCACCTCGTCGATGGCCTCTTCGAAAGCGTAGCGCCAGGTGTCTTGCGCCGAGGCGCTGGTGGCCATCAATGCGGCAGCGCTTGCGCACCCGATCAATACGGTCTTGAGATTCATTATGTCCATCTCCCATGGCTTGCACCCCGAGGGTGCGTTTTCATCGAACCAGCAGCGACAGGGCGCAGGATACGCATCAACTGCCCCCCGAATTGGGGGCCGCTTCATCGGCTGGCTGTGGAACCGGCACCCGGGCAATCCGCCCTGCAGCGGCAGGGCCGTCAGGGCCCTGCGGTGCGCACTTCCAGACCCTCACACAGAAGACCTGCACAAGTGTCATGTCAATCAGTATATTGAATCATGACAATGAGTGCAAATGCCGGGCCAGAACCGGGCTTGTGCAGCGGTTTCAGAGGGTCAGGAAATCAGGCTCCGGCATGTTGCGTGCCAGCCGCGCGATCAGGCTCAGTCCCTCGCGCAGCGCGGGCTCATCCGGTGCGCCCAGGCAGATTCGCACACCCTGAATGCGGCGGCGTGAGGGGTCGGTTTCAAAGGCGCTGCCGGGGGCGACGGCGACGCCTCTGAGCCGGGCGCTGTTGACAAACCCCGCCTCATCCCAGCCCGGCGGAAGCGGCAGCCAGACATGCAGGCCATGCGGTGATCCCTGCAGGCCCAGCCCGTCCAGCAGGCGCCGCGCAAGCACGTTGCGCCGCGCCAGTGCTCGGCGTTGCCAGCGCAGCAGTTGCAGCGCCGTGCCGTCTTCGATCATCCGGGCGGAAAGTTCGGCCACCAGCGCGCTCGCCATCCAGTTGGTCACCATATGGCGGCCAAAGGCGGCGGTGACATGACTTTCGGGCACCACCAGCCAGCCGGAACGCAGCGCCGGGATCAGGCATTTTGACAGGGCGGTGAAGTAAAACACCCGCTCGGGCGCAAGCATGGCCAGCGGCGCCGGGCGCCGGGGCTCCAGCGGCCCCCATGCATCATTTTCAACGATCAGCATGTCATGGAGGCGCGCAACGGCCACGATATCAGCGCGCCGCTGCGCTCCCATCGTCAACGCCCGCGCGTTATTGCCCGAGGGCATGACATACAGCACCCGCGCTTTGCGCTGGCGGGCGGCCTGATCCAGCGCGGCGGGCAGAATGCCCTGATCGTCGCATGCCAGCCCTTCCAGCTTCAGCCCGTGCAACTGCGTCAGGCTTTTCAGCGTGTGGTGGCCCAGCTCTTCGGTGACCACCAGATCGCCCAGAGCACCGGCGCTCAGAAGCGCCACCGTCATGGCCGGTGTGGCGCCATTGGTGGGCAGGACGCGGTCGGCGCGGGCCTCGATGCCGCACAGCGCCAGCCATGTCTGCGCGCGCTCGACATGCGAACGCAGCGCCATGCGCGGGCGGAAAGAGCCCAGCACCTCAGGCGGAACCGAACCCGCAAGCCCGGCCAGCGCGCTGTCGAGCGCGGCACCGTGCATCGGCGTCAGAACCGGCGTCAGCATCGAGCAGTCGATCACCGGCTCGCCACTGTCCAGCCGCTGATAGGGCGGGCCGCGCCCGTCGCCGGGGGCGGATTTGACGTAGGTGCCGCGCCCCACCTCGCCGGTGATCACATCGGCGCGGATCAGCGCCTCATACGCGCGGCTGACGGTCTGAACCGACAGGCCCAGCCGGAAAGCCAGATCGCGGTGGGTTGGCAGCCGGTCCCCCGGGCGCAGCGTGCCATCGCTGATCGCCGCAACGATCGCCCGCGCCAGCGAGCGATAGGCCGGGCGGCTGAGCGAGGCGGGGTCTGGCATCCACATTGTCATGATTTGTATCATGACAAGTTCATCGGCCCATGCAAGGACAAAGCCGCTCCGGTTCACGCCGGATTGACAAGCTGCCGATCCGGCGAAAGATAGCGCCATGCGCCCGCTTGCCCTTGATGACCGCGATATCGCCATCCTGTCGATTCTGACCCGCGAGGGGCGGATATCGAAGGCGGATCTGGCGCGCCGGGTGAACCTGTCGCCCACGCCCTGCTGGCAACGCCTGCACCGGATGGAGGAGGCGGGACTGATCCGTGCCTACCGCGCCGAGGTCGCGCTGGCGAAACTGGCGCAGCATGTGGTGGTCTTTGTCACCATCGAGCTGGAGAGCCACCGCGCCGAAAGCTTCCAGACATTCGAGCGCGCGGTGGCGCGGATTGATGAAATCACCTTCTGCTGGGCGCTTGGCGGCGGGTACGATTACCTGATGCAGGTGATCACCCGCGACGTGGCCAGCTATCAGGCGCTGATGGATGCGTTGCTGGAAAGCCGCGCCGGGGTGAAGCGGTATTTCAGCTACATCGTGACCAAGGATGTGAAGGCCGCCCCGCCGCCGCTGGCCGCGCTTCTGGATGGTTCATCCTGAAACCGGGCGTTCTTTGAACGATCCGCCTGCGCGGACGGGTCTCAACGGTGCGAATCCTCTGGCCCCTTGCAGCTAGACTGCGGGCAACCAGACAGGAGGCCCCCATGCAAGCAACCCGGCGCGCTCAACCGACACCCACCGATCTTTCCGGCCGGCTGGCCGACCCCGCGCTGCTGCAAACGCGCGGCCATATCGGCGGCTGGCGTGATGGCACCGGCACATTCGACGTAACCGACCCTGCCACCGGCGAGAGCGTCGCCACCGTTGCCCGGATGGATGCCGACGCCGCCCGCGACGCCGTTGATGCCGCGCAAGCCGCCTTTCCCGGCTGGGCCGCCGCCCTGCCGCAGGAGCGGGGCGCCACCCTGCGCCGCTGGTTCGATCTGATCACCGCTGCCCGCGAGGATCTGGCGCTGATCATGGTGGCCGAGCAGGGCAAACCGCTGTCCGAGGCGCGCGGCGAGATCGACTATGCCGCCAGCTTCGTCGAATTCTACGCCGAAGAGGCCAAGCGCCCGGATATCGAGGGCGTCACCTCACACCTCCCCGATGCCGAGGTTGAGGTCTGGCGCGAGCCGGTGGGCGTGGCCGCGCTGATCACGCCGTGGAACTTCCCCTGCGCGATGATCACCCGCAAGGCCGCGGCAGCGCTGGCCGCGGGCTGCACCTGCGTCGTGCACCCGTCCGCCGAGACACCCCTTTCCGCTCTGGCGCTGGCCGAACTCGCGCAGCGCGCAGGCTTCCCGCCCGGCGTGTTCAACGTGGTGCCCGGTGACGCGCCGGAAATTGTCGGCGCATGGACCGCTGACCCCCGCGTGCGGGCGCTGTCCTTCACCGGCTCGACTGAGGTCGGGCGGCTCCTCTACCGTCAGTCCGTCGACACCATAAAACGGCTGGTGCTGGAACTGGGCGGGCATGCGCCGTTCATCGTCTTTGCCGATGCCGATCTGGAGCAGGCGGTGGATGAGGCGATCAAGGCCAAATTCGCCACTACCGGGCAGGATTGTCTGGGTGCCAACCGCTTTTACATCCAGCGCCCGCTTTATGATGCCTTCTGCACCCGCTTCGCTGAGCGTATCCGCGCGCTCACACTGGGGCCGGGGATGGAGGATTGCGACCTTGGCCCGCTGATGAACGAGAAAGCGGTTGCCAAGCAGGAGGCCCATGTCGCCGATGCCGTGGCGCGTGGCGCGCGTTGTCTGGCAGGCGGCGGGCGCGATGCGCAGGGGCCGCTGTTCTACAAACCCACGCTGCTGGTCGATACCCCCCCTGATGCCGCCATCATGAACGAGGAAACCTTTGGCCCCGTCGCCGCCGTAACGCCTTTTGACAGCGAAGAGGAGGTCATCGCCCTTTCCAATGCTTCTGAGTACGGGCTGGTGGCGTACCTCCATACGTTGGACCCGCGCCGCATCTACCGGGTGACACGCGCGCTGCAATTCGGCATGGTGGCCGTCAACCGCACCAAGGTTACCGGCGCGCCGGTTCCCTTTGGTGGGATGAAACAGTCGGGCATTGGCCGCGAAGGCGCTCGCTGGGGCCTGGAGGCCTTTACCGATATCAAATACGTCTGCCGCGACTGGCACTGAGCCGCGCAACTGAAAAAGGATAAAACAATGCTGACCAATGACGAGCTGGCCCAGTGGGACCGCGACAACTTTTTCCACCCCTCCACGCATCTGGGCCAGTTCGCCCGGGGCGAGGGTGCGCAGCGCATCGTGACCGGCGGCGAGGGCTGCCATATCACTGATCGTGACGGCAACCGGCTGCTGGATGCCTTCGCCGGGCTCTACTGCGTCAACGTCGGCTATGGCCGCACCGAGATTTCCGACGCCATCGCCAAACAGGCGCGGGAGCTGGCCTATTACCACGCCTATGCAGGCCACGGCTCGGAAGCGTCGATCACGCTGGCCAAGATGGTGATGGACCGCGCGCCGGACCATATGGCGCGGGTCTATTTCGGGCTGGGCGGGTCAGACGCCAATGAGACCAACATCAAGCTGGTCTGGTATTACAACAACATCCTTGGCCGCCCGCAGAAGAAAAAGATCATCTCGCGCTGGCGTGGTTATCATGGCTCTGGCCTGATGACCGGCTCGCTGACCGGGCTTGAGCTGTTCCACAAGAAGTTCGACCTGCCGCTGTCGCAGGTCGTTCATACCGACGCGCCCTATTACTTCCGCCGCCCTCGCGCTGACATGTCCGAGGCTGATTTCACTGCCCATCTGGTGGGTGAGCTGGAAGCGCTGATCGAACGCGAAGGCGCTGATACCATCGCCGCTTTCATCGGCGAGCCGGTTCTGGGCACCGGCGGCATTGTCCCGCCGCCCGCCGGATACTGGGAAGCGGTGCAGAAGGTGCTGGAAAAGCACGACATCCTCTTCATCGCCGATGAGGTGGTTACCGGCTTTGGCCGTCTGGGCAGCATGTTCGGCGCGCACCATTACGCGCTCAAGCCTGATCTGATCACCATCGCCAAGGGCCTGACCTCGGCCTATGCGCCGCTTTCGGGGTCGATCGTCAGCCAGCGGATGTGGGATGTGCTGGCGCGCGGAACCGATGAAAACGGGGTGCTGGGCCATGGCTGGACCTATTCGGCGCATCCCATCGGCGCGGCGGCGGGGATTGCGAACCTTGAGCTGATCGACACGCTGGATCTGGTGGGCAATGCCGGGCGCACCGGGGCCTATCTGAACAAGGTGATGGCGCAGGCGCTGGGCAACCACCGCAATGTGGGCGATGTGCGCGGCGAGGGGATGCTCTGCGCGGTCGAACTGGTCAAGGACCGCGACAGCCGCACCTTCTTTGACGCCGCATCGGGCAGCGGGGCCAAGGTTGTGGCCGCCATGCTCAAGCGCGGGGTGATCGCGCGGGCCATGCCGCAGGGCGATATTCTGGGCTTCGCCCCGCCCCTGTGCCTGACCGAGGCCGAGGCAGACACCATCGCCGAAGTCACCGCCGAGGCCCTGCGCGAAGTACTGGGCTGAGCGCCTCTGTTTTAGCCCGCTGAACCCCGCCCCGCCCCTCACCGGGCGGGGTTTTGAATGGGGGTTGCGGTGGTCCGGCGGCTATGGTTGTTATAATATAACGCAAATATCACCAAGGTCACACCATGCCCCACCCCCCGTTCCACCCCCGCCGCA
>NZ_DAIRVN010000120.1:0-6385 GCF_036802785.1 Pararhodobacter sp.
GCAGAGGGGCGGGGGCAGTGGCAGGTTCTGCAGCCTGGGGCACCGGGGCGGGCATGGCACCGGGAATGCCGTCAGGCGCGCGCTGGGGGCCAAAGGTCACGCCGGTCAGCAGGAAGGCGCCCGACAGAACGAAGACCGTCAGGGTCACCCCGAAGGCCAGCACCCCGTTACTGATCAGCGGGCCGGTGCCCGCGCCCCCGTCTGCCAGCACGAAACCGGTTCCTGCCATCGCCGTGAAATGCACCGCGAACACGGCCAGTCCGAAACCCAGCGTGCCCAGCACGATATTGCGCGGCGCGCGTTTGTCATAGGCGATCAGGAAAGCAGCCACGCTCAGCGCCACCGAAACCGTCAGCGCCACCGCTACACCGCCCGCGCCATAGACGGGGCGGCAGATCTGCATCCCCGACATGCCGACATAATGCATCACCGGAATACCCAGCCCGACAATCGCGCCGGCCAGCACCACCCGCGCCCGTGTGCGCTGCCCGAAATGCACGACGAGCAGCGCCAGCCCGGCGATCAGGATCGCCACGAGCGCCGAGATCAGTGTCAGGAGCGAATCGTAATAGAACTGCACCGGCAGTTGCAGCCCCAGCATGGCCACGAAATGCATCGACCAGATGCCGCCCCCCAGCGCCAGCGCCGACATCGACACCATCAGCTTGCGCCGGGCCACCGGCAGGGCCGAGGCGCCGCGCGTCAGCGACAGCCCGGTGAATCCCGCCATCAGCGCGACGGCCAGCGATGCCGCCACCAGGAGCCCGTCATGAGTGTAATCCAGCACGCCTGAGCCCCTCCCCGAGCCGACGCCTTGCAGAGCCTGAGCCTTGCCCCGCGACGCTATCAAAGGCGCCCGCGCCCCGCAACAACGGCGGTGGGTTCAGCCTTCAGCGCCCCACGGCATAGGCCTGCATCAGCCGCGGTGTGGCGGCGGCGCGCAAAAGGCCGTCGGGCATGCGCCGTGCGGCGGTCAGGCGGCCCACCGACCATTCGGGCGCCTCGGTCACTTTGTGCCCGCGTGCGCGCAGGTCGTCCAGCACCGCTTTGCCGATATTGCGCTCGATCATCAGCCCGCCCGGCTCGCGTGCGCGGGGGTAGAACGAGGCCGGGAAATGCGTGGTGTGAAACAGCGGCTGGTCGATCACCTGCTGCAGGTTCAGCCCGGAATGCACATAGCGCAGGAAGAACACCAGTTGCCACTGGTCCTGCTGGTCGCCGCCGGGGGTGCCGAACACCATCTGCGGCTGCCCGTCCTTCAGCGCCAGCGACGGTGTGAGCGTGGTGCGGGGCCGTTTGCCGGGGGCCAGCGAGGTGGGCAGGCCTTCCTCAAGCCAGAACATCTGCGCGCGGGTGTTCAGGGCAAAGCCCAGCCCCGGCACCACCGGCGAGGATTGCAGCCACCCGCCCGAGGGCGTGACCGAGACCATGTTCCCCTCGGCGTCGATGACATCAATATGCACCGTATCGCCCTTCTTTTCGGTCAGATGCGCCATCGTCGGTTCATAGACGGCCTGATCGGTGGGGCTGAGCGCTTCCAGCAACGCCATGGTGCGCGCGCGCTGATCCTCAAAGCCCGCGATGGTGCCGGGGTTCAGATCAAGGCTGGCCTGCGCGCCGATCAGCGCGCGGCGGGCGGTATTATATTGCGCCGACAGCAGCGCCTCCATCGGCACCGGCGCGAAATCTGGGTCGCCGTAATAGACCTCGCGGTCGGCGAAGGCGAGTTTCTGCGCCTCGGTGACGGTATGGACAAAATCGGTGCCCAGCGGGTCCATCGCGCCCAGATCCATGCTGTCGAGGATGGCCAGCGCCTGCAGGAATACCGGCCCCTGCGTCCATGGCCCGCATTTGGCGACCGTCCAGCCGTGGTAATCATGGGTCAGCGGGGCCTCGGTATGGGCGCGGTATCCGGCCATGTCGTCTGCGCTCAGCACGCCCTTGTGGCGGGTGCCAGAGGCATCCATCACCTCGGCGGTATCCAGAAACGCCGCGATCTTCTCGGCCACGAAACCCCGGTAAAAGGCATCGCGGGCGGCTTCGATCTGCGCCTCGCGGCCGGATTTCGCTTCGGCCTCGGCCAGAATGCGGGTCCAGGTATCAGCCAGCACCGGGTTGGCGAAATTGGCATGCGGGGCAGGGGCCGTGCCGCCGGGCAACCATGTCTCGAATGACGAGGGCCATTCCGTGCGGAAGAAATCGCCCAGCCCGGCGATGGTATGGGCCACGCGCGGCAGCACCGGATGGCCCTTTCCGGCGTAGAAGATCGCAGGCTCCAGCACCATGCGCAGGGGCAGGCGGCCATGGTCGCGCAGCATCAGCATCCAGCCGTCGAACGAGCCGGGGATGACCGTTGCCAGAAGCCCGTCACCCGGGATCACGCTCAGCCCCTCGCGGCGGTAATGCTCGATGGTGGCGCCAGCGGGGGCGGGGCCCTGTGCGCAGATCACCTCAACCTTGCCGGTTCTGGCGGAATAGAGGATCGCGGGCATGTCGCCGCCAGGCCCGTTCAGATGCGGCTCTACCACCTGAAGCACAAGCCCCGTCGCCACCGCCGCGTCAAAAGCGTTGCCGCCCTTTTCCAGTATCCCCATGCCCACCGCCGTAGCGATCCAGTGGGTGGAGGCGACGACGCCGAAGCGGCCCAGAATTTCGGGCCGGGTGGTGAAAGTTGACATGCGTATTCCTCCGGGAAGTCAGATTAGGGGTGTATGGGCCGGGTCAAGCGGCCCCGGAACGCGCCAGCCCGCCTGCGCAAGCCTGTCGCGCAGCGCCTGCGCCTGATCGGCGGGCAGGGGTGTGAGCGGCGGGCGCAGGGGGGCAAGGCGGGTGTCGTTCAGCTCCGCCGACAGCACCGCCTTGCAGCCCTGTATCAGCGGGTAAACGGCCAGAATCGCCCGGATCGCTGCCGCTTTCGCCTGCAAACCCTCCGCCTGCGGCGTGCCGCGCGCATCCAGCAGGGCGCGGATGCCATGCGGGTTGATGTTGCCGGTGGCGGTGATGCAGCCCACCGCCCCCAGCGCCATGGCCTTGAGCAGCACCGCTTCCGACGACGGAAAAACGCGGAAGCCGGGGAAGTTTTTCAGCATCCCCTCGGTATTGGCCCAGTCGCCCGACGAATCCTTGATCCCTGGCACATTGGCGGGGAAAGCGGCGATCAGCCGCTCAATCAGCGCATAGGGAATGCCGACGCCCGATATCTGCGGGATGTGATAGAGCCACAGCCCCAGATTGTCTGAGGCCACACCCTCGATCACCCCGGCATACCATGCGAAAAGCCCCTCCACGCTGGCGGGCTTGTAGTAGAACGGTGGCAGTGACAGCACCCCGCCACAACCCAGTGCAACGGCATGGCGAGTCAGGGCGATGGTGTCGCCAAGGGCGGGGCTGCCGACACCGGGCATCAGCACCTCAGGCGGAATGCCCCCTTCCACGGCGGCATCGAGCAGCGTCATACGCTCGGCCACAGTGAGCGAGGTGCCCTCGGATGTGGTGCCGAACACCGCCAACCCGTCCGCCCCCTGTGCCAGCAACCAGCGGCAGATCGCCACGAAAGCGGCGCTGTCAGGCAGGCCTTCGGCGGTAAAGGGGGTGATGGCGGGGACCAGCAGGCCGGCGAAATGTCTGGGCATGGGCGGGCTTTATCCTGACCGGGTCAAGGGGCGCGTGCGTGCCGCAGTATGGCTTGTATCGCGGGGCGGGGGCAATGGGGGGCTGCCGTTTTCGCCGCACCCTGCATCGCCCGGCTGTCCACTCAGACCCGGACCGCCCGCCAGAACCGCACAAGCAACGCCAGCGCCGCGACTGAAAGTGCGGCAACCATGCCGAACCAAAGCCCCACCCCCTCCAGCCCGGCCAGAAACGCCAGCGCATAGCTGAGCGGAATGCCGATCAGCCAGTAGCTGACAGCGGCGATGATCAGCGGCATCTTGGTATCCTGAATGCCGCGCAACAGGCCCATCGCCATCGCCTGACCGCCATCGGCAAGCTGGAACAGCGCCGCCACCATCAGAAGCGTGACGCCCAGCGGCACGATCACTGCGCGCTCAGGGTCGTTGGGGTTTAGGAAGGCGCCCACCATCAGCTCACCCGCCAGAAAATAGACGGCCATGGTGGCAAAGGCGACCGCCATCGACAACAGAAGCGCCGCCCGCGCCGCCGCCCGCAGCCCCTCGTTGTCACCCCGGCCACGCGCGCGGCCCACCAGCACCGTGGCGGCATTCGACAGGCCCATATGGATCATGAAGAACATCGCCGTGATCTCCAGCGCGATGGAATGCGCGGCCAGCGCCTGCGCGCCCAGCCAGCCCATCATCACCGCCGAAGCCGCGAAAAGCCCGGTTTCCGCCAGCATCGCCAGCCCGATCGGCAGCCCCAGCGCATTGACCTGCCGCATGGCCTGCCAGTCCGGCCGCCAGAACCGCGCCAGCAGCGTGTAGCGGCGCAGCGCAGGCACCCAGGCGGCATAGGCCAGCATGATACCCAGCGTGAACAGCTGCACCACAACCGAGGCAATCGCCGCCCCCTTTACCCCCAGCGCCGGAAAGCCCAGATTGCCGAAGATCAGAACCCAGTTCAGCGCGATATTGACGAACACGGCCGATACCGTGACGAAAAGCACCACTTGCGTGCGCCCCAGCGCCGCGAGATAGCTTTTCAGCACCATGACCAGAAGAGCGGGTGCGACCCCGAAACCCACAAGCGCCAGATAGGCACCGCCAAGCGTGGCGATCTCGGTTTCCTGCCCCGCGCCCAGCAGAAGGGGGCGGGAAAACAGGAAGATGGGCAGCACCATCAGCGCATAGCCGATGGACAGCCACATGCCCATCCGCGTGGCCCGGCGCACATCGGTATCATCGCCTGAGGCGGCCGAGGTGGCGACCATCGGCATCACCGCATTGGCATAGCCCGCGCCCAGCGTGAAGAAGGTGAAAAAGACCGTGGCGCCCAGTGCCCCTGCCGCCAGATCGGTCACGCCATACCAGCCCAGCATGATGGTGTCGGTAACATGCAGCGCAAACTGCGCCATATGGCTGCCGATCAGCGGCAGGCCAAGCACCAGTACGGCACGCGCATTCGCGCGAAAGCCCAGGTTTGCGGGGGCGGTCATGACGACGGTCCTGAATGATTGCGAAAGCCGGGGCGCAGCCCGGCGACATGCAGTTATGCACGAGTATAATAAAAAGGGAAAGCCCCGGCGGATATGGAAGGGCAGGGGTGGAAGGAGGCGCGGGAACGGCAGCGCTCAGCGCAGGGCGAGGGCGACCGACAGCACACCGATGACCAACGCAAGGCCCGCCAGCGCCTCAATCCCGATGGACAGGGGCAGCCCCCCTGACCGGGGCAGCGCGCGCTGCGCGCCGCGCAGCAAACCGTCACGCCCCAGCGCCAGCACCAGTGCCAGCAGGGCGGCCACACCTGCCGTGCCCAGTGCCATGGCATAGGTTCCGGCGATTCCCACCCACAACAGGCCCATCTGCCATGTCAGCAGCAACAGGATCAGCGCGCCGGAGCATGGCCGCACCGCCACCGCCGCAACAAGGGCCGCGACCTCGCGCCAGCTGGCCGCCCGCATCATGGCTTCGACAGGGGGCAGGTGGTGCATGCCGCAATCGGGGCAGGGCGCGTCGGCAGGCATCGGCGCCGCGCCGCGCGGAAGGGGGAAGACATGCATGCGCGGCTTTCCGCCCGACCGGCTCGCCGCCAGAAGCGCGCTGGCGGGACCGGACGTACCGGCGGCGGCCGGTATCGGAAGGGCCGCTTCGGCATGGGGGTGCGCCGTCCGGGCCAGCCGCGCCAGCGCCCGCCAGATCAACCACAGGCCGACGGCGCCCATGGCAACAAGGCTCAGGCTGGTCAGAACCCCGCGATCAACGGTTTCGATACCGGCGCGGCCCATCCCGGCGAGCCCGGCCAGAACCAGCACCAGCACAACCGCCGCCGTGCCCTGCGCCATCGCGGACAGAAAGCCGATCCCGGCCAGTTTCATCAACGGCACCCGCCGTGCGACGCCATAGGCAGCCAGCAGCGCCTTGCCATGCCCCGGCCCCGCCGCGTGAACAAAGCCATAGGCCAGGCACAGGCCCATGAGCCCCCAGAACGCCCCGCCCTGCCCGCCGTGAATGCCGCGCAACGATTGGGCGAGGCCGGTCTGAAAGGCGGCCTGCTGCATCAGAAGCCAGCGACCCAGTGGTGCCAGCGCAGCCTGCATCGGTGCGGCCAGAGGGCCGGCAAGCAGCGCCCAGATCAGCGCGGCGGCGATGGCAAGGAACAGAAGGAAGCGGGTCATGGTAACAGGGTTCTAACGCGTTGTGCCCGGCTTTTGAACCGTCGGCATGTTCACAGCTTGGGGGGGCGCGGGGGGGGGGGGGGGGGGGGGGGGGGG
>NZ_DAIRVN010000121.1:0-6233 GCF_036802785.1 Pararhodobacter sp.
CCCGCTATCCCTCCCCCAAAGGCCAGCCAGCGGCCTGAGACAAGGGGGCCGTGGATGGACCTGCGCTCAATCTTCATGGGCTTTGCCTTTGCCCTCATGTGGTCGTCGGCCTTCACCTCGGCCCGGATGATCGTGCTGGATGCGCCGCCGTTGTTCGCGCTCTGTGCGCGGTTTCTGCTTTCGGGTGTCATCGGGGTTGGTATCGCCCTGATGCTGGGGCAAAGCTGGCGGCTGACGCGGGGGCAGTGGCGGGCGACGATCATTTTTGGCCTGTGCCAGAATGCGCTCTACCTCGGGTTCAATTTTGTGGCGATGCAATGGGTTGAGGCCTCGGTCGCGGCGATCATCGCCTCGACCCTGCCGTTGATGGTGGCGGCGGCCGGGTTCATTGTGCTGGGCGACCGGCTGCGCCCGGTGGCGGTGATGGGGCTGGTGGCCGGGTTTGGCGGTGTCATCATCATCATGGGCGCGCGCTGGGGCGGCGGGCTGGACCCGTATGGGCTGGCGCTGTGTGTCGCGGGTGCGCTGGCGCTGACCGTGGCCACGCTGGCGTTGCGCGGTGCCTCATCGGGCGGGAACCTGATGATGGTGGTGGGTTTGCAGATGCTGGTGGGCGCCGCGATCCTGATCGGCCCGTCGCTGGCGCTGGAAGAGATCACGGTGAACTGGTCGCTGCGGCTGGTGCTGGCGTTCCTTTATACCGCGCTGATCCCCGGGCTTGCCGCAACATGGGTCTGGTTTCTGCTGGTGCAGCGGATCGGCGCGGTCAGGGGCGCGACCTTCCATTTCCTCAACCCGTTCTTCGGCGTCGCCATTGCCGCGCTGTTTCTGGGTGAGCGGCTGGGGCTGGGTGACCTGATCGGCGTGCTGGTGATCATGGCGGGGATTTTGGCGGTGCAACTGTCCAAGGCCCCGGCGGTGATACCGCCGCAGGCTAAAGGTCAGTGAAGCCGAACTGCTCGTAATCGCGCCAATAGGCCTCACGCGCGGCAAGCTGGATTTCCGCGTCACGGGGTGGTGCGCTGATGTCAGCGGCCTGCCAGCGCGGGGGGGCGCTGTGGCCAAGGCGCGCGGCAAGCCAGGGCAGATCAGCGGCCAGATCGGTTTCGCGCAGCAGGTGGTCGGGCGGGGCGATCTGGCCGAAACCGTCCAGCAACGCTGCTTGCGAAGCCCAGAAGGGCCAGGGTTGCAGCCCGGTCTGGCCCGAAAGGCTGGCCCGCACGAAGCGCAGGTAGGCCAGAAACGCGGCGCGGGTGGCATCGGGCGAAAGCGGCGCGGCGGCAAGGTCAATCCCATAAAGGCGCACCAGATGCTCGCACACCTGCTTGACCTCGCCGGTAAGAATGCGCCGCTCAAACGCCCACCATGCGCGAAGCAGCGGATGGCGCAGCACTGTGAAGCTGCGGAAACCGGGGTTGGCGCGCTTCCAGTCGCGCAGGCGGGCGGCGTTGAAATCGGTCTTCAGCGCCTCTTGCGCGACACCGTCAAGCGCGGCCACCCAGCGCACAACCTCAGCCTCAGGCGCGCCGCGCAGGGGCAAGAACAGAAGCGGCGTCTGCGCCCCGGCGTGGCAGGCGGGTAGCATGGGGGCGCGGCGGGGCTCAAAATTGGGGGTGCGGCCCAGATCGAAGCGGTCCAGCCGGGCAAGGCCGGGCGCCAGCGCCTCAGGGTTGGTGAGCTTCTCCTCAACCGGTTCGGGGTTCTGCTTTTTCAGCTTGCGCGAGGGGGCGTCGATGCGCCCCTCAACCCCCAGCCACCGCGCCAGCCCGTTGAGCACGGCAACATCGTTGAGATCGTCATAGCCGATGTAGAACGCACCCTGCCCCGTCGTCTGCAGCCGGTGAAGGATATCGAGCTGCGCCGCCTGCAGCGTCGCCAGATGTTTCTCGAACTCGATCGCATCGAACGCCACCTGCGCGGTTTTCAGTTTGGCGAGGTTGTGCAGCTTCCACTGCCCCGTCCCGGCGGCGATCTTGCGTGAGATGTAGCTTTCCAGCGGGTTGCGGGTCAGCACGATCTTGGCGCAGGCAGGATCCGCCAGAACATGGTCGCGGATGCGTGCGTCATGGTCATGAAACAGCCGGAACCCCGTCAGCCCGCCGCCCTCACGCAGCGCGGCCAGCAGCGTGAACGGGTCGGCATCGCGCTGCTCAAAGGTGATGCCCAGATATTCAACGGTCTTGGGCTTATTGATGAAGACCGGGTTGAACAGCTCGCCATGACAGGTGACGCCCGGAAATTCATTCAGCGTGGTTTCCAGCAGGTTGGAGCCGGTGCGCATCTCGGCCAGAACCACAAAAGACTCAAAGCGCGCCATACGTCATTTCACCTTGATCGACAGGTCGGTGCCGGAGGGGTTCATGGGAAAATCGCCCATCAGAACCGGCTGCATGCCCCGGTTGCGCAGTTCCTGCAAGAAGGCACCAAAGCCTGACAGATCGACACGCTCAGGAATGCGGATCATCCGGGCCTGCTGATGCGGCGCGATCTCATCGAAAAGGGTGTGCAGGGGCTCAGTGGGGTTTTCCAGAAATTCCGCCAGCGTCCAGATGCGGATACGCGCGCGCACCCAAGGGCTGCGCAGCACTTCCAGCATCTCGGTCTCGATGCGCTGCAGGCGCGCAGCCTCGCGTCGGATGGCGGCCATATCGCCGCCGGCATGATAGAGCGGCACCGCCCAGGCGCCCGAAATGACCGAAATCTGCGCGTTGGAATCGGTCGCCATGAACCAGAGCAGTTCATGCTTTGCGCCGGTATTGTCGGCCGGGCCAAGCTGGAAGCATTGCCGCTCGCCGCGCGTGGCCCACAACAGATTGGTCAGAAAGGCGCGGGGGTTATAGTCGCGCAGGCTGGCCTTGTCAGACAGACCACCCGCAAAGACCTTTTCGCGCCCGGAAAACTCTGCCTTGTGCGGGGCGAACAGATGGCCATGCACACGGCATTTGGCGACGGCGGCCAGCCAGCCCTCGAAATCCTGAAACACCTCGGAAAAGCCCTGAAAGACTGAATAGGGCTCTGCCGTCTTGCCATTCTCGCGGTCTTTAGCGGGAAACCGGCTGGCCATGTAAAGCCCGGGCCGCCCGCGCACCCGCTGCAAGGTGGCGCGGGCAAAATGGCGGTCAATGCGGCTTGGCTGCGGCTCGGCCTCCGGGTCTTCGCTGGCCTGGGAGGTCAGGAAATGCTCATACAGCCGCCCGGCCCCCGGCCATATCTTGCGCGCCACAAAGCAGCCGGATCGGCGCAGAAGCTGGAGATGGTCATCATAGAACACATGCGGCCGCCCCTGATGGTCAAACTTGCCCAGCGTGAGCGAGCGGCTTTCGATCTTGCGGGCATAAAGCCGAGCAAGGGTCTGGAAATAGCTTTCATCCGGTATCCAGACGCGGCGGAAATAGCGCTCGAACACCGGGCGCGAGGGGTCATTCAGGATGGCGCCAAGGGTTTCCCGCGTCAGGCACCACCATTGCGAACCAATATGCGGCTCAATTCCGTCAGGCAGATCGCGGCGCACCCCCATGCGGCGTTGCAGGTCAACCGCCCGGTCAAACAACCATTTGTGCCGCTTGTAGGCGAAAGGGAAATGAAAGGCGAAGCGCTCATCCGACAGGCCGCCCTTTGTCCAGTTCACATCGGCCACATTCACCGATTCGATGAAATCGGTATCCGGATGCCGCGCCAGCCACCCGGCCAGTTCCGCGACGGGCCGCAGCGGCAGGCAGGCGCCAGATGCCGCAAAGACATGCTGCACATCCGGGAACGCGCGCAGCATCTCGGTGCTTGCCGCCTGCATCGCCGCCACCAGCGACCATGTTCCCCATTCGCAGCGATAGCGGGTGCTGAAGCGCACCTGAGGAAAATCGCGCAGCGCATCGGCAAGGCGCTGGTTCTCGGCGCGGCCCACCCGTGCATCGACATGAATCACAACCGGGCTTCCGGCTTCCGCCCAGAAGCGCGCCACCTGCGCGGCCCGGTCCAGCGCGGTATGGACCAGCATGATGCAGCCCAGCCGCGCGCTCATGCCCAGTTCCCCTTCGACATCAGCCCCAGAATTTCAAGCTGCCGCCAGTTGATGAAGCGCTGTGACCATTTGCACCACAGATCAGCCTCGGCTTCGCTGTGATAGGCAAGGTATTCGCGGCTTTCGCCATAATGCTCACCGCGCGCCACCTCTTCGCGCGCCTTGTCGCCCAGCGTTGCCAGAAACTTGGCATGCAGCAGACAGCCTGAGGCCTTTTCACCCCCCACCCGGTCATAAACAAGGTTCAGCCCGCGCGGCAAAAGCATGTGGGTAGAGCTGACATAGGCATAGTCGCGGTGCCATTTCACCAGCGGGATCTTGTTCAGCGCCGGGGCATCCAGCGGTTTGTCGGCAAAGAAAACCCGCGCGCGCGGCCCGCCCTGAAGCCACAGGTTCTTCAGCCGGGAATTGCGCGTCACGCTGTAATTGGCGCTGTCAAACCAGTTCGCCACCTCGAACGGGTTCTGCCCCTCGATACAGGGATGCGCCGATACCGGGCCCTTGGGGTACATATCCAGCAAAAGCGTTCCGAATGAGCGGATGTTCGATGCGTCCAGCCAGTCGGTGAGCGCGCGCAGGGGGCGGGTATCATGGAACGGATAGATGAAAAACTCATCGACATCGACCACCAGAACCCAGCGCCCATGGCCATAGCGCGCCAGCAACCCGTTGATCCAGTCCATGCCGAAGCGCGAATTGCGGTAGCTGGCGGTGGTGGTCCAGACTGAGGTATCGGGCTGCTCCGCCAGATACGCGCGCGAGCCGTCATCGGAGGCGTTGTCAACGAACAGGAAATGCTCAACGCCCAGCGCGCGGTAATATTGCAGGAAATAGGGCAGGCGCGCGCGCTCGTTACGCAGGGTGCAGAACAGAAGCAGGCTGTCAGGGCGCAGCGCTTTCGTACGGCGGATGACGGGGCGCAATTCACGCCGTTTCAGGAATGCGCGGAACTTCCAGCCCTTGCGCATCCACCGCAGCCGGTATGATGACAACAGCCCCAAATTCCGCCTCCTTTCGTCAACAATACCGAGTCGTTTCGGTCTAACGGTTTACAAATCAGGAATAAAACAAAATCTCGGCAATTCCCGGGGCCTCAGCCCCATTCCCCGCGTGACATCAGCCCCTCGGCCTCAAGCTGACGCCAGCCCAGATAGCGGGTAGATGCCTCGCACCACAGATCCGGCCCTGCCGTCAGCGCGTCGTAATAATGGTCAAACGCGCCCGGCTCACCGAAATGCTGGCGTCGCTGCTTTTCCTCGGCGGATTTGGCGCTGATCGTGGGCAGGAACTTGGTGTGCAGCAAGACGCCCGAAAGCAGCTCCCCCCCCGCCGCGTCATAGACATTGTTCAGCCGCCGCGGCAGCATCGAATGGGTGGAGTTGAGATAGACATAGCCCCGGTGCCATTTCACCAGCGGGATCTTGGAAAGCGTCGGCCCCCGGCGCGGTTCGCCATGAAGAAACATGCGCGAGCGCACACCGCCCTGAATCCACAGATAGTGCAGATCCTGCTTGCGGATGATCGTGTAATTGGCGCGGTCATACCATTGCAGAACCTCGGTCGGATCCTGCCCCGGCTGATACGGCGCGCGATCGACCGGGCCTTTGGGGTACATATCCAGCATCAGCGCGCCAAAGCTGGCAATCCCGCTATCGTCCAGCCATCCGGTCAGTGCAGGCAGGGGGCGCGTTTCATGATGCGGATAAACCAGCAGTTCATCGGCATCGACCGTCAGGCACCAGCGACCATGGCCATGGCGGATCAAGAGCCATTGCAGCCAGTCCATCCCGTAGCGCGAGGCGCGGTAGCTGGCCCCGGTCTGCCAGAGCGAGACATCGCCCTGCCCCAACAGCAGTGCGGCGCCTCCGTCATCGCTGGCATTATCGACAAAGATGAAATGCCCCACGCCAAGGCTGCGGTAATGCTCCAGAAAATACGGCAGGCGCAGGGCCTCGTTGCGGAAGGTGCAGAACAGCACAATCGCGCCGGGTGCAATATCCGCTGTCCGGTCAATCACCGGCACCAGCTCGCCCCGCTTGCGAAAGGCGCGCAACAGCCGGAACTGCCGCTTGCGCCGCCACCGCCATGCCCGCCACAGATTACCCAATCGCCCCATCGCTGCCTGTTCTTTCCGCCCGCCCGGCTTCATCTTGCCAGAAATACGCTGGGGGGTGAATTGGCGCAGCGGGGGGGTGCGGGCCGGGGGGGGGGTGGG
>NZ_DAIRVN010000122.1:0-6156 GCF_036802785.1 Pararhodobacter sp.
CCCGGCGTTGATCTTGGCGAAATTCGCGCGGCTGACCGATCCGCATCCGGCGGGCGGGGCGGGGCTGGGGCTGGCGATCTGCCGGGAGATCATGCACAACCTTGGTGGCGATATCGCCTATGTGCCGGGGCAGGGTGGCGCGGCGTTCAGGGTCAGCTTTCCGGCGGTTTTCACCCCTGCGCAGGTGCACAAGCCGGGCGCCCGCGCTGCGCGCGGCAAGTGGCGCGACAGGCCGGTGGACAGTGCGGCTGAGTAACGGGGCGGCTGAGTAACGGGGCGGCGGGCTGATGGCGCGGGGCTTCCCGTCCCTGGCGCATCAGGCCGGTTTGCTGCCCTGAAACTGTAGCGCATGCAGGCTGGCATAGACCCCGCCGCGCGCCAGCAGCGCGTCATGATCGCCCTCTTCCACTAGCCGCCCCTTGTCCATCACCACGATCTTGTCCGCCCGGCGCACGGTGGACAGCCGGTGCGCGATCACCAGCGTGGTGCGCCCGTTGCTGAGCCGGTCAAGGGCTGCCTGCACCAGCGCCTCTGAGCGGGCATCCAGCGCCGAGGTGGCCTCATCCAGCAGCAGGATGGGGGCGTTGCGCAAAAGCGCGCGGGCAATCGCCACGCGCTGGCGCTGCCCGCCCGAAAGGGCCGAGCCGCGCGGGCCGACGCGGGTATCCAGCCCCTGCGGCAGTTGCGCCAGAAACTCATCGACATGCGCGGCCTCCAGCGCCTCACGCAGCTTCGCCTCGCTGACCGCGGCGCCCAGAACGATATTGTCGCGCAGGGTTTCGTCAAACAGCGCGCTGTCCTGCGCCACAACCGAGAAAAGGCCGCGCAGCCCCGCCAGATCCATCTGCCGGATGTCATGCCCGCCGAGGGTGATGCGGCCTGACTGCGGGTCAGCCAGCCGGGTAAGCAGGGTAAAGACGGTCGATTTTCCCGCGCCGGAGGGGCCGACAAGGGCGGTTGTCTGACCGTCCTGCGCCGTGAAGGCGAAGTCGCGCAGCACCGGGTCCTGCTCATAGGCGAACTGCACCTCCTCGAACCGGATGCTGGTCTGCCCGGGGCCGGGAAGGGGTGCCAGCGGCGGGCTGGGCTGGGTGATGGTCGCCGGGGTCTGCAACAGGGCATGAACCCGGTCCAGACTGGCCAGAACCGCCTGCCAGAGGCCGGTCAGCCCGCTCAGACGGCGCAGGGGCTCGAACATCAGGGCGAAGGCGGTGAAGAAGCTCATGAATTCGCCGACCGAGCGGGTGCCGTCGATGATCTGCCCGCCGCCATAGATCAGCACCAGCGCAAACCCCAGCGCCGCCACCACATCGGCCAGCGCGCCCATCCCGGCCTGACCGATGCGGGTGCGCACGCTGGCGGCGATGAACCGCGCCACGGCGGCATGAAAGCGCGCGCCCTCGCGGGCCTCAAGCCCGTTGCGCTGGATCGTATAGACGCCGTGAAACACCTCATCCAGCCGGTTCGAGGATTCAGCCGAGGCTTCGCGCGCGCGGGTGCCGACGCGGCGCACCACCCGTTGCAGCGCCAGAATCGGCAGGATCAGCAGCGGCGTGCCGATCACGGCAATCAGTGTCCAGAGCCAGTCAATCCAGATCGCCACACCCAGCAGCACGACGATAGAGATCACGTCGCGCGCCAGTGCGGGCAGGATCTCGGTAAAGATCACCCCCAGCCCCTGACTGTCGCCGCGTACCCGGTCAATCAGGGTGCCGGGCGGGTGTCGGTGGTAAAAGGCCTGATCCAGCCGCATCAGATGAGCCACCAGCCGCTCCTGCATCCGGCCGACCACGCTTTCGGCCAGATAGGTCATCAGCGGCTTGTGGATCATCGAGGTGACGCCGCGAATCAGAAAGGTGCCCGCCACAGCCAGCGCGACCCAGATCAGGCTGTCGGATTTTCCCTGCACCAGCACGTCATCGAACATCGGCTGCACCAGCAGGCTCAGCGCCCCCATCATGGCCCCGTCGATGGCCATGAGCACGGTCGCCAGCCCCAGAAGGGGCAGGAACTGCCGGATGTAGCCCTGCCAGAGCCATGCTGCCAGCATCCGGTCGCGGGCTCTGCCGGGCGGGGTGGTGGCCGGCGCGGGTTGCGCGGGCGAAGGGGGCGTCGGTTCAGCCTGCATGCACCGGGTGCCTTTGCTGGGGATCACTGCGCGCGCTATAGCGCGATTCGGGACAGGAGAGAACCGCCCGCACCATGTGCGGCACCAGCCACCTGCCCGCTTTTCCGGCGCAGGCCGCGCCAGATGCCCGCATTGTGTTCTTCCCTCTGGCAACCTCTTTGAATTTGGGGCATTTCGTCCTGTGCCAGAGGGGCGTCAGGGAACGTCTGGCCGCGCCGGGGCGTTATTTCCCTTCGGACCCATCCATTCTGAAAGCCCCGCAATGACCCTTCCTCAGATTCTGATACTGGCTATTCTGGCGATGACGCTGGCGCTTTTTCTCTGGGGCAGGCTGCGCCATGACGTGGTGGCGCTGTCCGCGCTGATGGCCTGTGTGGTGACCGGCGTGGTCCCGGCAGCCGAGGCTTTCGCGGGTTTCGGGCATCCGGCGGTGATCACCGTGGCCTGCGTTCTGGTGCTCAGCGCCGGGCTGCAAAGCTCTGGCGCGGTGGATGTGCTGGCGCGCGCCGTGTTGCCGCGCGAGGCCGGGCGCGCGATGTCGCTGGCGGCGCTGATGGGGCTGGGCGCGCTTTTGTCGGGTTTCATGAACAATGTCGGCGCGCTGGCGCTGCTGATGCCGATTGCGGTGCAGCTTTCGCGCCGTCTGAACATGGTGCCGGGGCAGGTGCTGATGCCGCTGGCTTTCGGCACCATTCTGGGCGGGATGACCACGCTGGTGGGTACGCCGCCCAACCTGATTGTCTCGGGCTTTCGTGCCGATGCCGGGCTTGGCGGCTTTGCGATGTTCGATTTCGCCCCGATCGGTGTTGCGGTGACGGCTGTGGGTGTGGCCTTTGTCGCCCTGATCGGCTGGCGGCTGGTGCCGGTGCGCAAGGCCAGCTCCGGTGACGGGTTCGAGACCGGCGCCTATCTGACCGAGGTGCGGGTGCCCGAGAAAAGCAAGGCCGTGAACATGACGCTGCGTCAGTTCGAGCGCGAGCTTGAAGGCTCCCCGGCGCAGATTGTCGGTCTGGTGCGGAACGAGGTGCGGATGAACGCGCCCCATGGCGGGCGGCGTATCCAGTCTGAGGATATTCTGGTGCTGGAGGCCGATGTCGAGGGCTTGGCCGAGGCGTTGTCGGCCTATGACATCAAGCTTGCCGAGCAGGTGAAACCGGAAAAGCCCGGTGATGAGGCAAAGGCGGACAGCGGGAAGGAAGACGCCGGGAAGGAAAGCGCGGGCAAGGCAGAGGCTGGCAAGGATGGTGCGGGGGAGGCTGCAGCTGCCACCTCCGGGGATGAAAAGCCTGGGGAAGAGGAAAAGCCCAAGGAAGACGAAAAGCCCAAGGAAGACGAAAAGAAAGAGATCGACCCCTCACGCGATGACGATATCGTGCTGCGCGAACTGGCGGTGCTGCCCGGCGCCTCGATTGTCGGGCGCTCGGCCAGCGATATGAAGCTGCGCACCCGCTACGGGCTGAACCTGCTGGCGGTGTCGCGCGAAGGGCAGCGGCCAAAGGCCCGGTTGCGCACGCTCAGGCTGCATTCGGGTGATCTGCTGATGATGCAGGGGCCCGCCGATGCCCTGTCTGAATTTGCCAGCGATTCCGGCTGCGTGCCATTGGGCGAGCGCGATCTGCGCCTGCCGGACAAGCGTATGGCCTATCTGTCAGCCGGCATCATGATGGCGGCGGTGGTGGTGGTCACGCTGGGCCTGCTGCCGGCGGCGGCGGGTTTCGCGCTGGCGGTTCTGGCCTCGATGCTGCTGCGCACGGTGCCGCCGCGCAAGGTCTATACCTCGATCGACTGGCCGGTGATCGTGCTGCTCGCCACGCTGATCCCGGTGGCCGGGGCCATGCAGGAAACCGGCGCGGCGGGGCTTGTGGCGCAGTTTCTGGTGAACACTGTTGCGCAGGGCAACGCCGTGGCGGCGCTGGCGGTCATTCTCATAACCACGATGTTCCTGTCCGATGTGATGAACAACGCCGCTACTGCCGCCGTCATGTGCCCGGTGGCGCTGGGGATTGCGGCGGCGCTGGGGGTCAGCCCTGACAGTTTCCTGATGGCGGTGGCGATCGGCGCCTCCTGCGCGTTTCTGACGCCGATCGGGCATCAGAACAACACGCTCATTCTGGGGCCGGGCGGCTTCCACTTCGGCGATTACTGGCGTCTGGGCCTGCCGCTTGAGGCGCTGGTCGTTGTGGTGGCGATACCGCTTCTGCTGATCGTGTGGCCATTGTAAGCCCGGCCTAAGCTCCGGCGGAATCCCTGGCCCCTGCGCGTGACGGTTGCGCAAAGACACGCGAAGGCCTACATATGCTGCAACGCAGCATCAGGAGTTTGCATGACGCAGTCATCCGCTACCAAGACGATCAATCTGGCGCTTCAGGGCGGTGGTTCGCACGGCGCGCTGACATGGGGTGTGCTGGACCGGTTGCTGGAGGATGAGCGGCTGACCATCGCCGAGATCAGCGGCACCAGCGCCGGGGCGATGAATGCCGTGGTTCTGGCCGATGGCATTGAACGCGGCGGGCGGGAGGGTGCGCGCGCGGCGCTCGAATCCTTCTGGCGGGCGGTCAGCGCCAAGGCGCTTTTCTCGCCGATGCAGCGCAGCCCGCTGGACCGGATTCTGGGCCGCTTCAGTCTGGACCAGTCGCCCGCCTATCTGATGGCCGAGGGCCTCAGCCGGGTGTTTTCGCCCTATCAGCTGAACCCGCTGGGCCTCAACCCGCTGCAGGATGTGCTTGATGCACAGGTGGATTTCGACAACGTCAACCGCTGCAAGGCGATCGCGGTGCATGTCACCGCCACCCATGTCCGCACCGGGCGCGCGCGCGTCTTTTCGCGCGGCGAGGTGACGCTGGAATCGGTCATGGCTTCGGCCTGCCTGCCGCAGATGTTTCCGGCGGTCGAGATAGACGGAGAGGATTACTGGGATGGCGGGTTCAGTGCCAACCCGGCGCTGATGCCGCTGATCGCCAGCAAAGTGACACCCGATATCGTCATCGTTCAGATCAACCCGATTGTGCGCCATGAAACCCCCACCTGCGCGCGCGAAATCATCAACCGCGTCAACGAGATCAGCTTCAACACCGCGCTGATCAAGGAATTCCGTGCGATTGAGCTGATGCAGCGCTTTGTGGCGGCCAAGGGGATTGATCTGGGGGCCACAGGGCAGACCTATCTGCATATGATCCACACCGATTCCGAGGTGCAGGATCTGGCGGCGTCCAGCAAGCTCAATGCCGAATGGGCCTATCTGCAACTGCTGTTCGGGCGCGGGCGCAGCTGGGCCGGGGCATGGCTGGACACCCATTTTGACCGGATCGGCAAGGGCTCTTCCTTTGATCTGGAGGCGTTTTTCGACGATCCGACGCTGAAATCCGCTCCGGCAGCGTAGCGCCATGGCGGGCATCCTGGTCATTCTGGCGGCACTGGGTGCACTGATCTATCTGGCCTATCGCGGCCTGAGCCTGATTTTGCTGACCCCGGCGCTGGCTCTGCTGGCGGTGCTGGCCGCCGATGGCGGGCCGGTGCTGGCAAGCTATACGCAGATCTTCATGCAGGCCACCGGCGGGTTCATCATCCAGTATTTCCCGCTGTTCCTGCTGGGGGCGGTCTTTGGCAAGCTGATGGAAGCCTCGGGCGCGGCGCGGGTGCTGGCCGATGCGATCATCCGCGGGCTGGGGGCGGGGCGCGCGATTCTGGCGGTGGTGCTGTCCTGCGCGGTGATGACCTATGGCGGCGTGTCGCTGTTCGTGGTGGCCTTCGCCGTCTGGCCCATCGCCTCGGCGCTGTTTCAGGAGGCCGATCTGCCCAGGCGGCTGATCCCGGCGACCATCGCGCTGGGGGCGTTTACCTTCACCATGACCGCGCTGCCGGGCACGCCTGCCATCCAGAATGCGATTCCGATGCCCTATTTCGGCACCACGCCCTTTGCCGCGCCCGGGCTGGGGGTGATCACGGCACTGATCATGCTGGGGCTGGGCTGGGCCTGGCTGGAGCGGCGGGCGCGGGCGCTTGGGCCGGGCTATGGTGAGGGGGCGGCA
>NZ_DAIRVN010000123.1:0-6152 GCF_036802785.1 Pararhodobacter sp.
CCCCGGAATGGACCCGACACGCCCGCCAAAGCTGCGCTGAAGGGTGAGAATTGTGGGGTAATATAATACCTATTTTGTAAGCCGTTGAAAAGACACGGATATTACCCGACAAAGCCCCTTGACCCGCACAGACAAATTCGCCAGAACACGGCCATCCGGCGCATGCTTTCGGGCGGGGCGCCAGTTCCCTTCAATCTCCAGGGTCAAACATGAAAACCTATACCGCAAAACCGGCGGAGATCGAAAAGAAGTGGATCCTGATCGACGCCGAAGGCATCGTTCTGGGCCGCCTCGCATCGATCGTCGCCATGCGCTTGCGCGGCAAGCACAAGCCTACCTTCACGCCCCATATGGATATGGGTGACAATGTCATCATCATCAACGCCGACAAGGTGCAGATGACCGGCAAGAAGCGTGATGACAAAACCTATTACTGGCACACCGGCCACCCCGGCGGGATCAAGTCGCGCACCGCGCGCCAGATTCTTGAGGGCAAGTTCCCCGAGCGTGTTGTCACCAAGGCCGTTCAGCGCATGCTGCCCGGCGGCTCGCTGTCGCGTCAGCAGATGACCAATCTGCGCGTTTATGCCAGCGCCGAGCATCCGCATGAAGCCCAGCAGCCCGAAGTGCTGGACCTGCGGGCGATGAACCCGAAGAATACCCGGAGCGCATGACCATGGCCGAAGAGATCAAAACCCTCGATGCGCTGAAGTCGGCCGTCGCAGGCGCGGCTGCCGCCGCCCCCGCGACCGAACACGAAGCCGCCCCCCGCGAACCCATGCGTGACTCGCTGGGCCGCGCCTATGCCACCGGCAAACGCAAGGACGCCATCGCCCGCGTCTGGATCAAGCCCGGCTCCGGCAAGGTCACGGTCAATGGCAAGGAAATCAACGCCTATTTCGCCCGTCCGGTGCTTCAGATGATCCTGAAACAGCCGTTCACGGTGTCCGGCGTTGAAGGCCAGTTCGATGTGATGGCAACGGTCGTCGGCGGCGGGCTTTCGGGCCAGGCCGGTGCGGTCAAGCACGGCATCTCGAAAGCGCTGCAGCTTTATGACCCGGCCCTGCGCCCGGCGCTGAAGGCTGCAGGCTTCCTGACCCGCGACAGCCGCGTTGTCGAGCGCAAGAAATACGGCAAGCGCAAGGCGCGCCGCAGCTTCCAGTTCTCGAAGCGCTGATATCATACGAAATTGCCGGAAAGGCCCGCCCCCGTGGCGGGCCTTTCTGCTTGCGGAGGCCGGGGACGGGGGCTGTCTGCCCCCACGCCGCCTTTGGCGGCTCCCCCGAGGATATTTTCAGACAGAAAATGAGCAACGAGGCTTCCCGGGGCGGGCGGGGTGCCGTAGGTTTTGTCGATGGATGCCCTTTTCATGGCCGAGCTGAACGAGCGGCTGTTCACCCATTTCACCGCCGGTGCCTGGCGCGCGCCCCTGTCGCTGCGCCTGATGCCGGTGAGGCGCGACCGAGAGCGCCCGCTGGGGCAGATCGCCTGTGCCGATGCGCGCGATCTGACGCGGGCGCTGGCGGGGGTGATGCGGGCGGCAGGGCCAGCACCGTCACCAGAGGTTCTGCTGGCGGCGATTGAGGAGTTGCGGCCGGGGCTGGCACGGCTGCGCGCGCAGGAAGGGTTTGCCGGGGAGGCGGCCGGGCCGCTGCATCATCCGACGCTGCCAGCACTTCCCGGCCCGTTGGTATTACTGAGTTCCGCCGCCCTGCCCGTCACCCGCCTGATCCCGTTTCTGGTCGGCGGCGCTGCCCGGGGGCTGATCTGGAAACCGGCACCGGGCGCCGCGGCCTCGGCGCATCTGTTGATGCGCGCCCTCGGGCCGCTGGCGGCGGGGCGGCTGGCGATGGTGCAGGGCGATCACGCCACTGGCGCGGCGCTCGCCGGTATGGGCGCACTGGTCTGGGCAAGCGCCTCCGCGCCCCCGGAAGACCTGCCCGCCCCCGTTTTCAGGATTTCAGCCGAAGATCCGGCCCGCCCATGACCAGCGGGTCCGGCGTGCCGATGGCTTCGGCATTCTTGCCGGTATAGTCGAACGCGCCCAGAATCCTCTGGATCGCCGCAATCCGGGCGCGGTATTTGTCATCCCCGCGGACCACCGTCCAGGGCGCGATATCGAAATGGCTGCGCGCAAAGGTCTCGTCGATGGCGGCGGTATACTCATCCCATTTCGCCAGCCCCTGAACGTCAATCAGCGACAGCTTCCATTGCTTGAGCACATGACGCTCACGTTCCAGCATGCGGCGCAGTTGCTCGGCCTGTCCGACATTGAACCACAGCTTGATCAGGTGAATACCGTCACCTGATATAATACCCTCAAAATCAGGAAGTTGCGCGAAGAAGCTCTCACGTTGTTCCGTGGTGCAGAAGCCGAAGACATGCTCGATGACCGCGCGGTTATACCAGCTGCGGTCCATCAGAACGATTTCACCGGCGGTGGGCAGATGGGCGACATAGCGCTGGAAATACCATTCACCGCGCTCGCGCTCATCGGGTTTGGAAAGTGCCATGATCCGCGCGCTCCGCGGGCTAAGATTCTCCGATACCCGCTTGATTGCACCGGATTTTCCCGCTGTATCGCGCCCCTCGAAAATGACTGCCACGCGCTGTCCGGTGGCGACGACCCAGGCATGGAATTTAACAAGTTCGATCTGCAAGGCCTTGATATGGCCTTCATAATCGTCCTTCTTCATCCATCGGTCATAGGGGTAGCCAGGAGTGATGATATCCCGCTTGCCGCTGTCGGCGATTGCCTCACGCACCGCATCAGGCGCGTCATTGGCGAGAAAGGCGGAGATTGCGCCGCCGAATGGCAGGGATTCGTCTGTTGCCGGCATCATGGCCCTCCTGTTTCATGGCCAGCCTATGCCGCAGGCGGGGGGCTTGCCAAGCCCCGCGCGGCGCGGCACCATCGCGCCATGAGCGATGCAATCTCGACCATCCGCAACCTCGGCCCGGCGACCGAGGCTGCCTTTCACTGCGCCGGGATCCACACCGCCAGCGCGCTGCGCGACATGGGGGCGGATGCCGCCTATGCCGCGCTGCTCCGGTCAGGAGAACGGGCGCATTTCATCAGCTATTACGTTCTAGTGATGGGGCTGCAGGGCCGCCCGTGGAATGACTGCGCGGGCGATGAGAAGGCCGAACTGCGCCGCCGCTTCGATGTGCTGAAAGCCGCGCATACCGGACAGAAGGGGCTTGCCGGGATCGAAGCAATCCTTGATGAGATCGGTGTGATTGCCGCGCGTGCGCCGGTTGCGCGGGGTGGGTAAAAGAGGGACGGCATGCGTTTTCTGGGGCTGATGGTGGTGCTTCTGGCACTGGCCGCTTGCGGTGGCGGGCGTGAGGACGCGGTTTCGCGCGGGCTCCATCCGGGTGAAACGGCCGAAATGCGGGCGATGGTCAACCGCGCCGCCGCCGAGCATGGCATTCCTCCCGCGCTGCTGCACCGGATCATCCAGCGCGAGAGCGATTATCGCGCGCATGCCCGCAATGGCCCTTACTGGGGGCTGATGCAGGTGCTGCCACAGACTGCGCGCACCATGGGCCATCGCGGCCCCCCTGAAGAGCTGCTGAACCCTGAGGTGAACCTGCGCTACGGCGGGCGCTACCTGCGCGGCGCCTGGATCGTCTCACGCGGGAATATGGACCGGGCGGTGCAATGGTATGCGCGCGGCTACTATTACGAGGCGCGCGACCGCTGTCTGCTGGTGGAAACCGGGCTGGCGCAGCGCGAGGTGAACCGGCGCTGCCGTTAGAGAATAGCGCGCAGATCTAAAGGCTGCCCTTGAGCGCCAGTGGCAGCCCCGCCGTGACCAGAATCACCCGCCCGGCCTGCGCCGCCAGTTGCTGGTTCAGCCGCCCCGCCTCGTCACGGAAGCGCCGGGCGAGGGCATTGTCGGGCACAATACCCAGCCCCACCTCGTTGGCGACGGCGATCAACGGGGCCGGATGCGCGGCGATGGCTTGCGCAAGGCGCGCGCCCTCAGTGGGCAGATCCGAGCCCGCAAGCAGGTGGTTGCTCAGCCACAGGGTCAGGCAATCAATCAGAACGGGGGCTTCGGGCGGGGCCTGCGCCAGCGCCCCGGCCAGCGCCAGCGGGGCCTCGATGGTGTGCCAGCCCGCACCCGCGCGCTGGCTGCGGTGGGCAGCGATCCGCTGCGCCATCTCATCGTCAAAGGCCTGCGCGGTGGCGATGTAGAGCGGCGCTTTGCTGCGCGGCGTGGCAAGGATCCGGGCCTCGGCAAGGCGGCTTTTGCCTGAGCGGGCGCCGCCCAGAACCAGCGTAAAATCGGTCACTTGCTGCCCTCCTCACCCTGCCAGCCGGGGCCCAGCTCCAGCCAGCTGCCATAGCCCGGCTGCGCGCGCCAGCCCGCTGCGCCCTGCCCTGCCGCCAGCGCGGACTTGATCACCCCGGCGTGGCAGACCACCAGCACCGGCACCGGCCCGGTCAGCGCCGCGTTCAGCGCGGCGCGGCTGCGGGCGGCCAGTTCGGCCACGGTCTCGCCGCCATGCGGACGCGCGCCGGTCAGATCGGCGGCCCAGAGATCAAGCTCGGCGCGGGCGATCGCGTCCCAGCGCTGGCCCTCCCAGCGGCCGAAATCCATTTCGGCAAGGCGGGGGTCGATGCTCAGCGGGCGGGCGCGGGCGGCGGCAAGTGCCTGCGCCAGCCGCAGGCAACGGCCCAGCGGCGAGGTCAGGATGCGCGTGAAGGGCGGCAGATCGCGCGCAAGGCGGGCGGCCTCGGCGGCAAAGTCATCGGCCAGCGGCAGGTCGGTGCGGCCATAGCACAGGCCCTCGGCGCCTTCGGGACGGGTGTGGCGCAGCAGAATCAGGGCCATGCCAGCACACCAAGCAGAAACCCCAGCGCCCCCAGTTGCTGCGCCGCGCCCAGAATATCGCCCGTAACCCCGCCCAACCTGCGCCGAGACCAGCGCCAGATAACCCCTGCCCCCGCCAGCAACCCGGCAAGGCCGCTCAGCACCGCGCCGCCCAGTGCCAGAAAGCCAAGGGCCAGCGCGAAAGCCACCGCCAGCGCTATCGGAAGCCCGTTCTGCGGGCCGGTCATGCCGGTCCCGGTGCCCTGCGCGCGCAAGTATGGGCCGTGGCGCAACATCACCCCCATCGCCGCGCGACTGAGGCCCGCTGCGGCGATCAGTGCCACCGGGGCTGCACCGGCACCCAATTGCGCCAGCGCCAGAACCGAGGCGCCCAGCACCAGCCCAAGGGCCAGCGCGCCGAAGCTGCCGATGCGGCTGTCGCGCATGATCTCCAGCGCGCGCTCAGAACGTGGGCTGCCGCCCAGCCCGTCGAATGTATCGGCCAGCCCGTCTTCATGCAGCGCGCCGGTCAGCAGAAGGCCCGCTATGATCGCCGCCAGCGCCGCCAGTGCGGGGCCCCAGAGCGCGTTGGCCAGCAGATAGACCACCGCCTGCACCCCACCCACCAACAGCCCCACTGCCGCGAACCAGCCGGGTGCGCGGGCGAAATCTTCCGTCCCGGCCCGCCCCGCGGGCAGGCGCGTCAGAAAGATCACAGCCGCGCGCGCGCCCCGCATCCGCTCAGGCCCGCCGGGAGGAGCGGTTGAGCGGGCCGAGGGCGCCCATAGGCGCAAGGTGAAGGTCACGGGAAATCATGCGCCGTTCATAGCAGCCGCGCGCGGCGATGCAACGCTTCAGGGCCTCCCGGCCCGCTTCCCCCTCCGCGCCCGAAGCCCGCATCTGCCGCCCCTCCGGCCACGGTCAGGCTGGCGGCTGCAACTGGCTGGCGATGGTGTTGGTCAGGTCCTGCAGGGCAAAGGGCTTGCCCAGAAACAGCGAGCGCGGGATGCGGGACAGCGCGGCGCTGAGCGCGTCTTCGGTATAGCCTGACACGAAAACCACCGGCGTATCCGGCCGCACGGTCAGCGCCCGGCTGACCCAGCCCGGCCCGTCCAGACCCGGCATGATGACATCGGTGACGAAGATATCGACCTTGAGCGCCGGGTCTTCAAGGAACTCAAGCGCCTGCTCACCGTTCTCGGCCTCGATCACATGATAGCCCTGAAGCCGGAGCGCGCGCGCCGCGAAAGCGCGCACCGGCCCCTCATCCTCGACCAGCAGCACAACGCGGCCTTCGGGAGCAGGCTGGGGGCGCTCCGGGGCGCGGGG
>NZ_DAIRVN010000124.1:0-5611 GCF_036802785.1 Pararhodobacter sp.
GCGGGGGGGAATAGCCATACCGGCATTGGGCGGGCTGTAAACTGGTCAGCGCGCCGCGTTGCACCCAGCCCTGACCGCGCCGCCCGTGCACCAGGACCCAGGTGCGCGAACTGTCCGAGATGCGGACCTCATCGCAGGTCAGCAACTGTCCCACCATGCGCCCGTCATGGCCCGGCCGGTCCAGCATCAGTGTTTCGGTCTGTGCCCAGGCACGGTTGGCCGCTGCCGGGGCTGCCGTCAGCATCAGCGCCAGTGCACAAAGCACGGGTGCCGTCAGGTTCCGCAGTATCGCTTTCATCCTGACCCCTTCGGAATGTGATGCGTTCTCAACAAGTGTAACCCGCATGCGCCCGGCATCCAGTCACAATTACCTGTTCAGGCGGTTGTCCGCCACCCGTTGCCATGACCGGCCCGCTTTCCCCCGGCAACCCATTGACACGCCCGGCCATGGCCCCCCTTTCCTTTCCCCGCGCATCGTGAAATAGGGACGTGCCAAACGAGATCATCCGCACAGGAGCGCGATCATGCAGATTCGTGAGGCCCTCACCTTTGACGATGTCCTTCTGGTGCCCGCAGCATCAAGCGTGTTGCCGTCGCAGGCCGATACATCGACATTTGTCACCCGGGCGATCCGGCTGAACATCCCGCTGATGTCTTCGGCCATGGATACCGTAACCGAGGGGCGGATGGCGATTGCCATGGCGCAGGCGGGCGGCATGGGGGTGATCCACCGCAACCTTGACCCCGAAACGCAGGCCCGCGAAGTGCGCCGGGTGAAGCGCTTTGAATCCGGCATCGTCTACAGCCCCATCACCCTGACCCCGGACCAGACCCTTGCCGATGCACGCGAACTGGCAGACCGCTACAATGTCACCGGCTTTCCGGTGGTGGACAAGGCGGGAAGGGTCGTCGGCATCGTCACCAACCGCGACATGCGCTTTGCCTCGGATGACCGCACGCCGGTGCACGCGATGATGACCTCGGAAAATCTGGCAGTGCTGCGCGAACCCGCGGACCGCGATCAGGCGCGCAGCCTGATGCAGGCGCGGCGGATCGAAAAGCTGCTGGTGGTCGATCAGGATGGCAAGCTGACCGGGCTGCTGACCCTGAAGGACGCCGAAAAGGCAGTGCTGCACCCGATGGCCTGCAAGGATGATCTGGGGCGGCTGCGGGTGGCGGCGGCAACGACGGTGGGTGATGCCGGGTTCGAACGCTCTGCCGCGCTGATCGAGGCCGGGGTGGACCTGCTGGTGATCGACACGGCGCATGGCCATTCGGCACTGGTTGCCGAGGCGGTGGAGCGGGTGAAGAAGCTCTCGAACGCCGTGCAGGTGGTGGCGGGAAATGTCGCCACCGCTGAGGCGACGCGCGCGCTGATCGGCGCGGGTGCGGATGCGGTGAAAGTGGGCATTGGCCCCGGTTCGATCTGCACGACGCGGATTGTGGCGGGCGTCGGTGTGCCGCAACTGACCGCGATCATGGATGCAGCGGGGGCTGCGGGTGATATACCGATCATCGCGGATGGCGGCATCAAGTATTCGGGTGATTTCGCCAAGGCGATTGCGGCGGGCGCAAGCTGCGCCATGGTCGGCTCGGCCATCGCCGGGACCGATGAAAGCCCCGGCGAGGTGATCCTCTATCAGGGCCGCAGCTACAAAAGCTATCGTGGCATGGGCAGCTTGGGCGCGATGGCGCGCGGCTCTGCCGACCGGTATTTCCAGAAGGATGCCGCGTCAGACAAACTGGTGCCCGAGGGGATCGAGGGGCAGGTGCCCTATAAGGGGATGGTCGGCGGTGTGGTGCATCAGATGGTCGGCGGCTTGCGCGCGGCGATGGGTTATACCGGCTGCGCGACCGTGGCCGAGATGCGCCGCAACTGCCAGTTCGTGCGCATCACCGGGGCGGGGCTGAAGGAAAGCCATGTCCACGATGTGCAGATCACCCGCGAAAGCCCGAATTACCGGCTGGGCGGCTGAGGCGCGGCCAAGGTCGCTTAAGGCTTGCCCGAATCCCCGGGCTGGCGCAGTCTGCCGCCAGATCAGCACGAGATCAGCACAAGGGGAAACGGCATGCAACCTGACCGGGGCAATGATGCCAGACCGCGCCGGGACGAACCCGTCCCGCGCGAGATCTGGCCGCGGATCCTGTGGATCGTCGTCATCGTGTTCATGATAAGTGTCGCGCAGACCGTGCTGCTGGTGGTTGCAGTGCTGCAGGTGCTCATCATGCTGACCAGCAAGGGCAAGCCAAATGAGGAACTGGCCGATTTCGGCTGCCTTGTCGGTGCCTGGGTGGCCAAGGCCGCGCGCTTTCAGTCGGCCGCCAGCGACGAGAAGCCCTGGCCCTGGACGCCGATGGGCTCCTGAGGGGCAACCAAGCCCGATCGAACGGGCTTGAAAGACGTTTCGAATACCTTTTTCCGGAGCCGCCCGGGCTTGGAGCGCTGTCCTTCTGCCCCGCCGTGACTGGAGTGGCCGCAGGGAGGGGGCGCTGCCCCCTCGCCGCTGACGCGGCTCACCCCCGGCGTATTTTCCGGCAAGATGAAGGCGCGCCGCCCTCGGTCTTTTTCAGTCCTCCATCGCTTCCAGCTCGTCGATGAAGCCTGCGATCATGTTCAGGCCCTTGTCCCAGAAAGCCGGGTCCGAGGCATCGAGGCCGAAGGGCGCCAGCAGTTCCTTGTGGTGTTTGGACCCGCCTGCCGAGAGCATGTCGAAGTATTTCTCCTGAAACCCCTCGGGCGCTTCGCGGTAGACGGCATAGAGCGCGTTCACCAGCCCGTCGCCGAAGGCATAGGCATAGACATAGAAGGGCGAGTGGATGAAATGCGGGATATAGGACCAGAAGGTCTCATACCCGTCCATGAAGGTGAAGACCGGGCCGAGGCTTTCGGCCTGAACCGACATCCAGAGCAGGTTGATGTCATCCGGCGTCAGTTCGCCCTCGCGCCGGGCGGCGTGCAGTTTGCACTCAAAGTCATAGAACGCGATCTGGCGCACGACCGTGTTGATCATGTCCTCGACCTTGCCGGCCAGCAGCGTCTTGCGCTCGGACGGGGTTTTCGCGCCGGCCAGCAGCTTCTGGAAGGTCAGCATCTCGCCGAACACGCTGGCGGTTTCGGCCAACGTCAGCGGGGTGGAGGACAACAGCTCCCCCTGACCTGCCGCGAGCCGCTGGTGCACGCCGTGGCCCAGTTCATGCGCCAGCGTCATCACATCGCGCGGCTTGCCGAGGTAGTTGAGCATCACATAGGGGTGCACCGTGGTCACGGTGGGATGGGCAAAGGCGCCCGGGGCCTTGCCCGGTTTCACGCCCGCATCGATCCAGCCCTTGTCGAAAAACGGCTCAGCCAGTTCGGCCAGACGTGGCGAGAAATCGGCATAGGCATCCAGTACGATCCCGCGCGCGCCCGCCCAACCGATGGTTTTCGGCGGGTCGATCGGCAGGGGGGCGTTGCGGTCCCAGACCTCCAGTTCGTCCAGCCCCATCCAGCGTGCCTTGAGCGCGTAATAGCGGTGCGACAGGCGCGGATAGGCGGCGACAACCGCATCGCGCAGCGCCTGCACCACCTCGGGCTCGACATGGTTGGACAGGTGGCGGCCGTGCTGCGGCGTGGGCATCTTGCGCCAGCGGTCGCTGATCTCTTTCTCTTTCGCCAGCGTGTTATGGACGCGTGAAAAGAGGCGGATGTTCTTGTCAAAGACAGTGGCGAGGGCGCGGGCCGCAGCCTCGCGCCGGCCGCGTTCCGGATCAGTCAGCAGGTTGAGCGTGGCCTCCAGCGGCAGGGGTTCTTCCTCGCCCGCGATCTCGAAGGTCAGGCCCGCCATGGTTTCATCAAAGAGGCGGTTCCAGGCCGCCGAGCCGACCGTGGACTGGTCATGCAAAAAGCGCTCCAGCTCATCGGAAAGCTGGTGCGGGCGCATGGCGCGCATCCGCTCAAAGATGGGCTGGTAGCGGGCAAGACCGGTGTTCCTGGCAAAGAGCGCATCCAGCGTGGCATCCTCGATGCGGTTGATCTCCAGCGTGAAGAACACCAGCGGCGTGGTGGCGCTGGTCACCCTGTCCTGCACATCGGCCATGAATTTGGCGCGCTCGCTGTCGGTGGTGTTCTGGTAATAGCGCAGCCCGGCGAAGGACATCAGCCGCCCGGCGGTGATGTCGATTTCCTCATAGCGGTGCAGGCATTCCAGCATGCCGGCGGCATCGAGCGCGGCCAGTTTGCCCTCATAACCGGCGGCAAAACCGGCGCAGGCGCTGTCGAGCCAGTCCAGATCACGGGCCACTTCGGGCGCGTCGGGGGCGGCGTAAAGGTCTGTCAGATCCCAGCTGGGCAGGTCACCCAGATCCCTGCCGCCAGACGCGCGGGTGTCATGGTTGCGGGGATCGCTCAGGGCTGGCAGACGGAACATCGGGCACCTCAGGTTGTTTCCCCTGTGGTGTAATCCTCCCCCGGCAGGGTGACAAGGCGCAGCCGGTTGAAAACCGCGTCAGCCCCCGTCCCGCTTCAGTATCCCGCGCGTCAGTATCCCCGCTTCAGTTCCGGCGGCGGCCACGGCGCTCGCGCACCGGGGCGCCCGCGTCATCGCCGGTGCCGTCGGAGCTGGAGGAAAGCGCGCCCAGCGTGCCGGTGATCTGTTCCAGCGTAGGGCGCTCGCCCAGCGGGCGGCTGTCGAGGGCGTCACGCATGGCGCGCAGGTGCTCAGACATGGTGCCGCAGCAGCCGCCGATGATCAGCGCGCCCGCGTCGCGCGCCATCACCGCATATTCGGCCATCAGCTCGGGCGTGCCGTCATAATGGATATGCCCGTCATGGTATTTGGGGATGCCCGCGTTGCCCTTGGCGATGATCGGCTTTTCGGGGCCGAGGGCGGCAAAGCCAAGGATCGTGCGCAACAGGTCCGAGGCACCGACGCCGCAATTCGCGCCAAAGGCCACCGGCGGGTAATCCAGCTTGTCTACCAGTTTCACCATATCGGCCGAGGTCAGGCCCATCATGGTGCGCCCGGCGGTGTCAAAGCTCATGGTTCCGGCCCAGGGCATGCCCGCCAGGCGGCAACCTTCGGCTGCGGCGCGGTATTCTTCGGGGGCGGAAATGGTTTCAACCCAGAGGATATCGGCGCCGCCCTCTTTCAGCCCGTCGGCCTGTTCGTGGAACATCTCGACGGCGCGGGCGTGGGTCAGCGTGCCCATCGGTTCCATGATCTCGCCGGTGGGGCCGATCGAGCCTGCCACAAGCACCCGGCGCGTGGCCTTGTCGGCCACCTCGCGGCCCAGTTCGGCGCCGACGCGGTTGAGTTCATGCACCCGGCCCTCGGCCTGATGCAGCTTCAGGCGGCTGGCATTGCCGCCGAAGGTGTTGGTCAGGAACAGGTCCGACCCGGCATTGACCGCCATGGCATAGAGCTTGCGGATATTGGCGGGCTGGTCGGTGTTCCACAATTCGGGCGCCTCGCCCGAGGACAAGCCCATGTTGAACAGATTGGTGCCGGTGGCGCCGTCGGCCAGCAGATAGCCGCGCTCCGTCAGCAGAAGGCTCAGGGGGTCTTTGGCGTCAGTCGCGGTCATGGGGGCCTCTGGATAGCGTGGCGTGCTGGCAAGTGGGGCGGGGTAGGGT
>NZ_DAIRVN010000125.1:0-5389 GCF_036802785.1 Pararhodobacter sp.
GTTGGGGTGGGTGATGCTTTCGGGTGGGGTGCAGCTGGCGCTGGGGGGCGCGGGGCTGCTGATTGTGGCGGGGTATCTTCTGTCGATCACCGCGATGCGGTTGGGCGATCTGGGCGTGATCTCGCCCTTTCGCTACACCGGCCTTGTCTGGGCGCTGGTTCTGGGTTTTCTGATGTTCGGTGACTGGCCTGACGGGCTGACACTGGCCGGGGCCGGGCTGATTGTCGCAACGGGGATTTTCACCCTGTACCGCGAACACAGGGCCCGGCGCGCGCTGGCACGGCTGTAGAGGAGGGGCGGGTGAAGGCGCAGGTATCAGTTCTGATCCGCTTCTCCTATGTCGCCCAGAACGGGTTCCGGGCGGCGCTGGGGGGTACGGGAAGCAGCCGCGCGCTGCTCTATGATCCTGCCCGGCTGGAGCGTCGCTTCGCATTGTTCGAGGCGCTGGCGCTTCCTTCGCTGCTGCGCCAGACAGACCCTGATTTTACGGCAGTCTTTCTGATCGGCAAGGATTTCCCTGCCGAGGCCCGGAAAAGGCTGGCACGGCTGACGGCCCCGCTGGCCGATGCCCGCATCGTCGCGTTGCCGCCCTTGCCGATGTTCCGGGCAACCAAGCTGGCCTATGAGCGCACCCGGCGCCCCGGCCACACGCATCTGGCCACCAGCCGCCTGGACGATGACGACGCGCTGGCGCTGGATGTGATTGCGCGGCTCAAGGCGATGATCGGGCCGCTGGCCGCGATCAGCGGTGATCAGCCGGTGGTGATCGCTTTCAACAGCGGCTTCTTTCTGGAGGTCGGGCAGGCGGAAAGCCGGGTTTATCAGGTGATCGAGCGCGCGCCACTGGGCATCGCCGCGACACTCGTGGCACCAATCGAACATCCGGCGACGATCTTTTCGCGCAATCACCGCCATCTCGGGCAGTTTTTCAATCTCTACACAGATGCGGTCACGCCCGCGTTTATCCGCAGTGTCCACCGCGACAATGATTCAGAGCCCTTCGCCTCAGGGCAGGTGATCACCCATGATGACGCGGCACTGCAGGGCTTGCTGACCGGGCGTTTTGCCCAGTCGCTGGACATGCTGCGCGCGATCCGGCCCTGACCGCGTCAGGGAACCCCGCGATAGATTTCGCGCACCCGGTCCGCGCAGATGCCGTAACGGGTGCGGAACAGCGCCTCGCCCGGTTCATCGAGCAGCGCGGCCTGCGCGCTTGAGCGCACACCCGAATCATTCCAGTTGCTGATCCCGCGTACATACATGTCGGGGTCTTTCAGCGTGATCGTGGGCATGAACTGCCAGAGTTTGACATGGTTGAAATTCATCACTGTCAGCGTCTCGCGCGGGCGGGCCACCACCGACAGGCTGGGCACCCAATACTGCCGCGCGGTCGGTTCCGCCACGATGCCGCGCGCGGTCGGCTGGGCGATATGGCCGCGCGTGAAGTCGATGGCGGTCAGCCGGTGGCGCGCGAGCAGCGCGGCGGTGTCCTGGGCGACGGCGCGGGTTTTGGCAATGAAATCACAGGCCACGCCATCATCATCATCCATCCGGAACTGGATACAGGCCCGGTCATCGCCCTGCCGCGCCTCATTGATGATCTGCCCCATGATCGAGCGGTGGCGGCCCGGCGGCATCACCCGCAGCAGTGTCTGCGGCAGCCCTTTCAGCAGTGCTTCCAGCTGCTCACGCCGCGCGCCCGGCATATCGGTGCCGATCACCACGATGAGCGTGAAGTCAGGGTCGGACTGCGCCTTCAGGCTGGGCAGGGTGATTGCCTCGAACGCGCGGAAGCGTTCATCAAGGCGCTCTTTTTCATACAGAAAGCGCACCCGCTCTTCGATGGTTTCATGTTCGGTCTGAAAGCCGCCGATGGCCGGATAGGAGAAACGACAGAGCCCCAGAACCTGCATGGCACCCTCTTGTTGCCCGACTGGCGTTCTGGCTAACATGGCGCTGCGCCTGAGGCAAATCTGTCATTGCGGGCTGTGTTGACAAGCCCCGCGACTCCCCCTATACGGCGCTCACCCGGGTCAGCTATGTCTTGATGTTGGCCGGGGGCTTTAGAGAACTAAGTGGTCACGATCCGGGCGAATGCGCCTCGATCCTCTGGAATTCCACCGCGGCGTTTCCGAAAATACGGAAACGCATGCGGTTTTGTGTTTTGCGGACGCGCAGGGCACCATAATGCGAACTGCCCCCGGAAACCCCGCTGACGAGTGGTGGGTGAACGGGTTGCAAGATAGGGCGAATCGAATGCCGACGATCCAACAGCTGATCCGCAAGCCGCGGCAGCCAAAAGTAAAGCGCTCCAAGTCGCAGCACCTGGAGAACTGCCCGCAGAAGCGTGGCGTCTGCACGCGCGTCTATACCACGACGCCGAAAAAACCGAACTCGGCCATGCGGAAGGTTGCAAAAGTGCGCCTGACCAATGGCTATGAGGTCATCAGCTACATCCCCGGTGAGAAGCACAACCTGCAGGAGCACTCTGTGGTGCTGATCCGCGGCGGCCGTGTAAAAGACCTTCCCGGTGTCCGTTACCATATTCTGCGCGGCGTTCTGGATACCCAGGGTGTCAAGGACCGTCGCCAGCGCCGCTCGAAATACGGCGCGAAGCGTCCGAAGTAAGGAGAGACCCAGATGTCGCGTCGTCACGCCGCCGAAAAGCGCGAAGTCCTGCCTGACGCCAAATTTGGCGATAAGGTTCTGACCAAGTTCATGAACAACCTGATGATCGACGGCAAGAAATCTGTTGCCGAATCGATCGTCTACAATGCGCTCGACCGCGTCGAGAAGAAGCTCAAGCGCGCACCGGTCGAGGTCTTTCACGAGGCGCTCGACAACATCAAGCCCTCGGTCGAGGTTCGCTCGCGCCGGGTCGGCGGTGCCACCTATCAGGTGCCCGTCGAAGTCCGTATCGAGCGCCGCGAAGCGCTGGCGATCCGCTGGCTGATTACCGCCGCCCGCAAGCGCAACGAGAACACGATGGAAGAGCGCCTTGCAGGCGAGCTGTCCGACGCGGTGAACAACCGCGGCACCGCCGTGAAAAAGCGCGAAGACACCCACAAGATGGCCGACGCAAACAAAGCGTTCAGCCACTATCGCTGGTAAGGAGCCGACACCATGGCACGCGAGTATCAGCTTCAGCGCTACCGTAACTTCGGGATCATGGCGCATATCGACGCGGGTAAAACCACGACGACCGAACGGATTCTGTTCTACACCGGCAAGTCCCACAAGATCGGCGAAGTCCATGACGGCGCCGCGACCATGGACTGGATGGAGCAGGAGCAGGAACGCGGGATCACCATCACCTCGGCTGCGACGACCACTTTCTGGCAGCGCCAGGAAGATCCGTCCACCGAGGGGACGTCTGAAACCAAGTACCGTTTCAACATCATCGACACCCCGGGGCACGTTGACTTCACCATCGAAGTCGAGCGTTCGCTGGCGGTTCTCGATGGCGCGGTCTGTCTGCTCGATGCCAACGCCGGTGTTGAACCGCAGACCGAAACGGTGTGGCGTCAGGCTGACCGCTACAAGGTTCCCCGTATCGTGTTCGTCAACAAGATGGACAAGATCGGCGCCGACTACTTCAAATGCGTCGAGATGATCAAGGACCGCACCGGCGGCACCCCGTGCCCGATCGCTCTGCCGATCGGCGCCGAGGACAAGCTGGAAGGCATCATCGATCTGATCAAGATGGAAGAATGGGTCTGGCTGGGTGAAGACCTCGGCGCAAGCTGGGTCCGTCAGCCGATCCGTGACGAACTGAAGGATCTGGCCGACGAATGGCGCGGCAAGATGATCGAGCTGGCCGTCGACATGGACGACACCGCCATGGAAGCCTATCTGGAGGGCGTTGAGCCCGACGAGGCGACCCTGCGCTCGCTGATCCGCAAGGGCACGCTGACGCTGACCTTCTTCCCGGTTCTGGCGGGTTCCGCGTTCAAGAACAAGGGTGTGCAGCCGCTGCTGAACGCCGTGATCGACTTCCTGCCCGCACCCGTCGATGTGCCGATGCTGCTGGGTTTCTCGCCTGACGACGAGACCGAAACCCGCAATATCGAGCGTCCGGCCGATGACGGCGCGCCCTTCTCGGCGCTGGCGTTCAAGATCATGAACGACCCGTTTGTCGGCTCGCTCACCTTCACGCGGATCTATTCCGGCACCCTGAAAAAGGGTGACCAGATGCTGAACTCGACGAAGGGCAAGCGCGAGCGCGTTGGCCGCATGATGATGATGCACGCCATCAACCGCGAAGAGATCGATGAAGCCTTTGCGGGTGACATCATCGCGCTGGCAGGTCTGAAGGACACGACGACCGGTGACACGGTCTGTGATCCGGCGAAGCCTGTGGTTCTGGAAACCATGACCTTCCCCGAGCCGGTAATCGAGATCGCGGTCGAGCCCAAGTCAAAGGCTGACCAGGAGAAGATGGGCATCGCGCTTGCGCGTCTGTCCGCCGAAGACCCGTCCTTCCGTGTGGAAACCGATTTCGAATCGGGCCAGACGATCATGAAGGGCATGGGCGAACTTCACCTGGACATTCTGGTGGACCGCATGAAGCGCGAGTTCAAGGTCGAGGCGAATATCGGCGCACCGCAGGTGGCGTATCGTGAAACCATCAGCCACAAGGCCGAGGTTGACTATACCCACAAGAAGCAGACCGGTGGTACCGGCCAGTTCGCCCGCATCAAGCTGGTGATCGAGCCGACCGAGCCGGGCGAAGGCTACAGCTTCGAGACCAAGATCGTGGGCGGCGCGGTGCCGAAGGAATACATCCCGGGTGTCGAAAAAGGCATCAAGTCGGTGATGGATTCGGGCCCGCTGGCTGGCTTCCCGGTGATCGACTTCAAGGTCTCGCTGATTGACGGTGCGTTCCATGACGTCGACTCCTCGGTTCTCGCCTTTGAGATCGCGGCCCGTGCCGCGATGCGCGAAGGTCTGAAAAAGGCCGGTGCCAAGCTTCTGGAACCGATCATGAAGGTCGAGGTGGTGACACCTGAGGAATACACCGGTTCGATCATCGGTGACCTGACCAGCCGTCGTGGCATGGTTCAGGGTCAGGACAGCCGCGGCAATGCCAATGTCATCAACTGCATGGTGCCGCTGGCCAATATGTTCGGCTACATCAACAACCTGCGCTCCATGTCTTCGGGCCGCGCGGTGTTCTCGATGCAGTTCGACCATTATGAAGCCGTGCCGCAGAACATCTCGGACGAGATTCAGAAGAAATACGCTTGATTGGTGTGGCGGGGTGAACCCCGCCCTACCGCCCCGTAGGGCGGGGATACCCCGCCGCCACCGCTACACGAACAAGGAGATGCCATCATGGCGAAGGCAAAGTTTGAACGTAACAAACCGCATGTGAACATCGGGACCATTG
>NZ_DAIRVN010000126.1:0-5229 GCF_036802785.1 Pararhodobacter sp.
GGGGTGAATTCGTGCAAAGCACGAAGAGGGGGCGGCAGCCCCCTCCTTACCGCCCTCGCTGGCGTTTATTCAGCAGCCTGACGCATCGCCATCATGTCATAGATATAGCTTTCCAGCTCATCCCGCAGTTCTTCGCGCGCCAGACCAAAGGCGATGGTGGCCTGCAGATACCCGGCTTTTGAGCCGCAATCGAACCGCCGCCCCTGAAAGCGGAAACCATAAACATTGCCCGAATTGCGGATTTCCTTTTCAATCGCATCGGTCAGCTGAATCTCGCCGCCTGCGCCCTTCTGATGGCTGTCAAGGTTGCGCAGCACCTGCGGCGACAGGATGTAGCGGCCGATCACGGCCAGATTTGACGGCGCGGTGCCCGGCGCAGGTTTTTCCACCATGCCCTGCACCGGCATCACCGGGCTGATCGAGGCGGGCACATCCAGCACCCCGTAGGATGAGGTCTTTTCAGGCGCCACTTCCATCGCTGCAACCATGTTGCCGCCGGTCTCGGCATAGGCCTCGATCATCTGTTGCAGGCAGGGCTTGTCGGCGGCGATCACGTCATCGGGCAGCAACACCGCAAAGGGCTCATCACCGATCAGGTTGCGCGCGCACCAGACGGCATGGCCCAGCCCCAGCGCCTCACTTTGACGGACCGAGGCAATCTGGCCCGAATCCATATTCGTGGCCTGCAGGATTTCCAGAAGATCGGTCTTTCCCTTGGCTTTGAGCGAGGCTTCCAGTTCGGGCGCACGGTCAAAGTAGTCTTCCAGCGCGCCCTTGCCGCGCGAGGTGACGAAGATGAACTCGGTGATCCCGGCGGCGCGCGCCTCGTCGATCGCGTATTGAATCAGCGGGCGGTCAACCAGTGTCAGAATCTCTTTCGGAATCGACTTGGTCGCCGGAAGGAAACGGGTGCCCATGCCCGCAATCGGGAAGACGGCTTTGGTGACTTTCTTCTGCATCGAATCGTTACCTGTTCTGAAACACGCGGCTTGTTGCCGCCACTGGTTCAGATTTGATCGACGATCCGGGCAGGAATGCGGCGCAAAACGGTAATTCTGTTGCTCATTTAGAGACAATAAACCGCCTTGCGCCGCCCCGTTCAGTGCAGTGTAACCCCGGGTGCCATCGCCAGAAAGAACGGGTTGTCATAGCCCGGTTTGCCGTAGATCAGCGGCTTGTGGTCATCAAAGCGCAGAACCGTGCCGCCTGCCCCCAGCAGCACCGCATGCCCGGCGGCGGTGTCCCATTCCATGGTGCGGCCAAGGCGGGGGTAGAAATCTGCCTCGCCTGTCGCCACCAGACAGAATTTCAGCGACGAACCCGCGCTGGTCATGTCGCGTACGTTATACTGCGCGATATATTCATCCGTCGCCGCGTCCCGGTGCGATTTCGACGCCACGATCATCAGCGCGTCATTGTCCGGGGTGCTGACCTTCATCGGCGTCTGCGCGCCGGTCTGCGGGCCAAAGGGGCCGGTCTCTTCCACCGATTGGCCGTCGGCGCGGGTGTAGAACATGCGCTCTTTGGCCGGGGCATAGACCACGCCGCGCAGGGGCACGCCGTTTTCCACCAGCGCGATATTGACCGTGAAATCGCCGCGCCGCTGCACGAATTCCTTGGTACCATCCAGCGGATCGACGATGATGAAGCGCGCGGCGCTCTGGCTGTGGGTGGCGGCCTGTTCCTCGGTGATGACAAGGATATCGGGAAAGGCCGCGTGCAGACCGGCGCTGATCAGGGCGTCGGCGGCCTCGTCGGCCTCGGTCACCGGGCTGTCATCGGATTTCACGCGCGATTCGAATTCCGGGCGGCCATAGACCTCCATAATAGCCGCTCCGGCCTCCAGCGCGAGGGCGCGGAAGACGGTCTCGATCTTTTGATGAAAGGCGTCGGTCATGAAAGTCCCCTGTAACGGTGTGGCGGTTGATCGCCGCTGGCAATCGGATTATCCTTTGCGTCAACCCGAATGCAAGGTTCCCCGGCCACAATTCACCGGTGCAACCGCAAGGACGCGTAAATGCTCAGCAACCGCCGCAGCCAGTCGTCCCTGATTACGGGTTTCACCATACTGGAACTGATCTTTCACGCTGCCGTCCGCTCGATCCGCAAATCGCACGGAAACGCGTTGGTTGGCCTGATGATCAATATCGCGCAGACGCTGATACTGGTGCTGGTCTTTTACATGATGTTTCTCGTCATCGGATCGATGAACCGGGGTATTCGCGGCGATTTCCTGCTTTACGTCATGACCGGCATTTTCCTGTTCATGTGTCATGTCAAAGCGATGAGCGCGGTGGTCCAGTCTGAAGGGCCGACATCGCCGATGATGAAACATGCGCCGATGAATACCATCGTCGCTATCGGGGCGGCGGCGCTGGGGGAACTTTATATACAAATTCTCTCGATGACCGTTGTGCTGTTTCTGTATCACGCGATCTGGCAACCGCTTGAGGTGTTTGACCCCCTCGGCACGCTGCTCATGATGCTGCTGTCGTGGTTTTCAGGCGTGGCAATCGGCATGATCTTTCTCGCGCTCAAGCCCTGGGCGCCGTCGCTGGTGCCGCTGCTGTCGCAGATCTATTCGCGCGCGAATATGGTGGCGTCGGGCAAGATGTTCGTGGCCAATTCACTGCCCGGCTTCATGCTGCCTTACTTTGACTGGAACCCGCTGTTTCACACCATTGATCAGGCGCGCGGTTTTGCCTTTCTGAACTACACGCCGCATTACACCTCGGTCATCTATCCGGTTGTCATTTCGGTGGCGGCCCTGGTGATCGGGCTGATGGGTGAGTTTTACACACGCAAACACGCCTCCCTCAGCTGGGGCGCGAAATAGGAGCGGCTGATGCGCCACCTCTTGCTGATTTTCGTCCTGCTTTGTGCCGGGGCCGCTGCGGCGCAGGATTACCCATCGCTGCACCGCGTTACCGGCGTTGCCAGCAATGATGTGCTCAACATCCGCGAGGAACCTGCGGGAGGCGCCCCCATTATCGGCCAGTTCCGCCCCGGCCAACGCGGGATCGAGGTGATGGCGCTGTCTGAAAACGGGCGCTGGGGTCTTGTGAACAGTGGCGAGCGGGCGGGCTGGTCCTCCATGCGCTACCTGACGCGCGAGGGGGCGGGCAGCTGGCGCGACGGGCAGACAGCGCTGAACTGTCTGGGCACCGAACCCTTCTGGCGCATGCCCATCTTCCTGCCCACCCACCGGGCAGAGTTTCATGCGGCGGGTGAGGGCGGGTTTGAGCTGGTCACCGATACCGGCGCGCTGCCGACAACCGAATTTCCGCCAGTGCTGGCCATTCCGTTTTCCGGCACGCGTGAGGGTATGGCGGTGGTGCGCGGCGAGCTCTGCTCAGACGGGATGAGCGACATGGCGTTCGGGCTGCGGGTGCAGGTTTTCTGGCGGGGCGATACCGCAGGGCTTTCGGGCTGCTGCCGGATCAGCGACTAAGCGCCCTTGCGCCCGGATGGTGCGACAAGGGGTTGCCCGCTGGGGCCAGGTAGCGCAAGTTGCACCTGTTAAGCAACGAGGCCCCTTTGACCGCCCTGTATATTGATGCCGATGCCTGCCCGGTGCGCGAGGAAGCGTTGCGCGTGGCCTTGCGCCACGGGGTGGCGATGTATCTGGTGTCGAACGGCGGGATCCGGCCTGTGGATCACCCGCTCGTGCATATGGTCTATGTCGATCAGGGCGCCGATGCCGCCGACCGCTGGATCGCCGATCGGACAGGGCCGGGCGATGTGGTGGTCACGGATGATACGGTTCTGGCCGCCCGCTGCCTTGAGGGCGGCGCGCAGGTCATCAAGAACAACGGCGAGCCGCTGACGACCGCCAATATCGGCCAGGTTCTGGCCCTGCGCGACCTTGCCGCCGATCTGCGCGCCGCCGATCCGTTCCGGCAGGGCGGCGGCAAGCCCTTTGGCAAGCCGGACCGCGCGCGCTTTTCCGACCGGCTGGACCGCGCCCTGACCTCCGCGCGCAAGTCGGCCCCGTGATCGCTGTGCGGTCAACCGCGACAATCGGCGCGCTCTGCGCGCTGGGCGCGACAATGGGTTTCACCATGAACGACATGGCGGTGAAATACCTCAGCAGCGATTACGCCATGCATCAGGTGATCGGCATCCGCTCGGTCATCGCCATGGGAATCACGCTTTTGCTGATCATGCCGCTGACGGGCGGCTTTTCGCAGATGCGTACGCGCCGCCCCTTCACGCATGTCTTGCGCGGCCTGTTCGTGGTGGGCGCGAACATGGCGTTCTTCCTTGCGCTGGCCGCGATGCCGATGGCCGATGCCACGGCGATATTCTTTGTCAGCCCGATGATCATCGCCATCTTCTCGGTCATCTTCCTGAAAGAAACCGTCGGTCCGCGCCGCTGGATGGCGATCAGCCTTGGCCTGCTGGGGGTGCTGATCATGATCAGGCCCGGCTCTGACACGTTCAGCCCCATCGCCCTGCTGCCGCTTCTGGCCGCCGCCTCCTATGCCGCGCTGCACACGCTGACGCGCAAGCTGGGTGTTACCGAAAGCGCGGCGACGCTGGCGTTTTATATCCAGCTTACCTTTGTAACTTTCAGCGCCGTGGTGGGGCTGGCCATTGGCGACGGGCGCTTTGATACCGGCGGCCATGCCTCGATGGCGTTTCTGACGCGCGCCTGGGTCTGGCCTGCTGCCGCTGACTGGCCGTTCTTCGTGATTACCGGGGTGGGAAGCGCCATTGGCGGCCTGCTCATTTCGCAGGCCTACCGCCTGTGTGAAGCGGCGCTTGTGGCACCGCTGGAATATGCCGCCATGCCGATGGCCATTCTCTGGGGAGTTCTTGTATTTGGCGATTGGCCGGATTCATGGTCATGGGCGGGAATCCTCCTCATTATTTGTTCAGGTATTTATATGATCTGGCGTGAGACAAGAAATCGTGTAAAATAAATGTCTGAAACGCACAGGCGGCATTCAAATCCGGGTTTAGCCATCCGGTCTGACTGTCAGGCCTAATTGACCGGAGACCTACGAATGTTCGACCTTGAGACCCTTAATCTGAACGAGCTCAAACAACTGCAAAAAGATGTCACAGCGGCTATCGAGCAGTTCAAGGACCGCGAGCGCCGCAAGGCGCTGGCCGAGGTTGAGGCATTTGCCCGTGAACGCGGCCTGACGGTCGCCGATCTGAGCGAAATCTCGCTCAAGCGGAACCGCAAGCCCGCCGCACCGAAATATGCCAACCCCGCCGACA
>NZ_DAIRVN010000127.1:0-5198 GCF_036802785.1 Pararhodobacter sp.
CCCCCCGCCTCAGGGGAGCGCACGCGCCCCCCTGAGAACCCCCCGTGCGTATTTCTGGCAAGATGAAGGGGCAGGACGATGAGCGATCTGGCTGATTGGGTGGCGCCGGGATTGCCGCCGCGTGTGGCGTTGCAGGGGCGGTATGTGCGGCTGGAGCCACTGGTTCCCGCGCATGCCGAGGGGTTGTTTGCGGCCTTTGCCGAGGATTCAGCGGGCGAGATGTGGCGCTATCTGCCGCATGGGCCGTTTGCTGATCTGGCGGGCTATCGCGGCTGGCTGGACGCGGCGCGGCTGATGCACGACCCGCTGCACTTCGCGATCCGGATGGCGGACGGGCGGCTGGGCGGCTCGCTCAGCCTGATGCGGATGGAGCCGCGCGCGGGCAGCATCGAGACCGGCTGGCTTACTTTTGCACCGCGCCTGCAACGGACGCGCGAGGCAAGCGAGGCGGTATTCCTGCTGATGCAATGGGCCTTTGAAGCGGGTTACCGGCGCTTTGAGTGGAAATGCGATGCCGCTAACCTGCCTTCTCGCCGCGCGGCGGAGCGGTTTGGCTTCAGTTATGAGGGGCTGTTCCGGCGGGCGGGCGTGGTCAAGGGCCGCAACCGCGACACCGCCTGGTTTGCGGCGATTGATGCGGACTGGCCTGCGTTAGGTGCCGCGTTTGGCGAATGGCTGGCGCCGGAGAATTTTGATGGCAGCGGCCAGCAGCGCCAGAGCCTTGCTGTGCTGACCCGCCCGATACTGGCCACGCGCGACCCGGCGCTGGTGTGAACGGTGCGCTGATCAGCGACGCTGGCGCAGCGCCATCAGCCACATTCCCGCCAGCACGAAGGACAGCACGGCGTTCAAGCTGGCCATCGACAGGCCCAGCATCTCCCACGGGACTTCGTCGCAGCGCACCACCGGCGCGGCCATCACCCGGTCCAGCAGTTCTGCCGCGCTGAGATTGGCGAAATCGATGCTACCGGAACAGGCCGTCGGCCCCTCGAACCAGCCTCGCTCAACCCCGGTATGATAAACCCCGATCCCGCCCGAGGTTGCCGCCGCCGCCGCCCCGAGAACCGCGAGAACCGGCGTGGGCACCAGCCAGATCACGGCGCCCAGAACCATCGCCACCAGATGCGGCCAGCGCTGCCAGATACACAGCTGGCACGGCGCCATCCCCAGTGCATACTGAAAGAAAAGCGCCGCCAGCAGCAGCAGCGCTGACGCCAGCGCCGCCAGCATGGCCCAGTTAACCTGTTTCAAAGAAACCTCACCGAGTAGAATCCCAGAACCAGCAATAGGATAAACAGCACCGACAGCAACCCCAGCCAGCGCTCGATAAAATCACGAATCGGTGCGCCGTATCGCCATAGCAGCGCCGCAACGAAGAAAAAGCGCAGCGCCCGCGCGATGATCGCGGTGAGCAGGAAGGTTTCCAGCGGCAGCGCCGTCCAGCCGGACATGATGGTGATGACCTTGAAGGGGAAGGGCGTGACGCCCGCCACCAGAACCGACCAGAAACCAAGGTCATTGAACCGTGTGTTAAACGCCGCCACGGCGTCTGCCTTGCCCAGCGTTTCCAGCACCGGGCGGCCGATCGATTCAAAGGCGAACGCGCCGATCGCATAGCCCAGGATCCCGCCCAGAACCGAAGCCAGTGTCGCAACACCGGCAATCAGGAACGCCCGGCGCGGAACGGCGAGAATCATCGCGATCATCAGCACATCGGGCGGAACGGGAAACACCGAGGCCTCGATGAACGCGACGAAAGCCAGCGCCCAAAGCGCCCGCGGATGCGCCGCGAGCGAGAGTGTCCAGTCGTATAATGCTCTGATCATGTGCCCGCCGCTGTTCGCCACCGGCTTGCCCGACACAGGCCCCCTTCGTCAAGGTCCGAACCGCCGTGGTGGGCCGCAGCAGCCGCACGAAGACCCGTTGACGCATATGCAGGCGCAGGGTAATCCAAGCCCGTGCCCGAGTGGCGGAACGGTAGACGCAGGGGATTCAAAATCCTCCGCCCTAACGGGTGTGTGAGTTCGAATCTCACCTCGGGCACCAATTGTTTAGTGGGTTTGTTGGCGACATGCCGAATCGCATGCCCCTTGCATGCCCCACCTTCCTTTTTGAACCCCGCTTCGTTCCATGGGGGAATTCCTGAAGGAAGGTCCAAGTTGGTCCGCGACCAAGCTTCAGTGGGATGCGGTGCGGCTACTGGCAGCTCGAACGATGCTTCGTAGGCTTTTTCTCTGCCGTCCTGGGTAGTTCGGAAGAACGATGCAACATAGCCCCCCTTATCAGCGTCGATATTCCAGGAACTGGTCGGCCTTACGCCGATGCCGTCAGCCCCGGTTTGTCGGCAGGAACAACGCTTGATCCGCAGGCCGGAACAGGCGTTCTTGCCGCAAACGGCAGGCCAGGTGGTGAATGTCGGATGCACATGACCAGTTTTTTGCGCCACGGAATTGCTGCAAGAGATGAGAGGAGAAATAGCAAAGAATGACCTTATCCACTCAGGCTCTCCCACGTATCGGAAACATCATAAAGACTTCGCCACAAAGCAAATCAATTCTTGGGGTCTTGGATTCAATAGATCTCCATTTTTTCAAGTCCCATATCGACTGTACATTCATGATGAGGAGCCTCTGGAGGAGAGTTTTCACTACCGGCAATGCTGGCCGTTTTGGCATTCCCGGAGATTGACTACTGTGCTGACATGGAGCGTCAGATTGGCCATGGACGCTCGACCGCTTCGGGACAGACGCGCATCCAGTCTGGTTTCATCCACTTCGCACCAGATGGCCCCCGAATAGAACTCAAGCATGATCAGGGCTGGCGGTATTTAAACACCGGCGGCGCGCGTTATGCGCGTGCAGATTACACGCGCAACCTTATCCTGCTAAAAAGGAGATGTTTTGAGAACGTTCGCTGGAACGAGCAGTTGCGCTTTATGGGGGAGCACTTGGACTTCTATTTATCCTTGCGAAGAGGTGGATTGAAAGGAGCATTTACCCCTGATTTAATTCAGCTTCACTGGGATGACCTGAAGCGATTCTGTATAGATATGGGCGCTGAGAAATCATGGCGCGGTCGAGATACGGAAGAACGCCGACAAATGCAGAAGACCTTTGTGGAAACGTGGGGGAAGGTTCCAGAAGTCACATCAGCGCAGGTCTGGCAAGACAGGGTGCTGATGAATGCCCGGCGCGCGGCTCGCTGGGTTTTTGTGAAGGCGAGGGGGGTGCGTTGATGGGACTTAAGGGCCTGATCGTGGGTTGTGGCCGTTCCGGGACTGGCTTCGTCGCCAATTATTTAACAGACAATGGCTTACCGAGTGGACATGAGGACCTGTTCGATGTTTACGGTTGCCGGGTTTCGAATTCTGAACTCGAATACGAGAGTTCTTGGTACGCGGTGCCATATCTGCAGATATTGGATCCCTCGGTTAGGATTCTGCATGTGGTCAGGCACCCTGAAAAGGTTGCTGCCTCGTTTTTTCGCATCGGTCTTTTCGATAAACGTCCTTGGCAGCATATAACCAAAGGAAACGCTGTCAAGTTTGCCTCTGGTGCGCTACTCTCTCCGGGAGCAGCTGTTGAACGGATTGAATTCGTTCGGGCGCATCGGCGTTTCCTTCGTCGTCACTTGGATCTGCCGTTGATTTCAGACGAAATTATGAAGCTTCAGTCATATTGGGCGCAATGGAATAGTATAATTGAGCAGCAGGTTGAGGCGAAGGGATTTCCCTATCTTCGTGTAAAGATCGAAGACTTTAACAGCCGCAGGTCTGAAATCGACGCTCATTTTTCGCTGGATGGAAGTCGATCATCCAGTCTTCCTCGTAACGAGAAAATAGGCTACGTGCGCAAAAGCACACCGACTTTCTCTCCCACGTTGGAGACATTTAATTTGATGACCCGCTATGGTTATGACTGACGCAGAACAAAGCTGAATTAGTGACCATCGAACAAACCCTGATCCCCACCGCGTCGGCCTGGGCGTGGCTCGGTACAATATCGAGCACTATGGGGACCCTTTCCTCCTGCCGGTACTCGTTGAGAGGTGGTGCCCGAGATCCGAACAGCTGGGATAAGGGGACTTTCCGCGCAACAGCAGCACGATGCTGCGATCAAGGGTGAGAAGACGCTGATCGAGCGCAGGAATTCGATGTCCATCCCAACCAGATCAAGCAATGGCGAGACCAGTTGCGTGAGGGTGCTACCGGGGTCTTTGGTGAGGCCCTGACGGCCGATCCGGAACCGGCCATCGATGTGAGGACGCTGCATGCGAAGATCGGAGAGCTGACGCTGGAGAATGATTTTTTGCCCGGCGCGCGACGCACTGCGCGGTAAGCGCCACGGGTTCGAGCGAACCGCGCTGCGGGCCTATGCCAGCGTCTCGGAAGCCCGCGCCGGGATCTCGGGCATAGCGAATCAGCTATGTTGCGCTTTCTGGTTCAGTGATTCATTTTGGAGGCAATTGACGATAAAATGGAAACTTTTGGGGCCTCCGTCGCTGTCTCACACCAGCGAATGTCCACAGGGCGCAGGCCGCGCATGGTTGCGTTGCCCCAAAGGGGCTGGTTTCCGAGAAATTTTCAATTTCGGTGGATATTGTTGACGCTTCATATACAGTTTTCGCGCAACACCGGGTCTGCGGGCCGCGGCGCGGCAGGCATGTGACTCTATTGTATCTTATATGGAAACGGTGGGGCGAGGCATGCGATGCAATCTCCGCGCGACTAGGGCGTGTCACGTGTTGCCGAGAGTTGCGGCTTCCAGGTTGCGATTGGTAACATTTTAACACATTTTACAAACTTATTTTGTCTTTTGTATCTGAATCAGGTTAGTTACGGCGTTGTCCGAAGGGACTCAGGGTCATGGGGGTGACCGTGAGGGGAAGCTGCCACGGGTGTGGGGGGCGAAATCAGGAAGCCGCAGCGGTTTTGGCGGGGTTTCTGGTCTGTCCTTGCCTCTGCTTTTGCCGTGTTGGTCGTTTCCTGTCCCGCGTCAGCGGGTCGGGCATGTGTGTTCCTCGGAGCACGAAACAATTGTCTTAATCTGGTTCGCTCCGGCGAGCATCAGGAGTAGCTGCAATGCCCGATCGCGAAAACGAAACCCGTATCGAAGACCTGCTCGCCCCCCTCTCCGGCACCTGGCCCGGCGCGCCTGAAGGCGGCCCTGACGGCATTGTTCACGGGACTGATGAGGGTG
>NZ_DAIRVN010000128.1:0-5186 GCF_036802785.1 Pararhodobacter sp.
CCTCCCGTGTGTTCAGCCGGGGGCTATACGGGCTTGGGAGGGTAAAGGGAAGGGGGGCGCGGGATCGGGATCAGAACAGAAGGTAGATCAGGATGATTACCGGAATGGGAATGCCGATCAGCCAAAGCAGGATGCCGCGCATGTTCTTCTCCATAATTTTCTCTGTTGAGTGAACGCGCCGTGGAGAAAAACGTTCCCCCTCCTGCGTCCGACCGCCCTGCGGGTCACAATGCGGGCGGCCGCATCTGGTTGCATCGGGCGATTGCGAAGGGCGGGAATGGCCTCTACGCTCAGACTGAACCGATTGGCGCGATGCACGCGGCAGTTCTGAGACAGGAGAATGACCAATGCAGATACGCAGGCCGGTTGCGGGTGACCGGGACGCATGGGGCGCACTTTACGCCGGTTATGCGGATTTTTACCGCGTGGAGCAGACCGAGGCGATGCGCGAGCGGGTCTGGGGCTGGATCCATGACCCTGCGCATGAGACCGGGGCGCTGGTCGCCGAAAGCGACGGGAAGCTGGTGGGGCTGGCGCATTTCCGCCCCTTTGCCCGGCCCCTTTCGGCCAGCACCGGCGGGTTTCTGGATGATCTGTTTGTCGATCCGCAGGCGCGCGGCTCAGGCGCGGCACGCGCGCTGATCGAGGCGCTGGCCGATGAAGGGCGCGCGCGCGGCTGGACGATGATCCGCTGGATCACGGCTGACGACAATGACCGCGCCCGCGCGCTTTATGACAAGCTGGCGGTGGCCACGCGCTGGGTGACCTATGATCTGAAGCCCTGAGGGCGGCAGTCAGGCCTTTGGTCGCGCAGCCTTTTCCGCAATTCCCGACTGGCCCTCACGTCGGGCCAGTTCGGCTTCGATATCGGCCAGCGTGACGCCGTTTGCGGCGCACATCACCAGCAGGTGGTAAAGCACATCGGCGGCTTCCGAGGTGAGGCCCGGGCGGTCGCCTTTGACGGCCTCGATCACCGCCTCAATGGCCTCTTCGCCGAATTTCTCGGCGCATTTCTCGGGGCCTTTGGCAAGCAGTTTTGCCGTCCAGCTGCTTTCCGGGTCGGCACCCTTGCGCGAGTCGATCGTCGCGGCGAGGCGTTCGATGGCAGTTCCGCGCGCGCTCATGACAGCCGCACCGGGATGCCCGCGGCGGCCATATGCGCCTTGGCCTGACCGATGGTGAATTCGCCGAAATGGAAGATCGAGGCCGCCAGCACCGCCGAAGCACCGCCCATCGTCACCCCTTCGACCAGATGATCCAGCGTGCCGACCCCGCCCGAGGCGATCACCGGCACCGGCACGGCGTCAACAATGGCGCGGGTCAGCGGCAGGTTGAAACCAGTGCGCGTGCCGTCGCGGTCCATCGAGGTGAGCAGGATCTCGCCCGCGCCCTTTGCGGCCACCGTGCGCGCGAATTCCACCGCGTCGATCCCTGTGGGTTTGCGCCCGCCATGGGTGAAAATCTCCCAGCGGCCCGGCGCCACCGTCTTGGCATCAATCGCCACCACAATGCACTGGCTGCCGAAGCGGTCAGCGGCGCGCGCCACCACATCGGGGTCTGCCACCGCCGCCGAATTGAAGCTGACCTTGTCGGCGCCTGCCAGCAGCAGCGCGCGCACATCTTCAGGCGTGCGCACCCCGCCGCCGACGGTCAGCGGCATGAAACATTGCTCGGCAGTCCGGGTGACAAGGTCGAACATCGTGCCACGGTTTTCATGCGTGGCGTAGATATCGAGGAAGCACAGCTCATCGGCGCCCGCCGCGTCATAGGCCTTGGCGGCCTCGACCGGGTCGCCCGCGTCGATCAGGTTGACGAAATTCACGCCCTTGACCACGCGGCCATCGGCGACATCAAGGCAGGGGATGATACGGGTCTTCAGCATGGCGCGATTTACACCCCTCGCTTGCGCGGATACAAGGGAAAGATGCAGTTCCCCGCCGCCCTGAGCCTTGCCCTGTTCCTCACCGCCTGTGCCCTGCCGGGGCAGGCGCCGCTGCCCGCCACTGACGCGTTGCCGGACCAGATCGCGCGGGAATGCCGCCTGCTGGAACGCGCCCACGCCGCCATGGAAGCGCGCGGCGAAAACCCGCAACCCGATATTCTGGTGGGCTGCCCGGACCATGCAGGGCTGCGCGATGCGATGTCCATGCCTGGGATGTCGGCGGCCACCCGGCGCGCGAATGCTGCCCCGCTGCCGGCGGGTGTGCAGGGCGCGCGGGCCGATATGGTCTATCGCCGGATGATCACGCGCGGCGTTTCCCTGGCGGTGGCGGCAGAAATGGCTGCAACGCCGGAGTTTGCTGCCGCCGTGCGCTGAGCGGGGGTCAGCCTTTCAGCACGGCCAGCGCCTCGGCCAGATCCAGCTTGCCGTCATAAAGCGCGCGGCCTGAAATCGCCCCGTCCAGCTGCGCTCCGCAATCGCGCAGCGCGATCAGATCCGCCAGTGACGAGACCCCGCCCGAGGCGATCACCGGGATCGTGCAGGCGCGCGCCAGGGCTGCCGTGGCGGCGACATTCGGCCCCTGCATCGCGCCGTCGCGGTTGATATCGGTGTAGATGATCGCCGCCACGCCCGCGTCTTCAAACGCGCGGGCAAGGTCGGTGACGTCGATATCGGTCTCCGTGGCCCAGCCGCGTGTTGCCACCCGGCCCTCGCGCGCATCAATGCCGACGGCGACCTGCCCGGGGAAGGCCCGCGCGGCCGCGCGCACCAGAGCGGGGTCTTCCACGGCGACCGTGCCCAGAATGACCCGCGCAAGGCCCTTTTCCAGCCACATGCCGATCGTTGCCATGTCGCGGATCCCGCCGCCCAGCTGACAGGGCACCGTGACCGCCGCCAGAATTGCCTCGACAGCGGCGGCATTGACCGGGCTGCCCGCAAAAGCACCGTTCAGATCGACCAGATGCAGCCATTCGGCGCCTTGCCCGGCAAAAGCGACGGCCTGCGCGGCGGGATCGTCGCTGAATACCGTCGCCTGTTCCATGGCGCCCTTGTACAGGCGGACGCACTTGCCGTCCTTGAGGTCAATCGCAGGGTAGAGGATCATTGCGCGCTCCTGTTTGCTTGGCGCCATGTAGCGGCAGCGGGGCGGCTTTGCAAATCCCTCCGGCGCGCGCCCGGGCTAGTTGCGGCTTTTCGCTGCTGCCCGCCGCCCGCAACGGAAGCTCTTGCACGAATCGGGCGGGCAACCGAACCTGCGCAGGCAGGAGGACACTGGCGAACCTGCGCGCGCAGGAGGATGCTGCAATGAACAAACTGATCCTGAGCGCGGTGGCGCTTGCTGGTCTTGCGTTTCCGGCACTGGCTGATCCGGTGCACGGGAACTGGCGCACCGCGCCTGATGATAACGGCAACACCGGCGTAGTCCGGGTTGCCGATTGCGGCGACCTGATCTGCGGCACGCTGACTCAGGCCTATAATGGTGCGGGACAGGTGATCAGTTCGCCCAATGTCGGGCGGCAGATCGTCTGGGATATGGAGCCGCAGGGCAATGGCCGCTACCGCAACGGCCGCGTCTGGGCGCCTGACCGCGACCAGACCTACAACGCCCGCATGGAGCTGGAGGGCGACCGCCTGACCGTTTCGGGCTGTGTGCTGCTCTTCTGCCGCGATGCCGTCTGGAGCCGCGCGGACTGAGCCAAGGGTACCGGATGCTACGGCGGGGCAGACTGCAAACCGCCCCCGCTTCATCTGTTCAAAAATATCCTGGGGGTGAATGGGCCGCAGGCCCAGAGGGGGCAAAGCCCCCTTGCCCGTGCCCGTCACGCGCGGCGGTCCCCCTCAGGGCTTCCAGCGCAGGAAATTGGCGATCAGGCGTAACCCGGCAGACTGGCTCTTTTCAGGGTGAAACTGGGTGCCTAGAATCGTGTCGCGCCCCACGATCGCGGTGATCGGCCCGCCATAATCGACATGGGCCAGCAGATGCGCCGGGTCGGTGGTGCGGAACTGGTAGGAATGCACGAAATAGGCATGGTCGCCCGTCTGCAGCCCCTCAAGCACCGGGTGGGGGCGATCAAACACCATGTCGTTCCAGCCCATATGGGGCACTTTCATCCTGGGGTCGGCGGGCCTGATCGGCACCACCTCGCCGCCGATCCAGCCCAGCCCTTCCGTGTCGGTATATTCGCGCCCGGTCGTGGCCAGCATCTGCATGCCCACGCAGATGCCCAGAAAAGGCCGCGCGCGCCTGATCACCGCCTCCTCCAGCGCTTCGACCATGCCCGGCACGGCCCCCAATGCCCTGCGACAAGCCGGAAAAGCGCCGTCGCCGGGCAGCACGATCCGGTCGGCGCGCACGACATCCTCGGTGCGGGCCGAGACGATGACCGCGCCCGCGCCGGTTTCGGCCGCCATCCGCTCAAAGGCTTTCTGCGCGGAATGCAGATTGCCGCTCTCATAATCGACGATGACGGTCAGCATGGGGGCCTCGGTGCCTTGCCCCGGCCCAGGCGCGCATGGTGGGTGCGGAAGCCTCCGGCGGGGATATTTATGAACAGGTGAAAACTCAGAGCGTGCCCTTGGTCGAGGGGATGGCGCCGACCTTGCGCGGGTCGATCTCCAGCGCGTCGCGCAGGGCATGGGCAACGGCCTTGAAGGCGGCTTCGGCGATATGGTGGCTGTTGAAGCCGTGAAGCTTGTCCATATGCAGCGTGATGCCGCCGTGGGCGCTGAAGGCCTGAAAGAACTCGCGCACCAGTTCGGTGTCAAAGCTGCCGATCTTTGCGGTGGGGAAATCGACATTCCAGATCAGATAGGAGCGCCCGGAAAGGTCCAGCGCGGCGCGGATCTGGGCATCGTCCATCGGCAGATGGCAGGCGCCATAGCGACGGATCCCGCGCTTGTCACCCATCGCCTGTGCCAGCGCCTGCCCGATGGCGATGCCGACATCCTCAACCGTGTGGTGATCGTCGATATGCAGATCGCCCTCGGCGCGCACCTTCATGTCGATCAGGGCGTGCCGCGCAAGCTGATCGAGCATGTGGTCGAAAAAGCCCACCCCGGTGCGGTTGTCATACTGGCCCGTGCCGTCGAGGGTGACGGTCACGGTGATATCGGTTTCAGCGGTCTTGCGGGTGATCGTGGCGCTGCGCATGGTGTTGTCCCGTCGCTTTTGTGGCCGGGGTATAGGGCAGGGCGGGCGGGTTGCCTAGCCCTCATACCCTTCGACAATGACCAGATCGCCGGT
>NZ_DAIRVN010000129.1:0-5075 GCF_036802785.1 Pararhodobacter sp.
GAAGGGCGCGATCTGCTCAAGAGCGGCCCGGAAGAGCTGCGCGCGGTGCGTGGGCTGCCCACAGGCAAGGGCGGCGCCTCGCCGACGGGCGACAGGCCCCGCCCGCCGCTTCCGCCCGGCATGTCAGGGGAGACGACAGAAGGCTCGGAAACGCCTGAAACCAGCGGGCGCGAGGTGCCCTTCAGCCGGTGCGGCTGCGTCCGGGGCAGCTCGGCCTCGGAGGTGTCATCGTGATGCGCCGCGAAATAGAGCGAAAACTCGGTGCCCGTGCCCTCGGTGCTGCTTGCGAAGATCCACCCGCCCATCTGCTTGACGATGCCATAGGCGGTGGAAAGGCCCAGCCCGGTGCCCTCTCCGGTGCGTTTGGTGGTAAAAAAGGGCTCGAATATCTTGTCGATGATATCGGCGGGAATGCCCAGCCCTTCATCGACAACCCGGATCAGCGCGTAATCCCCCGCCGGAAGGCGGACGCGCCCGCGCTCCAGCTCGCTGTCCATGCGCACCGCCTCGGTCTCGATCAGGATCTCGCCGCCCATGGGCATGGCATCGCGCGCATTCACCACGAGATTCATGATCACCTGCTCCAACTGCCGGCGATCAGCGCGGATGGTCCCGATGCGCGGGTCATGCGAAAGGGTCAGCGTGATGCGCTCGCCCACCAGCCGGGTCAGCAGATGCGCCAGTTCCTCAAGCAGGCTTTCCAGCGACAGGGTTTCAGGCTTCAGCGTCTGTTTGCGCGAAAAGGCCAGAAGCTGGCGCACCAGCGCAGCGGCGCGGTTGGTGTTCTGGTGGATCTGCACAAGGTCGTTGTAATCAGGATCATAGTGATCGCGGTTCAGCAAGAGCAGGTCGCAATGGCCTGAGATGGCGGTCAGCAGGTTGTTGAAATCATGCGCCACCCCGCCTGCAAGCTGGCCGATTGCCTGCATTTTCTGGCTCTGCACGAAACGCGCCTCCAGCGATTTCAGCTCGGTCGCGTCGCTGATGACTGCCACCAGCGCATTGTCACTGTCAGGCCCCGCCGCGCGGCGCAGGATGATCTGGACAAAGGTCTCCTGCGGGGGCAGCGTGGCGCGCAACACCTCTGGCCGGTTGAGCGCGCGGCCTTCGCGGGCGTCATCGAGCCAGTCACTCACCGGGCGGCCCAGCCCCTCCACCACCTCGGAGAAGTAGCGCGATTCACCGGGTGCCAGCCCCAGCAGGCCGCGCGCCGGGCGGTTGGTGTCGATGATCTTTCCCTCGCCATCCAGCAGCATCAGGGCGACGGGGATGTCCTCGAAATCATGGCGGGTAGTGGGTTGCGCCCGCTCCCCCGGCGCCGAAAGCCAGCCCGGCAGGAACAGGATATCGCGCTGGCCGTCGCGCCCGGCGCTGGCATAGGCAAGCCGCGCCTGCACGCCGCCTGAGCCGGGCAGCACCACCGGCACCGGATTGAGGCCCTGACGCAGCGGTGACAGCGCGGCCTCAAGATCAGGGTCCAGCACCAGAACCGGCGCCTCGCCCGGGGCGGCAGGCAGGGTAATGCCGGGCACCCCGAACCGGTTGCGGAATGCGGTGTTGGCGCTCAGGGGTGTGTCCTTTGGCCCCAATGTCAGCAGCGGCAGGCCCAGCATATCAACCGAGCGCCCCGCCCCGTCGCTGCCGGTGCTGAAGCGCCAGACCATCAGCCCCGCCCAACCGTCGCCCGCATCGGTGCGGTGCACCGCCAGCCGCAGCCCGCCTTCGGGGCGCGTGAAGTCACGCTGCGCCTGCCCCTGCGCCAGCGCTTCTGCCAGAAGGGCAGCGGCAGCGCGCGCGGGTTCCGCGCTCCAGCGCAGCAGAAGGTCCGCAGGCGCGACCGGCCCCGCCCCTTGCGGCGGTCCGGCAAAGGCCTGCGCGACAGGATTGGCGCCGACAGGGCGGCCCGTGCCATCGGTCAGCAACACCGCATCAGGGTCGCGCGAGGCCGCGATGATCAGGGTTTCGGCAAGCGACAGCCGCTTGCGCCGGTTCAGCGCCAGTGCGCCCGCGCCTGCCAGCGTGATCAGCCCCAGCGTGGTCGCCGCCGCCAGCATCGGCGGCGCAAAAGCGGTGTCGCGGGTCAGCACAGCCCCCGCCAGCCCCAGCAGCGCCGCCACCGTCAGCCCTGCCAGCAACGGGCGCAGCCGCAGCAGCGCCAGCGTCAGCGCGCCGCGCGCCTCAGCCGCCGCCCCCTCAGCCACCGGCTGGTCGCCTGCCAGTGCGCCGGAAGGGCGAGAGGGCTCGGATAGAACGGTATCTTTCAAGGAAGTGCTCGTCTTATGGGGGTCAGGCTGCGAAAAATCGGGAGGGGCGGGGTCAGGCAAGGCAGGGGGCAATCAGTTTCCCTTGTGTTCCAGTACCGTTAACATCGCGTTAACCGTTCCAGAAATACCGCCACAGGTTGAACGAGCAACCTCTTGCACCCGCCTATTTCGTGCAAAGATGTCTCAGACGCGGCGCAGGACCGACAGGAAGAACCCGTCGCCCCCGTCGAGCGGCGTGAAATGATGCGTGCTGAGCGCCTGCCAGCCGGGTTCCCGCGTCAGAAAGGCCGCGATCTGCGCATCATTCTCGGCACCGAAGAGCGAGCATGTGGCATAGGCCAGCAGCCCGCCCGGTGCGGTCAACGCCGCGCAATCGTGCAGGATCTGGGCCTGAATGCGGGTCAGTTCCTCCAGTCGGGCGGGGGTCAGCGCCCATTTCGCCTCGGGCGCGCGGCGCCAGCTGCCTGAGCCGGAACAGGGCGCATCGGCCAGCACCACAGGCCATTGCCCCGATGCCGCGCCGGGCAGCACGGTGATCCGGGCACCCGCCCGGCGCGCCCGTTCGGGCAGGTCGCGCATGCGCCGCGGGTCGGCATCATGCGCGCTGACCGCCATCCCCTCCGCCGCCAGCGCCAGCGCCTTGCCGCCGCCGCCCGCGCAATAGTCCAGCACCCGGGTGCCGGGCGTCAGATGCGCCACCAGCGCCTCGGTCACAGCCTGCGAGGCGGCGTCCTGCAACTCCACCCGCCCCTCACGATAGGCCGCGCTGTTGCGGATACGGCGGGGGTTGGCGACAACTTCCAGCGCATGGCGGGCCAGCGGATGGGGCCGGGTTTCCACGCCATCCGCCGCCAGTTCGGCCTGCGCGGCACCGGGCGTCGTGGCAGCGGCATTGACCCGCAGGAAGACCGGGGCGCGCCCGCGCATCAGGCTCAGAACCGCGTCGGCCCTTTCGCCAAGCGCGGCGTCGAAATGGGGCAGCAGCCAGTCCGGGCAGTCCAGCGCCTCGGCCCGCGTCAGGGGCGGCGTCGGGCTGGCGAAAAGCGCCTGCTCGGTGGCATCAAGGGGGGCGGGGCTGTGCTGCGCCCCGGTCCAGTCGGTCACCGGGTCGGGCACGGAGCCGGGCACGGCAGCATCGGCGCGCCTCAGGCCCAGCAGCAGCGCCCGCCCAGTTTCTCCGCCGCCCAGCACCTGCGCAGAGCGCCGCTGCCGGATGGCGCTGAACACCAGATCGCGCACCGCCTCACGGTCGCCCGAACCTGCGAAACGGCTGCCGCGCGCCCATTGCGTCAGCGCCTGCTCGGCGGATTGCCCGGCAAGGGTGCGGTCCAGAATGGCAATGGCGGCGGCCTGGCGGGCAGCGGGGGTCATACGGGCCTCCTTCGATGCGCCCTCATTGCGACAGCGCGCCCGGCTTGGCAAGCCCGTGCCGCTTGCCCCGGCCGCGCGCATGCGGCACATTCCGCCGGATCACCCAACCCGGACATGCCATGACCCTGCCCCTGAACCCCGCCCTCGCCGCCACCTTCATCCCCCCGGTGATGGAGGCCCGCCGCTGGCTGTCTGAAACCACGCTGCCCGAGGGGCTGGCCCTTCTGAACCTGTCGCAGGCCGCGCCGGTGGAGCCGCCCCCGGCAGCGATGCGCGCCGCCATGGCCCGCGCGATCGAGGAAGACCCGGCGATCCATCTCTATTCCCCGGTTCTGGGCAACCCGGAACTGCGCGCCGCCCTCGCACAACGGATTTCCACGCTCTATGGCGGGACGGTAACGGCGGATCAGGTGGCGCTCACCTCGGGCTGCAATCAGGCCTTCTGCGCGGCGGTGGCCACGCTGGCGGGGCCGGGCGATGAAGTGATCCTGCCCCAGCCGTGGTATTTCAACCATCAGATGTGGCTGACCATGCAGGGCGTGAAAACCGTGCCGCTTGCGACGGGGGCAGATCTGTTGCCCTCGCTGGAGGATTGCGCCGCGCTGATCACCGCGCGCAGCAAGGCGATTGTGCTGGTGACGCCGAACAACCCGGGCGGCGTGGAATACCCGCCCGCACTGATCCGCGGCTTCGCGGAACTGGCCGCGCGCCACGGGCTGGCGCTGATCGTCGATGAAACCTACCGCGACTTCCACAGCCAGGAAGGCCCGCCGCACGGGCTGTTCGCCGATCCGGGCTGGGATGAGGTTCTGGTGCATCTCTATTCGTTTTCAAAGGCCTACCGGATGACCGGGCACCGGGTGGGGGCCATTGCCACCAATGCGGCGCATCTCGCCCAGATCGAGAAGTTTCTGGATACGGTGACGATCTGTGTCTCCGGGCCGGGGCAGTTCGGCGCGCTCTGGGGGCTGGAGAATCTGGGCGACTGGCTGGCCGGCGAACGGCTGGAAATCCTGCGCCGCCGCGCGGCGATGGTCACGGGCTTCGCGGGGCTTGAGGGGTGGGAGCTGAAGGGCTGCGGCGCCTATTTCGCCTATGCGAACCACCCGTTCGACGCCCCCGCCCCCGAGGTTGCCAGACGCCTGCTGCGCGAGGCCGGGGTGCTGATGCTGCCCGGCACCATGTTCCGCCCGCAAGGCGACCCTTACGGCAACCCACTAGGCGCGCGCGAGATGCGCATCGCCTTCGCCAATGCCGACACCACCGAGATCACCGATCTGATGCGGCGGCTGGCAGCGCTGGGGCCGCGCTGACAGCCCTCTTGCCACCGCCAGCCTCCCCACCGTCACCGGCCCTCACGCCCGGAATGCGCTTTCATCTTGCAACAAATACGCTGGGGGGTGAATTGGCCGCAGGCCAAGAGGGGGGCAACGCCCCCCT
>NZ_DAIRVN010000130.1:0-4460 GCF_036802785.1 Pararhodobacter sp.
GGTGGGCTTTGACCCGGCCAACCGCTGTTGCCCCGATGAGCGCTATATCCGCCTCTGTTCCGGGCTGGATGCGCGCGACGCCGCCCCCATCCGCGGCATTGCCCGCGGCAACGGGACCGAGCACCTCGACGTCACAGTTGCGGTGCTCGCGCAGCAGCAATAGTATCCCCCTTCCATGACATCGCGAGTCCTTCCATGACATATTGTGTGGGCCTGCTTCTGAAGGCCGGTATGGTTCTTTTGTCCGACACCCGGACCAATGCCGGGGTCGACAACATCTCGGTCTATCGCAAGATGTTCCTCTTTGAGGAGCCGGGCGAGCGCGTGATCGTCATTCTGACCGCAGGCAGCCTGTCGGTAACCCAGACCACCATTGCCCGCCTGCGCGAGGCGATCGAAATCGGCGATGAGGGCAGCTCGGTGATGCATGCGCATACGATGCTGCAGGTCGCGCAGATCGTGGGCAACACGCTGGCCGCCGTGCGCGTCGATATTGACGAAAAGATGTCGACGATGAATCAGGGGGCCTCGGCCAGCATGATCGTGGCCGGGCAACGCCGCGGCGGCGAGATGCGCCTGTTTCTGGTCTATCCCGAGGGCAATTTCATCGAAGCCACCGAAGACACGCCTTTCCTTCAGATTGGTGAGCACAAATACGGCAAACCGATTCTGGACCGGGTGGTGCACCCTGAAACCAGCCTCGCCGAAGCCGAGAAGGCGGTTCTGCTGTCGATGGATTCCACCCTGCGCTCGAATCTCTCGGTGGGGATGCCGCTGGACCTGTGCGTCATCCAGCGGGACAGCTGCCGGGTTGACCTTCATCGCCGGATCGAGGCCGGCGACCCGTCTTTCCGCGCCATGTCCGAGGCATGGTCGAACGCCCTGCGCGACGCCTTCCAGACCATCGCGATCTGACCGCCGCAAACCGGCCCTCGCGCAGCAGAGGTTTACCTCCGGCCTGAACGGGCTATCCTAAGCGGCGATTCTGGCTGCAAAGGAACGGATTTCTTGGCACTTTTCCGACTGGCTCTTGTCTGGCTTCTGCTTGCGCTTCCCGTTCAGGCACAATCTCTTTTCCCCGCTGCGCCCGAAAATGCGACGCCGGAAACTGCGGTATCCGAGCAGGATGCGGCTGCCACGCTGGTGGATATCCTGCGTGACGATGCCGCGCGCGAAACGCTGATACGCCAGTTGGAAGCGGCTGCGGCCGCAAACGGCACCCCGGAAAACGGCCCGGCGGCCACAACCCCGGAAACTGAGCCCGAGCAGATGTCACTGGCGCGCCAGCTGGCCGAATACACACGCGACATCGCCGAGGGGACAACCGCCTTCGGCGCCGAAGTCATCGCCTCAACTTCCGAGGTGCTGGGCGCCTTCACCGATGGCCCCGCCGTCAACTGGAGCGAGATCTACAACAGCTTTCTGTCGCTGGCGCTGGTCGGTGCGGTGACCATCACGCTGTTCTGGGTGCTCAGGGCCATGGGTTCACGCCTTTTCCTGCGCATGGGGCAGCGCGCGCTGGGAGCGGGCTGGATGACGCGGCTGGCGCTGATTGCCGGCTCCAGCCTGATTGATGCGCTGATCATCCTGCTGGCATGGCAGGGCGGCTATGCCTCTGCGCTGCTTCTGGGCGAGGTCGGCAGCATGGATTTCCGCCAGAGCCTGTTTCTGAATGCCTTCCTCCTGATCGAGATGGGCAAAGTGCTGCTCCGAGGTGTGCTCTCACCGCGTTTCCCGGCGCTGCGCTTTGCACCGATGAGCGATGAGACGGCCTCCTACTGGTATTTCTGGTCGTCGCGCCTGATCAGCCTTCTGGGCTATGGCCTGCTGCTGGTGGTGCCCATCGTCAATGCCGCCGTCAGTTTTGCCGTGGGTCACAGCCTGGCGGTGCTGATCGCGCTGCTGTCACTGCTGATCGCTGTCCTGATCGTGCTGCAAAACCACGCCCCGGTGGCCCGCGCCCTGCGTGAGCGCCATGGGCGCATGCCCGATGACATCATCGGCAAGGCCGAAGCCGCCGTCGCGGGGTTCTGGCACTGGCTGGCAATCGCCTATCTGGTGGCGCTCTTCGTGATCTGGACTGCCCGCCCGGCCGAGGCGCTGCCCTTCATGCTGAAGGCCACGCTCAATTCGGTGATCGCCGTGGTGGTGGGGATCGCGGTGATGGCCCTGATTTCGCGCGCCATCACCGGCGGCATGCGCCTGCCCGAAGATGTGCGCCGCAAGCTTCCGCTGCTGGAATACCGGCTGAATGCCTTTGTGCCGACCATCCTGAAGGTGGCGCGGGTGCTGGTTGCGCTGGCCGTGCTGCTGGCCATCGCCCAGGCCTGGCAGGTGATGGATTTCCTGGGCTGGGTCGCCAGCGAATTCGGCCGCAACCTGCTGGGCAGGCTGGTCTCTGCCGCGCTGGTGATGCTGATTGCCATGGCGATCTGGCTGGCGGTGTCCAGCTTCATCGAATACCGGCTGAACCCGGTGGTGGGCACCATCCCCACGGCGCGCGAGCGCACACTGCTTGCGCTGTTCCGCAACGCCTTCACCATCGCGCTGATCATCATCGCCGCCATGCTCACCCTGTCAGAGATCGGCGTGAACATCGCGCCCCTGCTGGCCGGTGCCGGGGTGCTGGGTCTGGCCATCGGCTTTGGTGCGCAGAAGCTGGTGCAGGACATCATCACCGGCGCCTTCATCCAGTTTGAGAACGCGATGAATGAGGGGGATGTGGTCACTGCAGGCGGGATAACCGGGGTGGTTGAGAAACTGACCATCCGCTCGGTGGGCTTGCGCGATGTGTCGGGCACTTATCACCTGATCCCCTTCTCGTCGGTCGATATGGTGTCGAACTTCATGAAGGGCTTTGCCTTCCATGTCGCCGAGGTGGGGGTGGCCTACCGCGAGAATGTGTCGGAGGTGAAGGTGCATATGCAAAAGGCCTTCGACATCCTTCAGGCCGGTGATCTGGGCGCCGAGATACTGGAGCCGCTGGATATTCAGGGGGTTTCCGCCCTTGGCGATTCCGCCGTGGTGGTGCGTGGCCGGATCAAGACCAAACCGGGCATGCAATGGGCCGTGGGCCGCGCCTATAACGAGATCATCAAGGAAGTGCTCGATGAGGCCGGTGTTGAAATCCCGTTCCCGCATATGACGCTCTACATGGGTCAGAACAAGGACGGCAGCGCCCCGCCCCTGAACCTGCGCCGCGAACCCCGCACCATCGGCGGGACACCCGCTGCGCCCGCCCTTGAAGGCCCGCAGCAAATGTCGGAGGCGGCGCCGGAAACGGCGCGCGAAACGGGTTCACCCGCCACGGCCACAACGCCCGGGGCTGAGGGCGCGGGTGACCGCGCCGCCGAAATCGAACGCGCCATGCCCTCGGGCGGCGAGGTCGATGAGGATTGAGGCCTCCTGCCGGGGATCACATTACTGCAAGCAGCGGGCGAGGAGCGGCGGCCATCCCGCCAGAAATCCCGGAAAAACAAGGCGCTTTTACCGCCTGCACCCGGCCGGGCGCAGGCATTTTCCGATATTTCGGGCTTTGCACAGCGCCGCGCGCGGATTACCTTTGTCGCAGGCCCCCGCTCGCATTGCCGCGCGGGGCCGGATGATCGGAGGGCTTATGCGACTTTCACGGCGCCGGACATTGACCCTGGGCATGGCGGGCGCGGCCATCGCCATGCTGCCGTTGCGGGGCCGCGCGGAGGCGGGGCAGATTGACGCGCTGATCGCCCGCTTCACCGACGGCGCACAAACCTCCCCCGGCGCGCTGGTGCTGGAAGCGCCGCGCGTGGCCGAAAACGGCGCCTCGGTCTCGGTCACGGTCGATTGCCCGGGCGCTGTCAGCATCCGCCTTCTGGCCCCGGCCAATCCTACGCCTGAACTCGGCACTTTCACCTTCGGCCCGCTGGCGGGCAGCCAGCGCGTCAGCACCCGCATCCGCCTCGCCGAAAGCCAGGAGGTGATCGCCTTGGCGCGGATGACAGACGGCAGCTTTGCCGAGGCCCGCGCCCATGTCAGCGTCACCATCAGTGGCTGCACCTGAGCGGCACAGCGGAGGAAGCCATGAACGAAATCGACGCCCGCTCACGCCTTCGCGTTCCCGCCCGGGCCGCCCGTGACGCGGTGGTCCAGATCCGCGCGCTGATCACCCATCCGATGGAAAACGGCACGCGCACCGGGCCCGATGGCCGGGTGGTCCCGCGCCATATCATTCACCGCTTTCTGTGCACCTTCAACGATCAGAAGGTGCTCGACATCGACATAGGCCCCAGCTTCAGCGCCAATCCCTATCTGGAGTTTGACGCGCGGGTTCCCGCCACGGGCCGCTTCTATTTCGAATGGCATGATGACAATGGCGCCGTCTACCGTGACAGCGCCAGCATTGAAGTCAGCTAGGCCGCGCCGCCCGTTTCATCTTGCCGGAAATACGCTGGGGGGTGAATTGGCCGCAGGCCAAGAGGGGG
>NZ_DAIRVN010000131.1:0-4379 GCF_036802785.1 Pararhodobacter sp.
CGACACGCCCGCCAATACCCCCGCCGCCAAAGCAGACACCCAGCCTGTCACCACCGCCAGCCTGCCGCTGCGCGTGGCCGATCTGCCAACCCGCAAGGCCCAGCCCTTTCATCTGCGCCCCGATGCGCCCGCCCGCGCCGGCATAGCCGAAACGCTGGGGGCGATCAGCCTGCGCAAGCTGGACTTCCGCGGGACGGTGCAGGCCGAGGGCCGTCATGACTGGCGGCTGGAGGGGCGGCTGGGGGCGACCGTGGTTCAACCCTGCGTGATTACCGCCGAGCCGGTGACCACCCGCGTCGATACCGATGTGCTGCGCCGCTTCCTGCGCAACCTGCCCGAGCCTGACGCCTCCGAAGCCGAAATGCCCGACGATGACTCGCTTGAAGCGCTGGGACCAGAGATTGACCCCGGCGCCGTGATGATCGAGGCGCTGGCCATCGCCCTGCCCGATTATCCGCGCGCGCCCGGCGCCACCTTGGCCGGGGCCGAATTTGCCCCGCCCGGCGCCACCCCGCTCACCGATTCCCGCCCCAACCCTTTCGCCGCCCTTGCCGCGCTCAAACGGGGCAGCGACAGTGACCGGGATGGTGACGAGGATAGCGACGGGGATAAAGGCAAGGAATGAAGGCACATGCGGGGCAAGCGGGACACGCTTTCACAGGCGCGAATATTTCCCTTGCACCGCTTCGAAAAGTCCGTATTTTCCGCGCTTCATGCAGGTCAGGGCTTGGATGCACCCCACAGGCGGTGTAAAGGCTCGGCTCCTGCTCCGAAATTCCACCCGTAAGGGCCGCCCAGCTCAGCGCCCCCGAAGATACCAGAGGTTGTCCCAATGGCCGTTCAACAGAACCGCGTAACCCGCTCCCGCCGCAATATGCGCCGCGCTCATGACGCGCTGGTTGCCGGCAATCCCAACGAATGCTCCAGCTGCGGTGAGCTGAAGCGCCCGCATCACGTCTGCCCGTCCTGCGGCCACTATGACAACCGCGAAGTCATTGCGCGCACCGCAGACGTCGATCTGGACGAAGACGCGGCCTGAGGTCCGCATCCGGCGCGGTTCCGATGATATCCGATCAGGATCATCCCGCCCACGCCGGAGGCCCCGGGGGCAGCCCCGAAACGGGCCAGGTGCAGATATCCGTTGATGCAATGGGAAGCGATCTCGGCCCTGCGGCCGTGGTCGCGGGCTGTGCATTGTCGGTGCGCAACAACCCGCATGTCCATATCATCCTGCATGGTGACACCGCTGTGCTGGAACCGCTTGTTGCCCGCCAGCCCGCGCTGACGGGCCGCTGCGTGTTGCGCCATGCGGAACGCACGGTCACCATGGAGGACAAGCCCAGCCATGTGATGCGTCACGGCAAGGGCACCTCAATGTGGTCCACCATCGAAGCGCTGAGCCTTGGCGACGCGCAGGCGGCGGTTTCCTGCGGCAATACCGGCGCGCTGATGGCTGTGTCGATGCTGCTGCTGCGCCGGATGGAAGGGGTCTCGCGCCCCGCGATTGCCTGCCTCTGGCCCTCACTGGGCAAGCACAGGTTCAACACGATGCTGGATGTCGGCGCCGATGTGAAAGCCGAACCGCAGGATCTGCTGGCCTATGCAATCATGGGCACCACCTATTTCCGCAACGGCTTCAACGAGGCCCGCCCCCGCGTTGGCCTGCTCAATGTCGGAACCGAAGAGCACAAGGGCCGCGCCGAAAGCAAGATCGCCTTTGATCTGATCGCGCGGCACCAGGAAACCGGGCGCTATGAATTCGTGGGCTTTGTCGAGGGCAGCGATATCCCCTCACCCCGCGTTGATGTGATCGTCACCGACGGGTTTACCGGCAATATCGCGTTGAAGACCGGCGAAGGCACCGCCAAACTGGTGGGCGATGTGCTGCGCGAATCCCTGCGCTCCAGCTTCATCTCGATGCTGGGCGCCCTGTTGTCCCGGCGCGCGTTTGAACTGGTGAGCGCGCGGGTTGATCCACGGCGGGTCAATGGCGGGGTTTTTCTGGGGCTGAACGGCACCGTGGTGAAATCCCACGGCTCGGCCGATGCCACGGGTGTGGCCGCCGCGATCGCGCTGGCGGCAAAACTGGCGCAATCCGGCTATCAGGGACGGATGGCGGAAAGGCTTGTGATTGCGGCGCAGGCAGCGCAGGAATCGGAGCCTGAAGGAGAATCGGAATGACGCAGAACACGGTGACCCGTGCTGTCGTGATCGGCACCGGCCACTATCTTCCCGCCCGGGTGGTCCCGAACGCAGAGTTTGCCGCCACGCTTGACACCTCGGATGAATGGATCGTCTCGCGCTCGGGTATCGAGCGGCGGCACTTCGCTGCCGAGGATGAGGCCACCTCGCATCTTGCCACCAACGCCGCCCGCGCGGCGCTGGCACAGGCGGGAATCACCGCAGATACGCTGGATGCGATCATCGTCGCCACCTCCACCCCTGATCTGACCTTCCCTTCCGTCGCCACGATGGTGCAGGCCCAGCTTGGCATGACCAGCGGTTTCGCCTTTGACGTGCAGGCGGTCTGCGCGGGGTTCATTTATGCGCTGGCCAATGCCCATGCGCTGATCGTGGCGGGCACCGCGCAGCGCGTCATGATCATCGGTGCCGAAACCTTCAGCCGGATCATGGACTGGACAGACCGCTCCACCTGCGTGCTGTTCGGCGACGGCGCGGGTGCGGTCATCCTTGAAGGGCAGCCCGGCACCGGCACAGCCGAAGACCGCGGCATCCTGTCGATCGACCTGCATTCAGATGGCCGCTACAAGGATGCGCTTTTTGTCGATGGCGGGGTTTCCACCACCGGCACAGCGGGTTACCTGCGGATGCAGGGCAAGGAAGTCTTTCGCCATGCCATTGAAAAGCTGGCAAAAACCGCCGAATCCGCGCTTGAGAAAGCCGGGCTGACTTCCAGTGATGTTGACTGGATTGTGCCGCATCAGGCCAATCTGCGCATCATCAAGGGCACCGCGTTGAAAATGGGCCTGTCGATGGATAATGTCATCGTCACCGTCCCCGATCACGGCAACACCTCCGCCGCCTCGATCCCGCTTGCGCTCTCAGTCGGCGTGGAACAGGGCAAGATCAAGCCGGGCGATCTGGTTGTGACCGAGGCGATCGGCGGCGGACTGGCCTGGGGCGCGGTGGTTTTGCGCTGGTGAGCGGTTTTACCGGCGGTTTCCGGCTTTCGATGCCGTGGAAAGAGCGCGCTGCAAGTACCTGATATTGACTCGGAAAATTCCTTGCCGCATCCTGTCCGGCAGTCGACATGCGGCAAAGGGGTATGTACATGTCCGGAAAGACCCTGACTCGAATGGATCTGAGCGAGGCTGTGTTTCGTGAGGTTGGCCTTTCGCGCAACGAATCCGCACAGCTTGTGGAATCGGTAATTCAACATATGTCCGATGCGCTTGCGCAGGGCGAACAGGTCAAGATTTCGTCCTTCGGCACGTTCTCGGTACGCTCGAAAACCGCGCGCCTTGGCCGCAATCCGAAGACCGGCGAAGAGGTTCCGATCAGCCCGCGCCGGGTTCTGTCGTTCCGCCCCTCACATCTGATGAAGGAACGTGTCTCACGTGGGAATCTCGGCGATTCCAAAGGGTAAGGCATGAAAAAGGCGCCTGAGGCCTTTCGCACCATCAGCGAAGTGTCGGACCTGCTCGACACCCCGGCGCATGTGCTGCGCTTCTGGGAGAGCAAGTTCTACCAGATCCGCCCGGTCAAACGGGCGGGCGGGCGGCGCTATTACCGGCCTGACGATGTGGCGCTTCTGGCCGGGATACGGCTGCTGCTGCAGGATCAGGGCATGACCATCCGTGGCGTGCAGAAAGTGCTTCAGGAACAAGGCGTTCGTCACGTTGCTTCGCTTGCGCCTGACCCGTCGGTCGAAGACAGCTTTGACAGCGGCGCCTATGCGGACATGACGGAAGACGATGCCGTCCCCGACGCGGCGCCGCCGCCCCAGGGCGGGCCGCCGGCCCGGCGCATGAATGGCGCCGCGAATACCCCGGCGGCACCCGCACCGCGCAGCGACACCCCGCGCCCGCCCGCCCCGCTGCCGCTGCCTGACCCCGCCTCGGGCATGGACGCGCCGCATGGCGGAGCGCCGGAGAGCCCTCAGCACCAACCCGCCAGTGCGCCGCCTGCGCCAGACGCGCCGCCTTCCGGCGCCGCACCCCTGCAACCCACGGGCCCACAACCGAGCGCACCACAACCGGCAGAGCCGGTATCAGAACGCCGGGCATCCGAACCGCCCGCCGGTTTCCCTGAGGCCGATCTTCCTGACGACGCTCTGCCGGCCGGCGCTCTGTCGGCGGACGAACCCATGGCACCTGAACCGATGGCGCCCGAACCAACGACCGCCGAACCAGAGTCAC
>NZ_DAIRVN010000132.1:0-4049 GCF_036802785.1 Pararhodobacter sp.
GCCAAGAGGGGGGCAACGCCCCCCTTCCCCGCCCCGAAACGCACCTGCCCCAACGTTCTGCTTGCCCGCAGCCACAGGCTGGGCAACCCTGTTCCTTGGACCCAGCCAGCAAGGGACACAGGCATGAACAGCGACCGCCTCTCCATCACCATCCAAAACGGCATCGCCGAAGTCGCGCTTGCCCGCCCTGACAAGCTCAACGCAATGGACGAAGCCATGTTCACCGCGCTCTCGGAAGCGGGCAGGGAACTGGCGGCCACCGCGGGGCTGCGCGCGGTCATCCTTTACGGGCAGGGCAAGGGCTTCTGCGCCGGGATCGATACGGGGCTTCTGATGTCCTTCGCCGGGCGCATCGAGGCGTTGCGCGCCGAGATCACCGCCCCGCCGCCCGGTCAGGCCGCCAACCGCTTCCAGCATCCCTGTACCGTCTGGGCCGATCTGCCGGTGCCGGTGATCGCGGCGCTGCACGGGCCGGTGTTCGGCGCAGGGCTGCAACTGGCTTTGGGGGCCGATATCCGGCTGGCCGCGCCAGAGAGCAGGTTTTCGGTCATGGAGGCCAAATGGGGCCTGATCCCCGATATGGGCCTGACAAAGCTGCTGCCCGGCCTGATGCGCTCCGATCAGGCGCTGGAGCTGATGTTGACCGCCCGCGTCATCGACGCTGCCGAGGCCGCACAACTGGGCCTCGTCACCCGCCTTGCCGATGAACCCCTGACCGAGGCACGCGCGCTGGCCCATGCCATCGCCGCACGCAACCCTGACGCCACGCGCGGGGCCAAGGCGCTGGTGCGCCAGTGCTGGCCGGGCGATGATGCGGGGCTGGCGCTGGAGGCAAAGCTGCAGGCCGCCATCATCGGCTCAGAGAACCAGATCGAGGCGGTAATGGCCGAGGTGCAGAAGCGCGCGCCGCGCTTCACCTGAGACACTGCCACTCACGGGGCCACATAAACCGCCCCTTACAGGACCAGTTCGCGCAGCAATGCCCCCAGCACCGCGCGCTTCTCCGGCTCCAGCGGCGCAAGAACCTGCGCGTTCACGCCAGCAACCACGGCCCGCAGCCGTGGCACGCGCAGCCGCGCCGCCTCGGTCGCATGAACCCGGTGCACCCGGCGTGATTGCCCGCATACCCGCCGTTCGATCAGACCGGCCGCCTGCAACCCGTCCAGCGCCCGGCTGATCTGCCACGCGGGCATGGCAAAGGCCGCGCCGATCTCGGTCTGGGTCTGCCCGTCGGCCTCAAGCGCGCACATGAGCACGGCGAACTGCGCAAGCGTCAGATCTTCCTCGCGCAGCGCGTCGATCATCGCCGCCTCAAAGCGCCGCGCCACCCGTTGCATCATCCAGCCGATGCTGCCCTGTCGTGTTGCGGTGATACCCGCTGAAAGCTCTGTGCGATGTTCCATACCCGCTTTTTACTTCTAATCATTTGCAATGGCAACTTTTGCGATTGCAAATTTATGTGCACGCAGCCATGATCTTCCCAGCCCAACCCTGCAACCGTCAGAGGCCCGCCATGCCACGCCGCTATCACCCCATCCTCGTCGCCCTGCACTGGGCGATCGCCTTCTGCCTGATCGGCCTTCTGATCGCAGGCATGACCATGCTTGCGCCGCTGGCCAACAATGACCCGGCCAAGCTGATGTCTTTCCGCATGCACATGGCTTTGGGCGGGGTCACGCTGTTCCTGCTGGTGGCGCGCGTCATTGTACGGCTGCTGACACGCACCCCGCCCCGCCTGCCCACCGGCAATGCGCTGCTGGACCGGCTGGCACCGTTGACCCATGCCGCGCTCTATATCCTGCCCCTCGCCATGGTTTTTTCGGGCATCGCCTTTGCCAGTGCGTCCAACCTGCCCGATGCGGTCTTTGGCAGCGGCCCGATGCCCGAAAGCTTTGTCCATCCGGCGCGGGCAGTGCATGGCATCGCCTCAACCCTGCTGATGGCGCTGATCGCGCTGCATATCGCCGCCGCGCTCTGGCATCAGTTCTTCCGCCGAGACGGTATCATGACACGGATGTGGTTCGGCGCGCGTTAATCAGGGGCGGAAAGGGCAAAAGCGCCCTTCCCGCAGCGCCCGCCAAGGGCTATATGCCCGCCATGAGCCAGAACCCACCCGCCCTGCGCCCGGACCTTGCACCCCGCGCCCGCATCTCTGAGGCCCCGCGCCCCGGCCAGCCGACCATCGGCATGGTCTCGCTTGGCTGTCCCAAGGCGCTGGTGGACAGCGAACGCATCCTCACCCGGCTGCGCGCCGAAGGCTACGCCATCGCGCCCGATTATCAGGGCGCGGATGCGGTGATCGTCAATACCTGCGGGTTTCTGGACAGCGCCAAGGCCGAAAGCTTAGAGGCCATCGGCGAGGCGCTGCGCGAGAATGGCCGCGTCATCGTCACCGGCTGTCTGGGGGCGGAACCAGAATACATCACCGGCGCGCATCCAAAGGTGATGGCCGTCACCGGCCCGCACCAGTATGAGCAGGTGCTTGATGCCGTGCATATTGCCGTACCGCCGCAGCCGGACCCGTTCATCGACCTGTTGCCTGCCTCGGGCGTGCGGCTGACGCCGCGCCACTACAGCTATCTCAAGATTTCCGAAGGCTGTAACCACAAATGCAAGTTCTGCATCATCCCCGACATGCGCGGCAAACTGCAAAGCCGCCCCGCCCATGCCGTGCTGCGCGAGGCCGAAAAGCTGGTGGATGCGGGGGTGCGGGAACTGCTGGTGATCAGTCAGGACACCTCCGCCTATGGCGTGGATATCCGCCATGCCAGCGAGCGCGGACACCGCGCGCATATCACCGATCTGGCGCGTGAACTCGGCGCGCTGGGTGCCTGGGTGCGGCTGCATTATGTCTATCCCTACCCCCATGTGCGCGACCTGATCCCGCTGATGGCGGCCCCGTCTGCGAATGGCGGCCGGGTGCTGCCCTATCTGGATATCCCCTTCCAGCACGCCCATCCTGAAGTGCTCAGGCGCATGGCCCGGCCTGCGGCTGCGGCAAAAACCCTTGATGAAATCGTCCGCTGGCGCTCTGACTGCCCGGATATCACGCTGCGCTCCACTTTCATCGTCGGCTATCCCGGCGAGACCGAGGCCGAATTCCAGACCTTGCTGGACTGGCTGGATGAAGCGCAGCTCGACCGGGTGGGGTGTTTTCAGTATGAAAACGTCAAGGGCGCGCGCTCGAACGCGCTGCCGGACCATGTGCCCGCGGATGTGAAACAGGACCGCTGGGACCGTTTCATGCAAAAGGCGCAGGCGATTTCCGAGGCGAAACTGGCGGCCAAGGTGGGTCAGACCCTGCAGGTCATCGTCGATGAAGTCGATGCCGACGGCGCCACAACCCGCACCTGGGCCGATGCCCCCGAAATCGACGGCAACCTGTTCATCGACGAAGGGTTCGAGGGGCTGAAGCCCGGCGACATCCTCAGCGTCGTGGTCGAAGAGGCCGGTGAATACGACCTCTGGGGCCGCCCCGTCTGACCCACCGCAAAGCCGAGAGAGCCCATGACCGATCAGGACCGCCTCAACACCATCGCCGCCGACCAGCCGCCCTTTTCCCAGACACTGGGCATCCGCATCCTCAGCGTCAGTGCCGACCGGGTGGAGGCAGAGCTGCCGGTGACCCCGGCACTGGCGAACCGCAACGGGGTGCTGCACGGCGGGGCGATCATGGCGCTGGCGGATAACATGGGCGGGACTGCGACCTTCCTGAACCTCGCGCCCGATCAGGGCACGACGACCATGGAGAGCAAGACCAACTTCTTCCGCCCGGTCGCACTGGGCGATACCGCGCGCGCGGTCACCGTGCCGCTGCACCGCGGGCGGCGCACGATGGTCTGGCAGACCACGATCAGCCGGAGCGATGGCAAGATGGCGGCGCTGGTGACCCAGACGCAGATGGTGATCTGAGTATCCGGTGCCGACAGGCTGAGGCGCGCCCGCGCCCGCCCGTCGTCGCTCGGCGGCTGCGCCCCCTCCTTCTCCCGTTTTTTTGGGGGGGAAGGGCGCGCCCGCGCCCTTGAGGGGGGCGCTGCCCCCCTCTTGGC
>NZ_DAIRVN010000133.1:0-4010 GCF_036802785.1 Pararhodobacter sp.
CCCCGCGAGCGCCCAGCCCGCCCAGACACGCACGAACCGCGCCAGAAGCCATGCCGCGCCACCCCCCGCCAGCACCGACACAAGGATCAGACCAGTGACGGCGGGTTCCACCGGCTCAGCCCTGCAACCGCGCTGGCAACCCCTGCGCCCATGCCGAAATCGTCCCCGCGCCAAGGCAGACAACCATATCTCCCGGCGTGGCATGGGCGCGCACCAGCGCTTCGAGCGCGTCCTCACTGCTCACCGCATGGGCGGAGGGATGGCCATGCGCGCGGATCCCCGCAACCAGATCGTCGCGGCTGGCGCCTGCAATCGGGGCCTCGCCCGCCGCATAGACATCGGCGATGCCCACCACATCGGCATCATCGAAACAGGCGCAGAAATCGGGGAAGAGCGCGCTCAGCCGGGTGAACCTGTGCGGCTGGTGCACCGCAATCACTCGCCCCTGCCCGCCCAACGCCTGCCGCGCCGCCCGCAGAACGGCGGCAATTTCCACCGGATGGTGGCCGTAATCGTCAATCACCGTCACACCACCCGCCTCACCCACCCGGGTAAAGCGGCGGCTGACACCCTGAAAACCGGCCAGCCCGGCGCGGATGGCCTCAGCCTCCATGCCCAGATGCCGCGCCACCGCCACAGCGGCCAAAGCGTTGGACACATTGTGATCCCCCGGCATCGGCAGCGTGCAGTCGCGGATATCCGCGCCACCCTTCACCGCGATATCGAACCGCGCCTGCCCGCCCTCATAGCGCAGCCCTACGGCGCGAAGGTCAGCCCCCTCTGCAAAGCCATAGCTGACCACCCGCCGGTCACGCACCCGCCCGATCAGCGCACGCACCTCGGCATGGTCAATGCAGCAGACGGCCAGCCCGTAAAACGGTATCCGCCCCAGAAAGGCATCGAACCCGCCGCGCAGCGCCTCGATCGTGTGCCAATGCTCCATATGCTCAGGGTCGATATTGGTGACAATCGCCACCGTGGTCGGCAACAGGTTGAACGAGCCGTCGCTTTCATCGGCCTCCACCACCATCCACTCCCCCGCGCCCGCCCGCGCGTTGGAGCCATAGGCATGGATCACACCGCCGTTGATCACCGTGGGGTCCAGCCCGCCCGCATCCAGCAGGGTTGCAACCATGGTGGTGGTGGTGGTCTTGCCATGGGTTCCCGCCACCGAAACCGTTGAGCGCAGGCGCATCAGCTCGGCCAGCATCTCGGCACGGCGGACCACGGGCAGCCCGGCGGCGCGCGCGGCCATCATTTCCGGGTTGTCGGGCTTGATGGCGGTGGAAACCACCAGCACCCCGGCACCCGCGATATTCTCTGCGCGCTGGCCGATGAAGATACGCGCGCCCAGCGCCTCCAGCCGCGCGGTGATGGGGCTCGCCTTCAGGTCCGACCCCTGCACGGCGAAACCCTCATGCAGCAGGATCTCGGCAATGCCGGACATGCCGATGCCGCCTATTCCGGCAAAATGAAACGGGCCAAGGCCAGCGGGAAGCTTGGTAAGGGGGGCGGTCATGCGAGGGTCTTTCAACGTCGGTCAGGAAGTGCGCGGCCCGGCCAGTTGCTCGGCCAGATCCGCAAGGCGGCTGGCGGCGTCAGGAATACCCGCCGAAAGCGCAGCATGGGACATTTGCGCCGCCGCGCGTGGATTTTTCAGAATGGCGGAAACCTGCTCGGCCAGCGCCTCTGGGGTGAACTTGGTTTCGGGGATCAGGACGGCGGCCTGCGCTTCGACAAGGCCGCGCGCATTGGCGTTCTGATGGTCGCGCGCGGCAATCGCCAGCGGCACCAGCACCGAGGGGCGCCCGATCACCGTCAGATCCGCAACGGTCGAGGCTCCGGCCCGCGCGATCACCAGCTGCGCCTCAGACAGACGGCGCGGAATGTCGGTGAAGAACGGCTCCACCTCGGCCGGGATGCCCGCAGCCGCATAGGCCGCGTTCACGCGGTCGATATCCTCAGGCCGGGCCTGATGAGCGACGCGCAGATACTGGCGCATCCCCTCGGGCAGCGCGGCCAGCGCCTTTGGCACCACATCCGACAGAATGCGCGCACCCTGACTGCCGCCGATCACCAGCAGGCTCATCGGGTAGTCACCGGGCGGGATATAGGGCGCGCCCGCGCGCTCGGTGACAGCGCTGCGCACCGGGTTGCCGGTATGAAATCCGGCCACGCCATTGGGCAATGTGGTGGGCCAGATGCCACAGGCAAAGGCGTTGACCCTGCGGGCAAAAACCTCGTTCACCTTGCCGGGCACGGCGTTCTGCTCATGAATCAGGCAGGGAACCCGCAGCAGCCACGCCGCCGACAGGGCCGGGATGGACGGATAGCCGCCGAACCCCGCCACCAGCGCCGGGCGGTCCATCGCCATGCCCCATGCCGCCTTCACCACGCCGCCAAGAATGCGGAACGGCACCAGAAGTTTCGTCGCCGCGCCGCCGCGCGCAAAGGTGGCTGACGCCACGATGCGCCGCTCCACCGAGGCTGGAAAACCATCGGCATAGTGCGCGCCGCGCACATCCGTTGACAGCGCCACGCGCCAGCCGCGCGCCAGCAATTCCTCGGCAAGCGCCTGCGCGGGGAACATATGCCCCCCGGTTCCCCCGGCTGCAATCACGGCAAGGGGTGGCCTGTTGGCCCGGCTCGTGCCCATTCATCGCCCCCGCGTCAAAAGAATGTCGCCAATTTCACCCTGCGGGCGCGAGCGCGTCAAGGCCAGCAACATGCCGATCATCAGCCCCATGGCCACCAGCGACGACCCGCCATAGCTGACAAACGGCAGCGTCATGCCCTTGGCGGGCAACAGCCGCACCGCCACACCCATGTTGATCATCGCCTGCACCGAGAACATCGCCACCAACCCGGTGCCTGCCAGACGGCTGAACGGATCACGCTCGCGCGTCAGACGGCTGAGCGCGCGCAGGCAGATGGTGGCATAGAGCACGATGATGATGGCCACCAGCATGAAGCCATATTCCTCAGCAGCAACGGCAATGATGAAATCGGTATGCGCATCGGGCAGTTGCCATTTCACCTGCCCCTCGCCCACACCCATGCCGAAAAGCCCGCCCTCCTGAATGGCCGAGGCGGCATAGCCCAGCTGCGAGCGTGCGTCGATCTCGGCGCTCAGAAAGCCGTCGATACGCCGCGCGAAGTGCTCCGAACCGTTATAGGCCACAAGCCCGCCGAACACGACCGTGCCCGCCAGCCCCAGAATGATCACCATCGACGCGCCCGAGACGAAATACATCACCCCCCAGCCGAACAGCACCAGCGCGGCCTGACCAAAGTCAGGCTGCAACACCAGCAGGAACACCACCGCCATGGTCACGCCAAACGACAGCACCTTGCCCGGCGGGCCGTTCACCTCCTGCCCGGCGGCCAGCATCCAGGCGGCAAACACCGCCAGACAGGGTTTCATGAATTCGGATGGCTGCACACTGGCAAAGCCAAGGCTGATCCAGCGCACCGCACCCTTGCCGAAATCGGTGCCGATGAAGGGCAGCATCATGAGGGTTGCAAGACTCACCACAAAGCCCAGCACCGCCCAGCGCCGGATGGTCGCCGGTGTCATCATCGACACCAGCAGCATCGCGGCAATCGCCACCATGCCGAAAAACACCTGACGCTCGAAATAGTAGAACGGCGGAAGGTTGTTGCGCGTTGCCAGCGGCGGGGATGAGGCCAGCGACAGCAGCAATCCCGCAGCGAACAGCAACAGGACGCAGGAGATCGTCCAGCGATCTACCGTGCGCCACCAGCGCGAAAGCACCGGCTCGCCCACATGGGCGGGCATGACTCCATGCACCATCTCTGTCATGGTTGAATTGCCTCTTCTGCCTCGTGTCTGCCCGTTTGCCGGGTCTGACACACAGAATAGCGGCAAAGCACCTGCAATGCCAGCGCTTTGAAGCGCCGCCCGGGCCATCGGCGAACCGCCGCCCCTTCATCTGTTCGAAAATATCCCGGGGGGTGAATTGGCCGTCAGGCCAAGAGGGGGGCAGCGC
>NZ_DAIRVN010000134.1:0-3888 GCF_036802785.1 Pararhodobacter sp.
CGTGGAACTTCAAGCCGTCAAGCTAAGCCGACAGTGGGGGCCAGCGACCGCTTACGATGAACCGCACATAGGCCTTGTTGTGGCCGCCTTCGACTTCCAGCGACGCGACCTCGATCTGCTTCACCAGCTTGCGCTCATAGGCATCGACCGCATCAGGGGTGACCCCGGTGGAATTGCAGGCGGTCGACGAGTTGAAAGCTTACCTTGATGTCTCGCGCGCGCCCGACCGCATCATCAAGCGCCTGAAGACGTCGCTGGAATCGCTCTCCAGCCTGTCGACCGCGAATGCGATGCGCCGCCTTGCGGATGACGGGATCATTCTGAAAGAGGATGTCGAAACCTGGAACAAGATCAGGAACAGGGTGATGCATGGGGAGCTGGTCTCACCCTACTCCTCCGAAAATGATGACCAAAACCTCCTCAAGCTTGCCCGCCTTTTCCACAATCTGACGCGGGAGGAGGTAAGGCGGGCAATAGTACAGCAGCTTTGAGGTGACGGGGGCCAAGCGGTGCTAACTCCCACGTCGGACTATCTCCTGAAGGTGTTGCGCTGCCACTTTACGGCCCAAACCGGCGTTCGGGTGGATCGCATAGAACGCCGCGTCGAACCCTTATCGGACGCTCACCGGGGCGTCGCCCAGCTCAACGTCGATCCCGGTTTGTCGGCCTTCTTCGCCGCTCCGGCCTCGCCGTCGCTTCCGGCGTGGTTGCGCCCGCGACGCAGGTGGTAGAGGGTGCGTGGCACACTGGCATCACCGCCACCCCGGGGACAGACCCCGCCTGAATTCGGAGACCTCCATGCCCCCAGCCCGCCACGTCGGACAGGCCCTTGCTGTCGTTGTATTGGTGGCCGTGCTGGGGCTTGTCGCGCTGAACCTGATGCCGGACCGTCGCGAATTGCGGGGGCCAGTGGCCAATGTGCTGGCCACCTCGGCGCCGGATTTCCAGCGCAGTCTGGCCGGGCTCTACGGGTCGAACCTGCTGGCCGGGAACCGGATCGAGACGCTGACCAACGGCGACCGGATCTTTCCCGCAATGCTGGATGCCATTCGCGGCGCGCAGGTAAGCATCAATTTCGAAACCTATGTCTACTGGTCCGGCAGCATTGCCGACCAGTTTGCCGCCGCCCTGATAGAGCGGGCCCGGGCCGGAATTCCGGTCCGGGTGATGATGGACTGGGTCGGCTCCGTGCCCGTCGACGCCGCCCTGATAGAGCGGATGGAGGCTGCCGGCGTTCATGTCGTCCGGTTCCGGCCGTTGCACTGGTACACGCTGGACCGCCTCAACAACCGCACGCACCGGAAATTGCTGATCGTCGACGGGCGGATTGGCTTCACCGGGGGCGTGGGCATCAGCGATGACTGGCAGGGCGACGCCCGCCACCCCGGCGAATGGCGCGAGAACCATTACCGGATCACTGGTCCGGTGGTGGCGATGCTGCAGGGCGCCTTCGTCTCGAACTGGGTCGAGGACACCGGCGAAATCCTTCAGGGACCGGATTTCTTTCCCCTGCTTGAAGCTGAAGGCGATGCGGTCGCGCAACTGGTCGTCAGCAGCACCGGCAGCCGCAATTACATCCATCTGATGTTGATGACCGCGCTGTCTGCGGCGGAAGGGCGCATCCGCATCGCCACACCCTATTTCGTCCCTGACGATGTCGCCATCGCCCAGCTTCTGGCCGCGCGGGAGCGCGGGGTCGAGATCGACATTCTGGTGCCGGGGCCACAGATCAACAAACCGCCGGTCCGCCTTGCCTCTCGCGCGCTTTGGGGGCCACTGCTGCAAGCGGGGGTGCGCATCCACGAGTACCAGCCGACTTTCGTTCACGCCAAGCTGCTGGTGGTGGATGACGTCTTTGCCTCGGTCGGGTCCACCAATTTCGATGAACGATCGTTCCGGCTCAATGATGAGGCCAATCTGAATGTCTTCGATGACGGTTTTGCGCGCGAACAGATCGCCTTGTTCGACGCCGACCTGGTGCAGGCCCGTCCCGTCACATTGGCGGAATGGCAGTCGCGGCCCTGGCAGGACCGGCTGCGAGACTGGGCATGGAGCCTGCTGCGCACCCAGTTCTGAGCGACACAGCCGGCAAGGGACAAGGGTGTCTTCGCTCAGATGATGGACGGGCTGGCCGCGGAGGCTGCCACCCCGAAGACGGTGATGATCGACGCGACCTACCTCAAGGCGCACTGCACGGCGACCAGCCTGCGGTCGAAAAAGGGGGACGTTGCGACCAAAGGGGCCGTCTGATCGGTCGGACGAAGGGAGGCATGAACACCAAGTTGCACGCCGTCACCGACGCCGATGGTCGCCCGATCCGGTTCTTCATGACGGCAGGCCAAGTCAGTGATTCCACCAGAGCGGCGGCGCTGCTGAGCAGCTTGCCAAAGGCAGATTGGCTGCTCGCTGACCGGGGATATGACGCCGACTGGTTCAGAGAAGCATTGAAAGACAAGGGGATAAAGCCCTGCATTCCGGGCCGGAAGTCGCGCGGCAAGCCCATCAAGCACGACAAGCGCCGCTACAAACGCCGCAACCGGATCGAGATCATGTTCGGACGTCTGAAGGACTGGCGCAGGGTCGCGACCCGCTACGATAGATGCCCAAAAGTCTTCCTCTCCGCCGTCGCACTCGCCGCAACCGTCATGTTCTGGCTATGATCCGAGAACGAGTCCTGACCCGAAGGTGCTTTCGAAAATCATTGGAGCGGGTAGTCGGCTTGTGGACTCCATTCAACGAAGCCTACTTCACGAGGCTCCTAAAGATCCCTGAGGGAACCCTTCTCAATAATTAACCCATTAACTGACGTAGACGTCTCGAAAACTGCTTGCCGAAGGAGGATCGCGGCTTCTTATGAGGGCGGAACGGTGAGGTTCCCATCAGCCTTCAGCGCTGTTATTTCGGATCAATTGGATAACTGCCATCGACTTTTTCTGCACCGACGTTCTGCACAAGCGCGCTACGTCAGCCGTCCGCTTCTTGCGCGACGCGGCCACGTGGGCGAAGACACTGAACGGTCGCTCTGCCGTTTTCTGCGGGTGCAATGCCGTGGCATCGCGGGCGGCTTTCCGCCCGACGCCCCCACTCCCGGCCCGAAACGTGGTATACTGTAGTGGTCGGCATGACCGAAGAAGGGTGGGCCCGGTGGACAGGAGGTAGCCCCATGTCCGTCTATTTTTTCTTCCCGTCCTCCGTCCTGTCCGCGCGCCTTGGAACAAGGGCCGTATCATCGGCCAGAAACGCCCGCTTCTACCCCGGCATGTCTGGTCAATTCGCGTCCGCCTCGAGATGGCGGGCAATGCGCGCGACCTGGCGCTGTTCAACATGGCCGTGGACAGCAAGTTGCACGGTTGCGATCTCGTCGGCCTCAGGGTGCGGGATGTCTTCGCCGCCGGGCGGGTCAAAGAACGAACCTCGATGATCCAGAGCAAGACGGCGAAGCCGGTCCGGTTCGAGATCACCGAGACGACGCGGCTGTCCCTCGAGCGCTGGATTCACGATCCCGAAATGTTCGGGCTGGAGTTCCTGTGGCCCAGCCGTATCCACGGCAGCCCACACCTGTCGACGCGACAGTATGCCCGGATCGTCCGGGGGTGGGTCATGTGGGTCGGCCTCGAGCCGAGCGCCTACGGCACGCATTCGATGCGGCGGACCAAGGTGGCGCAGATCTACAAGAAGACCGGAAACCTGCGGGCGGTCCAACTGCTGCTCGGCCACACAAAGATGGACAGACCGGTGCGTTATCTCGGCGTCGACATTGAGGACGCCTTGACGCTCTCCGAGGGAATAGACCTGTAGCAAGCCGTCCCGACCGGCGCGTTCCGCGCCGGTCGGGACGGAGCATGGGTAATCGGGCGGCCCGTGCCACAGGGTCAAGCTCTGGATAGA
>NZ_DAIRVN010000135.1:0-3818 GCF_036802785.1 Pararhodobacter sp.
CCGGAGGGCGGGGTTGCGCTCCCTTCGGGACCGCAACCCCGCCCTCCGGCCTGTGCGCTGATCCTGTCGTGGTGCGGCTTACCCGCAGGGCGGCTGGCCAGCGCCGCCGCTCACCAATGCGGCGGCCGCTGATCGGCGAGGGGGATGGACGTGCCGTCCTGGCCGCCACGCTCGGTTTCGCGCTCGGTCAGCTGGGTCAGCAGGCGTCTGAGGCGGGCGATTTCAGCGCTCTGGGCGCGCAGGATGTCGCTCATGTCATCCGTGGCGCGGGTCAGGTGGGCGATCTGTTCTTCGATACGGTCCATACGGTCGGTGGTCATCGCGCTCTCTCCGTCGTTCGGGGCCTTATCGGCGCGCCGCAGGGGGCGGTCAACTGCCCTGCCAGCCCGTTGCGCGCCTTGCTCCTCGTTCCCCCTTCGGCTAGACCACCGCCAACCCGTTTCACCAGTGGACGCACCCATGGCCAAGACCAAAGCCCCCCGCCGCCCCCGGGCCGAGACGCCCAAGGGCTTCCGCGACTATTTCGGCGCGGAAGTGACCCAGCGCAAGGCAATGCTGGACCAGATCGCCGAGGTCTATCATCGCTACGGTTTCGATCCGCTGGAAACCAGCGCGGTGGAAACGGTTGAGGCGCTTGGCAAGTTCCTGCCCGATGTCGACCGCCCCAACGAGGGTGTGTTCGCCTGGCAGGAAAGCGAGGGCACCGATGTCGACTGGCTGGCGCTGCGCTATGACCTGACCGCCCCTCTGGCCCGCGTCGCCGCGCAATACCGCAACGATCTGCCCAGCCCTTACCGGCGCTATGCGATGGGCCCGGTCTGGCGCAATGAAAAGCCGGGTCCGGGGCGGTTCCGTCAGTTTTATCAGTGTGATGCGGATACGGTGGGCGCGGCCTCGGTCGCGGCAGATGCCGAGATCTGCGCTATGCTGGCCGATTGTCTGGAGGCGGTGGGGATTGCGCGCGGCGATTACGTGGTGCGGGTGAATAACCGCAAGGTGCTGAACGGCGTGATGGAGGCCGCGGGCGTGCTGGACCCGGCGGACCCGGAGCGCTTCGCCAGCGAGCGCGGGATTGTGCTGCGCGCGATCGACAAGCTGGACCGGCTGGGCGAGGACGGGGTGCGCGCTTTGCTGGGCGCCGGGCGCAAGGATGAGAGCGGGGATTTCACCAAGGGCGCGGGGCTGGGTGCGGCGCAGGCCGATATTGTGCTGGCCTTTACCGAGGCGCGGCGCGGGACGGGTGCCGAGACAGCGCAGGTCTTGCGGGGACTGGTGGGTGACTCAAAGATCGGCGCGGAAGGTGTTGATGAGCTTGAGGAAATCGCCGCCCTGCTGGACGCGCAGGGTTACGGCCCTGACCGTATCATCATAGACCCCTCGGTGGTGCGCGGCTTGGGCTATTACACCGGCCCGGTCTATGAGGCCGAGCTGACCTTTGAAATCCTTGACGAAAAGGGCCGCAAGCGCCAGTTCGGCTCGGTCGCGGGCGGCGGGCGCTATGACGATCTGGTCAAGCGCTTCACCGGGCAGGCGGTTCCGGCCACGGGCGTCTCCATCGGGGTGGACCGTCTGCTGGCGGCGCTGGCGGCCAAGGGCCATGCGCAGAAAGCAGCCATCGGCCCGGTGGTTGTCACCGTCATGGACCGCGACAGGATGGCCGATTATCAGGCGATGGCCGCCGATCTGCGCCGCGCTGGTATCCGCGCCGAGGTCTATCTGGGCAACCCCAAGAACTTTGGTAACCAGTTGAAATACGCCGATAAACGCGGCGCGCCGGTGGCAATTATCCAGGGTGGCGACGAGGCCGCGCGCGGTGTGGTGCAGATCAAGGATCTGGTGCTGGGCGCGAAGATTGCCGAGGATGCGACGCTGGAGGAGTGGAAAGCGAACCCCGCGCAGATCGAGGCGCCGCGCAGCGAGATGGTCGCCGCCGTCCGGCGCATTCTGGACGCCGGAAAGTGAGCCCGCTGCGCTTCGATCCCGCGGGCGCGCGGGCCGAAGGGGCGCGGCTTCTGGCCGCGTTTCAGACCGAGGGCGCGCAGCCCGTCGAGGCCGCGATCCTGCAACCGGCGGAAACCCTGCTGGACCTCTACGGCGAAGACATCCGCGCGCGTGCCTATGTCACCACCGACCCGCTGGAAGGCGAGATGATGCTGCGCCCGGATTTCACGGTGCCCGTGGTGCAGGCCCATATGCGCGAAGGGGCGGACCCGGCGCGCTACTGCTATCTGGGCGAGGTGTTCCGCAAGCAGGAGAGCCCCGGCGCGCTGCGGCAGTCGGAATATCTGCAGGCGGGCTATGAGGTGTTCGACCGCGACCGCCCGCTGGATGCCGATGCCGAGGTGTTCGCGCTGTTCGCCCGGCTGCTTGCGCCGTTGGGGCTGCGCGCGGCGACCGGCGACATCGGCATTCTGCGCGCCGCCGTGGCCGGGCTGCCGACATCGGCCCCGCGCAAGGCCGCGCTGATGCGCCATCTGTGGCGGCCGGGGCGGTTCCGCGCGCTGCTGGAGCGCTATGCGGGCCGCGTGGCCCTGTCGGCTGAGCGTCTGGCACTGCTGGCGGCGCTGGAACGCGGCGAACATCCGCAGAGCGGCGCACCGCATATCGGCCTGCGCAGCCCCGCCGAGATCACCGCGCGGTTGCAGACGCTGGCCGAGGATGCCGCCACCCCCGCCATTCCCGCAGCGCTGGTTGATGAGCTGGAAGCCGTGGCCGCGATTGCCGCCAAATGCCCCGCCGCTCTTGCCGCACTGCGCGAGGCGGCGCGGGCCATGCCGTGGATTTCCGCCTCGGTCGAGGGGTTTGCGCGCAGGCTGGAGGCACTGGCGGCGCGCGGCATCGACGTGGAGGCGCTGGATTATGAAGGCAGCTATGGCCGCACCACGCTGGAATATTACGACGGCTTCGTCTTTGGCTTTTACGCCGAGGCCCGGCCTGACCTGCCGCCGGTCTCCACCGGCGGGCGCTATGACGCGCTGACCGCGGTGCTGGGGCAGGGGCGCTCGATCCCGGCGGTGGGTGGCGTGATCCGGCCGGCGCTGGTGGCTTTGCTGGGGGGGGCGTGATGGTTCTCAAGATCGGTGTGCCGTCCAAGGGGCGGCTGATGGAGCAGTGCTTTGACTGGTTCGGCGCGCGCGGCATGGCCATGCGGCGCACCGGGAATGAGCGAGAGTATTCCGGCGCGATCGAGGGGGTGGAGGGGGCCTCGCTGGTGTTGCTCTCGGCGGGCGAGATCCCGCGCGAGCTGGCGGCGGGGCGCATCCATCTGGGGGTTACCGGCACCGATCTGGTGCGCGAGAAGCTGGCGGGCTGGCAGGGCGTGGTGGTGGAACTGGCGGCGATGGGCTTTGGCCATGCCGATCTGATCATCGCGGTGCCCGAGGCCTGGGTCGATGTTGATACGCTGGATGATCTGGACGCGGCGGCGGCGGCGTTTCGTGCCGCCCACGGGTTCCGTCTGCGGATTGCCACCAAGTATCACCGGCTGGTGCGCGATTACCTGCGCGCGCATGGGGTGGCCGATTATCAGCTGGTCGACAGCCAGGGCGCGACGGAAGGCACGATCCGCAACCTGACCGCCGAGGCGGTGGCCGATATCACCTCAACCGGCGAGACATTGCGCGCGAACCACCTGAAGATATTGTCGGCGCCGCCAGTCCTGCGTTCGCAGGCAACGCTGTTCGCGGCGCGCCATGCCCCGTGGGAGGGCGAGCGCGCTGTGCTGACGGAGGTGCTGGCGCGGCTGGGGCTGCCGGGGGATGTGGCGCTCTGAGGGGGCCGGGTAAGGGGGGCGTTGCCCCCCTCTTGGCCTGCGGCCA
>NZ_DAIRVN010000136.1:0-3741 GCF_036802785.1 Pararhodobacter sp.
CCACCCCTCATGCCAGCCCAAACAGGGCCCGCGCCTCGTCAGCCGAGGCCACGCCCCGCCCCTCCTCGCGCGCAACCCCTGCCAGCGCCTCGATCAACGCGCCATTGCCCGAAGCCCGTGCGCCCCCCGGCAGATAGAACGTGTCCTCCAGCCCGCTGCGCAAATGCCCTCCCAAAGCCGCCGCGCGCCGGTGCAGCGCCCAGACCTCGTCCCTGCCAATCGCTGTAACCTGCCAGAGCGCCCCGGGGCGCAGGTATTTCAGCACCAATGGCAACAGCTCCGGGTCCGCCGGCATGCCCGAAGCCACACCCATCACCAGATTATACTGCGGCTGTGCGACCATACCGACCTCGGCAAACATGCTGACCGAGCGCACGATCCCCAGATCAAAGCACTCGAACTCAGGCCGCACCCCCTCGCCGCGCATCACCGCCAGCAACGCCTCAATCTTTTCGACCGGATTGTCGAAAAGCATCGGCGGCCAGGCCCACCGTCCATCGGCGCGCACCTTCAGATAATTCAGGCTTCCCGCGTTGCAGGCTGCAATCTCGGGCTTTCCGGCGCGAATGCAGGCCATGGGGCCGGATTGGTCATGCCCCACGGTGCCGGTGGTAAAATTCAGGATCACCCCGGGGCAGGCCTCACGGATCGCCTGCGCGATCTCGACCGCCAGCGCCGGGTCCCAGCTTGGCAAATGGCCCTTACCCGCGCCTTGCTGGCGAAAATGGACATGCATGCAAGCCGCCCCGGCCTCAAAAGCCTCACGCGCGGAATCCGCCAGTTCTTCAGGCGACACGGGCACGGGATGCTGGCGCGGGTCGGTCAACACCCCGGTCAGCGCACAGGTGATAATGGCCGTGTTCATCCGCTTGCCTCCCCCCAAAAGCTGACAGAAGCCTAACAACCCACCCGCGACCAAGCAAGTGCTTGGTTGTTTTTCGCTGCGTCACCGCCTATCCTGCCGCCACAGGAAAGCAGCCACGCCATGACCCAGCCTCCCCCCCTTTTCGCACCGGATACAGCGCGCGGTCGCCTTCTGGCCGTGGCCGCCCGGCTGTTCCGGGAAAAGGGCTATGCAGGCACAACCGTGCGCGATATCGCGGGCGCACTTGGTATTCTGTCCGGCAGCCTGTTTCATCACTTCCGCAGCAAGGAAGACATTCTGTTTGCGGTCATGGAATCGGTGATCGCCGCCATGCGCCGGGATCTTGAGACCGCGCTCGCCGATGCCCCGTCGCCCCACAGCCGCGTCCGCGCCCTGATCGCGGTGGAGCTTGCCTATCTCCACGGCCCGGCCAGCGATGCCACCTCGGTCCTGTTCCATGACTGGCGCGCCCTGTCGGCTGAGCGTCAGGCCCCGCTCCTCCAGGGCCGGAACGCTTACTTCGCCCTCTGGCAAGACACATTGGCACAGGCCCGCGCGGCAGGCCTCACCCCGGTTGAGCCTGAAATCCTGCGCCAGTTCCTGCACGGGGCACTGGCCTGGACAAGCTACTGGTATCGCCCCGACGGCGGGCTGACGCTTGATGACCTGACCGACCGCGCGCTTGCACTGGCGCTTGGCATGAACCAACCCGCCGGGTGACGCCGGGGGAAATTTCAGTGATTCCAGCACATTGCACCTACCCGCTCCAGTCATCCATAAACCGACCGACGCGCGGGAGGGCGTGACACGAAAGCCACGAGCCATCGCCATAAGCGCATTGTTTTCAGCGCCTTATGTCGCTAGTGATTCCACTGAATCTGAAGGGATTCTGATGCACGACCTTGCGGGCGTGGTGGAACGGTAGACACAAGCGACTTAAAATCGCTAGGGCAAAGCCCGTGCGGGTTCGACTCCCGCCGCCCGCACCAGAGACGGAAATGGCGCTGCGACTGGGCACGGGATGTCGCGCCCCATCCCGCAACGGGCACTACCCGCGAGGAACGCAGACACCGATTGACGTAGGGTCAACGCCAAGCCGACGTGAAGCACCGCTTGACCGCCCCCCGCAATCGGCTACCCATAAAGGAAATTCGAGGGAGGACCCGATGCAAGGGCAGATGATGACCCAGCCGCTGCTGATTTCCAGCCTGCTGGTGCACGCCGAGCGCCACCATGGAAACCGTGAGATTGTCTCGCGCCGTACCGAGGGCGATATTCACCGCTACACCTACCGCGACTTCGCCCGCCGCTCGCGCCAGCTTGCCAATGCGTTGGCGGGGCTGGGCGTGGAATTCGGCCAGCGGGTGGGAACACTGGCCTGGAACGGCTACCGGCATCTTGAGCTGTATTACGGCGCGTCCGGCTCGGGCGTAGTGCTCAACACCCTCAACCCGCGCCTGCACCCGGACCAGTTGGTCTGGATCGCGGATGACGCCGAAAATCAGGTGATGTTCTTTGATCTCACCTTCCTGCCGCTGATCGAGGCCACGGCCGGCCGCTACCGCAGCGTGCGCCAGTTCGTGCTGATGGCCGACAAAAGCGCCATGCCCGTCGACAGCAAGATTCCCGGGCTGATCTGCTATGAGGAGTTGCTGGAAAGCGCCTCGGATCAGTATGACTGGCCGCTCTTCGATGAAGGCACCGCCTCCTCGCTGTGCTACACCTCAGGAACCACGGGAAACCCCAAAGGCGTGCTCTATTCCCATCGCTCGACGGTGCTGCATGCCTATGGCTCCGCCCTGCCCGATTCCTGCGGGTTTTCGGCGCGCGATGTGGTGTTGCCGGTGGTGCCGATGTTCCACGTCAACGCCTGGGGCACCCCCTACTCGGCGCCAATGGTGGGTGCGAAGCTGGTGTTTCCCGGCCCGGCACTGGACGGAAAATCGCTCTATGATCTGTTCGAGGCCGAGGGCGTGACCTTCTCGGCAGGTGTTCCCACCGTCTGGCAGGGCCTGCTGTCGCATGTCGAGGACAACGCGCTGCAATTCACCACGATGAACCGCACCGTGATCGGCGGCTCTGCCTGCCCGCCCGCGATGATAGAGGCGTTCGAGACAAAGTTCGGCGTCCAGGTACTGCATGGCTGGGGCATGACCGAGATGAGCCCGCTGGGCACCGTCTGCGCCCTCAAGCCGGGGCAGGACACCCTGCCCGAAGCGGACCGGATGGCGATCAAATCCAAACAGGGGCGCGCGATCTTCGGGGTCGATATGAAGATCGTGGATGCCGGGGGGCAGGAACTGCCCTGGGATGGCCAGAACTCGGGCGAGCTGATGGTGCGCGGGCCGTGGATCATGCAACACTATTTCAACCGCGATGATGACCCGCTGGTCAAGGATGCGGCGGGGCTGGGCTGGTTCCCCACCGGCGATGTCGCCTCGATCGATGCGGATGGTTTCATGCAGATCACCGACCGGACCAAGGATGTGATCAAATCGGGCGGCGAATGGATCAGTTCGATCGATCTGGAAAACATCGCTATGGGCCATCCGGCCGTGGCGATGGCCGCCTGTATCGCGGCCCATCACCCCAAATGGGACGAACGCCCGCTGCTGGTGGTGATGCCCAAACCGGGCAAGACGCTTACCCGGGACGAGATCCTTGCCTGTTTCGAGGGGCGGGTGGCGCGCTGGTGGGTGCCAGATGACGTGGTCTTTGTCGATGCGATCCCCTTGGGTGCGACGGGAAAGATGCAGAAAAACAAGCTGCGCGAAACTTTCAAGGATCACCGCCTCCCGACCGTGTGACCTGAATGTCTGCTACGCAGGTGCCTGTTTTTTCAGAAGAGGGGGCGCTGCCCCCGTCCCTTCTGCTGT
>NZ_DAIRVN010000137.1:0-3737 GCF_036802785.1 Pararhodobacter sp.
GGCGGTTGCGGTGTCGCGCCGGGGCTGCGGGCGCGCCGGAGGATGGGGTGAGCGCTCAGGGGCCTCAGCCAGCGGAGGCAGAGGCGGGGGTGGGGATGTATCTGGTAGCGTATCGGGCGATTCATTGACCAATTCGGCCCGCTCGGGCAGCGCGGCAAGGGCGGGCGCTGCCGGGGGCAGGGGGGCGAAGGCCTCGGTGGTATCGGGCAGCGCGGGCCGCTCCGGCAGTGCGGCAGGGTCGGTGATCAGGGCGACGCGCGGCGCGGGAGGCGGCGCCGGGGCTGTGGTATCCGGCGTGGTGTCAGAGGCCGGGGCCGGTTGCTCCATCGCCTGCAGCCCGGGCAGTTCCGGTGTGACGGAGGGGCGCGGTTGCGGCAGGCTGTCTGCCGTTGTGGCGAGGTCTGTGAGGGCTGGCCCGGCAAGGGCGGGCGACGGTGCCAGTTCCGGCGGGCGCTCCCATGCCGCGACAAGGGCTGCCAGCGCCGCATCACCTCCCTCAAGCGTGATCTGCCCCTGCCCGCCATCTCCGCCCGCGCTGACGCCGCCCTGCGCCACCAGCGCAAAGGCACCGACATGGGCCGCGACGGCCACGGCCAGAAAGGGTGCGATCTCCAGCAGCGGTTTCATGGCGCCCCGCGTTGCAGTGTGGCCAGCCGCAGGTCACCGATACCCAGCGCCGTCAACCGGCGCATCAGCCGCGCCAGATCAGCCGCTGGCAGCGCGGCGTCAGCGCGGATCAGCACCGGCCCGTCGCCCGCCGCAAGCATGGCAAGGGCGGCATCGCCAGTGAGGTCGTCATGCATCAACCCACCCGTGGCATCCAGCCAGAGGGTGCGGGGCGCGGCCCCGGCGGCATCCGGGGTGGCGTCAGATGCGGCTTCGGGCGGGGAGATGTCAAAGGGCGGCGGCGGGGCGATCTGGGCGGTCATCAGGAAGAAGATCAGCAGCAGGAAGACCACATTGATCATCGGCAGGATGGCCTCGCGCCGGGGCCGGGGGCGGGGGGGCAGAAAATCCATGCTACGGCTCCACCAGAACAAGCCGCGTCAGGCCCCCGGCCACCAGCCGTTCGGACAGATCGGTCAGATGTTGCAGGCTGGCCCCGTCGCGCGGGCGCAGGATGACGGGGTCATCCGGACCTTGCATCAGCGGCGCAAGGGCGCCGGGCAGCGCCTCGGCGGAAAGGGGGCTGCCGTTCAGCCACGCCCCGCCCGGTGCGAATTCCACCAGCCGGGGCGGGCCGGACCAGCCCTGCCCGCCACCCGTGCCGCCCGACAGCGCCAGAACCCCCTCAACCCCGAAGCGCGCCGCCAGCATGAAGAAGATCAGCAGCAGGAACACCACGTCGATCATCGGCGTCAGGCTCATGCGGCGACGGGGGCGGGGCGGGCCAAGGGTGATCATGGCCGGGCCTGTGGCGCTGCCTGCCGGGCGACAAAGATGCGGGTGGCGAGGTCTTCCATCTCGGCCTGCAACCGGTCGGTCACGCTGTCAAACCAGCTCAGCGCCATGGATGCCGGGATCGCCACGGCCATGCCCGCAGCGGTGGTCAGCAGCGCCTGCCAGATGCCCCCTGCCAGCGCCGCCGGATCGGCGCGGTTGCCGGAATCCTGCAGGGCCTGAAAGGCCTCAATCATGCCCAGAACCGTGCCCAGAAGCCCGATCAGCGGTGCGATTGTGGCGATCAGGTCAAGCGCGCGCAGGCCGCGCCGCGCCTTCATCAGCCCGCCCCGCGCCACCCGCACCGTTTCCTCGCGCGCGGCGGGTTCGGGAAGGGTGCGCAGGCTGTCCATCGCCCGGTGCGCCATGTGGGCGCGCAGCCCGGTGCGCGGCGCAAGGAGGGTAAGGGCGGCCTCGGTCCGGCCCGCCTGCCAGTCGGTCAAAGCCGCCTCGGAGGCCGCGCGCGACCATGCGCCAAGGCGCGCCAGATCCCAGGCCTTCCACAGGATCAGCGTCAGCGTGGCGACGGACAGAAGCGCGATGGCCAGCATTGCCGGGCCGCCGCGATCAAGGAAAGCGATGAGCGCATCAAGGGTCATGGTTGCGTCCTTTCATCCGTGACACGGCCGATGGTGCCGGTCCAGTCCTGCGCGCCCTGCAACACGGCGTCATAGACCGCGCGGCCCAGTGCGATGCCGGTATCGGTGTGCAGGCCTGCGTAATCATCGGCCCCCTCGGGCGCGGCCATGGCGATGCAATCGGTGCCGGTGCCGGTGGCCGTGCCGCTGGGCAGGCGGTGGCCCGCATCCATGATGGCAGCGGTGCGGGCCTGCGTGGCGATGCTCAGCGCCTCAAGCAGGCCGGTCTGCGACAGGGGGTGGTTCAGTTTGACGGCGATGTTGATGGTGCCATAGGCCGCGCCCAGTTCGCAGTTCCAGTCGCGGTCGGTGCGGTCCATCCGGTGGCCGACACGCTCGGCGTTGGACAGGCCGACGGTGGCGAGCGCCTGCGCGGTCACCGCGTTTTCCGTGGCTTCGCGCAGCACATGACGGTCGATCCGGCGCGAGGTCAGCAGGCAGATGGCATCCTCAGACCCTCGTGCCGCCAGTTCCCGCGCCAGCCACGCGCCGACATCCAGCCCCGGCGGCAGATCGGCATTTCGGATCTCACGCCACAGAATGCGCCGGGCTGTCTGATAGCCGGGGCGGTTGACGGACCAGCTGAGCACCTGATGCGGTGCGCCCAGGTCATACTCCAGCCAAGGGGCGGCAAGCGTGATCATCGGATCACCCCCAGCGGCTGGAACACCGGGCCTTGCGGGGTTTGCGCGAAATGGGCGGTGATCTGGAAAACCTCGGCCAGCAGATCAGCGGTCAGCACGGCGGCGGGCGGGCCATCGGCCACTAACTGCCCGCGATGCAGCACCAGAAGCCGGGTGCAATGGCGCGCGGCGAGGCCCAGATCATGCATCGAGCACAGCACGGCATCACCCGCTGCGGCCTGTTCCGCGAACAGCGTCATGAGGGTGATCTGGCTGGCCGGGTCCAGCCCCGCCGCCGGTTCGTCGGCCATCAGAAGCGGGGTTTGCTGCGCCAGTGCGCGGGCGATCAGCACGCGCGCCTGCTCGCCGCCCGAAAGCTGGTTGGCGGCGCGGCTGCGGAAACTCTCCAGCCCCATCCGGGCGATGGCGCTGTCGATGGCTTTGCTGTCTTCGGGCGTTGGCGCGTGGCCCGGCGCGCGGTGCGGGTTGCGGCCCAGCGCGATCAGGGTCTCCACGCTGACCGGCCAGGCGATCTCGCGCTGCTGGGGCAGCCATGCGACGGTGCGCGCGCGCACCAGCCGGTCAAGCGCGCTCAGCGAGGAATGCCCGCGCGCCGGCATCAGGCCAAGCGCCGCGCGCATCAGCGTGGTTTTTCCGGCGCCGTTGGGGCCGATCAGGCCCACACATTCCCCCGCCGTGATGGTCAGCGAGACGTCGCGCAGCACATCGCAGGGGCCGCGTGCGACGGAGAAATCGCGCAGGGTCAGAAGGGGCGCAGTCATAGCCCCTCCCTCCGCGTGCGGTAGATGAGGTGCAAAAACAGCGGCGCGCCGACAATAGCGGTCAGCACCCCCAGTTTCAGGTCGCGCTCAGGCAGGATCATCCGCACAGCGATATCGGCGGCGAGCACCATCGCCGCCCCGCCCAGCGCCGAGGCTGCCAGCAACCGTGAGGGCCGCGCGCCGACCACCGGGCGCAGGATATGCGGCACCACCAGCCCGACAAAGCCGATCGCCCCCGCCACCGCCGTGCCCGC
>NZ_DAIRVN010000138.1:0-3714 GCF_036802785.1 Pararhodobacter sp.
CCGGTGGAAGCTCCGGTGGGGGCTTTGCTGGGTGTTCTGGTGCGTGAAACCACGCTGGAAGATGCCGAGGGCGCGCCGCTGCTGCCCCGCCCCCGGATGCGGCCCGCCCTGCCGCCCCTTTCCCTGAGCCGCGACGCGCTGAGCGCCGCCTATGCCGCCGATGCCCGCGCCTTCTCGACCCGCCTGTCGCTGATCGCCAGCCGCGCCCGGCTGACATGGGAGTTTCGCACCGATCAGGGCATGTCAGCCGAACTGGCCTGCCACCTGCGCCAGCCCGGCGATACCCTGCTGCTGGGCTACCGGCGGCTGCTGGAGACCGGCGGGCCGGTGGTGGCGCTGTGCCACGGCGACGACCAGCAGACATTGACGCTTGCCGCCGCACTGGCCCGCGCCCTGCGCCGCCCTGCGCTGGCGCTGCCGGTTGAGGCGCTTGATGAGCCCGGCCGGATCGACGCGCTGTCAGCCACCGCACTGATCGTCGCGCCCGCGCTGGCGCGCCAGCCCGCCCGCCTGTCGGCGCTGATCGAAGCGGCGCGCTGCCCGGTGCTTGTGGCGCCCGATACGGCGTAAGCGGGGTGGCGCAGGACGGGTGGGCGGCGCAGGGGGCTGCCGCCCCCTCTTGGCCTGCGGCCAATTCACCCCCGCGCGTATTTCCGGCAAGATGAAACGGAACACACGCGGATTTCAGGGCGGCGGGTTTAAGGACGGCGGGTTTGGGGGGGCTTGCACCGCAGGGGCGCGGCGTGGCACCTGAAGGACAAAGCATGAGGAACCCATGACCCAGCCCATCCGCCTTGCCGATTACACGCCCCCGAGCCATCTGATTGACCGGGTTGCGCTGACCTTCCGGTTATCACCGCAGGCAACGCGGGTTCTGGCGCGCATCGAGTTCCGCCCCAATCCGGCGGCGGCGGGCGGCGATCTGTGGCTGGATGGCGAGGATCTGCGGCTGATCAGCGCCACGATCGACGGCAAACAGATCAGCGCCACACCCGGCCCCGGCGGCCTATTGCTGCCTGCGGCCCTGCTGCCCGAAGGCGCGTTTGTGTGGGAGGCCGAGGTCGAGATCAACCCGCAGGCCAATACCGCGCTGGACGGGCTCTATATTTCCAAGGGGATGTATTGCACGCAATGCGAGGCCGAGGGCTTTCGCAAGATCACCTTCTACCCTGACCGCCCCGATGTGATGGCCCCTTTCCGGGTGCGCGTCGAAAGCGACCTGCCGGTGCTTTTGTCCAACGGCAACCCGGTCGCGCAGGGCGCGGGCTGGGCAGAATGGGATGACCCCCACCCGAAACCCGCCTATCTTTTCGCGCTGGTGGCCGGTGATCTGGTTGCCACGCGCGCGCGTTTCACCACCGCCTCAGGCCGCGCTGTCGCGCTGGCGATCTGGGTGCGCGAAGGCGATGAGGACAAGACCGCTCATGCGATGCGCGCGCTGACTCAGTCGATGGTCTGGGATGAGCAGGTTTACGGGCGCGAATACGATCTGGATGTGTTCAACATTGTCGCCGTCGATGATTTCAACATGGGCGCGATGGAGAACAAGGGGCTGAACGTCTTCAACTCGCGCTATGTTCTCGCCTCGCCCGAAACGGCCACCGATGACGATTACGCCAATATCGAGCGCATTGTGGCGCATGAGTATTTCCACAACTGGACCGGCAACCGCATCACCTGCCGCGACTGGTTTCAGCTGTCGCTCAAGGAGGGGCTGACGGTCTACCGCGACCAGCAGTTCATGGGCGATCTGCGTGGCGCGGCGGTCAAGCGGATCGGTGATGTGCTGACCCTGCGCGCGCGCCAGTTCCGCGAGGATGCCGGGCCGCTGGCGCATCCGGTGCGGCCAGTGGAATATGTCGAGATCAACAATTTCTATACCGCCACGGTGTACGAGAAGGGCGCCGAGGTGATCCGCATGCTGGCGCTTCTGGTCGGCGAGGACGGTTATCGCCGGGCGCTGGACCTGTATTTCGCGCGCCATGACGGGCAGGCCTGCACGATCGAGGACTGGCTGGCGGTGTTTGAGGAAGCCACCGGGCGCGACCTGTCGCAGTTCAGGCTGTGGTATGAACAGGCGGGCACGCCGCGCCTGAGCGTGCGCGAGGACTGGGATGGCAGCCGCTACAGCCTGACACTGGCGCAGCACCTGCCCCCCACCCCCGGAGAGCCGGAGAACAAGCCCATGGTGATCCCCGTGGCGCTGGGGCTGATCGGCGCGCAGGGTGAGGAGGTTGCGCCGACGCAGGTGGTTGCGCTGGACCAGCCCGGCCTGACACTGCACTGGGACGGGCTGGCGGTGCGCCCGGTACCCTCGCTTCTGCGCGGGTTTTCGGCGCCGGTGGTGCTGGATCACAGCCCGCAGCCCGGCGCGCTGGCACATCAGCTTGCCCATGACAGCGACCCCGTCGCGCGCTGGGACGCCGGGCGCAGGCTGGCGCTGGAGACCGCGACGGCGATGATCCGCAGCGGGGCCGCGCCGGATGCGGACTGGCTGGCGGCGCTGCGCCCACTGCCCGGCGCGCAGGAGCTGGAACCGTCTTACCGCGCGCTGATGCTGCGACTGCCCGACGAAGAGACGATAGCGGTGCATCTGGCAGGGCTGGGCATGGTGCCGGACCCCGCCGCCCTTTACCAGACACGGCGCAGGATGCGCGCGGCGATGGCCGCGCATCTGGGCGATGCGCTGGAAGCAGCATTCACGCAGATGGCGCCTGACGGGCCCTACAGCCCGGACCCGGCGGCAGCGGGGCAGCGCGCGCTGCGGCTGGAGGCGCTGAAGCTGCTCACGCTGACCGACGGGGGCGCGCGGGCGCGGGAGCTGTTCGCGGGGGCGGATAACATGACCGTGCAGCTGGGGGCCTTGTCGGCCCTGCTGGATATCGGCGAGGGTGATGCGGCGCTGGCGGAATTCGGCGCGCAATGGCGCCATGAGCGGCTGGTGATCGACAAATGGTTCGGGCTTCAGACCAGTCTGGCAGCACCGGACAACGCGGCGGCGCGGGCGGCGGAACTGGCCGCGCATGCCGATTTTGACTGGACCAATCCCAACCGTTTCCGGGCGGTGTTCGGCGGGCTGACGGGAAACCATGCCGGGTTCCACCATGAAAGCGGCGCCGGGTATGACCTGCTGGCGGACTGGCTGATCCGGCTGGACGGGCGCAACCCGCAATTCGCCGCGCGGATGTCCAGCGCGTTCGAGACATGGTCACGCTATGATACCGGGCGGCAGGCCCGCGCCCGCGCGGCACTGGGCCGGATCGCCGCGCATCCGAAGCTGAGCCGCGACATGGCCGAGATGGTGGAGCGGATGCTGGGCCAGCCCGCCGCCACCCCGCCGCACAGCACCCCCGGCACGGCGGCGGGCAACGGTTGAAAGAAGGTCTTTCCCACAACCCGGCATGTCGCTTTTGGTGCATCGAATCCCGGCGCGCGCGGGCATACTGGGCCGGTAAGGTGCCGCTGGCGACAGCGGAGAATTGGGAAGCCGGTGAAAGACCGGCGCTGCCCCCGCAACGGTAACGGGAGAGCGGTGCGACACGCGCCACTGGGAGGAGCCCGGGAAGGCGTCGCACCGGGGCCACGCTGGCCCGCTTCCGCAGCCCGGAAACCAGCCTTGCGCGATAACGTCAAGCCGCGGCGGGCGGTGGATCGGTCAGGCAGGTCAGGCAACGCGCCGCCCTGCCCGCCCGTCCCCCGGTCGCGTATACCCAT
>NZ_DAIRVN010000139.1:0-3676 GCF_036802785.1 Pararhodobacter sp.
GCCAAGAGGGGGGCAACGCCCCCCTCCACCGCCTTAACAGAAAACCCCGCCCGGGTCAGGGCGGGGTTCTTTTCAGAACAACAGTGCGACGGTAATCAGCCCGCGGATGAGGCCGGTTCGCGCTTGGTTTCCGAATAGATCATCAGCGGCCGTGCCTCGGATGACACGGCTTCCTCGTTGACGACCACTTCATCGACATTGGTCATGCCCGGCAGTTCGAACATGGTATCCAGCAGGATATCTTCCATGATCGACCGCAGGCCCCGTGCCCCGGTCTTGCGCGAGATCGCGCGCTTGGCGATGGCGCGCAGCGCGTCAGGGGTAAAGGTAAGATCCACGCCTTCAATCTCGAACAGGCGTTGATACTGTTTCACCAGCGCGTTCTTCGGCTCGGTCAGAATGGTGACAAGCGCGTCCTCATCCAGATCGGTCAGCGTGGCGATCACCGGCAGGCGACCGACAAATTCCGGGATCAGCCCGAATTTCAGCAGATCTTCCGGCTCAAGCTGCTTGAGGGTTTCGCCCACCAGCGTCTTGCTTTCGTCCTTCACCTCGGCACCAAAGCCGATCGCGGTGCCCTTGCCGCGCTGGCCGATGATCCGCTCCAGCCCGGCGAAAGCCCCGCCACAGATGAACAGGATATTCGTGGTATCGACCTGCAGGAATTCCTGCTGCGGATGCTTGCGCCCGCCTTGCGGCGGCACCGAGGCGACGGTGCCTTCCATCAGCTTCAGTAGCGCCTGCTGCACGCCTTCGCCCGAAACATCGCGGGTGATCGACGGGTTGTCGGACTTGCGGGTGATCTTGTCGACCTCGTCGATATAGACGATGCCGCGCTGCGCACGTTCCACGTTGTATTCGGAAGACTGCAACAGCTTGAGGATGATATTCTCCACATCCTCGCCCACATAGCCCGCTTCCGTCAGCGTGGTGGCATCGGCCATGGTGAAGGGCACGTCAAGAATGCGCGCCAGCGTCTGCGCCAGCAGCGTCTTGCCGCAGCCGGTGGGGCCGATCAGCAGGATGTTCGACTTCGACAGCTCCACCTCACCGGCCTTACCCGCCTTGCCGGAGTGGTTCAGCCGCTTGTAATGGTTATGCACCGCCACCGAGAGCACGCGCTTGGCGTGCATCTGGCCGATCACATAATCATCCAGAACATTGCAGATCTCGCGCGGCGTGGGCACGCCATCGGCTGATTTCAGCCCGGAACCCTTTGTCTCTTCGCGGATGATATCCATGCACAATTCGACGCATTCATCACAGATGAACACCGTCGGACCCGCAATCAGCTTGCGAACCTCGTGCTGGCTTTTGCCGCAAAAGGAGCAATACAGCGTGTTCTTGCTGTCACTGCCGGAGGAATGAGCCATGCGTTACCTCGTGCTCGTGTTCGGTTCTGGCCTTCTGGCGGGCCTTGAAGGTCAAGGTTAGGCCAGTGTGGCGGCAGGGACAATGCAAAATTTGCACCTGCCGCCCGTGTCATCATTTCTTGTCGGGCTCGGCCTTGCCGCGATTTTCGACGATTTCGTCGATCAGGCCCCAGTCCTTGGCGGTTTCGGGCGTCATGAAGTTGTCGCGTTCCAGCGCCGCCTCCACCTTTTTCAGTGTCTGCCCGGTATGTTTGACGTAGATCTGGTTCAGCCGCTCGCGCAGTTCCAGAATTTCGCGCGCATGGATCGAGATGTCGCTCGCCTGCCCCTGGAACCCGCCTGAGGGCTGGTGCACCATAATCCGCGAATTGGGCAGCGAGAAGCGCATACCCTTTTCGCCCGCGCAAAGCAGAAGCGACCCCATCGAGGCCGCCTGCCCCACAACCAGCGTGCTGATTTTCGGGCGGATATACTGCATCGTGTCATAGATCGACAGGCCGGATGTCACCACACCACCCGGCGAATTGATATACATCGAAATCTCTTTCGACGGATTCTCGGCCTCAAGGTGCAGCAGCTGAGCCACGATCAGGCTGGCCATGCCGTCATGCACGGGGCCGGTGACAAAGATAATCCGCTCCTTCAGCAGGCGCGAGAAAATGTCATAGGCGCGTTCGCCCCGGCTGGTCTGTTCAACGACCATGGGAACGAGGTTCATGTAGGTATCAATCGGATCACGCATGTTCTCGGGCCTTCGTGTGTCTGGGTGGCCTGACCTTAGGGGCCAAACCTTGACCAAGACTTAGCCCGCCGACCACCCCCCCGCAAGAGGTGGGGAACGGAGGAATTTAGCGTTCCGCGCAATCGGCGGGCGGATCGGTGCGGCGCGGCGGCGATCTGGACCTATCAATCATGCCAGACTGGCCCTAAATACTGCCGCGTAAACATGCGAGTTAGCGCATGGACAATCGCCCGCTCCGGGTGTTGGATAAGGTAAGCCCCCGTAAAAGGGCAACGGAAGAGGTCCGAATGTCACGCCAGCCCGTGCTAGAGCTGTCGCCTGCGGTTTCAGACACGCTGCGCAAGACAACCTGTTACATGTGCGCCTGCCGCTGCGGCATCAATGTGCACCTGAAAGCGGGCAAGGTCGCCTATATCGAGGGCAACCGCGATCATCCGGTCAACAAGGGCGTGCTCTGCGCCAAGGGTTCGGCCGGGATCATGCAGCATCTGTCGCCCGCCCGGCTGCGCGCGCCCCTGAAGCGTGTCGGCCCGCGCGGGTCCGGCGAATTCGAGGAGATCAGCTGGGAAGAGGCGCTGGCACTGGCCACCTCGTGGCTCGCGCCGATCCGCGAAACCGCGCCAGAAAAGCTTGCCTTCTTCACCGGCCGCGATCAGTCGCAAAGCTTTACCGGCTGGTGGGCGCAGGCCTATGGCACCCCCAATTACGCCGCCCATGGCGGGTTTTGCAGCGTCAATATGGCGGCGGCGGGTATCTACACCATGGGCGGCGCGTTCTGGGAATTCGGCCAGCCGGACTGGGACCGCACAAAGCTGTTCATGATCTTCGGGGTCGCCGAAGACCATGATTCGAACCCGATCAAGATGGGTCTGGGCAAGCTGAAGGAACGTGGCGCGCGGGTGATTGCCGTCAATCCGGTGCGCACCGGCTACAACGCCATCGCCGATGACTGGCTGGCGGTGACGCCCGGCACCGATGGCCTCTTGATCCTCGCGCTGGTGCATGAGCTGTTCCGCATGGGGCGCATCGATCTGGACTATCTGATCCGTTACACCAACGCGCCGTTTCTGGTGAACGGGGCCGAGGGCGAAACCAAAGGCCTGTTCCTGCGCGACGCCGACGGCAAGCCGCTGGTGATCGACCGCCGCACCGGCCAGCCCGCGGCCTGGGACGCGCCCGGCGTGCAGCCTGATCCGGGCGCCACATGGCAGGGCCACCACACCGTTCTGCACCTGATGGCCGAACGCTACCTCGCGCCTGAAAACGCGCCCGAGGCTGTGGCCGGGCGCTGCGGCATCCCCGCCACACGCATCCGGGCTGTGGCGGCGGAACTCGCGCGCGTGGCATTCGAGGAAGAGATCACCCTCCACCAGCCCTGGACCGATTTTCGCGGCCAAAAGCATGAGAAAATGGTGGGCCGCCCCGTCAGCTTCCACGCCATGCGCGGCATCTCGGCCCATTCCAACGGCTTCCAGACCGCCCGCGCCCTGCATATGCTGCAGATCATCCTCGGCTCGGTCGAGGTGCCCGGCGGCTTCCGCTTCAAGCCCCCCTACCCCAA
>NZ_DAIRVN010000140.1:0-3566 GCF_036802785.1 Pararhodobacter sp.
GATCCTTTTCGTGACGCTCGCCGCCGCCTTTCCGCTGCGCGCCGCCGATGCCGCCCCCCCTGCCGAGGGGCCGCCCGCCCTGATTGATCCATGACACCCGCCGATCTGGCCCGGTTGCATGCGCTGTGTTTCACCACTCCTCCGCCCTGGAGCGAGGCCGGTTTTGCCGGTCTTCTCGCCAGCCCGCATGTTTTCCTGCTGACGGCGCCGGGCGGCAATGCTTTCGCGCTGGGCCGTGCCATTGGCCCCGAGGCGGAGCTTCTGACCCTCGCCACCGACCCCGCCGCACGCCGCGCGGGGCTGGCGCGCAGCCTCATGGCGCGGTTTGAGGGTGAGGCCCGCGCGCGCGGCGCCGCACATCTGTTTCTGGAAGTCGCCGAGAACAACACACCGGCGCTGGCGCTTTATGCGCAATGCGGCTTCACCCGCACCGGCCGCCGCCCCGGCTATTACCGCGACGTCAGCGCACAGCCGGTCGCGGCATTGTTGCTTTGCAAGTCAGGCGACTGAGATTTAACCTGCCTCTGTCAGACGAATCCGCAACCTTTCCGTTTGGTAAAAAAACACTTGACTGGCGGTGCGGGCATGCACCTAGATCGGGGACGGCCCGGCGGTCGCACGTCTGAGATCAGCTGTAACGCGCCCCCGCGCGCAACGCCCCAACAGGGAGATAATCCATGAAACTGACCCGCAAACTTCTTGGCGCCACGGCTGTTACGGCGCTTTTCGCCGGTGCTGCGCTTGCTGACCCCGCCATGGTCTATGATCTGGGCGGCAAATTCGACAAATCCTTCAACGAGGCCGCCTATGGCGGGGCCGAGCGGTGGGCGCAGGAAACCGGCGGCAGCTATCGTGACATCGAGATGCAGTCCGAGGCGCAGCGCGAACAGGCGTTGCGGCGGCTGGCTGAATCGGGCTCCAACCCCATTGTGATGACGGGTTTTGCCTTCATGTCGGTGCTTGAGCAGATCGCGCCTGATTATCCGGATACCACTTTTGCAATCATTGACGGGGTGGTTGATGCCCCCAACGTGCGCTCAATTGTCTTTACCGAACATGAGGGCTCATTCCTGGTGGGCATGCTGGCGGCGATGGCCTCTGAAACCGGGACCGTCGGTTTTGTCGGCGGGATGGACATTCCGCTGATCCGCCGCTTTGCCTGCGGCTATGCGCAGGGCGTCATGGCGACGAACCCTGATGCGACCGTGATCGTCAACTACACCGGCACCACGCCCGCCGCGTGGAATGACCCGGTGCGCGGCGGCGAGATCACGCAGGCCCAGATCAGCCAGGGTGCCGATGTCGTTTATGCGGCGGCAGGGGGCACCGGCGTGGGGGTTCTGCAGACCGCGACCGATGCGGGCATCCTTTCGATCGGTGTGGATTCCAACCAGAACCATATGCATCCGGGTCATGTTCTGACCTCGATGCTCAAGCGGGTGGACAATGCCGTTTACACCGCCTTCATCGAGGGCGCTGAGATGGAAACCGGCCTGCACGTCATGGACCTTGCCGCAGGTGGCGTCGGCTGGGCGCTGGATGAGCATAACGAGGCGCTGATCACCGACGAGATGCGCACCGCCGCCGCCGAGGCCGAAGCGGCGATCATCGCCGGTGAGACGGTTGTGCATGATTACATGGCCGACAATTCCTGCCCGATCTCGGTGAACTGAGGCCGGGGGCGCATGATCAGCCATGGAACCACGGGGCGGCAGGACACTGCCGCCCCCGCCATCGAACTTCGCGGGATATCGAAGGCCTTCGGCCCGGTTCAGGCGAACAAGGATATCAACATCCGGGTGCGCAAGGGCACCATTCATGGCATAATCGGCGAGAACGGCGCGGGAAAATCCACGCTGATGGCAATCCTCTACGGCTTTTACCGGGCCGATGCGGGCGAGATACTGATTGATGGCCAGCCCGTGCAGATCACCGACAGTCTGGCCGCCATCCGCGCCGGGATTGGCATGGTGTTCCAGCATTTCAAGCTGGTCGAGAATTTCACCGTTCTGGAGAATGTGGTGCTGGGCGCCGAGGGCAACGCCCGGCTGGGCCCCGCCTTGGGCAAGGCGCGCAAGCTGCTGGCCGGTCTGGCGCGGGAATATGCGCTGCAGGTTGACCCCGATGCGCTGATAGAGGCGCTGTCGGTGGGCCATCAGCAGCGTGTCGAGATCCTCAAGGCGCTTTACCGCGAGGCCAGTATCCTGATCCTCGATGAGCCCACGGGCGTGCTGACCCCGGCCGAGGCCGACCATCTGTTCCGCATTCTGCAAGGGCTCAAGGCGCAGGGCAAGACCATCATCCTGATCACCCACAAGCTGCGCGAAATCATGGAGGTGACCGACGAGGTTTCCGTGATGCGGCGCGGCGAAATGGTGGCGACCCGGCGCACCGCCGACACCAGCCCCGCAGAACTGGCCGAGCTGATGGTCGGCCGCAAAGTGCTGCTGCGCGTTGACAAGACGCCCGCGAAGCCCGGCGCCGTGGTGTTGCAGGCCGAGGGGCTGCGCGTGGTGGACAGCCACGGGGTGGAGCGGCTGCGCGGCATCGACCTCAACATACGCGCGGGCGAGATACTGGGTATCGCAGGCGTGGCCGGCAACGGCCAGTCCGAGCTGCTGGAGGTGATTGCGGGCATGATCCCCGGCACCGGCAGCCTGATGATGAACGGCAAACCGCTGGATCTGTCGTGCCGCCACGACGATGCGCACAAGCGCCGCGAGGCAGGCATCGGCCATGTGCATGAAGACCGGCACCGCTGCGGGCTGGTCCTCAACTTCACGGCCTGGGAGAATATCGCCTTTGGCTATCACAACGCGCCGGAATACAACCGCAACCGCCTGTTCATGGACAATGACGCCATCCGCCGCGATGCGCGTGGCAAGATCGAGCGGTTCGATGTGCGGCCTGACAATTGCTGGCTGACCGGCGAAAGTTTTTCAGGCGGCAACCAGCAGAAAATCGTGCTGGCGCGCGAGATCGAGCGCAACCCCGACCTGCTGCTCGTCGGCCAGCCGACCCGCGGGGTGGATATCGGCGCGATCGAGTTCATACACCGGCGGCTGATCAGCCTGCGCGATGAGGGCAAGGCGATTCTGCTGGTCTCGGTTGAGCTGGATGAGATCCTGTCGCTGTCAGACCGCATTCTGGTGATGTTCGACGGCCGCATCATGGGTGAGCGCCTGCCCGATCAGACCGATGCGCGCGCGCTGGGCCTGCTGATGGCCGGGGTGGCGGGGGAAGCCGCATGAGTGCGCGCGCCATGCCCCGCTGGGCCGATGTGACGCTGGTGCCGCTGTTCTCGCTGCTGATCGCCTTTTCGCTGTCGGCGCTGGTCATCCTGGCCATCGGCGAAGACCCGGTGCGCGCGATGCGGCTGATGGTGACCGGCGCGCTGGGGTCCAGCTATGGCTGGGGCTACACGCTGTATTACACCACGAATTTTCTGTTCACCGGGCTGGCCGTCTCCATCGCGTTTCAGGCGCGGCTTTTCAACATCGGTGGCGAGGGGCAGGCGATGCTGGGGGGGCTGGGGGTGGCCTTGGTCTGCCGGTTCATTCCCTGGC
>NZ_DAIRVN010000141.1:0-2701 GCF_036802785.1 Pararhodobacter sp.
CGCTGGGCGGGCGGATGGGCGCCGGTGAAAACACCCCGCCGCCCATCCGCCCGCCCAGCGTGATCGCCACCGCCGCCACCTTGAGCGCGGCGAAAACCACCGCCTCATGCAGCGCCAACCGCCCGGTCAGCGCCAGCGACGTGGTCTCGTAACCGATGCCGATCACCTGCGGAAACCAGACCGCCATCACCCCCACAATTGCCCCCGCCACCGCCGGGCGCAGCCAGCGCGGCACGCGGGTACGGGCCTGCAGCCGGTTGCCGATATCCTCAGCCCAGAAGATGGCGCGCATCATCACCACCGCCACCGCCCCCGCGACCAGCCCCAAAACCAGAAACGCAGGGATTTCCCAGTAAAACGCCACGCCCCCGGCCAGTGGCAGCGCGAATTCCGCCACGCCGCCATAATGCAGCCGGTTGATCACCGTGCCCGCCACCGAGGCGATGGCGATCGGCGCGAAAGCGTGCAGCGCATGGTGGCGCAGCACCACCTCCAGCGCAAAGACGGCACCCGCAATCGGCGCGTTGAACGAGGCCGAGACCGCCGCCGCCACCGCGCATCCCAGAAGGTCGCGCCCGGTGATGCCGCTGGCGCGGATGCGATCCGCCACCACCGTCGAGATCACGCCCGCCAGATGGACCACCGGCCCCTCGCGCCCCGATGAGCCGCCCGAACCCAGCGTGATCAGCGATGCCAGCGCCGAGGCAAGCCCCGCGCGCACCTCCACCCGCCCCCGTCCCAGCGCCGCGCCCTCGATCACATCGGCAACGGCGCGGGCGCGGGCATCGGGGGTGAAATGGTGCAGGATCAGCCCGACAACCAGGCCGCCGAGCGTGGGAATGGCCACCAGCGCATACCACGGCATGCCCGAAGCCGCCGCCAGAATCGCCCGGTCGTCAGCGCCGTAGAGCAGGGTCTGCAAGGCGTCGATCCCGGCGCGGAACAGGAGTGCCGCAAAGCCGCCCGCGATGCCGATGATCAGGGCGATCAGCCAGAACTGAAGCTGGCCCGGCCCGTGATGACGCAGCCGCCGCCAGCCCAGTCGCGCCTGCCGCCGCCAGGCCGGATGTTCCCTGGCCATGCGCTCGCCCATCGGCGTCCCTCCGTTCCGGCCTGTGCTGCCGCCACCATCGCTCTGCCTCAGCTTCGCGCAATGCCGCAGCGGGTGCAATCGCCCGCGCCCGCCGCTCTGGCGCTTATTGTGCGGGGGCGCTAGTCTCGCGCGCAAACCTGAAGACAACCGGAGCCCTGCATGCCCGCCAACGCCGCCACCACCGAAGCACTTGACGCCCTCGCCGCCCTGCTTGGCCCGCGCCTGAACCGCTCGCAATCCGACCGCGACCTGCACGGCCGCTCGGAAGGACATTTCCCGCCGATGCCGCCCGATGCTGTGGCCTATCCCGAGACCACCGCCGAAGTGGCGCAGATCGTGCAGATCTGCGCCGGGGCGGGGCTGCCGATGATCGGCTGGGGCGCGGGAACCTCGCTGGAGGGGCATGCGCTGGCCCCGCGCGGCGGGGTGACCGTCGATTTTACGCGGATGGACAAGGTGCTGCAGGTTCTGCCCGAGGATATGGTGGCGGTGATCCAGCCCGGCGTCACGCGGGAGGCACTCAATACCGAGCTGCGCGCGACAGGGCTGTTCTTTCCGGTTGATCCGGGCGCGAACGCAAGCCTTGGCGGCATGGCCTCGACCCGCGCCTCCGGCACCACGGCGGTGCGCTACGGCACGATGCGCGCGAATGTTCTGGGGCTGGAGGTGGTACTGGCCGACGGGCGCATCATCCGCACCGGCACACGCGCACCAAAATCCTCGACCGGCTATGACCTGACCAGTCTGTTCGTGGGGGCCGAGGGCACGCTGGGGCTGATCACCGAGCTGACACTGAAGCTGCACGGCCAGCCCGAGGCCATCAGCGCCGCCGTCTGCGCCTTTGATGACATGGCAGGCGCGGTGGATGCGGTGATCGCCACGATCCAGTCAGGTATCCCGATGGCGCGGATCGAATTCGTCGATCAGGCCTCGGCGGCGGCTTTCAACGCCCAGTCGCAGGCGGGGTGGGATGATGCGCCGCATCTGATGGTCGAATTCCACGGCTCCACCGCCGGAGTGGCGGAACAGGCGGCCCGCTTCGGCGAGATCGCCAAGGACTTTGGCGGCAGCGGCTTTCGCTGGGCCTCGAAACCCGAAGAGCGCAGCGCGCTCTGGGCGATGCGCCACAATGCCTACCGCACCATGCTCGCCGCCTATCCGGGCGCCTCGCCGATCACCACCGATATCTGCGTGCCCATCTCGCGGCTGGCCGAAGCGGTTGAGGAAACGGCCACGGAAATTGCCGCCAGCGGCATCCCGGGGCCGATCGTCGGTCATGTGGGCGACGGCAATTTCCACGCTCTGCTGTTGCCCCGGGCGGGCGATGCAGCGCAATGGGAGAGCGCACAGAAGCTGGCCGCCAACATGGCCAGACGCGCGCTCAGGCTGGGCGGGACGGTATCAGGCGAGCATGGGATCGGCATGGGAAAGACCAAATACATGCAGGCGGAACATGGGGATGCCTGGGCGGTGATGGGCGCGATCAAATCCGCGCTTGACCCGGAGGGACTGATGAACCCCGGCAAGCTGCTGCCCGGAAACTGAGCGGCGGGAACTGGGGAACGGGTCAGGGGGCGCGGGCCTCGGGGGCATCGAGCCCCCGCGGCC
>NZ_DAIRVN010000142.1:0-2611 GCF_036802785.1 Pararhodobacter sp.
CCCACGCCCCGCCCCAGGTTATCCACATGACTTTCCTCATCCTTGCCTCCGGCTCTGAAATCCGCGCAACGCTGCTTCGGAACGCGGGACTGGCGGTCTCGGTCCAGCCTGCGCGGATTGATGAGGAGAATCTGCGGCTTTCCTTGCAGGCAGAGGGGGCGACAAGCGCCGATCTCGCCGATGCGCTGGCTGAGCATAAAGCACTGCGGATTGCGCAGAAAAACCCCGAAGGGCTGGTTCTGGGCTGCGATCAGATCCTTGACCTGGAGGGAAAACCGCTGAGCAAGCCCGAAAACCCTGAGCATGCGCGCAGTCAGTTGCAACAATTGCGGGGCAAAACGCATCAGCTTCTGTCCGCCTGCGTGCTCTATCATCAGGGCCAGCCGGTCTGGTGGCATACTGCGGTTGCACGGCTGACCATGCGCAATTTCAGCGACCCGTTTCTTGACGCCTATCTGCAGCAGCATTGGAATGACATCCGCCACTGCGTCGGATGCTATCAGCTTGAGGGCCCCGGGATCAGGCTGTTCTCGCGCGTTGAAGGGGATTACTTTGGCATCCTTGGTCTGCCAATTCTGGAGCTGCTGAACGTGCTTACCCAGCGCAAGGATATTGACGGATGACAGCGCCGCTCAAGCTCGCCGGGGTTATCGGCTTTCCGGTCGCGCATAGCCGCTCACCCCGGCTGCATGGGCACTGGTTGCAGCGCTACGGTATCGACGGGCATTATGTGCCGCTTCAGATCGCCCCGGAAGATTTCAATAACGCCATGAAAATGCTTCCGAAAATGGGGTTCATCGGCGTGAATGTGACAATCCCGCACAAGGAAGCCGCGCTGGCGCTGGCGGATGTTGTCTCGCCCCTTGCCCGCCGCATTGGCGCGGTAAACACGCTGACCTTCACCCCGCGCGGGCTGGAGGCGGACAATACCGACGCCCATGGTTTCACGTGGAACATTCTGGACAGTGCTCCTGACTGGGCGCCGCGCCGCGTTGCCCTGATCGGCGCCGGCGGGGCCAGCCGCGCGGTGATTGCCGCCTTGCAGGATAAGGGCGCTACCGAGATCAGGCTGACGAACCGCAGCGCTGCCCGCGCCGTCCATCTGGCGGAGGAATTCGGCGTGACGGCGGTCAGGTGGGATGAGCGTGACGCCATGCTGGAGGGGTGCGATACGCTGATTAACGCCACCTCGCTGGGCATGAACGGCCAGCCACCCCTCCCCCTGCGGCTGGATGCATTGCCGCAAAGCGCCATCGTCAATGATCTGGTCTATACGCCGCTGGAAACGCCGCTGCTGGCCATGGCGCGGGCGCGGGGAAATACCGTGATTGACGGGCTGGGCATGCTGCTGCATCAGGCCGCGCCGGGCTTTGAGCGCTGGTTCGGCGTGGCGCCGGTGGTCGATGCGGCGTTGCGGGAAAGGGTTCTGGGGGTATGACGGTCATTCTGGGCCTGACAGGTTCGATCGGGATGGGGAAATCCACGACTGCGGGTTTCTTCCGCGACGCAGGCGTGCCCGTCTGGGATGCGGATGCCGAGGTGCATCGCCTTTATGCCTCCGGCGGGGCGGCCGTGGCACCGCTCGCGCAGCTTTGCCCACAGGCGCTGAAAGAGGGAGCAATTGACCGCGCCGCGCTCAAGGACTGGATCGCGGCTGACCCGGGCGCACTGAAACAGATTGAAAGCGTCGTCCATCCGCTGGTGGCCGCCGCCCGCCAGCGGTTCATCGCGGCCCATAAGAAAGTGGGCACACCATTGATTTTACTGGATATCCCGCTTCTGTTCGAATCCGGCAGCGCGCGCCTCTGCGATGCCACCCTCACCGTGTCCGCCCCGCCTGAGGTGCAGCGCGCCCGGGTTCTGGCCCGGCCCGGCATGACCGAGGCGCATTTTCAGACCATCCTGAGCAAACAGATGCCGGATACTGAGAAGCGCGCCCGCGCGACCTATGTGATAGAAACCCATACGCCCGAACAGACCCGCGACGAGGTTCTGCAACTGATCACCCGGCTGACCGAAAGATGACTTATGCGCGAAATCGTTCTTGATACCGAAACAACCGGCTTTGAACCTTCCGAGGGGCACCGGATTGTCGAGATCGGCGCGGTCGAGTTGTTCAACCACATGCCGACCGGCAACACCTATCACCAATACATCAACCCCCAGCGCGACATGCCGCAGGAGGCATTTCAGGTGCATGGGCTGGGCAATGATTTCCTGCGCGATTACCCGGTTTTTGCCGATATCGCCGATGCGTTTCTGGCCTTTGTCAGCGGGGCGCGGCTGGTGATTCACAACGCTGCCTTTGACATGAAGTTTCTCAATGCTGAGCTGGGCTGGGCCAAGCGCCCGCTCCTGCCCGACAATGTTGCGCTTGATACGCTGACTATTGCGCGGCGCAAATTTCCGGGCTCCCCGGCCTCGCTTGATGCGCTGTGTCGGCGGTTCGGCGTGGATAACTCATCGCGTGAGAAGCATGGCGCGCTTCTGGACAGCGAAATTCTGGCAGAGGTCTATCTGGAACTGATCGGCGGGCGCCAGCCCGATCTTGTTCTCGCGCCCCAGCCGACCCAGCGCCAGAACACTGTCAACACCGGCTGGCGCCCCACAC
>NZ_DAIRVN010000143.1:0-2561 GCF_036802785.1 Pararhodobacter sp.
GCTATGGTGAGGGGGCGGCAGAGGTGGCGCGGGGGCGGCGCGGCGATGCGCCCTCGGTCCTTGTGGCCGGGGCGCCGCTGGTGCTGGTGCTGGCGCTGAACCTCATGTTCACCTTCGTGCTGATCCCGCGGATGGACACCGGCTATCTGGCACTGCCGCAGTTCGGCGCAACCGATGTCGGCGCGCTGCGCGGCGTCTGGTCGATCATCGCGGCGCTGACCCTTGCATCGCTGGCGCTGGTGGTGCTGAACCGCAAGCGTCTGGCAGACAGGCTGGCCGCCACGCTGGAGGAGGGCGCGCAGGATTCGCTCAAGCCGATCTTCAACACCGCCAGCCTTGTGGGCTTTGGCGCGGTCATTGCCTCGCTTTCGGCCTTTGGCCTGATCCGCGACTGGGTGGTGACGGTCGGCGGCGACAACCCGCTGATATCGCTCGCGATCGGTACCAGCCTGCTGGCGGGGATGACTGGCTCGGCATCCGGGGGGATGTCGATTGCGCTGTCCACGCTGGGGGCGACCTATCTGGCGATGGGCGAGGCGGCGGGCATCGCCCCGGCCCTGCTGCACCGGGTGACGGCTGTCGCCACCGGAAGCCTTGATGCGCTGCCCCATAACGGCGCGGTGATCACGCTGCTGACCATCTGCGGCCTCACCCACAAGGAGGCGTACCGGGATATCGCGGTGGTGGCCGTGATCATCCCGATCATCGCACTGGTAGTGCTGGTCACGCTGGGCAGCGTGTTCGGCAGTTTCTGAATCCGATCACGCCGCGCGTCTGCCGTAGTAAAGGCCCACCACATGCTCGGCCTCGGCAAAGAACAGCCAGCGCGCCGCCATCATGCCTGCCAGATGCGAGAGCGCGGCCAGAACCCTTGCCGCCAGTATCTCCGGCGCGGCCCAGAGGATCAGCGAGGGCAGCACCACGGCCAGCACCAGCGCGATCCCCCGCAGCCTGAGCGCGTGTTTGCGACCGACCACATAGACCATCTCGCGCAGCAGATAGTTGGGGCCGGTATGCGGCGGCTCCAGCTGGCGCACCGCGCCGCGCGCGCCAAGGCCGGTGGCGGTGCCGATGGTGCTGCCTGAGGCCCGCAGGCGGCTGTCCCCGATCAGCCAATAGGCCACCATCACCAGCGCCAGCGCCGCCAGCAACACCTGCGCCAGACGCGGCGCGCCGATCAGAAGCGCACCACCCGCCAGAGAGGCCGTCAGGAACAGCAGCGGCGTCAGCCAGTGGTTCCAGCGCGGCACGGTTTTGAGCTGCGCATAGATCATCGCGGTGGCCAGCACCGTCTGCAGGCAAAGGAACGCGCCCAGAATGCCGAAACCGCTGAGCGGCGTTGCAAAGAACACCAGCCCCGCGGCATGCGGCGCCATGAACAAAAGCGCGGCGGTAGACAGAACCGCCTCACGCGAGAGCCAGCTGGTGCGCCACTGGGTAAAGGCCTTGAGCGCGCGTTCCGGGTGGCCAAGGTGAAAGGCCGACAGGCTGAGGCCCGCGACCGACAGGCCGTACCCCAGCGCGAACCACGCAAACGCCGCCCAGCCCGTGGCCTGCACCAGCCCCAGCCCCAGAAAGCAGAGCAGGCCAAAGCCAAGGCCTGAGAGCACGGTGAAAAGGATGATGGAAGGGGCGGGATGCATCAGAGCTTTCCAAGTGTGCGGTCGATCCAGCCCAGAAAGCCGGGCAGACCGTCGGTGGCGGGGTCAGAGGGGGCGGGCGTGCAGAGTTGGGCCAGTTGCGCGGGCGGCTCCATCAGCTGATCGCGCGGGCGGGGCGGCAGGTATTTGTTGACCGGCCTTGTGCCCTGTTCCGGCATCAGGTCCATCCCGCCGCGCGCGGCCACCAGTTGCGACACGGCGCTGTCAGGATCACCCAGATCGCCGAAATGGCGCGCCCCGGCGGGGCAGGTGCGCACGCAGGCGGGTTCGCGGTCAATCTCGGGCAGGTTTTCGTTGTAGATGCGGTCAACGCAGAGCGTGCATTTCTTCATCACCCCGGCCTGCGCATCCATTTCGCGCGCACCATATGGGCAGGCCCAGGCGCAGAGGCCGCAGCCGATGCAATCGCTCTCATTCACCAGAACGATGCCATCCTCGGTGCGCTTGTAGCTGGCGCCGGTGGGGCAGACGGTGACGCAGGGCGCATCCTCGCAATGCAGGCAGGATTTGGGGAAATGCACTACCATCGGCGTGCCGGACGGTGGCGTGACCTCATAGCTGTGCACGCGGTTGAGGAAGCTGCCCTCGGGCTCGGCGCCGTAAGCGTCCATGTCCGAGAGGGGCGCACCGTAATTCTCGGTGTTCCAGCCCTTGCAGGCGATGACGCAGGCGTGGCAGCCCACACAGGTGTCAAGGTCAATGACAAGGCCCAGCTTGCGGTCCGTGGTGGCGGGCAGGGCGGTCATGGGCGCGCCTGCCCGATGGGCGCGCGTGGGGTGCGGAAAAAGAGCGTATTTGTGGCAAGATGAAACATGGCTCAGTTCCCGGTTTTCTGCGCGATATGGGCCGGGCCGCGCCCGACGGGTGCCGGTTACGTCGCGGTGCTGGCCTCGGTCCCGG
>NZ_DAIRVN010000144.1:0-2558 GCF_036802785.1 Pararhodobacter sp.
AGCATAACCTTGCCAAGGTTAGGGTCGTGAGTTCGAATCTCATCGCCCGCTCCAGACAAAACCGCCGGTCCTCACGGGCCGGCGGTTTGTTCATTTCCGACCTCACCCCAGCGCGCGCATGGCGCAAACTGCCTTTGACAGGCAAGCGGCGTCTGATCGCCGGCACCCGGCAATGCGCGCTGCAATGTCTCGCGGCTACCGCTGCCCGGCCGATGCGCACCCTCAGAGACCGACGGCCACTTGTCCAGAAGATCAGGCGCCAGCACGGAGCTCAGGGCAACATTTGTTTCGTAAGCGGTGTAAAGACCCCATGTTTCCATAAATCAATGACTTAGCCATACTGAGGTCACCGGATAGAAGGAGGTGGCGATGCTGGATGGAGAGGTTGCAGACGCAGTGGCAGTGGTCTGGGGGCACACGGTTCCAGCGCTTCCGTGCGGGCGCCGCAAATGGCCTGAGGCGGTCCGTGCCATGGCGGTGGAGAAGATCGCCGCCGGGGCTGCGGTCCGGAAGATCGCAGCGGACATCGGAGCCAACAAATCGCTCGTGGCGAAATGGGTCAAGAATGCCGGTTCAGCAGATCCGACCCCTGACTTTATCGAGGCCCTGCCGCCGACTGCGGTCAAGGCCAAACCCCGTCCGGAGTCGGCCACGCCGGTGAAGGGTAATGCCGCGATCTGCCATATCACCCTCGGGGATGCCGATATCGCAATTTCGCCCGGCTACCCCGGCAATCACCTGATTGAGGTCCTGCGGGCAGTGAGGGCGTCGCAATGATCTCTCCCGGCAGTGGTTTTCGCATTTTTCTGGCCTCTCAGCCGATCGATTTCCGCAAGGGAATGGACGGCTTAGCCGCGCATGTGGCCAACAGCTTCGCCCTCGATCCGTTCTCCGGCGCGATCTATGTCTTCCGCTCGCGCCGGGCCGACAGGCTGAAGCTGCTGGTCTGGGATGGCACCGGCCTGGTGCTTGTCATGAAGCGGATGAATGGTCGGCGGTTCGCTTGGCCGAAGCCGCAATCGGGCCCGGTTACGCTGAGCAAAGTCCAGTTCGACGCCCTGTTCGAGGGGATCGACTGGACCAAGGTGGCCAGCGAACGCGTGCGCAAGCCCAATTTTCTCTGACTCAATCGCCCTCTCCAGCTTACTCCCCGGCCGGGCTCTCTCCCGGTCGCTCTCTCGGTTTTTGCCTGAAAGGACCCGGCCCATGTCCTCTATTCCCTTCATCGAAGCGCGGTTCTTCGACCCTGAGGAAACCCAGATCGCGCTGGAGCGCCGCCTTTCGGAACATCTGCGCCGAATGCGGGCGCATGATCTTCCGTCCGCTGGTTCTGAGAAGGCCGTTGAGGACGACGGCGACGACCTGGGCCTTGAGTTCGATGCCAGCGACATGGTCACTCTCGGTGAAAAAGACAGACGGCGCATCCGCCGCAGGGTCGAGCGGCTGCTGGAGCGACGCAAGGCCGCCTCCGGTCTCGCCCATCTCAAGCGTGAAGAACGCGAGCGTTTGGAGGGTCTGCGCGGTGGCGCGCAACTGATTGCCATCCCGTCTGAACACCGCGCCGACGAGCTGGCTGCGGCTCTGCACGGCGACATGCCCTGGATGGCCTCGGCCACCGAAGTGGTCTGGCACGCCATGCGCCGCTCTGTCCGGGAAGGCTGGCCCGGCTTGCGCCTGCCGCCCCTGCTGCTCGACGGCCCGCCCGGCATCGGCAAGAGCCACTGGGCGCGGCGGCTCGGGGAACTGCTGTCGGCGCCGGTGAGCGTCATCGAGGCCACCGGCGAGAATGCCAGCTTTGGCGTGGTCGGCAGCCAGCGTGGCTGGGGCGGTGCCTGCCCGGGCCGGCTGATCGAGACCGTCCTGCAGACCGGCATCGCCAATCCGGTGATCATTGTCGACGAGGTTGAGAAGGCCGGTCAGGCAGTTTCGACGAAAGGGCAGGCTTTCGGACTGGCCGAGGCGCTGTTGCCGTTGCTTGAACCGATGACGGCACGGCGCTGGAGTTGCCCCTTTTACCAGGTCAAGTTCGATATGGGCTGGGTCGGCTGGGTGCTGACCTCGAACAACTGGCACCTGCTGCCGGAGCCATTGCTCAGCCGCTGCCCTCCGCTACGGCTCCGGGAACTGACCAGCGTTGACCTTGCAGGGTTCATCCGGCGCGAAGGCATGAAGCGGGATTTGTCGGAGGCGGCGATTGGTGCCATCCTTGGGGCGCTGGCGCACGCGTCCTCGCGCGGCCACCGACCGAGCCTGCGGGTTGCTTCGCGCCTGCTGCAGCGTGCCGTCGAACTGGAGCGTTCCCCAGTGCGGCATTGAGGTTCATGCGCCCGGATGAGCTGATAATCTGCCATACCTGTCTGCTGAGGACTGCGCACCAACGCCATGAAGCATTGGAGGGCCGCTCATCACACCAGATTCAAGCTGCGAGTGCGCAACAAGTAGCGTGCCGAGAGGCGGCAACGCGGACAAGGCGCAATCAGCCTCAGTCCTCCACCTCAAACGCCAACCCCAGCGCCATCAGCCCCAGCCCGGCCAGCGCCGAGCCGCAGAGCACCGTG
>NZ_DAIRVN010000145.1:0-2262 GCF_036802785.1 Pararhodobacter sp.
CCCCCGCCGCTGTCAGCCCCCCCCTGCGACAAACCCCGGCTGGACATCGTGGTGGCGCTTTACAATACCCGCGCGCATATCCGGCAATGCGTGGAAAGCCTGCTTTGTGCGGGGCGCGATGAGATCGGGGTGATCGTGGTTGATGACGGCTCCACCGATGGCAGCGGCGATCTGGTGCGCGAGGCTTTCGCCGGTGACAGCCGCGTGCGGGTGGTGCGCAAGGCCAATGGCGGCTGCGCCTCGGCGCGCAACTATGGGCGGCTGGTGTCCGAGGCCGCGCATATCGCCTTTGTCGATGCCGATGACTGGGTGGAGCCGGGCTTTTTCGCCGGGCTCTATGATCTGGCGCTGGCAACCGACAGCGACATGGTTCAGGGCGGCTTCGATTTTGTCGATGAGCGCCGCGATGTGCCGCGCTGGCCCTTTGGCGGTGATCTGGAACTGGCCGACCTGCCGCTGGAAGACGTGGCCGGAATGCAGGCGCAGCGCGTCCCTTCCGGGCGTCTGCTGCGCAGCCAGCCGACAATCTGGCGCAAGGTTTACCGGCGTTCCTTTCTGGACCACCGCAATATCTGGTTCCCGGAATCGATCCGCGCTTATGACGATTATCTGTTCCACCTGCTGACCCTGACCTATCTGCCGGAAAGCTGGATGCTGCCGGGGCCGAGATACCTCTATCGTCAGCACCCTGATCAGGACATCCGGCAGGGCGACACGCGCCATTTCAATATGCTGGCGATGTTCTCCATGCTGGCCCGGCGCGCACAGGCCGAAGGATGGACCGGCTTTGCCGACCATGCCCGGACGATGCTGGATGCGATCCACTGGTCGTCCGAGCGGCTGCGGCCTGAACTGGTAAGCGCCTTTCTGCAGGCAGGGGCCGAGGTTTGCGTTTCCGTCGCGCGATGCTGGGGGCCGCAGGTGATGGGCGATGCGCAGCTTGCCACCGTCGCGCACCCTGATTTCCGCGCCTGTTTCGATGCCGAAATGGCCCGCGCCGCCGCCCTGCCGGACGGGGCGTGGTGGGCGCAGACCACCGCCATGATGCCGCACCCCGATGCCGCACGCATGGGCCTGACCCTCAAGCGCAGCCTGTGAGCCCTGCCATGACCGCTGCCCCCGCCCTTTCCTGCATCCTGACCGTCACGGCGGGCGAGGGCGCGCGCGCCGCCCATTCCCTGCGGCGGCTGCTGGCGCTGGCGGGTGCGCTTGAGATCATGGTGATCGACCATGGTGCGGATGCAGGAACCCGCGCCATGCTGGCGGGGCTTTCACACCCGCAGCTTCGTCTGGTCCGCATGGCCCCCGCCCCGCGCGGCGCGGCGCGCAACCGGGGGCTGGCGCTGGCGCAGGGCGCGCGGCTTTGTGTGCTGACCCCCGGCGACACGCTGGCGCCCTTTGGCCTGACTGCCCTTGTCGAAAGCGATGCCGACTGCCTGTTTCTGCCCGCCGCCCTGCGCGGCGAAGACGGGATGGTGGCGCCCACCGGGCAGCCGGTGTTTGACTGGCTGGCGGGTGCCGGGCTGGACAGGGCCGATACCAGCCATGAACGCTTTGCGCAGATGCTGACGCGCCTTGCGCTTTTGCCGCAGATGCCCGCGCTGCGGGTTGTCCGGCGCGGGCTGGTCCGTGACCACGCGCTGTCCTTCGCGCATGAGGCCGACAGCGGCTGGCTTTTCGCCACCGGCGCGCTGATGAACGCGCAAAGCCTGGCCGTCGCCCCCCTGCCCTCGGTCACGCTCTGGCAGGAGGTCGGGCCGGAAGCGACGCGGGGCACCGGCTTTGAAACGCTCTCCGACGCCGCGCAGGCCCTGCATCTGTTTGAACGCGCGCGCCATTTCCACGACCCCGTGATGCGCGCGGCCCTGCTGGGGGCGGTCTTTCACCCGCTGGCCGGTCTGATGGCCGCCCTGCCCGCCGATGCGCAGCAAGCGCTCGGCCATGCCAGCAGGCTTGTGCTGGCGCGCCTTGATGCGCGGCTGGTCAGGGCGGCATCGGTTGACATGCGCGCCGGGCCGGAAGCGACGCTGGCGCCCTGTGCGCCGTGGCTGGGCGCGGCGCTTGAACACGCTCAGGTGCTTTGCGAACCGCCCGCCTCCCCCCTTGCCCCCAAACTGCGCCAGAGCGCGATCGCCCGGCTGGCGGTCTGGGCGCGGGGGTCATCAGAAACCTCCTGACCAGCAATACCCGGCAGCGCGTGCCACAGCGCCTCGCCCTGCCACAGCGCCACCGCCTGCCACAGCGGCCGCGTGGCCAGCGCCG
>NZ_DAIRVN010000146.1:0-2249 GCF_036802785.1 Pararhodobacter sp.
ATGGCGGGCGCGCTATTGCTGCCCAGCCGCGCCATCTGGGCTGTCGCGCCGGAAAAGGTGCTGGCCGCCCGCCATGACTGGGTGACAGACAACCCGGCCCTGACCGCCCGGCTGATGCGGGCGGTGTGGCGCGCCGCGCGCTGGCTCAGTGTGCCGGAAAACCGCATGACCGCGTCTGAAATCCTTGCGCGGCCGGAATATGTCAACGCGCCGGTAGAGCTGCTGGACCGGGCCCTGCGCGGTGAAATGGTCATCTCGCCGCGCGGAGAGCTGCGTCAGGTGCCCGATATGATCCGCTTCTTTGACGGTGCCGCCAGCTTTCCCTGGCGTTCGCAGGCGGCGTGGTTTGCGGCGCAACTGGCGCAGCGGCACGGGCTGGATGTGGCGGCCAGCATCCGGCAGGCGAAGGCCGTGTGCCGCACTGATCTTTACCGCCAGAACCTGCGCAGCGCCGGGGCCGACCTGCCCGGCGCATCGGAAAAGCTGGAGGGCAGCCTGCGCCATCCGACCGCCGTTGCATCCGAGCGCGGCACGATGATTCTGGCGCCCGATGCTTTCTTTGACGGGCAGATTTTTGACCCTGCGCCGGATTTCCGCTGAAAACTTGGGCATTCTGATGCTGCGCCTGCGAAATGCGCCTTGCTGCGCAGGCACAGGTTGATCGGCGCGCCCTGATCGGCCACCCTCAGGGCAATCGAAACGGCAAAGATGTCGCTTCGTTAAAACGGGGTTCAAGGGCGAACCCCTCCGGGCACAGCCGCCTGACCATGTCGCGCATTCCGCGCCACTGGTCGGCGGCTTTTTTCGTTTTGGCGCCTCCGCAGGCGCAGCCAGAGGACACAGCCATGATCCGCAAGCTTCTCGCCACCGCCACCGTAATTGCCAGCCTTGGCACCACCCCCCTGCATGCCGATACCTTCCCCGAGATCGAGGAACTGACGCTGGGCTTCATCAAGCTCACCGATATGGCCCCGCTCGCCATCGCCTATGAGCGTGGCTATTTCGAGGATGAGGGCCTGTTCGTCACGCTTGAGGCACAGGCCAACTGGAAGGTGCTGCTGGACGGGGTGATCGACGGCAACCTGCACGGCGCGCATATGCTGGCAGGCCAGCCCCTTGCCGCGACCATCGGTTTCGGCACCGAGGCGCATATCGTCACGCCCTTTGTGATGGACCTGAACGGCAACGCCACCACCGTTTCCAACGAGGTCTGGGAACTGATGCGCCCGGCGCTGGCAACCGATGACAACGGCCCCGTGCATCCCATCAGTGCCGAGGCCCTGCGCCCGGCGCTTGAGGCCTTCGCCAATCAGGGCCGGGTGTTCAACATGGGCATGGTTTTCCCCGTCTCGACCCATAATTTCGAACTCCGCTACTGGCTGGCGGCAGGCGGTATCCATCCGGGTTTCTACAGCCCCGACAACACCAGTGGCCAGATCGGCGCCGAGGTGTTGCTGTCCGTCACCCCGCCCCCGCAGATGCCCGCCACGCTGGAGGCAGGCACCATCGCGGGCTATTCGGTGGGTGAGCCGTGGAACCAGCAGGCGGTTGCCATGGGCATCGGTGTGCCGGTGATCACCGATCTTGATATTTTCCCGATGCGCGCCGAAAAGGTGCTGGGCCTGCGCGCCGATTTCGTTGAGCAGAACCCCAACACCGTGCGCGCTCTGACCCGCGCGCTGATCCGTGCCGCGCTCTGGCTGGATGAGAACGACAACGCCAACCGCGCCGAGGCCGTCGAGATCATCAGCCGCCCCAATTATGTCGGCGCAGACCCGGCGGTGCTGGCCAATTCGATGACCGGCACCTTTGAATATGAGCGCGGCGATATCCGCCCGGTGCCTGATTTCAACGTCTTCTTCCGCTACAACGCCAACCATCCCTTCACCTCGGATGCTGTCTGGTATCTGACGCAGATGCGCCGCTGGGGCCAGATCGACACCGCGCAGGAGGATGGCTGGTATCAGGACATCGCGCAAAGCGTGTTCCGCGCCGATCTGTTCCTTGAGGCGGCGCAATCGCTGGTCGATGACGGCCTCGTCCCGGCGGATGCCTTCCTGTTCGACAGTGACGGCTACCGCCCTGTCAGCACCGACGCCATCGACGGTCTGCCCTTCGATGGCCGCCAGCCCAACGCCTATATCGACAGCCTTCCGATCGGCCTGCAGGGCGATCAGCGGGTTGTCGGCAACGCGGTGCAGGGCTGAAGGCCCGGCAGGAAAGGAAGCACATCATGACCGCAACCGACA
>NZ_DAIRVN010000147.1:0-2171 GCF_036802785.1 Pararhodobacter sp.
GACATGAGCGCCCGTGTGCAGGCCGCGCGGGCGGCCGGGGCAGCGGCGGGGGTGCGCGCGGCAGCCAGCGCGGCCTGCACACGGGCGCTCATGTCGTTGGGGCGGGCCGTGGGGCGCAGTGACACCGCGACGGCCTCGCGCGCGCTGTCGTCCGTTTCAGGCGCGACCTCTTCTGCGGCGGCGGTTTCCTCGGGCGGAACCAGATCGGTGGGGCGCCGCTGCGGGCGCAACCCTTCAAGCGAAACCCCTCCGGGCGGAGGGGCAAGGGCAGCGTTGTCATCATCGGTATCGACGGCCTCCGACGCAGGGTCGGGGGTCGGAGCGGGTGCAGGGTCGGTGGTGGTTTCCGGCGTGGCCGCGTCCTGCGCCTGTGCCGCGACATTCGGGCTGCGCGGCTGCGGGCGTATGCCCGCCAGCGCCGGATCGGCGCGCGGCGTATCATCCCCCACCACGGCGCCGGCATCGGGGGCGCCTGTGTCAGAGGCGGCTTCGGCGGCGGCTTCGGCAAGAGGCTCGGCGGCGTCCTCAAGGGCCGCCTGAACAGCGGCCTCGACGGCGGCCGCGCCACTGTCGTTGAGCGGAGCGACCTGCGCTTCGGGCTCCTCCGCTGCCGGTGGTGGCGCCAGGCCTGCCGGGCGGGCGGGCGGCACAGCGGCAGGCGGGCGGGCATAGACCATCACCCCTGTCGGGGTCAGCGCGCCCTCGGGCGTCGCTTCGACCAGCCCATCCTCACCCAGCGCGAATTCGGTGCCGAAAGGCGGGGGCGCGGGCGGGCTGACAGGCAGAACCTCGGCCAGTTCGGGCCGTTCCAGAACCGGCGGCAGAGCCAGCCTCTGGTCTGGCACAGCTTCGCCTTCCGGCGCGATCTGCGGGCTGTCACCCCCCTCAAAAGGAGCTTCTTCCGTGGTGCCCGTCGTCCCCGGCCCTGCGGGTGCCCCGGGCTCTGCCAGCGGGGCAGGTGACCCGGCACCGTCGCCGGTATCGCCCAGAAGATCGGCGGGCAGCGCCTGCGTCAACGCGTCCTGCACCAGTTCTTCCAGCATGACATCGGGGTCGGTGGTCTGCTCAGTCGTCTGTTCGGGCGCGGGCTCGGGCGCAGGTGTGGCGTCCTCGGGCGCGGGGAGTGCCGCAGTCGCGTCTTCTTCCTCGGTCGATGGCGCGACGGGGGCGGGCGCGATGATCTCTGAGGGCGGTGTCACTCCGGGTTCGTCGGCGCGCGGTTCGATCTGCGGAAGGGCGGTGATCGCTTGTTGCGGGGTCTGCGCGAGATCGGCATCGCGCGCAGTGTCATTCACGGTGCCGCTGGTGAAAAAGACCGCCCAGATCGCCACGGCGACCAACAGCAGAATCAGCCCGCCGGTCAGCATCAGCCCACGACGGGCAAAGCTGCTCTCGCTGCTCTGCATGTTGCGGGCGCCGAAAATGGTCAGTGCCTGAGCCTCGGTAGCCTTTTCGCGCTCATCTGCGGGCGGGCGCGAGGCGGCGACCAGCGGCTGCGCCTGCGCGGCGGCCGCGGCCTTGCGCCTGCGGCGCCCCCGGTTTTCGTCAGCCTTCATCAGGCCGATGCTGACCAGCGCCCCCTTTGTGGCGCGCCGACCACGGCGATACAGGCGGGTCATGGTTCCGGGGCGTTCTTTTTCGCTCCCTGCGGGCAAGACCGCGATGCGCCCGCCCGGGTTGGGCTTGTCAGCCCGCGCGCCGGGGGGGGATGAAACCAGCGCCGGGCCGGGGCCAGCGGGCCGTGTGGGTGTCGGTGCGGCGGGGCTGCGGCGCGAGGCAAAAGCCACCTGCGCGGCCTTTTCGGCGTTGGGGCGGTTGCTTGCTGCGCCCTGGGCGGGCGTGTTGTCAGCCGGCCTCCCCTCGGGTGCCCGGCCGTTGACCGCCCTTGCCGGGCCGGTCGGCGCTGCCGCCTTTGCATTCCCGGCAGGCGGGGTCGCGGCCTTGGCGGTGCTGGCGGGAAGGGTGGCGGAGGCGGGTTTTGGGGGCGCGGAAGGTGGTGTTGCAGGTGCCTGCCGTGCTGCTTCGGGCCGTGCTTGGTCGGGCCGTGCGGGCGCTTGCGGGGGCATCGCCGCCGCGCCAGCTTTCGCAGCTTCGGTTTTCGCAGTCTCAGTCTTCGGCGCGTCCGCCCTTGGCGCATCGGCCTTGGGCATCGGGGGGCGGGGCGCTTCAGG
>NZ_DAIRVN010000148.1:0-2014 GCF_036802785.1 Pararhodobacter sp.
CCGGTCTACTTCTGCCCCGGCGCCGGCGGGGGGGGGCCCTGGTTTTCCCCCGTCCACGCGGGGGGGGTTGCGGTGTGCCGGGGGACTCCGGGCAGAGGGTCTGGCTGGTAGAGGGACTGGCTGCGGAGGCCATATGCGCGGTCGGGGGATCGGGCGCGGGCCGGAGGGGCAAGGCCCGGTTCGGTGGCTTTCAGGTGGGCGGCACAGGCGGGGCGTCAGGTGGGCGGCACAGGCGGGGCGTCTGAGGGGCAAGTGTGGGACGCTGTCCTGTGCGTCTGGCCCTTGGTGCGCCGGGTCCCTGATGGGACGTGCCCCTGATGGGATTTGCGCTGAAGTAACCGGCCGCTGCTGTGTCTGGGCCGCTGCTGTGTCTGGGCCGCTGATGGGACTTGCTGCTGCTGTGTCTGGCCGCTGTTGCAACCGACCCCTGACAGGACTTGCCCCTGATCCCAACGAAACGCCGCCTGCCCCGGGCGGGGACAGGCGGCGGATCTTTTGGTTGGTGCGCGGCTCAGGCGGCGAAGAGGGCGCGGGCCTCGGCGGGGCTCAGTGCCGGGCGGGCGGCGGTGAAGCCGCGCTGGCCGTTGGCCGTGCCCAGTTCGGGGAACAGCGCCAGAAGCTCGGCCCGCGTGCCCTCGGACAGCCCCTGAAGCACAGCCGCGCCCGGCTGGAAGCTTTCCGTCCAGCTGCCCTCGGCGCGCAGGATCTCATGGCCCGGGCACATCACATGGATGTAGCTGACCGGCCCCGCCGCCGCTTCCTGGCTGATGCCCGGCAGGCCGACCAGATCGATCGCCGCCACCAGAACCTCGCGTTCGCCGAACATCAGCGCCGCGCGCGGGCCCGTCACCAGCATCCGGTGGCGCGGCGAGACCATCAGGTCGCGCGCCGGCAACCCTGCCCCCAAAGCACCCGCCGTGATCCGCACCGGGGCCAGCCCCGGATGCGCCGCGACCATCGCCGCGTCCAGATCCTTGCGCCCGGTCCAGGCCAGCGGCTGATAGCCGTTGTCGCGGGTCAGAACCCGGTCGCCCGGCACCAGCGCCTCAACGGCAACGCAGCCGCGCGCCGTGTCGATCAGCGTGCCCGGCGTGAAGCAGATGATCTCCTCGAAGCTCTCGAAATCCAGCCGCGAGCCATCCGGGAAGGTCACATAGCCGTCCTGCGAAACCGTGCCGTCGCCGTTCTCGGTGCGGTTGGTGACCGTCACCTGCGGCCCCTCCTCGCCCGGTTCCGGGTCCGGCAGCACCAGCGTGTCGAACCCGTCGCCGCCATGCACGCGCCCCGTGGTCGAGGTCAGAACCTCCACCCGGTCATTGCCCGTACCCAGATAGGTGCGCTCGATCTCGGAGAAGTTGATCTCGGCGCCGTCCCGGGTGATGGTGCCCTGTTCGTCGCCGGTATAGATAACCTCGACCCGCTGATCCATGCCGCGCGCGTCGATCTTGTCGCCATCCACCTCGCCGGTCTCACCGCCCACGATCAGGTGGTTGCCGAAATCGTCGGAGATGACGAAAATATCGTCGCCGCCACCGCCATACATCGAATCATTGCCCTGACCGCCGACCAGCGTGTCGTTGCCAAAGCCTTCCTCGGGCGCGTCATCCGGGCTCAGACCGCCGGCATCGACACCGAAGCTGTCGCCGTACATCAGGTTGTTGCCCTCACCGCCGATCAGCAGGTCATCGCCCTGCTCGCCGATCAGCTTGTCATCGCCTTCCTCGCCCAGCAGCGTGTCGTTGCCTTCGCCGCCAAACAGCGTGTCATTGCCCGCGCCGCCATGCACAAGGTCATCGCCACGACCGGCCAGCACAAGATCATCGCCATCGCCCGCAAAGATCGTGTCATCCCCGGCACCGGCCAGAATGATGTCATCGAGCGGGCCACGGTCCGGCCAGACCTGATCGGCGTTGTCAACCTGATCGCCCTGCGCATCAATGTAACCCGCGTCAATCAGATCACCCTCATCAGTCCCGTGAACAATGCCGTCAGGGCCGCCTTCAGGCGCGCCGGG
>NZ_DAIRVN010000149.1:0-1958 GCF_036802785.1 Pararhodobacter sp.
GTGACGCGCCCCCCGAACCCCCGCCCCGCAACCCGGCGCGGGGGCTGACCCGCCATGTCACCTCTTGCCATGGTACTGGCCCTTCTGGGCGCGGCGGTGGTGATGTTCGCGCTCAACCGCCCGCGCATGGATGTGGTCGCGGTGATGATGATGGTTGCGCTGCCGATGACCGGGGTCATCAGCATGTCCGAGGCGCTGGTGGGGCTGTCAGACCCCAATATCGTGCTGATCGCGGCGCTGTTCATCATCGGCGAGGCGCTGGTGCGCACCGGGGTCACGCAGCGGCTGGGGGACTGGCTGACCGCGCGCGCCGGTGCCAGCGAAGCGAAGCTGATCGTTCTGCTGATGGTGATCGTGGCCGGGGTGGGCTCGTTCATGTCATCGACCGGGGTGGTGGCCATCTTCATCCCCATCGTGCTGCGCATCGCGCGCAATGCACGCATCCCGGCGGGCCGCCTGATGATGCCGCTGTCGATGGCCGCGCTGATCAGCGGGATGATGACGCTGGTCGCCACCGCGCCCAATCTGGTCGTCCATTCCGAACTGATACGGCAGGGCCATGAGGGTTTCAGCTTTTTCGCCTTCACCCCCTTTGGCGTGCCGGTTCTGGTGCTGGCGGCCCTCTATATGCTGCTGGCGCGCCGGTTTCTGGCACCCGGCCCGGCGCCCGCCCTGCCTGAGCGGGCGGCGCTGGCCAACTGGGTTGACGAATATGCGCTGGCCGGGCGCGAGCACCGCCTGCGGCTGCGCCCCGGATCGGCGCTGGCGGGCAAGCGGCTGGACACGCTGGACCTGCGCGCCAGCGCGGGCGTCAACATCATCGCCGTTGAGCGCGGCACGGGGTTCCGGCGCAGGCTGATCCAGCCAAGGGCGGGAACGATACTGGCGGCAGGCGATATCCTGCTGCTGGATCAGCGCTCCGCGGCGGATACGGGTGCGGACGCCGGGGGCTTTGACCTGGAGGCCTTCGCGCAGGCCAATGAGCTGATCGCGCTGCCGGTTTCAGGCCAGTGGTTCACCGACACTGCGCAGGAAATCGGCATGGCGCAGATCATCGTGCCGCCCACCTCGCGGCTGATCGGCCAGACGGTGACCGGGGCGCGCTTCCGCACCAGCCATGATCTGTCGGTGATCGGCCTGAAACACGGCACGAAAGCGGTGCCCGGCGGCGTGGTGGACGAGCCCCTGCGCGCGGGCGATACGCTGCTGACCGTGGGCCCCTGGCGGGCGATCCGCAAGCTGGCGGAGGAGCGGCGCGATCTGGTGCTGCTGGATCTGCCCGCCGAATCGGACGAAGCCGTGCCCGCCCGCCACCGCGCGCCATTGGCGGTGGCGGTGCTGGCGCTGGTCATCGTGCTGATGGTCTGGGGGGTGGTGCCCAATGTGCAGGCGGCGCTGTTCGGCTGCCTGCTGCTGGGCCTTTTCCGCTGCATCGACATGGCCGGGGCCTATCGGTCAATCCATTGGCAAAGCCTGATCCTGATTGTCGGCATGATGCCCTTTTCACTGGCGCTGCAACGCACCGGCGGGGTGGAGATTGCGGCGCAGGCGTTGCTGGGGGTGCTGGAGGGGGCCTCGCCACGGATGGTGCTGGCGGTGATCTTTGCGGCAACGGCGGCGCTGAGCCTGTTCATCTCGAACACCGCCACCGCCGTGCTGATGGCCCCCGTGGCGCTGGCCGTCGCGGCGGCGCTGGGGGCATCGCCCTATCCCTTTGCCATGACGGTGGCGCTGGCAGCCTCGGCAGCGTTCATGACCCCGGTCTCGTCGCCGGTGAACACGCTGGTGGTGGGGCCGGGCAACTATCGCTTCAGCGATTTCCTGCGGATCGGCGGGCCGTTCACGCTGATCGCGCTCCTGGCCTGCGTAGGGCTGGTGCCGCTGGTTCTGCCATTCTGAAGGTGCGCAGGGCGGGGGCGTGGCAGGGGGGCGTTGCCCCCCTCTTGGCTGCGCCAATT
>NZ_DAIRVN010000150.1:0-1799 GCF_036802785.1 Pararhodobacter sp.
CTTTCAGCCCGCCGCCCGGCCCCGACACCGATACCAGTCAGACCTCCGATCAGGCCGAAGCCGCGCGCCGCCTTGCCCGGGCCCTGCGCAACCTGCCGCGCGGCGCACTTGACGATGATCTTGACGAGGTCACGCTGCTCGCCCGGCGCATTGATACGCTGCTTGACCGCATGTCTGACGCCTCGGGCGCCGGGCGCTGGTAACGCAGGCCAAGCAGGTGCCGCGCGCGGCGAAAATTCCCGTCCGCCCCAGCAATTTGCCGCTTGCCCCCGCCGCGAAAACTTGTCAAAAGCGCCTCGTCGGGCTGTGGCGCAGTCTGGTTAGCGCGTCCGTCTGGGGGACGGAAGGTCGTGAGTTCGAATCTCGCCAGCCCGACCATTTACATCGGCCCGTGGCAGCACCCCTGCCACGGGCCGTTGGCTTTTGCATTGAGGGGGCGCAAGGCCATGCCGCAACACGCTGATAATCCGCCGAAAATGGGCGTCCTGCCGATGCAGGACCTGCGCGCCATGATCACCCGTGGCGCGATCATGGCCGAGGGCGGGGTGCTGGAGGACCAGCTTCAGCCCGCCAGCCTCGATCTGCGCCTGGGCCATCGCGCCTGGCGGATGCGGGCGTCGTTTCTCGCCGGGAAGGGCCGCAGCGTGGCCTCACGGCTGGCCGAGTTCGAGATGCATCAGATGGATATCGACGGCGGTGTGGTGCTGGAAAAGGGCTGCGTCTATCTGATCCCGCTGATGGAACATCTTGCGCTGCCCGCCGATGTTCAGGCGGTGGCGAATGCCAAAAGCTCCACCGGGCGGCTGGACCTGCTGACCCGGGTGATCACCGATGAGGGCGTCGAATTCGACCGCGTCGCGCCGGGCTACACCGGGCCGCTTTACGCCGAGATCTGTCCGCGCTCGTTTTCGGTGCTGGTGCGGCCCGGAATGCGGCTGAACCAGATCCGCTTCCGCATCGGCCAGTCAGTGCTTGATGACCGCGCCCTCAAAGCACTCCATGCGCGCGAGGTGCTGGTCAGCGGTGAGGCACATATTTCCGAGGGGCTGGGTTTTTCCGTCGATCTGCGCCCGGCGCCGGGCGGGCTGGTCGGCTACCGCGCCAAACCGCATACCGGGGTGATCGACCTTGCACGGATCGGGGCCTATGCACCGTCCGATTTCTGGGAAGAGCTGCGCAGCGAACAGGGGCAGCTGATCCTCGACCCGGGCGCGTTCTACATCCTCGTCAGCCGCGAGGCCGTGCATATCCCCCCCGATTATGCCGCCGAAATGGCCCCCTATCTGGCGATGGTCGGCGAGTTCCGGGTGCATTACGCGGGCTTCTTCGATCCCGGCTTCGGGCATCACGCGGCAGGAGGCACCGGCGCGCGAGGCGTGCTGGAAGTGCGCTGCCACGAGGCACCCTTCGCGCTGGAACATGGCCAGATTGTCGGGCGGCTGGTGTATGAACGCATGCGTGAGCGACCTGAGACACTCTATGGCGCCGGCATCGCCTCGAATTATCAGGGGCAGGGCCTGAAACTTTCAAAACATTTCCGCGCGCCCTGAGCATCCCGGCGACGGCAGAAGCGCGCACGCGCCCTTGAGGGGGCTTTGCCCCCTCTCCTTTCAAGTAAAAGATCAGGGGGCTTTGCCCCCGATTCTATTCTTCAGAAGTCAGGGGGCTTTGCCCCCTCTGGGCCTGCGGCCCATTCACCCCCAGGATATTTATAGAACAGGTGAAAGGGGCGCGGTGCTTTCTGCTTCATCTGTTCACAAATATCCCGGGGGGAGGCGCGGAACGCGCCGTGGGGGGCA